>DAIDGU010000025.1 GCA_027459785.1 Ktedonobacteria bacterium | reverse complement strand
TGACCTATGCGGCCACCTGGATCATTGCCCTCGCGGCCACTGACGCCGGTCGCCCGGATCTCTTGCGTTCGCCTCGCCGGGTTCTTGCCCATTATTGGGAGGGCGATGGGTTATGAAACGCCCTCATTCCTGTCTGTCCGGTCCCAACGACCACCGTCTTTCCCCGCAAGGGGTATCAGGGGAACGCGCTGCCGGCGCACAAAATAGCGTTCAACGCGCTGCTCAACATATTCAAACTCGGTTTTCCTCATCCTGGCAGAGTACCTCATCCGCGTGATATAATGAACGATGATCGCTCAGTTCCAGGTTTCTTGCAGGAGGCGCATATGGCGGAAATTGTTGAGCAGATGGCAGAGCAGACTCCGCGCGTCGCATTCGTGTTGAGCGGCGGCGCAGCGTTGGGGGCATCGCAGGTGGGCATGTTGCGCGCCTTGCTGGAGCGCGGCATCACGCCGGATCTGATCGTCGGCACCTCCATCGGCGCGTGGAACGGCCTGTGGCTGGCGGCGCACCCCGACCTGGCCTCGCTCGACAAGCTCGAAACCATCTGGCGCAGCATCACGATGTTTGAGCTATTCGGCGGCAATGTCATCAGCTTCGTCGCCAATCGCGCCTCCAAGCGGCCCTATCTGGTCTCGCATGACGGCATGCAGCGCATCTTTCACCGTGCGGCGGAACTTGGTGGCCTGAACGGCATCACCTTCGAGGATTTGCCGGTGTCGCTGAAGGTGTCGGCTTCGAATCTGACGCGCGGCGTCACCGAAGTCTTTGAGCATGGCCCCGTCGCGCCCGCCGTGCTGGCGTCGTCCTCCATTCCGGGCATCTTCCCGCCGCTGATGATCGATGGCCAGCAATACGTGGATGGCGGCCTGCTGGATAACGGTGGCGTCAGTGTGGCCGTGGAAGCCGGGGCGCGGGAGATCTACGTCCTGTCGGTGATGACGGCTGGAGAATTGACCGAGCCGGTGACGACGCTGACCGATCTGATCGTGCGCAGTTTGCATCTGGTGGCCGCGAACCATGTGCATGCCGCCATCCGTCAATATGCCAAGCGCGCGGAGTTCATCGTCATCGAAGATGACACGGCGGAACGCACCAGCGCGCTCGACTTCCACCACACCACACAATACTTCGCCAGCGGCTACACCGCCGCCCAGCGCAAGCTGGCCGAACACGACCGCTTGCGGGCGGCCCGCGCACAAGCCGCTACCGTGTCTGTCGCCGACGCGAAATTGCCGGCGCGCAAGAACGATGTGTTCACGCAATGGCTGCACCAGCCCGCCACCCAGGTCGCGCTCAACGCCGTCGCCTGGATGGACCTGACCCTGCAAAAAGGCTGGAAGCAGATCAATGATCTGGTAGCGAACATGCCCCATCGCGGCGGCCCGGCGGCGTAGGCGGCGCAAACACACGAGCAGCCATCTCGTTCGCCGTGTTCCTTGGCAGGCGGGGAGTGATAGAGTATACCATCGGGGACGAGCGCAACGGATGCTACCTAGCTTCAATCAAGCCATCAATTCCTGTCCGCCA
Source organism: Ktedonobacteria bacterium (assembly GCA_027459785.1). Lineage (GTDB taxonomy): Bacteria > Chloroflexota > Ktedonobacteria > Ktedonobacterales > JACDGC01 > JAJPKG01. The sequence continues at coordinate 40,952 of DAIDGU010000025.1, read as the reverse complement.
CGCCTCCCCGGAGGACCGCCATTCCTGTCTGTCCCCCCCCACTGACCACCGTCTGTACCCGCAATCGCTATAAAAATAATTATACCCGCTGCACCGTGAAAAAGTATGCGTTCGCCCATTTTACGTGCTACCAAGCCTCACTCGACGACCTCCGGTGGCCCGCGCTCGGCCCCCAGCCGCGAGATGCCCCACACGCTCAGGATGATGCAGCCGCCGCCGACCAGCGTGAAGAGCGAGAGCGCGTCGTGTAGGATGACGACCGCCAGCAGCGTCCCCACCAGCGGCTGGATGAAGAGCGAAGCGGCGGCAGCGGAACCGGCGACCGCCTGCAAGCCGCCGAACCAGCAGAAATAGCCGATAGCGGTGACGAACGCGGCCTGATAGATGATGCCACCAGCAGAAAGCGGCGTCAGCCGCAGCCCGTGCAGCGCGATATCCACCGCGCCGGCGGGCAGCCACACGGCCAGGCTACCAACCACCGTGGCGGCCATAACGAACAGCGGCGTGAAGCGCCCGGCCAGCCGCTTGCTGATGATCGACGCGACCGCCTCGAAGGCCAACGAAAGCAGGAAGAAGCCGTCGCCTAAGATGCGCTGCGCACCGCCGCCAGGATCGATGTGTGGGGCGAGGCCGCGCTCGATGATCAGGTAGACGCCGAAAGTGCCGAGCGCCAGCGCCGCACCGTGCCGCCAGGTGGCGCGTTCGCGCAGGAAGATCCAGGCCGCCGCCGCCGTGAAGATGCCCTCGCCGGAGATCAGCAGCGCGGAGTCCGAGGCCGTGCTGAGGTTGACGCCGACATACTCGAAGTATTTGTTGAGGACGAAGCTCAAAAGCGCGACGGCGACGAAAGTGAGCGCATCCCGCCGCCCCATGCGCAATTGGTGCCGCTGGCGGATGACGACCGGCGCGACGATGACCGCCGCCAGCGCGAAGCGCAGCGCGTTCAGCGTGATGGGCGAGACGGTGGTGAGGGCGAACTTGCCGGCCACATACGCTCCGGCGAAGATGATGTTGCCCGCGACGAGCATGGCCCACCCCTGGGCCTGCGTGGGGGCATGGGGCGCGCGGGCGAGAGGCGTTGCAGTTTCGGTGACGCTCATATAGTCTAGTATCGCACATCTTCATGCCGCGCGCCTCTGGCCACTATGGTTGATGCAACGCAAGGTGCCACAGGGAAAAATGAAATAGTCATCATCTTTCCCTATAGCCTCGTCGTCGCTTGCCGCCACTTAGCCGCGATGGATCATCGCGTCATTGATCGCCGTCACAACGCGCTCGATCAGCGCCCTGTCACCGGAAACCAGCGCATGACCTTCACCAGATGAACTGCTGATCAGCACCGCATATTTGGGGCGGAGCGCGAGGTAAAGTAGCCCGGCACCGATCAGGATGCCGATAAGCGCGACAACGATCTGGTTGCCAATGAACGCGAGGCCACCTAGCGCAAACAACACGCCCAGCACCACCAGCCCCCCATTTGTCTTGGTTTTCGCCATGCTGACTGAGGAAATTTGCGCCATCGCGTAGGTTTTTGTGGGAAATACCGCCCGCGCATTTGAGATGGTGACGCCAGCCTCTTGTAAGATCGTGGTTTCGACTGCCATAATGCAACGCTCCTTTGTTGAGTGTGCCAGCGACGCTGGGCCGCTGGCGCAAATGACTGCGTGAACTATTTCGTCCGTTAACCGCACTTCTGTCATAGCCACGCGCCATCTTGGTGGATAGAAATGCTGCTGTAGCTCACGTCGAGTACACTTTCATGATGCCATGCTATTCACGAAAATTTCAAGCTATTTTAGCGATGCATTAGGCATCTCCACCATCCTTCTCCACCCTATCTCTCCACACAGTCTCTATGCTAGGCTACAATCTCCATCCTTTTTCATGTTTATACTCAACATCTAATGCTGTTTAAAAGATTCACGCTCTCAATTGTAAAATCGGTACACATTAACTTGCATTTGCATCTAGTTTTGTGCATAATCAAAAGATGTCATCAACAGATAACGGCAAGTATGCTCACAGAGATATCCGAACTGTGTGGCAGTGGAGAACGGGCGATGGCTGATGTCGAACACCACGCGCAATTACAGGAGTTTTTCCGCCGATTGACCAAAGAGCAGCAGATGCTCATTGATACGTTGATTTATTGCTGGGGCAAAGATGCCAGATTGCCCTCGAACGATGCCATAGGGGATCAGGCGGCGTCCACGGTGAAGACGCATATCAATGATATCTGCAAAATTATCGATCCGTACCATCGTTGGCCCAACAAAAAGATTAAGCGTCTGTTACTCGTCCGGTTCTTTTGGCCGCTACGGGCGCGGCATCCGAAACATCCGCCGCCGGATGTGGTAGTGCCGGACCCCGCCATGGTGGTGCTGCCATTGACGGGCGCGCGCGAGATAGAAGACGCCGCCATCAGCAATGCGCTAGATTGCCAGATTGATACTGTGCGACAGATGCTTTCCAATAACACTGATGGTGTGCCAAAGGAACGTGCGCTGGTGGCGCTACCGCCCCCGCCCGAGCCGCTGCTGGTGCAGCGCGTCCTGCCGGCGCTGCATGCGTTCCAGCGTGCGGTGGCCGGGTGCCAGATGTGGCTGGCGGGTCAGCGGCATGGCCGGATCTTCATCGAATGGCCCTCCGGTCGTCGCCCACGCTATGCGCCTTCGTGGCAGCGTAATCTGATGCGCGCTGGCGTACTCATCCTAGCCGTGATCATATTAAGTAGTCTGCTACGCGGAGAACTCAAGGTCGCGGCTGCGCCCCATTCATCGCCGCTTGTCATCCGCGCGACGCGCATCCTGGTGGGACTGGGCAACGTGATGACCGTCACTTGGGCGCATCAGCATCCCTGGTTAGCGGAAGCCTCGACGGACGGTATGGTGGCGCTGTGGGACGGCGCACACAATTGGTCGCTACGCCCGTTGCAACCGGCCTTCAAAGCACATGCCAATGCGCTCTCCTGGTCGCCGGATGATCGCTATCTGGCGGGTGGCGACTTCGCGGGTCATATCGCCATCTGGGATACCACCACTGGTCTGATCGTACGCTGGCTCAGCGGCCATACCGATCAGATTCAATGGCTAGCATGGTCGCCGGATGGCACGATGTTGGCCTCGGCCTCGTGGGACGCTACGGTGCGCGTCTGGAATCCCACGACCGGCGCGCTCTTGCAGGTACTCAGCGACCATCGTGACTATGCTACCGCCGTCGCCTGGTCGCCGGATAGCCATTGGTTGGCGACGGGCGGCAATGACGACGCGATTTTTGTCTATCACGTCCCCACCTGGAACAAGCCGCGCCAGTTCATCGGCAGTGCTGGACCAATACGCTCACTTATTTGGTCTGAAGATGGGCAGGATCTCTTGTCCACCAGCGTCGATGAGACAGCGCGTGTGTGGGATGTCGCCTCTGGTCACAACACAATCCGCCTGGTCCACGACAGCGTTTTGAAAGACGGCATCTGGGGACCGGGAGCCTACCACCCCTATATCGCTACGGTCACTGAAGATGGCCATCTGTATCTGTGGGATATACGCCACGCGCTGGCGGTGATGACCACCCCAATGCTGGCACAAAATGCCGCCCAAATTGAGCGCCAACAAGGTGTCAGCGGCACGACCGCGGATAGCCTGGGCAGCGTGCAGTGGTCCGGTGATTGGATCGCCACTGGATCGCTGGACCTGAGCGTCATCATCCTCTGGCAGATCAGTCCGGCCCCATGACACAAGGCATGCCGCGAAATATGGCAAAAGTCACTGGTAAAGCTGGCGCACTTGTGGCATACTATAGATATATCTTGAATGACACGAGCGGCGTGCCAAGCGAGCAGGGGGATAAGCAGATGAGCAACCCGAATCCTGAAGACAACGCAGCCTTGCAGCGCGAGATCCAGGCGGCCATCGCCGCCGGGCGCGAACTAGACCCGGAGATGGATCAACACTTGGCGGCATCAGCAACGGAACGCTATACCAAAGAGAAAGCCGCGCGCGAACACGCCCTGGGCATCCAACAAGCCCAGGCGGCAGCCCTCCCGCGCCAGCCGAACCCGAACCTCGAACTGGTCGTGCGGTCGCTGGGGACGGCGGTGATCATCGGCGCGATCATCGCGGCCATCGTCTTCGCGCCCCACTTCATCTTTGGCTTCTGGTGGCTGATCTTTTTCATCTGGCCGATGTGGGGCTACCGGGGCCGTCGCTGGTCGCGCCGCAACTACTATGCTGGCACGTATCAGCCAGGGCAACCACCAGTCCTGCCGGACGAAGACGCTCAGCGCCGCCAGCGCGAGGCCGACCGGCAGCGCAAGATTGCCCAACTCGAAGCCGAGATCAAAAGCTTGAAAAAGGACGATTACGTCTAGCGGGAACATCCTGCCTTGGGCATTCGTCCTCTTGGTGATAGTCTTTTCATCAGGAGGATGTATGCCTAGCCTTATGCCAATTCGCCAACATATCATCGGCGCGCTGTTGGGCGCACTCAGCCTCGTGCTGCTGCTGAATGGTTGCGGCACCGGCAACGGCTGGGCGGCGACCAGCAGCCCTGGCACCGACACCGGCGGCGCGGTGCGCATCGCCACCGATCATGCCTCATATGCCGCCAACGCCGTCATCCACGTGACGGTGTCGAACCGCACGACCGCACCGATCTATGCCTACGACACCCAGGCGAGTTGCTCGATCTTGAGCCTGGCGATGCGCCAGCCTGACGGCAGCTTCGCCGGCACGAACGTGGCGCGCTGCCCCCTGGGCCGCCCGGCGCTGCCGGTGGCCATCGCGCCCGGCGGCGCGTATACCAGCGCGATTCAGGCGGGCTATCCAGGGCTGGCCCTGCATGCTTTTCCGCCCGGCATCTATCGCCTGGCGCTCATTTACGGCCCTTCAGCCGCCGCCGTGCGTCAGGGTAACGGCACCACGTTGTATTCCGCCACGCTCACCATCGCCGGCTAGGCCGGCGGTCGCTTCGTCTCTTGCCGGTACGGCACATTGGTGGTGGCGACATAGGGGCGGCTCAACAGGGCCAGTTTCAGCCACAGCGCCGTCTGGTTATGCAGGATGTTATCCCACGGATGCTGCGGCACGTATTCAGGCAGCACGACGGTGATGACATCGTTGGGATGAGCTTTATGAAACTTGTCGATGTAACGGACAATCGGCTTTGCCAGTAGCCGGAATGGCGACTCGATGATCACCAGTTCCGGTCCCGGTTTGATATACGCCTTTTTCTCAGCATCATCATAGGCCGTACTCAGGTCCACCTCATCCGGCACGGGACCGCCGCGCAAATAGGTGTCGCGCACCTGATTCCAGGAACGACGCACCTCCTCGGATTCCTGTTTATCCAGGGAAACATTCACCGCCATGACATACGGGGTCAGCGAGCGGGCATAAGCCAGACCGCTGATCGCCAGCTTGTTGAGCGAGGCCACCGGCACGATCATCACGTGCCGCTGTTCATTGGGCCTGTGGATGGGCATCTGCGCCACTGCGATTTCCACACGCTGATAGTGCTGCTTGATGCCCTTGAACATCAGGACGAGCAGCGGCACCAAAATCAGGATCACCCATGCGCCACGCGGTGTTTTCGAGACGACGATGATGATCGTCACGATGCCCGTCGCCACCGCGCCGATGCCGCTGATGATCGCGCCCGCCTGCCAGCCGCGCTCTCTTTCGCGCAGCCAGCGCGCGACCATGCCCGACTGCGACAGCGTGAAGGCGGTGAAAACACCCAGCGCGTAGAGGTTGATCAGCGCATCAGTGCTGCCGCTGAAGACGATCAGCAACAGCGATGACAATACGCCCAGCACCAGAATGCCGGTGTTGAAGGCCAGTCGCCCGCCGCGCAACTTGAAGGCGTGGGGCATATAGTTGTCGCGCGCCAGGATCGACGAGAGGCGCGGGAAGTCCGAAAACGACGTATTCGCCGCCAGCGTCAAGATCAGCGTCGTTGCGATCTGAAACAGGTAGTAGAACCAGCCGTGGCCGAAGAGGACATCCGCGATCTGCGACAGCACGGTGGGGTTGCTGTTCTGATAGGCCATGATGCCGAAGCGCCACGTCAGGAACGTCGTGCCACCATACATCACCGCCAGCAACGAGGCCATAATGATCAACGTCTTCGTCGCGTTGATCGATTGATCGCGCGGCTGCGCGCCCCGGAAGACCGGCACACCATCCGCGATGGCCTCGGTGCCGGTCATCGCCGAACAACCAGAAGCGAACGCCGTCAGCAATAGGAAAATCGTCAGCTTATCAGTCGGGATAATCGGCTGATAGCTGCCATCGGGGCGCGGCAGGTGCGCCACATGCGGCGGGATCGCCACCAGCAAGCCGCCTGTGCTGGCGGCGTGAAACAAGCCGACCAGGATGACGACCAGATAGCTGCCTACGAAAAGATACGTTGGAATGGCGAAGATCGACCCCGACTCGCGTACCCCACGCAGGTTGATGATCACGATGGCCGCGATAAAGAAGACGCCGATCCACACCCGCACCCCGAAGAGCGTCGGCAACGCAGAGGTCACCGCATCCACGCCGGCGGAAACGGAGACCGACACCGTCAGGATGTAATCCAGCAGCAGCGCGGCGGCGGCGATCAAGCCTGGAATCTCGCCCAGGTGGTCGCTGGCGACGATATACGAACCCCCACCAGTAGGATAGTGCATGATTGTCTGGCGATAGGAGAAGGCGACGATCGCCAGCAGCACGATGATGATCGCGCCGATCACCAGATTGATCATAGAAAGGGCGATGCCCGCCGTCAGCAGGATCGCCAGCGAAGCCTCGGTGCCATAGGCGACGGACGAGAGGGCGTCGGACGAGAGCAGCGCCAGCGCCTTGACGATGCCGATGCGCTCATGGATCGCGTTCTCGGAAGGAATCGGCGAACCCACCAGCGCATTCTTGATGCGCGTGAAAAAGCCGCCTTGCGGCGGCTCCGCCATCTCGGAGCGCGGCTCGTTGCCGTCGATGGTCGTGTTGCGGGAGCGCAGAAGTCGTACACGATAGTAGCGGCTACCCAGGTGTTCCCGCCCCGTGACCATCTCACTTTGCGGCTCTATCTCGCCCGTTGGCTCGGAGGTTCCCTCAGCCGCAGCGGCGGCCTGCTCTTGCGCCGGCTCCGCCTGCGCAGTTTGCCCGTTGGCCGTCAGCGGCGTAGCCGCGTCGCTCTGCTCCTCCGACGACGCGGCTTGGCGTTCCGGCACGGCCTTGTCACGTAGCCGCATGCGCAGCATCGCGTAACGTTCGCCACGCGAGCGATGGCCATTAGTTTTGGTAGAATTGGTTGTATCAGAATCTCCCATAGGAGACTTTCACCCTTTATACGAAAGTTCAGCTATTTCCTGAAAAAGCAAGCATCCTTACATGCAAATGGGCGCAGGATTCAGCCGTTTCTCTCTATTGTACCACGTCCGTATAGATACCGCTGCCTGTCCACCACATTTCTCATGCCCACATGTGCATTTTTCATATCAGTAGCGCCTTTGCAGCGCCAGGGCGCTGTCGCTCGTTTATAAGTTTGAACGACTCGTACAGCAAGTGCGCCATTATCAGTGCCGTGGATGGAGGCTTTTTATGCGATCCCTGTTCCGTGGTCCCCGTGTCTTCGCCTTCGTCGCGCTTGTCGCGGCGTCTGCCTTGGCGGCGTGCGCGCCGCTGGGCTATCTGCCGCCCGCCACCCCCACGCCCACCACCGTGCCGGCGACCGCGACCCCCAGCATCCCCCCGACCGCGACGGCCATCCCGCCCACGGCCACGCCGGTGATCAGCACGAACTGCCAGGATGCCATCGGTCAGCGCGGGCGCATCCTCGACCGCAACGGCGTGGTGCTGGCCTACTCGGTGAAAGATCCACTCTCGCCCGGCGGCTGGCGGCGGCGCTATACCTTCCCATCGCTCTCGCCCATCATCGGTTACTTCAGTCCGCTCTACGGCGTCACCGGCCTCGAAAAATACTACGATCAGACGCTGAGTGGGCAGAGTGCCGCCGACTGTGGCGCGGATGTCTATCTCAACATCGACACGCGCATCCAGACCGAACTGCAAAAAGTCTTTGCCAATCAGGTAGTTGGTCCCATCTGTCCCGCCAGTTCGGTCGGCAGCATCATCGTGGAAGATCCCCGCAACGGGCAGATCCTGGCGATGATCAGCGAGCCGTATTTCAATGCCGACACGCTGGGCAACATGAACCCTGCCTCAGATAATCCCAAAACCACCGTCGCAGCGGAATACTGGAATCAACTGCTGCACAGCACGGCGGGACTCCTGCTGGATCGCCCTCTGCAAGGACTATATCCGCCCGGCTCGTCCTTCAAAACGCTGACGCTGACGGCGGCGCTGGATAGCGGCAGCGACACGCTGCATACCCAATACTCCCAGGCGCAGGCCACGGCCTACACCGTCAACGGCTTCTCGATCACCAGCAACAACCTGGACGCCTATACACATGGGCCGGTGCCACCCTCCTTCCCGCTGGATCTGCAACATGCCTATGCATACAGCGACAACGTGGTGTATGCGCGCGTCGGCACGCAACTGGGGCCGAACCTGCTGACGCAATATGCCCAGCGTTTCTTCCTCTCGACGCCCGGTAACGTCCAGCCGGTGCCGATTGACACCGATGCCGCCGGCACCTCACCCAGTTATCTCTACCAGAATGGCACGCTCGATCCGGTTTCCCTGGCCACGACGGCCTACGGGCAAGGCCAACTGTTCCTGACGCCGCTGACGATGGAGATGATCACGAGCGCGGTGGCGGCGAACGGCACGCTTTTCGCCCCGCGCCTGGCGCTGAAGATCGTCCCCCATGATGGCAATCCGGCCAGCGTCGCTCCCATCGCGCCCGTCGCGCTGGGCCAGGTGATGTCCACCGCGACGGCCCAGGGGGTGCGCGTGGCGATGCGTGATGTCGTCACCTATGGCTCGGTGGGCGCATCGGGCGGCACCATCGCCGCCATCATGAATTCATCGGCGCACATCGGCGGCAAAACCGGCACGGCGCAGCTCGCCTCCGGCAACCCGCATGCCTGGTTCATCTCGCTCGCCCCGGATGATGCCTATGCCGGCGTCAGCGGTCCCGCCCGCCTGGCGGTCGTCATCATGAAGGAGCGCGGCGGCGAAGGGGCATGCCAGGCTCCCATCGCCCAGCAGATCGATGAATTCGCCCTGCCGCTGGTGGGGTGACGCAGCCCCCCAGACGACCACAGAGGGAGCCAAAGCGACGACAAGGGCGCGCTGAATCGCGTCCGTACAAAGATCGTGGGGCGGACATCAATCAGCTTGGGGCGGACATTCCTGTCCGCCGCATCGGTTGATCCATTGCTCAATCTTCTAGATGCGGGGCAGGGCGTTACGCGACGCCGGTGAGCGCCTGCACCGCTTCGCTGCACAGGTGATTCACCACGTAAGCCCCAGAGGCGAAATCCTGGGAGTCGCGGCTGAAGATCGCCAGATCGTAGGCGTAGCCCTTATACGTCACCGTTCCCATCGAATCCATCAGCCACAGCGTGTCCATGCCGGGACCGTAGCCGATCTTCATCGCCCACGCGGCACCGGGCGGCGCGGTCTGGGCGACGCCCACCTGCTGGTAGCTGACGACGTTCGCCATCAGGTGCAGGATGAACTGGCAGTCGTGCGGCGTAAGGATGCGGTGCGCGCGAATGTCTTCCATCAGGCGCACGGCGGAGACCGGCGAGAGCAGCGTAGAGCCGATGCCGTCAGTGTTGATGGCGATATCGTTGATGCCGAGCGAATTGATATAGCTCGTCACTCCGTCATAGCCGCCCGCCTCATCATACAGCGCGCCTTCCGCGACGTTATCCGACACTTCGATCATAGAAGTCGCCTCCGCCACTTCGTCGGAAGTCAGGCTGCGCCCTTCCTGCTCGACCTCATGCAACAGCGTCACGATGATCGGCACCTTGAACATGCTGGCCATCTCCAACCCCTCGTCCGGATTGTAGGCGTAGTAGTGCTGCGACGCCGGATCGTAGATCGCCAGCGTCACGTTCGCGCCATAGACGCTGGCATCCGCCATGAGGCGCGGCGAGAGCGCATCCAGGTCGGCGAGCTGCATGCCCAGGTGCGCGGGGCGCTCCAAGGCCAATTGGCTCGCGGGCAGCCAGCCGTCGCGCGTTTCCAACACATTGCGCCAGCGGATGTGGTACCACAGCGCCGCACCGACCCATTTGTCGTCGCCCGCCAGCAAAACGCCAAAGGGCGTCAGGAACGTCGCTACGCCATTTGGGCTATTCGGCTGGGCGCGGACGGTCAGGGGCGCGGGCAGTGTCCAGGCGGCGCGGTCGGCGGGGATGCTGATCGTGGGCAATCCAAAAACCGCCAGGTCATCCGCCCCGACCGGCTGGGCATGGATCACCGGCGTGCCGGCTAGCGAGCGATCATACCACAGCACACCGTTCGCATACGCTTGAATGACAATGTGGTGGGGGCTGTTGCCGACGGGAACGACGACATCCTGCGCTTCCGTCAGCGGCACGCCCAGCCATTGCTGCCAATCGCCCAGGCTCAGCAGGTACGGAACGAAGGGCGCGGGGATATAATGGCCATAGGCCGTGCCGGCGCTCGTCGTCTGCGTGACGAAGATGCCGACGCTGGCGGGATCTTGCCCTGCCTGCCACCACCACGGCGGCACCACCTGCGCCGAGGGATCGGCGGCGGCGACCAGCGCTGCATAGGTGAGCGGCGAGGTTGCCGGGCCGAGCGGCACTGCCGCGCCCCGCGCGATCAACTGCGCGACGACGGGCTGCGGGGCCACCTGGGTACCGGAGCGCAGGACGACGCCGTTGACGAACACCTGCTGTTCGCCGTTGCCGTCCGCCAGTTCGGGGGAGATCGCGTGGCCCAGCCATGCTGCCGCATGGGGCTGCGCGGCAAAAACCGCCAGATCAGCGCCGGGCGCTTGTGGCACGGCCAGGCCGGCATGGGTGGGCATGAGCAACGGCACCGCCGTCGCCGTCGGAAACAATGCGGATAATTGCGTTGAACGGACGGTGGCCGCCCGTTGGGCGCTGATCAGCAGCGCAGTAACACTCACCAGCAGCAGCACAGCGACCATCCCCGTCGCCACCAGCCCTGTGCGCGCCTTCGGCCATCCCTGCCGGTGATCCACTCTCGGAAACACAGGCATCCTCCCTTCGACCATCCCTGCATCCGTCGCTTTATAGCCTGCCGTTATACAATAGCAGCCATTTATAGCGAATAAGCATGAAGGTATGATACCGCAACCATGCCCGCACGTAAAACGTGTGATTGCACAAGTGGGACATTTGGGCGACGAGGTGGCCCCACCCCCAGGGCGAGCACAAGGCATCGCCCCTACATCCCATCTGCGGATAGAGAGGGGAGCGTAGACATTACATGCTTTTCGGGTGATCAGTATGGATAACGGAGGACAGCCATTCCTGTCGGTCATTACGCTCCCCCGGAGGACAGACATTCCTGTCTGTCCGGCCTCGATGTCCACCGTCTTTCCCCGCAATTGGTATAAAACAGCGTTTCAGGCTGATCGCGTAGATGAAAGCGATCAGCCAGCATAGCTAATCACCCCCTCTCCATCAAAGACGGGGAGGGGGTCGGGGGGTGGGGCCGTCGTCAGTCCGCCATGCTGCTCGCGGGGACATCCTCGATCAACAGCGCGTTCGCCTCGACGATGCGCGATGGGGCGGGCGCGGCGAGCTTGCGTTTGATGCCACGCCGCCAGTAGGTCAGAGCGGCGTAGATCGCCGAGAGCAGCGCCAGGCCGAAGTAGAGCGGCAACACCGGCGCGACGAAGCCGAAGTCCGGCCCATAGAGTTGCGCTTGCGCCGCCAGGTTCCATTCGACATAGATCAGCCAGCCGGTGAACCAGGTGAAGAACAGCGTCATGCCGAACGCTGGGCGGCCCGACGTCACCCAGCCCGCGCCGACGAAGCCCAGGATGCCGACGAAGAACTCGATGAAGAACGTGCGGATTGCCCGCATGCGCAGCACGGCCACATCCGACACCTGCTGGCGTTTGTTCACTTTCAGCGCACGATCCATCATATAGGCCGCTTGCAAGATCCATTCCGCCAGCGAGCCGCGCACGTTTTCAGGGCCGAGCGTTGCCAGCACGTTCGCCGCGTAGGTGATATACGCGCCCGCCAGGAAGACGTTGGCGAAGCTCAGCCAGAAGGGATGCGCCCAGCCCACTTCGCTGCGCGCGATGTTGAAGGCCGTCAGTTCGTCACAGGGATTCCCCTGGCAGCCGTGCGGCAGCGCGATCAATTGGTGGACGCGGATGCTCTCGATGAACCCCAGCGTCAGCAATGATGCGTAATACAGCAGGATGCCCGTCACCATCAGCACGAACGAGAAGCGGATGAGCGGCTGGCTCACCCACGGCTTGCCGCTCAGCTTGGGCAGCGTGAAATAGACCAGCGCCATCAGCGCGAAGCCCGTGCTGGCGACGATATTCATCTGCGCGTGCGCCAGCGGTGTGATCATATCGCCCGCCTGGCCGGCGGCGTCGAGCCAATTGCTGGCAAAGGGCATGATTTGAATGACACCCTGGATCGTGCCGATCAGCATCGCCGTCGCCGCCGCCACGAAGAAGACCGCGTTGAAGCGCGTGTCGGCATTCGGCGCGGGAACCGGCACATCGCCCGTCACCAGCTCCTTCGGGTACGCATTTGCCGTCTTTTTGCCCGTCACCGTCTTATAGATGATGAGGATATACGACCAGAAGCCGATCCCCATCGTGATGCCGAACCCCGCGCGCAGCAGGTTATGCCAGATGCCCACCCGATTGATCGCCAGCTGATACGCTGCATCCACCGAAAGGTTGTTGGCGTGGCGCATCAGGCCCAGCATGATGTTGCCTTCGATGATGCCCAGCGACAGCAACGAGAGCCAGAAGCCGAAGACGCCGATGAGCGTGAACCAGAACGAGATGCGCGCCAATTTGAGATTCCAGATCGGCTTATTCAGAATGCGCGGCAAGATGTAATAGCTCATGCCCATCAGCGTCACGGCCACGCCGCCAACCATATTGATATGCGCGTGAGCGACGGGATCGATCTCCTCGCCCGCCAGGCCGGTGGCGCGGATGAAATTAACCGACCACGGCAACACCTGATAGAAACCCTGCACGGTACCCAGGAAAAGGCACGACGCGCCGACACAAATATACTTGGCGACGAAGGCTTCTGGTCCTTGCCAGGAGCGCGGCCCGCGCATTGTCAGCCAGATGTTAGAGATGAAAAGCCAGTAGCCGATGCCCATGATGGCACCCGCGACGCCCGTCGGCACGCTATACCACGCGCCCAACAGTTCGCGCGCCGTATCATACGGCACGCCGCGCGTCACCGCGCCGCCCAGCACCACGCCCTCGATCAGCATCACGAAGTAAAAGCTATAGACGCCGACGACCGTGAACCAGAACGAGAGCAGCGTCAGCGTGCGCGAATACAGCGGGCGGTTCAGGATGCGCGGCAGCAGATAGTACATCGTGGCCGTGAGGGTGAGCGTGCCAGCCCCGACCATGATGATGTGCGTCTGCGCCAGGTTGGTGATCAGGTGGCCGCCGTAGCCCGCCGCGTAGAGCCAATCCGAGATGCCCGGCAAACGCTGCACCACACCCTGAAGCCCGCCCAGCACCAGCCCGATTGCGGCGGCGGCGTAAAAGCGCACGAACATGCGCTCCGCATTGGGATCGATGATGGCGCGCGGTTTGACGATGATGTTACCCGCTGGACGGCGGTCCAGCCCACCGACTGGTTTGCGTGTGATGGATGTGGACATAGCTGGCTTACTCCTCCGGCGGCAGGTCGAATGGCACCTCTTGCGGCACCACCGCGGTCTGCCGCATCGCCAGCCGCTCCATCACGTGGTAGCGCCGGAATAGGTTCAGTTCAAGGCCGAATTGGTTGCGGGCCGTCGTGATGATCTCGTGGCACAGCATCCAGGCCGTGCCGATGCCGAAGGCCAGGAAGAGCAGCGCGCCGATGATCGTGCCGCCATCGCTGGTCGGCTCATTGCGGATGCTGAGTTGCCAGGCCGTCGCCCAGAACCAGAGGATCGTCAGCGCCAGCTCGAAGCCCAAAAACGCCGCTTTCATCACGCCAACGAACTTGGCGGCGACATAGATGAGCGCGCAAAACAAGACTATCCCTACTGCCCACAGATCATTTTGTTCAGCGGTAGACAGCACCGCGACAATCGCCGGAAAAGTGTGCATCATGAACGCCTCGCCTCTAGCTGGTGATAGTGAAGTAGCAGTAGTAAAACTGGTCGTCCAGGCCGGCTTCCGGCACGACGATCTCATACGAGCCCTTTGCCCAGGGTTTGCCGTTGGGCATCGAGAGCGCGATGATGGCGACGCCCGACGCCGGCACCCGTTGCGCCGTCAAGTTCACCGGCGTGGTCGATCCCAGCGGGAAGATCTGGTAATCCGTGGGCCGCGACACCTGCGCCTGGCGGATCAAAACATACTTCAGCCCCGTCGGCGCGAGCGTCATCTGCTCGTTCACCGGCGGCTGCAAGCTGCTGTCGTTATATTGCATGATCATCGAGAGCGACTGCGGCTTCAGGCTCGTCTGCAAGAACACGCCCTCTTGATCCGGCACGGCGAACGTACCAGCCATGCTCTGCACATGCGTGGTGAACGATTTGTTCAGCCCGACGCCGCGCAGTTCATAGGGCAAGAAATAAAACGCGCCGATGATGTAGATGACGATGGCATACACCGGCATCAGCATGACCACCCATAGCAGAATCTTCTTCCAGCGCGGCCACGCGACCTTTTCCGCCTTCGGCGGTGCTTGCACCGATTCGATGCTCTCCAGCAGCTTCCCCATGCGCGTCGGCTTCGGCGGCTTCGGCGTCGCCGCTGCTTGCGCGTTGGTGGCTTGCTCGCTGGGGGCCGGTGTTTTGGCGGAAGCTGAGCGCGGCGCTGCCGCGTCGCGGCGGGCAACTCCTGCCGTAACGGCTTGGGCTGCTTTCGCTGGCGCGGCGGCTCCCGCTGCCGTCCGCCCGGCCACCGGGCGCGTGGTCACGCGCGCCGCGCTTTTAGAGCGAGCTTGGGCCGCCCGCGTTGCTGTCGTCGCCATATCCATCCTCATCCTGCCGCCACGCGCTTACAGCGTCGCTGTATCGGGCGGCTTCTTCATCGTCTGCTGCGGGCGCTTCACCGGCGGTAGCCCATGCGCCAGGCGTGCCGCTCGCTTACGGTCGGCCTTGCGGCTGTAGTAAAAACAGAGCAGCGTCACACCTGTCGTGACGACCATCGTCAGGATCATCTCTTTGAGATACAGCAGGTCATTCGTCCAAACCGGTGCATCCATCGTCGCTTAATCCTCTTTTGGTGGAGTGGCGCGCGGTCGCCGGGGGGCCGATGGGCGCGGCGTGGTGCCAGAGGCCGCATGTGGCGCGCGGCGGCGATCCATCCGGCGCGACACGCGCACGCAGAAATACAGCGCCAGCGCCGCCAGTGCCAGGCCGAGCCAGATCTCCCACGGATATTGATAGCCGCTATCGTAGTAACTCATCGACGCTCACCTGCTCCCCGTGAGGAGCAGCCCCTTTCCGCTCGTCACCCCATGACTTCGTAGATCTCGACGGCTGGTGCGCCGGTCGTCAGCCGTGTGATCGCCGTCTCATGCAAGCGCACGTCGGGATCACTGGCGAAGGCCTGCATATCTTCCAGGCTGCTCCACTCCGTCACGCTCACCACGCGCACCGCGCCGGTATCCGAGTTCTGCGTGATCCAGACGCCCGTGTCAAGCATGCCCAGGCTTTCCTGTGCCAGCAGTTTGTGCGCCGACACCAGGCGCAGCCACGTATCCGTCCCCGTCTGCAACTCTTCGATATTCTCATATGGGAACGTGTAGGTGATGGTCCGCACGAATGCCATCGTCTGCCCCTCCTTCGCTCAGCGCAGTGGCCAGGTTCCCTGGGGAATGGTCACGTAGTAATTGCCCATTGCGAAATACAGACCGACGCCAGTGGCGATGACGTAAAACGCCATCAAGAAAATCCAGAACCACGTCATCGGCGGCACTGGTCCGACATCAAAACGCCACGACTCATCGGTTGAATCGGTTGGCACATGCTCTTCCGGCATCTGCTGCCTCCTTCCCGTCGCCCAGGGTTAATATTGCTCGCCGAACATGGCGTTATTGAACGTGTAGATGATCACCGCGATGGCAACAATGATCCAGAGGGCGGCGACGATGTATGGCACCAACAGCGCGCCGTTCTCCTGCACCGCCCCGCCGATATCTTCGACCACCGCCCCTCGGCGTGGCTTAAAGATCTGCAAGCGATTGCTGAGCGCGCCGAAAATGATCGCGCCGATCAAGATCAGAAACGGGGAGATCTCGATGATGAGAAAGCCCCAGTTCAATTGCCATGGTAAAGCGTCCCACGGCCAGCCGGTACGGCCTTCTGCTCCTGGCATCCGCTAGTACCTCCTATCGAATCAATAGCCGTTGCCGAACCACATCGGATGTTGCGATTCCAACAGCAGCGCGACGATATAGCCGAAGGCCAGGAAGGCGAGGCTCATGGCCAGCGTCAGCACGATCATGATGACCTCGCGGTACCGGCGCAGCGTGCGCTTCGCGCGCTGCCAGGGGGTACGTCGTCGCACCACCATTCGCGCTTGTGTCATGCTCACCACCTCGCTCAGCGCACTGCCGGCTGGCCGATCAGCCGTCGTGGCCGCTCGTCTTCGTAGTAGTCTTCCTCATCATCATGCGTGCCAACGCCCCAGAGTTCCGGCTCGTCTTCCGAGATCGCCAGCATGTGATACTTGATCTCTTCCGGCTCTTCATACTCGCCGTTTTTCCAGGACCACAGCAGGCCTAACCCGGCAATGATGAACGCGAGCATGATGACAACCATCATCCCGCCCGCCGTCGCCATCTCCGCGCCATCAGGCCGATCATCAGCCAGCGCCGGCGTCGCCAGCGCCAACGTCATGCCCGCCGTCAAGCTGGCCAATAGCGCCAGGCGGCCCGCCGCCACCAGCGGGCGCTGCCGCGCCAAGCGTCCCCATCCCACCATAATTGCACCTCTTTTGCTTTGCGGCCCCACCCCCGGACCCCCTCCCCATCTGCCGATGGAGAGGGGGAGTTCGTGGGGCGGACATTCCTGTCCGCCGCTTTCCCAGTCTTAGCCTCGCACCACAATGGGGATCGGGTTATTTTCCCGATAGGCCGATGGGCCGGGCGTCGCCACGGATGTCGTTCCACTCGCCGGACTGACCTGTGGCACTTTCAGCAGATCTTCTAGTTCCGCCGAGGGCGACCACTGGATGTACTGCGTCATATGCGGGCCACTGGGATCAGTCAGACCACCATTCGGGATTGTGTACAGGAAGTTGACCACGTCCCAGATGTTCTGCACTGTCAGATCCTGGCCGAATGGTTGCATCGCCGTTCCCTTGATGCCATACAGGATATGTTCATAGAGCGAACCGGGGCTGGTGCTCAGACCATGCGCCATGTTGTTCGCATCCGTGAAGTTATACGCATACGGGTTCAGGAACTGGTCTGCCGGTCCCTGCCCGTTGCCTTTCACGCCGTGGCAACCGATGCAGTTCGTCACGAAGATCGTCTTGCCGTCGATCAGCGAACGGTCGTCCGCCGGCACCGGATCGAGCAGATCCCAGAACTTCTGCGGCACCACCGAGATCAGCGCCTTCTGGTTCGTGTCGCCCAATTGTGCGCCTGGATCTTTGACGCCGTACAGCGCCTGAATCTGCGGGTTCGGTGGCGCGAGGATCGCGTTGGCGAACAACTGCTTCTGCGAAAGTTGCTCCGCGTAGCGTTCGTCGCCCAGCTTGCCGCCCAGGTTCTGCACATACGCGATCAGGTCCAGCAGATCGGTCGTCGGCGTGACGGAGCCGTCGCTGTTCGTCGTCCACAGGTACGAGAACTCCGGCATGATCGACTTCGGGTTCACGAAACGTGGATTATAGAAGTGGGCCAGGTGCCAGTCGTCCGGGTGGACGCCACCCTCCTCTGAGAGGTCGGGGCCGTTGCGGTGCTGGCCAAGCATCGCCGTCTGCTGGTATGCGTAATCGCCGGCCTGCGCCACGCGCCCATTGGAATCTTCCACGCCGGGCTGGTTCCAGTCCTGCGGGCGGATGAATTGACTATGGCAATAGAAACAGCCGTTCTGCATGTACACGTAGCGCCCGTGGAGTTGTGCCGCTGTATACGGCTCCGCGATGTCGGAAGGGCGCGGGTGAAACACCAGCACCGGCATCGCCACCACCACAAAGATGACGCTGAACACAACGATGGCTGCGCCGACTGCGGTGGAACCGAGCGTCATGCGCATTGGATCATGGCTCCCTTCATCATTTCACGTATGCCAGCAGGGGTAACTGAAAGAGCGACTCATACAGCAAGATGCCGTAGATCACGGCGATCCATAGCGCCGCGAAAACCGCGACGGGCCAGACGGCCCGGAATTCATCGCGGCCCACGCGATAGACGCGGCGACCGCGCACCGGCGCTTGCTGCGGCGGGGGCGAGTTGGTCATGGCTCTCTCCTTTTGCGTTCAGGCGGGCGCGCCATCCTGTGCCGCGCCCCACGCGATTTCGTAGCACGCCGGCGTCACAAGCCGCCGGCATCCGCCGCCGCCGGCCCGGAGACCGACGAGATATACTGGCCGGCTGTCGCCGTCTTGTACAGGTTGTAGATCTGAATCCAGCCGCCGGAGACCATCAGCGCGCCGGAAACCGACCGCGCGATCAGGTAGGGGCGAATCGCCGTCAGGCACCAGTAGACCGAGTGATTCGTCGTCATCCAGCAGGCACCTTGAATCAGGCCCGCGATTTGCAGGCTGATGAAGAAGCCCAGGAAGCCGAGCGTCATCAGCCAGAACTGCGCTTCCGCCAGCTTGATGCTGTAGATGCGCCGCCCCAGCGTCACTGGAATGATGTAATAGCACGCGCCCATCAAAATGAAGGTGAACGCGCCGAGCAGCGCCAGGTGTGCGTGGCCGATGATCCACTGCGTGAAGTGGATCAGCCGGTTGAAGCCTTGCGTCGCCTGGAACGGCCCCTGGATACAGGTGATCAAGTAGAAGATGACGCCCGTCACCACGAATTTCAGCGGCACACTCTCGTAGATCTTTTGCCAGTTGCCGCGCATCGTCATGAAGATGTTCGTGATGAAGGTCAGCACCGGCACGAAAAGCGAGATCGAGCCGAGCGTCGCCACCGTCTTCAACCAGCCCGGCGTCGGCGTCTGCAATAAGTGGTGCTGGCCGACCATCGTATAGAAGAGGCCCAGCGTCCAGAAGCCCACCATCGATAGCAAGTGGCTATACACCGGCGTGCGTGTGATCGCGGGAATCATATAGTAGGCGATGGCAACGCCGCCCGTCGTGAACCACAGGCCCAGGATGTTGTGGCCATAGAACCAGTTCCACGTCGCATCGTTGATACCTTGCAGCGACCCATACGGCGGGTTCCACACAACATTGCCGATGGCGTACACGTTCGGGAACCATACCATCGCGCCGATGATGTACCACGCGCTGACATATAGGCGCGGTTCCACGCGCGAGGCCAACGTCATGAAGATGTTGAAGGCGATCAAGCCTAATATCACCAGGAACATGATATCCAGCGGCCAGATCGCCTCTGCGTATTCACGGCCCTGCGTCAAACCCGCGCCCAGCGTCAGGATCAGCGCCACGCCCCAGATGTTCCACAGGAGCATGGTGATGTTGCCCAGGCGCTCGCTATACAGCGGTCGCCCGCTCAGCTTCGAGATGATATAGAAGAAGGCTCCCGCGTAGCCCATCGAGAGCCACAGAAACGCCACGCCGTTCACATGCATCGAGCGCATGCGCCCGAATTCCATCCACGGAATGCCGCCAAAGAGATCGGGATCCACGAATTCGGTGGAGGTGACCAGCCCCATCGTGTCGGTCAGCGCGACCCAGAACGTCGCTGAGTAAATGAAATTGCGCGCCGCGCTATGCGGGACCGACCAGGCATCCCACAAGCTTTGCCCACGTGCGCGCAGACCCGTCGCCTGGGGTAGCGCGATGCTCCCAGTTGGGCTTGCCATCCAACACCTCCGCCAAATGTGGCCCCACGCACGCCGCCCGACCGTCGTCCCTGCACCAGTGGGATAGGTCAAGGGGGGGTGTGGTTCCGTCGAGTTCAGGAAAATAGGCGCACATCGCCCAAGAAGATGCCTCCATTGTACGCCCAGGGAGTGAAGATGACAGGTCGTTTGCGTTAAGGTTTCCGTGAACATTCGTAAAGATTGGGTAAAAACGCCGCCCAATTTCTGCGCTAGTACCTCTTGACAATCGCCGGTTCATCTGGTATAGATACCTTCAAGGTCGATGGGAATCGTTTCCCTAAAAAACTTTCGGCAAGCTGGCGAAAGTTGCATGAGTAAAACGGCGCGCTCCCATCCTCCTTGCGCCTCTCAGATCAAGGGTGATCGTTGATTGGGCAGGTATTCCCCGCGATTCCGCGCTGTGCAGATCGATCACAACGTAGAGCTGGTTCGGTCGTCGCCCCTTGGCAACACAAAGCTGTGAAAAACAGCACAAAGGAGCTGGAAGCATGTCCTTTCGCAACAATGGTGCTGCGCTACCCACACGCGGCGCGTGGCAAACCGCCGCACGAGCAATCCCCAAACGCGGTCGTGTCCTCCTGGTATCTCTCATTACGCTCACGAGTTGTGTGGCCATCGTCGGCATCATCCTCTTTCCGCAACACGCCAACGCCCAAGCTTCGCCGCGCGTGACCGTCGCCGCCATCGACCCATCGCTCGTCGCGGGACGCGGTGCTCAACTCGGTATCGTCGAGCAGGAAGCCGAAAACGCCACAACGAACGGCACAATCCTCCCCTACGACCCCTCGGCCTACACCCTGTCCGGTGAAGCGTCGGGCCGGCAAGCCGTCAAACTCGCCCCCGGCCAGTACGTCGCCTTCACGCTCACCCAGCGGGCGAACGCGATGACGATCCGCTACGCGATCCCCGACGCCCCGACCGGCGGCGGCATCGACGCCCCGTTGACGGTGAGCGTCGAGCACAATGGCAGTGCAAGTACTCATCCGCAGACGATCACACTGACCTCGAAATACTCGTATCTCTACAACCTCTATCCGTTCACGAACGACCCGAATGCTGGCGTGCTGCACCCCGACTGGTGGATCACCGAATGCTCGTGCGTCCCGGATCAAACGAATCCACCACCGACGGTGTCCATCCCTTTCAGGCCGATGCACTTCTACGACGATCAGCGCGTGCTGCTCCACAACACGTACCAGGCGGGAGATGTCGTCCGTCTGACCATGCCGGCTGATTCAAATGCAGCCTGGACGGTCATTGACCTCGCCGACTTCCAGCAGGTTGCCGATCCCACGCCCCAGCCGGCAGGCTCCGTCTCGGTGACTGACTATGGTGCTGACCCTAGCGGTAATCTTGACTCAGCGGATGCTTTTGATCGCGCGATTCAGGCGGCGCAAAAATCAGGGAAGACGGTCTACATCCCGGCTGGCACGTTCCAGGTGAACCGGCATATCATCGTTGATAATGTCACGATTGAAGGGGCCGGCAGTTGGTGGTCCATCGTGACTGGCCATCAGGTCACGCTCGCCACACCAGCGCCCGACGGCTCCCTCCACACCGGCGTCGGCTTTTACGGCAAGTATGCCGCCGACGGCGGGAGTAACAACGTCCACCTGTCGAACTTCGCCATCGAAGGCGACGTGCGCGAGCGCATCGACACCGATCAGGTGAACGGCATTGGCGGCGCGCTGAGCAACTCGACCATCGACGGTCTCTTCATTCAGCACACGAAAGTCGGCATCTGGCTCGATGGGCCGATGAACAATGTCACCATCGCAAACACGGTCATCATGGACCAGATCGCGGACGGCATCAACTTCCATCAGGGCGTGACCAACTCGAAAGTCGTCAATTCGCTCATTCGCAACACGGGGGACGACGCCCTGGCAATGTGGTCGCAGGCCGTCAGCGGGCAGCCCGGCATTGAGGATGCCAACAACGTGTTCGACCACAACACGGTGCAGAATCCGGTGCTTGCCAACGGCATCGCCATCTATGGTGGCCGCGACAACACCGTGTCGAACAACATCGTCGCCGACCCCGTGCGCGAAGGCAGCGGCCTCCACGCCGGCGCACGCTTCGGCGCGACCCCCTTCGCCGGCTACCTCCGATTCACCGATAACACGACCGTGCGGGCCGGCTCATTCGAGCTGAACTGGAAGATCGGCCTTGGCGCGATCTGGCTCTACGCGCTCGAAGGCTCGCTCACGGCAGACATCGAGGTGACGGGCGACAACTTCTTGCAAAGTACCTACAACGCGATCCTGATCGTTTCCGACTATTCGGTGAAGGATCGCTACTCCATCTCGAATGTCCACTTTCAGGACATCCATGTGGATGGAACAGGCACGTCGGTGCTGAGCGCGCGCTCCGCTGGCAACGCGACGTTCCAAAACGTCGTCGCGCGCAACGTCGGGGCCGTCGGCATCAACAACTGCGGCTCCTTCCATTTCACCTCGGCTGGCTCGGAGTTCAGTGTGACCGACCTCGGTGGCAACACCGGCGGCGGGACCACCGGACCCTGGCTCGCCGCGTGGGAGCTACCGAACACGATCACCTGCAATGATCGCCCTCCTGTCGTTCCCCCGCCGCCACCTTCCGCCTGGTAAGCGGGTAAAGTGCGCACGGGGAGCAGGACAAAACGCTCCCCGTGCTGGGGGAAAATGGGGCGGCCCGTAACGCTCTTCCGTTCTCGGCGCACCAATCTTTACGAATTCTTTGCAATCCGCCGCTTCGCTTGTTGACTTTCACCTTACGATCCGTATACTTACTTTCAACGTCTCTTTCTCCAGCACGCAAGCGGCGGAGGCCGCATAAGGGGATCGTGCGCCCTTTTTCGGGTGCCTTCCCAAATGATAGGCGTTGTGAGCGAGAGGCGGAGCAGACAGCGTCGCGTTCTCCTTTATGTTCTTCCGCTGGCGCGCTGGTGCGTCGGCGGGCAAGTGGACCATGCCGACCATCGGCTGGAACATCGTCGTTGACGCCGATGGCCTGAGTAGCTGATGGATCTGAAAGGAACGTTATGTCTCGCACTGCAATCTGGAAATGGGGCAGTTGCGCCGCCATCCTCGTGATGTTGGTCGCCAGCGTGGCCGTCTTCCGGCCCCTGGCCAACGCGCAAGCCCCCACTGTGGCAGGGAAGTCCGGTCGTTATACCATCACCGGTCAACGTATTCCCGTGCTCAAAGGTAAGAAATCTTCAGCCGCTTTCCCCGTCACCAAGAATATGGCGATCTCCATCGCCTTGAACTTGCGTGATCCGCAGGGGTTGGCGAAGTTGCTGGCGGCGCAAAATCAGCGCGGCTCAGCGATGTATCATCATTATCTGACGCCGGATCAGTTTACGGCGCAATTTGGTCCCACCGCACAAGACGTGGCAGCGGTCACGGCTTTCCTGCGCAGCCAGCATCTGACGGTGGACTCAGTCGCTTCGAACCACCTGCTGATCGACGCGCATGGTAGCGTGCTGAATATCAATAAGGCGTTTGGCACGCACCTGGGCTACTTCACCATCCACGGGCGCACGGTCTATGCCCCGACCAGCGATGTGTCCATTCCCGCGACGCTGGCGAACGTCATCGTCAACATCAGCGGCCTGGACGATGTGGCACAGTATCATCCCTTGCGCATCCAGCGGACCTACGATGTGCCGGCCCTCAGCCCGCATCCCGGCCCCGGTGGCGGCTACACGCCCAGCGAACTGCGCACAGCGTATGACATGAATTCGCTGATCAGCAGCGATAACGGATCGGGCCAGACAGTCGCCATCTTCGAGTTGGACGGCTATCAACCCACCGACATCAACACGTATCTGAGCAACTACAGCCTGGGATCGGCCAAGTATTCGAACGTGCTGGTAGACGGCGCGACAAATACGGCAGGGTCCGGGGCCATCGAAGTCGAACTGGATATGGAGGTCGTCTCGGCCATCGCGCCAGGCGCGACGCAACATATCTACATCGGCCCCAACTCGACGACCGGCGTCAACGACACCTATAACAAGATCGTGACGGACAACACCGCCAAAGTCATGAGCACCAGTTGGGGCGAGTGCGAGGCCAGTTCCGGCACATCCGAACTGCAATCACTGGATAACATCTTCGCGCAGGGCGCGTCGCAGGGCCAGGCGTTCTTCGCGGCGGCAGGCGACAGCGGCGCTTATGACTGCAACGACACCAATCTCGCGGTCGATTCCCCCGCAGACGACCCGAACGTGGTCGGCGTCGGCGGCACGAATCTGCAAACTGGCAGCGGCGGCGCGTATTCCAGCGAGTCGGTGTGGTCGTGTTCCTCCTGCTCCGGGCGCGGGCCGAACGGCACCGGCGGCGGCGGCGGCATCAGCACCTACTTCGCCCAGCCCAGCTATCAGAGCGGCCCCGGCGTCAGCAACTCGTACTCCAACGGCAACCGCGAGGTGCCGGATGTCACGGCGGACGCTGATCCCAACTCCGGCTACTCGATCTACTGCACGGTGACGGCAGCGGGCTGTTCCGGCACGTCCGGTTGGACGGTCGTCGGCGGCACCAGCGCGGCGGCGCCCCTGTGGACCGGCGTCTCGGCGGATACCAACCAGTATCTGGCCGGCCAGAGCAAGCCCACCCTGGGCAGCGCCAGCAGCACGCTCTATCACCTCTTCAACACGACCCAGACCTACACGGCCTACCACGACATCACCAGTGGCAACAACCTCTACTATCCCGCGACCTCTGGCTATGACCTGGCCAGCGGCATCGGCTCGCCGGACGTGTGGAATCTGGCGCGCGACGCGGCGGGTGGCACGAGCACTACCAACGACTTCTCGATCAACGCTTCGCCGACCTCGATCTCCATCGCGCAGGGCAACAACGGCTCGGTGACGATCAGCACCGCTGTGACCAGCGGATCAGCCGGCACCGTCAGCCTCTCGTCCAGCGTCTCGCCCAGCGGCCCCACGGCGTCGCTGAACCCGACCTCGGTGACGGCGGGTAGTTCATCCACACTCACCATCAGCGTCGGCTCCTCGGTCGCCACCGGCTCCTATACAGTGACGGTGACAGGCACGGAGGGCAGTGCCACGCACAGCACCTCGGTCGCGGTGACGGTCACGTCGTCCGGTGGCGGCGGTGGTGGCGGCATCACCAACGGCGGCTTCGAGACAGGCAGCCTCAGCGGCTGGACGGCCAGCGGCGCGGCGACCGGCGTCAGCACGACAGCGCACAGCGGTAGTTACTCCGCCATGCTCGGTTTGACTACGCCCACCAACGGCGACAGCACCATCAGCCAGACCTTCACCGTTCCCAGCGGCGACGGCACGCTAGGGTTCTGGTACAACGTTGTTTGCCCGGATACCGTTACCTATGACTGGGCGACGGCCTCGTTGAAAAACAACACAACGGGTACGACTTCGACATTGCTGCCCGATACGTGTAACAACAACAACACGTGGGTGAAGGTGACGACCAGCGTAACCGCCGGCGATTCCTACACGCTCAGCCTGGTCAGCCACGACGACAACTATTACGCCGACCCGACGTATACGTTGTACGATGATGTCGCGCTCGCGGCGGCGGTGACGAATCCCATCGTCAACGGCGGCTTCGAGACAGGCAGCCTCAGCGGCTGGACGGCCAGCGGCGCGGCGACCGGCGTCAGCACGACGGCGCACAGCGGCAGCTATTCCGCCATGCTCGGCTTGACCACGCCCACCAACGGCGACAGTTCCATCGCGCAGACCTTCACCGCGCCATCCGGTTCCAGCTCGCTCTCGTTCTGGTATCAGGTGGTGTGTCCCGACACGGTGACGTATGACTGGGCGACGGCGACCCTCAAGGACAACACAGCGGGTACCACGAAGACAGTTCTGGGCAAGACCTGCAACAACAACGCCACGTGGGTGCAGGTGACGACCAGCGTCACAGCGGGCCATTCCTACACGTTGACCTTGACCAGCCACGACGACAACTATTACGCCGACCCGACCTACACGCTCTATGATGACGTGAAAGTCAGCTAGGCACAAATGCTGCTCTGCCTACGCAGGGCGAAAAGGAGCGGGAGCGGTCCTCTTCGGGGGCTGCTTCCGCTCACTATTTCATGTTAGGATCCTGTGACGCCACGGGAATCATGGTCGCGGAAACGGCGAAGCCCCCCCACTTGATATATAACCAATATATCAGGCTGGCAACGCCCAGAAACAAAACCGTCATACCTACAATCGCCAATGCCTGGTTGACCGTCCCGCCTACGACCGCGGGATCAAGAAAAAAGTAGGGATACCAATTAACAAACTGCCCACGAATGACGGAATACAACGCGAATACCACCGGGAACGCGAGCCAGGCCGCGATCACGCGCCAATAGCCCATCGGCACGGCATCCCGCGCGATGATCCAGTCGATCCACAGCCCCGCCGGCACCAGCAAGTGTAACATGAAGTTGGCGATCTCGCCGGGAAGGTTGGGAATAGGAATGTTCACTAACAACGTCCAGTAGACGAGGATCGTCACGGTGCCTGCCGTGATAATCGCCCCTTTGACTTCCGGCTGAT
This sequence comes from Ktedonobacteria bacterium, assembly GCA_027459785.1. Classification (GTDB taxonomy): domain Bacteria; phylum Chloroflexota; class Ktedonobacteria; order Ktedonobacterales; family JACDGC01; genus JAJPKG01. The sequence goes on along the minus strand of DAIDGU010000025.1, from coordinate 14,330 downwards.
CGCCCCACCACCACTGCTGGCCTGCCGCTTGCGCCCGCACAGCTAGCAAGAACCACAACGTCACCGCGACATTCGTTAGAATGGTGAAATAGCTAAAAAAGTTGATGAAATTGATCGGATCGGTAAAGTAGCCTGGTTTGATTAGGTTCGATGAGATAGCTTGTAGCACCAAAGCAGCGCAGCCCATTATCCCCCAAGCCAGACGAAAACGAGTCAGATTCACTTGCATCGCATCCTTCCTCTCTGCTGTGGCGCAAGCCAAGCAGCGCCACCCACCGCCCTGTTCAAAGGGTGAACAGTCTCGCAACAGACTTTACCAGATTTGTAGGGAAGCTGGCAACTCGTTGCGCGAGGAAATCATGCTACCCACCTGCGGCACATCGGCGTGTTTAGATACCCAGGTCGGGCCGTAGCAGCCGGAAGACGAAGCCGAGGATCTGGGGCGAGTTGATGCCGGCCCAGCAAAAGAAAAGGCCAAGCGCTACGCCGCCATACATCACGCTGACGAACACGCGATCCGCCGCGCGCATCACCAGGCGACGCACCGGCTGGTTGAAGCTCTGCATCACGTCGGTCAGCCCATAGAAGCCGATGAGGAGAAAGAAGATGTTATGGGTCGCCAGGTAGAGCATGCCGATGATCGCAATGCCGGCGACCGCGGCATAGCGCGAGAGCGCGCGCCCGATGTGGCCGCCATCCAGCGGCAGCACCGGAATCAGGTTCAGCGCGTTGATGAAAAAGCCGAAGCTGGCGAGGTTGAGGAAGATATTATCCGGCGTGTGCGGATCGAAGGTATAGACGCCGATGAAGAAGCACACCAGCGCGCCGATGCCGCCCAGAAACGGGCCGGCCAGCGAGATCTCCGCGTCATCGCGCAGGCTGATCGGCTGGTTCGGCAGCGTGACGAACGCGCCGATCCCTGGGATGAAGATCGGGAAGGTCGCCGGCAGCCGCTTGATGCGCAGCGCGAAGGCGTGGCCGAACTCATGCACGCAGATCAGCAGCACGACGCCCAGGCCGAACCAGATGCCGTTGCCATACAGCGTGTAGACGAACGCGCTCACCACGCCGGACCCCAGGAAGATCCAGAAGCGATTCCAGCCGCCCCACGCGATGATGAAGCGCGCGAAGGCATTCTGCCCGCCCGCCGGCTGGGCGCGTGGCACGCCCTGCACCGGCTGCAAGCGCGGTGCGCCGGTGGGGTAGCCCGGCTGCGGATAGCCTGGCTGTGGGTAGCCAGGGGTTGCATTGCTCGCGGGCGGTGGATAACCCGGCGCTGGTGCCGGCCCCTGCGCCGCCATCTTGCGATAATACTCCGCATCGGGATATTGGGGCGCACCCGGCGCTGGCTGATTATTGGTAGGCTGCATAGTTTATTCCTCTCACGGTTCACTACAGAAAGTATAGCATAGAAGGGCAGCCCAGGCTGAGCTTTGCTGCCTCGTTTAATGGAATTGTTACAAGGGGAACACGCCTATTGGTTTCGGTTGCGGTCATCAAGGCGACGCTTGAGATCATCGATCTGTTGCTGCTGTTTGCTATCCTGTTCACTCAGCAGCGCCGTGCTATCAGCTAGCTGCTTGGCGAAATCAACCGCAAAACCTTTGAGGGCTTCCATTGTGGTTTGTTGCAACTCAATGAGCGTAGCGATATCGCTCCGCATCGCGGCCTGTTCGTGCATCATCCGCTCTTGATTCTCTAAGATGTTTGCTTGCACCTTACGCATCTCAGCCTGCTCTTTGCGCATCTCAACCATCTCTTGGCGGATTTCAGCCTGCTCTTTGCGGATCTCAGCTTGTTCTTTGCGAATCTCAGCCTGTTCTTTGCGGATCTCAGCTTGTTCTTCGATGATCTGCGCTTGCATCGCTTCGATGGCACTGAGGCGATCTTCGATGCTGGCGAAGCGACGGTCGAACATAATGCGTTCGGCGCGAATCTGGCCGTTGAGCGCCTCGAAACGCATATCAACATACTGGCTGATTTTTGCGAACCCCAGTTCAAATGCTTCATTCAGATCTTCGGGAAAAATCGGGTGTGCTGCCATGTTCGCTTGCCCCCTTCGTTCCAGTTGGCATACCGTTCCGCATGCATAGTATAGCATATCCGGCGCGTTGCGTGAAGAATGGGTGAAAATACACGGGCGGGCGGTCCCGCGCGCTTGCGGCACCACGCCGTGGGCCATATAATGAAGTGGGACCATTTCATCGAACTGAAGGGCTTACTGCGATGGCAAAACTAGCGGTGGCGCGCACCGTGCGCGGCAAAACGATGCCAGCCGGACGCCGGCGCGGCTTCCTCGGCGGCTTCAACTATCGCCGCCCCTTTGATGCGCTCTGGGGACTCTTCAGTTCCGTGCGCCTGGCGATTGTGTTGATCGCGGTGATGGCGGCGCTGGGGTTGGTGGGCGCGCTGATCAGCCAGGCACCGGCGGAAGTCCTGGGTGCGCCGCAAGATTACGCCGCCTGGATGGCTGCCAACGCCGCGCCACAGTACCACCAGTTCACGAACCTGATGAATTGGCTGCAACTCTTCGACATCTTCCGCAGTTGGTACTTCAAGATCCTGATCCTGCTGCTGGCGGTGAACATCCTCGTCGGTGGGATGCTGAACCGCATGCCGGGCATCTGGCAGAAGTTCCGCCACCCGCAGCTTAAGCGCAACGACGGCTTCTATGTCAATTCGCCGGTGAAGGTCGGGCTGACGGTCGGTGATGACGCCGCCGCGACGGACGAGACGGTGACAACATTGCGCGGCTTCTTCCGGCAGCGGGGCTATCGCGTGGAGGCCGCGCCGCAATCGAACGCCACGACGGCCTATCTGTACGTCCACAAAAATGCCTGGTCGGCGCTCTCGACCTTCGTCTTCCACACCTGCTTGATCGCCACGATGCTATGCGCCGTGCTTACCGGCTGGAGCGGTTTCGGCCAGAACTCGATGGCCCAGCGCATCCTGCCCGCGCCGGTCTTCAATTACTTCCAGAACCTCGCTGGCTTCAGCTACGATCAGCCGCTGCCCAATGGCGACCAGGGCGTCGTCTATCCGATGGGGACGCCGCACAACCTGATCTATCGCGCGCAGCAGTTCGTGATGACGGTCGATGTCAAACGCATGCAGCCGACCGACTTTTATACCGATCTGCAAGTCTTTCAGGATGGCAAGCTCGTCGCGGCTAAACGCATCCGCGTGAACGATCCGCTCACCTATCAGGGTGTGACGTTTCACCAGGCGTCCTTCATGATGTACACGAACATCCAACTGCGCGACAAAGCCGGTAACGTCATCTACAGCGGCTCGATCCCGCTGACCGATCAGCGCACCTCGCCGCCGGACCCTAACACCGGCAACGTTTTCCAGACCAACAACGCCGAGGATGTGCCGATCCCGAATTACAATGAGACGATGAACCTGGCCGCTGCGATGCTGCCCAGCGGCAACTGGCTGGTGGGCATCAAAGCCTATGACGCCAACAACAAGCCGGCCTTCCAGGGCGCGGCGATCTTCGGCGTGAGTTGCGTCAGCCCTGACGGCCAGCAATTGGCAGCGACGGGGCAGTATGGTTGCGCGCTCTCGAACGGCTGGACGATGCAAGTGAACGATGTGCGGCGCGGAACTGTGGTGCTGATCACCAAAGATTCTGGCTCACCGCTCCTGTGGCCCATTATGGCACTGCTGGTGCTGAGCCTGTGGGTGACGTTCTCGTTCCCGCCGCGCCGCGTGTGGGCGCGTGTCAGTGGCAGCCAGGTGTGGTTGGCCGCGCTGAAAGAGCATGCCGTCAACCAGCAGCGCGACCTCGACACCTATGCCCGCGCGCTGGGCAATCGCCCCCTGCATGCCGAGCCGGAGCCGGCGGCAACTGCGCCGCCCAAGGTTGCCACCACCAAGAAAAAGGCCAGGGAGAAAGAGCCGACAGCGGTGTAGGGCAAGGTCATCCACGATGAGGCAAGCATGAGCATATCCACCACCAGCGATGCCGCCCAGCGCGCATCCGAGGCCGTCGCGGAGGCCGCGCGCCTGGCGCACGCGGTGCTGCGCCCCCAGGGCGACGCCGCCGACGCCACCGGCAGCTATCCCCAAGCAGCCATCGCGGCCATCGCCGCCGCCGGGTTGTTAGGCAGCGCCATCCCGACGGCGTATGGCGGGCTGGACCTGCCCTATCTGGCGCAGGCACAGGTCTTTCAGCAGCTTGCGGCGGGCGATGTGACGTGCGCCTTCATCGCGTCGCAGCACCATGCCTGCACCACCCTGGCCACGGCCACACCGCGCGCGGCCCTGCGCGACCGCTGGCTGCCGGGGCTGGCGACGGGCGAGCTGCACGGCGCGAACGGCTTCAACTTCCTTAACTTCCCGCCGGAACGCGCCCCCATGAAGGCCGTGCCGGTCGCGGGCGGCTATCGCTGGTCCGGCGCGTTGCCCTGGGTGACGGCGGCGCACCACAGCGATCTGCTGGTGGCGGGCGCGGTGCTGCCCGACGGCGCGCAACTCCTGGCCGCGCTCCCCCTGCGCGCGGCGCTGGCCCGCGCCGACGGCGCGATCAGCGTGGACGCGCCGATGGATCTGGTGGCGCTGGCGGCATCCGACACAACCGTGGTGCGCTGCAACGACTATTTTGTCGCTGAGGATGATATCTTGCTGGGGCCGGGACCGGATCTGCTGAAAACCACCTTTCGTGGCGGCACGGTCTATGTGCCGACGGCGATGACACTGGGCCACGTGCAGCACTGCCTGGACCTCATCGAGACTATCGCCGCGCGCAAGGGTAGCACCGCGACGGAGATGGCCGCCTGGCTGCGCGACGCGGCGGACGGGATGGCGCGCGATCTCGTAGCCGCGCTGGAGGCCGGCGATTTCGCCAGCGCGCCCGTGCTGCGCGGGCGCGGCAATGCGCTGGTGGCCCGCGCCGCGCACCTGGCGCTGATCGCGGGCGGCGGCACCGGCTTCCGGCGCGACCAAACGCCGCAGCGCCTTTACCGCGAGGCCGGCTTCTTCTCCGTGTGGAGCGTCAGCGGCGCGATCATCCCAGAGACGCTCACCCACCTGCTGGTCGATAGCTAGCGCCGCAGTGTGGGGTGGAGGATTCGTATGGCTGTTGAGATTGAGCGCCTGTTGACGGTTGCCGACTATGAAACCTATCTGGATACGCTGTTGCCGGAAGAGGCTACGCCGGAGTTGATGAACGGAGGCATCGTCGTGGCCGCGCGCCCCAGCATCCGTCACTCGCGCTATCTGCGCGATTTACTGGAAACGATCAATGTCTTCATCCACCAGGAACACTTGCTGGGCGAAATCTTCCCCGAAGTCGAGGTCGTCTTGGACAATTTCACCGTCCTCGTCCCCGACCTGGCCTATGTTGCTTTGACGAATACTCAGGCAACGATTGATGAAGAGCGCATCGTCGGCCCGCCAGATTGGATCTGCGCGATCTCATCGCCGCGCACGCGCCGGTACGACGCCCGCGAGAAGTTCCTGGCCTATCTGCGGGCCGGTGTCCGTGAATATTGGATTGTCGATCCCACCCGCGCGGCAGGCGAACGCTTTCTGTGTTATGCGCGCAGCAGCGCCGGCAACCTTGCGGTGTTGCCAAACTATCAACACATCGTTGGTGGACCCACTCAGTCCCTCTGCTTCCCCAACATCACCATCCCCGCGAAGTTGCTTTAGCCGCGCAGGAGCAACATGCTGTTACGGCAAACTGCTCTATAACCGATACACTGCCCGATTACAAAGAAGCGCGCATCGTTCGCCGGTTGCGCCTCCAGCCTGCGTAGGCCGGCTTCGTGATCGCAGGCGCGGGTTTACCCGCCAGCCGGGCGAGCGCGTTTATCCAGCGTGATCGCTTCATCAGCGCACGCCCGCCGGCTCCGGCACGCGCGGGGGCGCGGCCAGCATAGCTGCGTGTTGGGTGGCGGGCAGGCGCACGAAAAAGGTCGAGCCGTCGCCGGGGATGCCCCGGCTCTCGACCCAGATGCTACCGCCCAGCGCCTCCGCGATCTCCCGACAGGCGAAAAGGCCCAGGCCATTGCCGATGGTGGTTGAACCGAGGTCGCGGGGCAGGCGCACGAATTTCTGGAAGAGCAACGGAATCATATCCGGCGGGATGCCGAAACCGTGGTCGCGCACCATGATCTCCACCATATCCGGCGCGGCTTCTTTGCGCGAGCGGCTCGCGTTGGCGTCCTGGCCGGTTACCAGACGCGCGGTGATCTCGATGGACGTGCCGGGCGCGGAATACCTCATCGCGTTCGAGAGCAGATTGGTGATGATCTGTTGCAGGCGAATGCGATCTCCCCAGACCGTCAGACCCTGGGGCAGCGTCAGATGGAGCGGTCGTTCGCCCGACTTGACCTCACGCGGATCGATCTGGCTGGCTGCGGTGGTGATGACCTCATGCAAATCGACGACGTCAAAATCAAGATCGCTCAGGCTCTGATCGATGCGCCGCACGGTCAAGATGCTTTCGATGAGTTCCTGGATATTTTGGCAGGAGTTCACCGCCTGGGCGATGAAGTGGCGGCGCTGTTCCAGCGGCATCGTGGGGTCAAGCTGGGTCAGCGCATCCAGGTAGCCGCGCAGGGCCATGACCGGATTGCGCAACTCATGGTTCACCGACGAGATGAACTGATCTTTCAGATCATCCAGCTTCTTCGCGCGCTCCACGGCGTATTGCAATTGGGTGGCGTCGAAGATGATGCGCCGGAAGCCGCTGCGCATCGCCAGGGTGATGATCGCTACCGCCCACTCCGTCATCAGCGCGCCCAGCAACAGGCCGATGAATTGATGCCGCGACGACATATCATGGCCGGTACTCAGGAATGCCGCCGCCAGGATGACGGTGGAGATGACGTTAAGGATCACGACCGTGACATATAGCAGCGCGTTGTCGCCGATGACGACACACAGGGCGATGGGAACGAAGTAGGCCATGAACATCTGCCATGACTGATCATCCAGGCCGAACGGGCTGCCTGAATTACGCGCGACCATAATCCACACGAGTTGGATGCCCACGACGAGCAGCGTGCAACCAAGCACCGTCAGGTAGCTGGCGAGGCCCACCTTGCGCCGTTGCGCGGCGACATACGCGATGATGAGGACGGCGGAATATGCGGCGATGGCGGTGAAGATGGCGATAATCGCATTCACCGGCAGCAAGCTCGTGGGATCGGGCCGGCTGAAGACGTAGCCCAGATTGCCGCCGAAGCCCACCACCGTCGAGACGAGCAGCGCGATGGCCGCGCGTTTGGTGATGCGCAGGCGTTGGTCGATCTCATAGTGCGTCAACAGATCTTTGTACACCGGCACCGTGGTAGCACTAGCCGGAGCGGTCATACGGTTCTCCTTTGGTAGATGATGCGCGCTCCGCTGCGCGGACGGCTCAACGCATGGTAGACCTGGCGCAAATCCTGGTCGGGAACCAACTTGAGATCATACTGGCGCAAAAGCGCGGTAGTCAGCGCCTTGAATTCCAGCCGCGCGACCATCTCGCCTAGGCAGCCATGCATCCCGCCGCCAAAGCCCACCCAGGCGAACGGCGTCTGCTTATCCTCCGCGCGCGGCGGCAGGAAGCGGTCGGGATCGAAGCGGTCCGGCTCCGCGAAATAGTCCGGGCGGCGATGGGTGAAGGCGGGTAGCAGGCCGACGATGGTGCCTTTGCTGATCAGATGCCCGTCATACTCCAGATCTTCTTTGGCCCCGCGAAAGAACATATGGACCTGGGGGTAAAGCCGCAACGACTCCATGATCACGGCATCTAATAGCGGTTTCTGTTGCAGGTCGGCGAAGCTGAGCGGCGCATCCAGGTCGTCGGCCTGCACCTCCGCGCGCACGCGATCAAGGATCTCCGGGTGGCGCAGCAATTCGACGAAGGCCCAGGTCAGCGTGTCGGTGGTGGTGTCATACGAGGCGTGGATCAGGAAGATGATTTGGGTGATGATCTCGGCGTCGGGCATGCCGGCTTCCGCGAGCAGCTTGATGATATTCGTTTCGGCGCTCTGTTTTTGGCGCTGCACGATGGCCCCGATGCGCTGCACCAGCCAGTGCCGGGCGGCGATGGCGCGGCCATATTTCGTGATGGGGCCAGGGATGAAGTGGATCAGCGTGTTGACGCCCGCCGCGAAGGTATTCCAGTGATCAAGCAATTCGCGGGTTTCGCCCTCGTCCGGATCGAGGCCCAGCAGGAGCGCCACCCCCAGGTTGAAGGTCATGGTGGCGAACTCGTGTTGCAGCACGCGATTGCCGGCTGCCTCCCACGTCGCCAGGTGGCGCGCGATGACTTGATTGATCGTCTCCAAATATACAGGCATGTTGCGTGCGCCAAAGGCAGGGGCCATCCAGCCTTTCAGCTTGGCGTGGACCTCGCCATCGGTCAAGGTGAGCGCGTCGCCCAGCAGGTCGTGCACGATGGCATAGCCCGCGCCGGTATCCAGGCTTTTCTGCGCCGTCAGCAAAACAAACCGCTGCCCTTCCGCGCTCAGAAAGACGACTGCGGGCTTGCCCAGGAGGTGGCTGCGAAAGAAGGGACCGTAGCGCGCGAAGTGTGTTTGCCCATAACCATAGGGATCTTGATAGATGGCGAGGGTTTCGCCGATGAGCGGCGGGCCGCTGCGACCGGGGAGGGTAAGCATCCAGTGCATCCTTTCAACGCTGGGGATCTGGCCCTTCGGCGAGCGCACGCCAGCGCGCCAGCCGGTCGGTGGAACCGAGCGTGATCGCCGTGTTGACGGCGGCGAGCAAGTCCGGCACGCTGACCGGCTTGATCAGATACTGATCGGCACCGGAGGCGAGGCCGGTAAACTTGTTTTTCTCCTGCGCGAGCGCCGTCAGGATGACCAGCGGGATCTCCGCTGTGGCCGGATCGCCGCGCAACGCGCGCACTAATTGGAGGCCGTCTAGCTCCGGCATCATCACGTCGATGATGATGCAACTCAAGGGGGGATAGCCCGCGCGCTGATGGGCCTCAATCGCTTCCAGGGCAGCGACGCCGTTTTGCGCCGTTAAAATCGTGTAAGGACTCAGCATGGGGAGGACTTCACGATACATGGCATAGTTTTCAGGGTTGTCGTCCACGAGCAAGATCGCGCGCGGGGACGGGGCCGAAGACATCGAACGCTCCTTTTCAGCCAAGGGGATTGCTCACACCACTAACATTCCCCTCCTATCTTACTGCGAAGCTTAACAAAAGGCAAGCGGCACGACGAGCGATTCAAGGTGTGGTGGTTTGCAAGCGCACGAAGCGATCATGCTTGCGCTTGTATTTAGGGGGGCGGGGTGGTGGGGCGACGCGCACCGGCACGGTACGCGCGGGCATGGCTGGCGGTGGTGCGCTGAAGGGGCGAGGGGTGACGGCAGGCGGATCAGCAGCGGGCGGGTCCGCAGCAGAAGCAGAGGTGAGGTGCCAGGCGAGGCGCAGGCCGGTGGCGGCGATGAGCAGCGTAAGATATGGCGCGCTGTTGCGCCCGGCAGCGGCGAGTTCGGCTTCCGCCGTTTGCGCGGCAGCGATGATCGCGCTCAGCAGGGCATGCGCGTGCGGCAGCAGCTCCGGCTGGCGGCGGGCCAGGCGCGCCAGAGTGCGGGCGCAGGTGAGGGCGGCGCGCAGATATGCCGTGGCGGCGCGTTCCGGCTGACGGGCGCGCGCTTCCGCGTGGCGCTGCATGGCCAACTGCCCCACTGCCCGCAGGGCGGCTAGCGCCTGTGGGGGGTCCGTCGCCGGGGCGCGTGCGCGCATTTCAGGTGCTGCCGGGAGCTTGATTTTCGTAATTGCTGTCATCGTCGCCGCCTCTCGCCACGGGTTCTTCTTGCCACCATAACACAAGAGTACGGCAGGCGCGAGGGCCGCGAGTCCTCATCACTCGTGGCGAACGACATCAGCGGGATGCTGGTTGGGCCACGCCGATTGCATCAACCTCCCTAAGCCGCACCTGTTCACAATGGCCGCCAATGCGGGTTGGCACCGTGAGTGCGACAACTGAACCGTCACCAACACAAGCCCGCAACTAAGGGAACATTCATCCCCTATATGCAGAACGACGCAGAATCGCGTATCATGAAAGGAGGCGTTCACCACCAAAGGCGGCAGCACATATCGGCACTTCTTGCAACAGAAGCACGTGAACACCCGGACGAAGGCAACAGCCGGTGAGGCAGCGAGGATAGCTATGTTCCGTAAGCGCGACAAGTGGGAATTGGACGACGACCGGCCCATGCTGTGGCGGGCGACGGTGGCGACGCGCGCCCGCGCGATTGGCGAGCGCATCACGGAAGAGGCCCGCTGGGAGCTATTCGCCCTGCAAGCCGTGCTGGAAACCTTCGCCACCATGCCCGGTAGCGACTACGTGAGCGACATCCTGCTCTATGGCCCCCTCGCCAGCGGCGCGCCAGCGGAGGTGATCGCCCTGGCGGTGATCGTGCGGGCGGCGGCTCCCCCCGCCGGGCGCGGGCGCGTGTGGGACGACCTGGATGTGCTGTTTGTTGAGGCCGAGCGCATGTACGCGCTCAAGTTCGACTGCGTGGTGCTGGGCCAGGAGGAGATCAGCGATCCCCAGCATGTGCCGCATGCCTGGCAGATCATCGCCGCCGACCACGTGATCGTCTGGTCAGCCAACGTCAGCCGTTGAGCTGCGGCAGCGGCGGCGTGAGCATATCCACTTCGGCGGCGGTGAGGATGGCGCGCACCTCGCGGCGCAGCGTTTCCGCCGCTTCGGCGTCCGCACGGTGCAGGTTGGCGGTGGCCACTTTACGCGCGGCCCGGCGCAAGGCTCCCACTTGCTCCAAGAAGTCGATGTAGGCTTGCGGGGTCACGGACAGGATCGAGCAGACGGGAACGACGAAAATCTCTTCGATGGCAACGGTGAGGCCGTCCCTGCCCCGCCGCTGGCGATGGAACACCACGGAACACTCTAGCATAACCCATAACCCCTTCGCGTCGTGGCGGTGTCCGTACTCCTGGCGACGCCGTGAAACTCGCCTCTATGTGCCGTGACGCGCCGCCGTTCCCCTAGTAACCGCTTCACCCAGATGTCCCATGTCGCCCCGGCGATCCTGCCACCACGTCCAGGCCAGGTAGCCCAGCGCCGGCCCAAAGGCGACGACCGCGCGATAGCCATAGATCGGTGCCGCCGTCAGCGGCAGGAAGCCATACAGCGTCAGCACGCCGCCCGCCAGCAACAAGACCGTCACCGTCAGGCGATCCAGCGGGCGCAGGGCCACGATGATCAGCGGCCAGGTGACGTACCACGGCCAGAACCATCCGCTGGCCAGCAGCACGTAGGCGAGCAAGACCCATGCCCAGGCTCCCAAAAGATCATGCTGCGCGCGACGCAACACCTGCCACCCCCATACTACCACGAAGCTAGCGGCACCCAGGACTTTCAGGGCATTATCCACCAGCAGCCGCGCCGGCGTGGGGCGCAGATGCAAGAGCGCCTGGGCCAGCGCACGCAGCGGCCACGAGAGCGCCTCCATCGGCGAATTATCCAGGCTCTGCGCCGGCGGGGAATTCAGCAGCGATCCCAGTGTCGCGGGGCCGTGCCAGAACGGCAGTGCCAGCGCAACCGCGCTGCCCAGCACCACGCCGCCGCGCCACACCGCCGCGCCCAACCGCTGCGGCCAGCCATCCGGCAGGTAGAGGGCAATATTCGCGCGGAGGACCGTAAAATAACTTCTTTTCGTGACTTTCGTGAAGCGTTCGTGGCTTTCGTGTTCGATCCCTTGTACCAGCACCTGCCAGAGCCAGAGCGGCACCAAGATCACGAGGATGTATTTCGTGGCGACCGCCGCGCCCCACAGCGCCAGGCCCGCCACCGTGCGCCCACGCCCACCCGTAGACGGCGAGGCACGCACCAACAGCGCCACGCCGCCCAGGAAGAGCGCCAGCATCAGCGCGTCGTTGTGCGCGCTGGCGGCGAATTCCCACAGCGGCAGGGGATTCCAGGCATAGAGCAGCGTCCCCACCAGGCGGCGTTCGGGGGCGATGCGCGTGAGGATGTCCCAGATCAGGGCGGCGCTGACGAGATGGCAACCGAGCGCCAGCAGTTTATAGAGCAGCACATAGATCGCTGCGCTGCCGCCGAGCGCCTGCGCCAGCAGCGTGAGCGCGTTGGAGGCCAGCAACCAGCCGGGACCGTAGACCGCGCGCGTATTTTGCCAGAAGACGTAGCGCAGGAAAGGATCATGCGGAAACTGCGCGGGGACGGCGATGAGGGGGTTCGCGTGGTAGATGACGCTGATGCGCCCATAGAGGATATAGCTGAAGACATCATCGGAAGGCAACGCCGGCAGGCAGAGCAACGTCAGGCCCATCAGCGCCGCCGCGCCCAGCACCAGCCAGCGCGCCCGGTCGGGGACCGCGCCCAGCGCCCGCGCCCGCACCAGCGCCCAGGCATACGCCGCGCACGCCGCCAGCAACAGCGCCACCAGCAGCGCCAGGTGCCAGCCAGCAGGCGTGGGCAGCCCGCTCGCCGCTGGCAACGGCCCCGTCCCCTGCAACTGCGCCGGCACCGGCCAGCGCCGCAAGCCCGCGAAAAGCGGCGACGGCTTGAATTGCAGCCACACCAACGCTACCAGCGCCAGCACCGCCAGCCAAACGGCTTGCAGCGCCACGAAGGGCGCGGCCAGGGCGGCCACGACGGCGCGCAGCCCACAGGAAGGCTGGCGGGCAGGATCGCCCGCCTCACAAAGAGTGGAGGGCAGACATTCTTGTCTGTTCATACGTCGGACAGGATCACCTGCTTCACCTTGATCTTTGTCCGCTCTATGTCGAGATCGGCGGTCAGGTTGGTGCATCCCACGATTTTTCATAGTCATATGTGTTCCAGATAAGTACTTATCTCCGCTTGCCGGGATCGCTTGTCAGCACGTAGAGCAGCCCCATTGAGAGAAAGATGATGCCTGGCGCGACGGTGGTAAAGAAGAAGCTGGCGATGTGCGTGATGATGGCGAGCAAGGTGAAAACGACCAGGATGCCGCCGCCGGTCGCCAGGAAGACGTTGCCCACCGTGCGGATCGCCTGCGCATCCTGCCAGCGAGTTGCAGCGGCTTTGGCCTTGGCGGGCGCGGCGGAGACCGCGGGCGTGCCGGTGCGGGCGAGTTGGTTGGCGCGCAAGAGGATGGCGACGCCCGTGGCGCTGCTGATGAGGCCAGGGGCCAGCGCAGCCAGGAAGAAAAGCCGATTGTGTTCGGCCAGCGCCAGCGTGGCGAAGATGAGCAAGTTCAGGATGCCGATGCCCAGCGCGATGATGCCGCCGAGGCGCAGTTGTTGCGCGGTTTGTTGCATAGCGAAATGTTGCTCCCATCGTGGTCAGTGCGTCTTGTATGATATCACGGCTATGCCGGTGAACAGCGTGCGCCGGTGTGCACAGGTGATTATACCAGATATGGCAGAGCGCCGATCACGCTGGCAGTGGAAAGTCCACTATTGACGGGGCGGCCTTTTTGTCGCATAACTAGCACGAGACAAGGGAAGCGTGCCATCACCATCCTGAGCATCCCTGGAGGACCGAACCCATGCCGATACAGTCTGTGCCGCGCCATCCGTGGCTGTGGAGCGCCCTCGCCGGCCTGTGCCTGGTGCTGGCCGCGTGCGGCGGCGGCAGCGTCAAGACCTCGCCCTATACGTCGCCGCAACTCATCCAGAAAGCCAGCACGAACTTCGCGCAAGATACCGCGCTGCACTTCACGCTGGCCTCCACTAACATCGCGCCGGGCGATTTCGCCGTCACCCAGGCGCACGGCGACGTGGTGCGCCCCGACAAGCTCGAAATCCACGGCATCGATGAGATCGCCGCCGGCACGACAGCGGGCATCGGGATCATCTTCATCGGATCGAACCAATATGTCAGCTTCGGTGACACCGGGAAGTATAGCACGACGAGCCAGTTGCCCGATCTGCTGGCGATCTTCAGCCCCACCCAGGGCATCGGCGCGATCCTGAGCCAGATGCAGCAGCCCTCGTCGCCCGTCGCCGATACGGTAAATGGCGTAGATTGTTGGCGCATCACCGGCACGGTTCCCAGCGCGTTGCTGACGCCGATCACCGGCAGCGCCCCCGCGACGCCGACCGACGTGAAGACGACGCTCTGGATCGACCAGAACGATTACCAGTTCAACCAAGTAGTGCTGGCCGGCGTGGCGGCGAACGGCGACAGCCCGAACACCACACGCACCTTCGTCCTGTCGCAATATAATGAGAGCGTGACGATCACCACGCCGCCAACGCAGTAAATAAGGGAATGTGGTACGGGAACGGCGGGCGGTATCGTCGTAACAGGGACGAGGACGACGGGGGGACGGCGGAGGAAGATGGGCGGGCGGGGGACGGCGGAGGAAGATGGGCGGGG
>DAIDGU010000024.1 GCA_027459785.1 Ktedonobacteria bacterium | reverse complement strand
ATGACACCCGCCCGCCGTCCCTCGCAGCCGTGCGTTATCCTGGCTGGTGCCTTCCCGCCATTGCGACCCGTCCGGTTTTGTGCTAGGATCAATGGTGTGGTGTGATCGCCTCTCTACGGGTCGGACCACCATATCCCAGCCATCAAGCCGGCACGCCGGCTCCCAATATTCAGCGCGCCGCCGTGGGCGGCGACATATCCCGTGCAATGGCGCAGGTGGGTATGAGGAGGCAAAACGTGGAAAAGCAGTCAGGTACCGTAGCCGTCAAGCGCGCCTTCCCGGAGATGCTCAAGGGCGGCGTCATCATGGACGTGATGAGCGTCGAGCAGGCGCAGATCGCCGAGGAGGCGGGTGCCTCAGCGGTGATGGCGCTGGAAAAGATCCCCTCGCGCATCCGCCGCGAAGGTGGCGTGGCGCGCATGAGCGATCCGGAGATGATCCGCGCGATCAAGGCCGCCGTGACCATTCCGGTGATGGCGAAATGCCGCATCGGCCACTTCGTGGAGGCCGAGATCCTGCAAACGATCGGGGTGGATTGCATCGACGAGTCCGAGGTGCTGACCCCCGCCGACGAGCAGTACCACGTCGATAAACATGCCTTCGCCGTGCCGTTCGTCTGCGGCGCGCGCGACCTGGGCGAGGCGTTGCGCCGTATCGGCGAGGGCGCAGCGATGATCCGCAGCAAGGGCGAGGCCGGCACCGGCAACATCGTGGAGGCTGTGCGCCACCTGCGTACCATCGTTGATAGCATGCGCCGCCTGACCGTGCTGACCGACGAGCAACTGATGACCGAAGCGAAAAACCTGGGTGCGCCGTATGAGCTGGTCAAAGAAGTGCGTGACCTTGGTCGGCTGCCGGTTGTGATGTTCACCGCTGGCGGCGTGGCGACGCCGGCGGACGCGGCGCTGACGATGCGCCTGGGCGCGGACGGCGTCTTCGTCGGCTCCGGCATCTTCGATAATCACACCAAAGAAGAGGCGCTGCGTTTTGGCAAGGCCATCGTCAAAGCGACCACCCATTTCGACGATCCCGCCATCGTGGCCGAAGTCTCGACGAACCTGGGGACGGCGATGGCTGGCGTGGACCTGCGCACGTTGCGCCCCGAAGAACTCATGGCCTCGCGCGGCTGGTAAAAAGGTGATTTTCCTATGAAGATCGGCGTTCTCGCGTTGCAGGGCGATTTCCGCGAGCATCTTCAGGTTGTGCGCGGCCTGGGGCATGAGGCCGTCGCCGTACGCCTGCCCCGCCATCTAGACGGCCTGGATGGCCTGATCATCCCCGGCGGGGAGAGTACAGCCATCGGCAAGCTGATGGTGGCCTATGACCTCGTCGCGCCGTTGCGCGCGCTGATCAGCGACGGCCTGCCTACCTGGGGAACCTGCGCGGGAATGATCTTACTGGCCAGATCGACGGATAACGCCATGCTGGGCCAACCCTTGCTGGCGGCGATGGACATCCACGTCTGTCGCAATGCGTTCGGTGCGCAGCGCGAGAGCTTCATCACATCGCTGGACATTCCTGTGCTGGGGCCGGAGCCGTTCCGCGCCGTCTTCATTCGCGCGCCCGTCGTGCTGGAAGCTGGGCCGGCGGTCGAGATCCTAGCCCGGCTGGACGGCGACGGCCCCATCGTCGGCGTGCGCCAGGGGCCGCTCGTCGGCACGGCGTTCCATCCCGAAATCGCCGGCGACACGCGCTTCCACCACTACTTCCTGGACATCGTGTGTGCAGGGCGTGCGACACCAGCGGCATCATCCTGAGCATTCTGCGCGAAAGGAGGCGAAAGTTATGATTCGTCCCGTTTTGTACGTCGATCTGCCCGGCATTTTATATGCCCTGGATCACCGCATGCGCCAGGCAGGTCGTCCTTTCGCCACGTTCCTGTGCGCGCCACGGTATGAAGAGACGCGCAGCGGCCTGGCGGCCATGCTCAACAATACGCTGCCCGTGCGCGCCACCGCCCGTACATGGATCTGCGAAGAGCATTGGCGGCTGCTGGGCGTGGCCCAGGCGCGCCCGCGCGACGATGCGACTTCGTGGGAGCTTGTGTACCTGGCCTCCATGACCCACGACGAACGCGATACCATCGATGTCTTGCGCGCTTTGCTGGAATACGCCGTCAACGCGGCCATGATGCAGGGTATGCAGCGCATCTTCGCGCAGATCACTGAGGATGATGAGGCGCTATCGATCTTCCATCGCGTCGGCTTCCAGCGTTATGCGCAAGAGGTGCTGTACGTGCGCGCGACGCCGGTGCTGGACGAACAAGCGCCCATGCGCGGCCTGGGCCAGCCAGAGACCCACTTCCGACGCTGGCACGGCCACGACGTGTGGGGGCTGGCACGCTTGCACAACGTCACCACCCCGCGCCGCGTGCAGATCGCCGAATTGCTGGACAGCGACGAACTGGCGCATCAGCACGTGCCGCGCATCCGCACCTGGCGCATTCCCGGCATTGAGCCGCGCGACGAAAGTTATGTCGTCGATCACGGTTCCAAGTTGGTAGCGTGGGTGCGTGTGCGTCAGGGGTGGGCCGGTTTGCCGCACCAACTCTGGCTGAAGGTCCATCCTGAACACCTGGATCTCGCGCCGGAAGTCATCGCGTTCGCTTTGCGCCGCCTCTGTCAGAAGGGTATTATGCCGGGGACGCACCCTAGCAAACAACCTGTTATCTGCCAAATCCGCGATTACGAGGGCGGGGTGATCGACGCGCTGCGCCGCGCCGACTTCGTCCACACCGACACGAAGGCGATCCTGGTCCGGCACCTGGCCTTGCGCGCGTTCAACGATGTGCTGCTGCCCGCCGTCGAACAAGCGAACATCAATTACGGCGTTGAAGGACTGGGCGCGGTCCGGTCCTCCCCGATAGCGATCACGAGGGTATACGATACATGCAGCAAACGATCACCGACGACCTCGAACTCCTCCTCGCCGCCCTGCCGCCGCGCCTCGCGGCGATCCTGGCGGAGCAGCCGCAACGTAGCGAACTAATCGAGGTCGTCATGGACCTTGGGCGCTTGCCTGAGGCCCGCTTTCCCTCCGGGGAAGTGATCCTCTCTGAAGATCCCATCACTGAAAACGACTTGACCTATGTTACCGAGCATGTCGGCGCTTTTGGCGGCGATAATCGCGCGGGGATCGAGCGGACGTTGCATCGCATCTCCGCCATCCGCAACCGGCGCGGCAAAGTCATCGGCCTCACCTGCCGGGTGGGCCGCGCCGTCTATGGCACCGTCGCCCTCATCCGCGATGTCGTCGAACAGGGCCGCTCCTTGCTGATCCTGGGCCGGCCCGGCGTCGGCAAAACCACCATCCTGCGCGAGGTGGCGCGCGTGCTGGCGGATGACCTGGGCAAGCGCGTGGTCATCGTCGAT
>DAIDGU010000023.1 GCA_027459785.1 Ktedonobacteria bacterium | reverse complement strand
TTCGTGGCGGCACGCCCTTAGGCGCGGTTTCAACCGCCCGCCGTCCCTGCGCCCACCATCCTACTTTGTACGAACACGGTACGAACACGATCGATCGCGCCCGCCGTCCCCCATCGCACTCTGACAACCGCCCGCGTTCCTGGCGTAACTCCTAGCTCTAGTATGCGCCGCGACGAAAAATCACGACCGGCAGGGTTTTCAGCAGGATCTCGCCGTCCAGGCGGAGGCTCCAATTCTCGGCGTAATAGAGGTCCATCAGCACCATCTCGTCGAAGGTGATGTTGCTGCGCCCGCGCACCTGCCAGAGGCCCGTCAGCCCCGGCGGCACGTCCAGCCGGCGCTTCTCCCATTCCTCATATTGCGCCACCTCGTCCGGCAGGGGCGGGCGTGGCCCCACCAGCGAGATGTCGCCGCGCAGCACGTTCCAGAGCTGGGGGATCTCGTCCAGGCTCAGGCGGCGCAACCAGCGACCGATCCGCGTGCAACGGGGATCGTTTTTCAGCTTGAAAAGCCCGCGCCCGGCGCGGTTTTCGGCGGCGAGGTCGGGGCGCTTGGTGTCGGAGCCAACGAACATCGAGCGGAACTTATAGCTGGTGAAAGGCCGCCCGCCTTGCCCAATGCGCGTCTGACTGAAGATCACCGGGCCACGCGAATCCAGGCGGATGAGCAGCGCCAGCAGCAACCACAGGGGTAGCCCGATCAGCAGGATGATGCCGGCGACGGCGATATCTAGCAGGCGCTTCACCACCCGCTGCCAGCGGCTGGCCGCGACGCGCCGCAGGGTGAACATCGGAATGCCCTCGACGGTCTCCAAATCCACCCGTGCCAGGCTGAGGCTGTTCATATCCGGCACCAGGCGGAAGGTGACACCGGTGCGCTCGCAGACGCTGATCGCCCGCGCGAGCTGGCGTTCCGCCGCCGAAGGCAGCGCGATGATCACCTCGCCGATGCGATAGGCGCGGATCACGCGGTCGGCGTCTGCCAGCATGCCGAGGAGCTTGAAGCGCCCGAAATCACCCTGCGCGGGATCTTCGCCGATGAAGCCGATGATGCGAAAGCCCAGGCCGGGCGCTGCCGCCAGATGTTGCATGATCAACTTGCCCGTGCGACCTGAACCGATCACCAGTAGCCGCGTGCGTCCAATGCCCAGCCGGTGGCCGAGGGTGATCAGTAGCGCCAGCACCAGGCGCCCGCTGATCGGCACGATGATCGCCGCCAGCCACGAGAAGACGACGATGGCGCGTGTATCCTTCACCAACTCGAATTCCGTGTTGCGGAAGAAGAACTCATAGATGCTGAAGCCCGCGAAACAGACGGTAGAAGCGACGAAAAACATCGCCGCCTGGCGTGTGAAGCTGCCTGTCGGACGCAGCCGATACATGCCGCGCATAATCAAGATAACTGCCATACCCACGATAAGGACGATCTGAAAGATGGCGAGATTATCCAACGAAGCCTTGATGAAGAAGGTCGAGCCGTCGAAGGTGACGCCTTGTAGCGCATTGAAGCGGGTGAAATAGGCAGCATAAAAAGCGAGCGTGACGAACAGGATGTCATAGAGCAGCAAGCAGATCTTGCCCCAGCGGTAACGGCGCGAGCGTCGGCGCAGCCGCACCGCGCTCAGGTTGGGCATCGTGGTGGAGGCGAATTGCAGCGGCGCGATCAGCAGATCGGCATCCGGTCGCGTCAGCAGCGGCGTGCTTTTGACCCGCGCCACCTTTGGCAATGTCGCTGTCTGCTCAATGGTGGACCTGGCCGTGGCAGCGTGGCTCTGGGCTGCTGGCATGGCCCCTGTGTTAAAGGTGGTGGGATCAGGCTCGAATGGTAGCGGGCGGGGAGACAAATTATCGGCATTCATGCCATGCCCCCTTCATAGAAATACGTGATCGCTGCTGGAACAGCATGCGCCAGTGGCTGCGCCAGTTTCTGTTTGGTGATGGCGTGCCGATTAGCTATGCATAGCCTTAGCATAGACGGTCAAGGTTGCATTGGCCATTGCGGTTTCGGAGAACCGCGCACGATAGGCCGTTGCCTGCGCCAGACATTGCCTGCGCAAGTCCTTATCGGCACAAACCTGGCAGAGCGCCTGCGCCCAGGCAGTCACATCAGCGGGATCGCACAGCCAGCCCTGCGGCCCCACGATCTCCGGCAAACTGCCAGCATCGCTGACGATGACCGGCACACCACAAGCCAGCGCCTCCGCCGCCGGGAAGCCGAAGCCCTCGTACCAGGATGGCAGTACCACAGTTGTAGCCCCGTTATACCACATCACCCGCTCAGCTTCCGCGATGTAGCCAGGAAGTCGTAGCCATGCGTCA
This sequence comes from Ktedonobacteria bacterium, assembly GCA_027459785.1. GTDB lineage: Bacteria > Chloroflexota > Ktedonobacteria > Ktedonobacterales > JACDGC01 > JAJPKG01. The sequence goes on along the minus strand of DAIDGU010000023.1, from coordinate 87,668 downwards.
AGCCCGCGCCGTTGGATCTGCGCTCGCAAGGTGGCGACGTGCTGGCCCCCCTGCCAATCTTGCGCGCCGGCCAACACCAGATCATAGCCGCGCAAACCATGATCGCGCGCCAGGGCGAAGGCATCGATCAGCGTCGCCAGGTTCTTGCGCGGTTCGAGCGTCCCCACAAATAGGATATAGGGGCGCGTCAAGCCATGTCGGGCGGCGAAGGCCGCCTGGGCGGCGGGATCGGTGATGGGCCGGCACGCGGGATCGATGGCGGGATACACGACATGCACGCGATCCGGGGGGATCGCCCAAAGGTCGATCAGGTCGCGGCGGGTGCTGGCGGAAACGGCGATGACGGCGGCGGCACGGCGGGCGCTGGCCCGCACGGCGCGTTCCAAATAGCGCCGGCGCAGGGGCGCGACGACCTGGGGATAGCGCACGAAGGCGAGATCATGCACCGTCACGACGCCGGGGCAGGGTAGCCCTGGTGGCAAAACATTCACCGGCGCGTGCAGCAGATCGAGCCGACGGGCCGCGCGGGGCAGCGCGGTGGCCTCCCACAGCAGGCGCAGCGGCACTTGGCGCACCGGCCATCCCGTGGCGTGCCAGGCGAGGTGGGGCGGATGGGCGGCAGCCAGTGCCGGGTCTGCGTGGGAATGGAATACGGTGAAGGTGTGATCCCCTCCACACCGGGCCAGCCCGTGTAGCAGGCGCTGGATGTAGGAACTGACGCCCGCGCCGCGATACCCGTGCTCACGCCGCAAGAGCGTAGCGTTCAAACCAATATGTACCATATGGCGCGCCAGATGCACGAACCGGGCCGAAACCGTTACAGGCAGACGACACGCCAAACAGATGATCGGGCTACCCATTTGGAGATTCCCGTTGCGTTCTCAACAGGAAGCGTGTATGATGAACGCTATCAACGACATCGCAGCGAGGCCGGGGAAGGAGCAGGCGTTGGCGAAGCAACTCCGCATTGAAATGGCGGAACTCACGGACATCGGGCGCAGGCGCAATGACAACCAGGATAACATGGCGCGCCGCGTTCCCGATGATCCCTCCGAGTTAGAACGCGATGGCGCCCTCTTCGTCGTAGCCGATGGCATGGGGGGCCACGCCGCTGGTGAGGTGGCCAGCACCGTCGCCGTGCAAACGATGACCACCACATATTTCGAGGCCGCTCAGGGCGAAGTGCTGCAAGGGCTGGCGCAGGCTATCAAGCAATCCAACGAGGCGATCCTCACCATCGCGCGCGAAAATGTGGGCCGCAGCGGCATGGGGACGACGCTGGTCGCCGCTGTCCTCTGTCAGGGCATCCTGTATGTCGCCAACATCGGTGACAGCCGTGCCTATCTGTTGCGCAATGGGCGCTTGCGCCAACTCACCGAGGATCATTCCTGGGTGGCGGAGCAGGTGCGCGCGGGGGTGCTGACGGAAGAACAAGCGCGCAACCACGTGCATCGCAATGTCATCACGCGCTCGCTGGGGACGCAGGCGAACGTCACCGCCGATGTCTTCGTCGAACCGGCCCGCGAGGGTGACGTGCTCTTGCTTTGCTCCGACGGCTTGCATGGCTATGTCGCCGATGAGACGATCCGTGAGACGATGGCGAATTTCGCGCCCGCCGAAGCGGCGAAGCGTTTAGTCGATCTCGCCAACGAGGCGGGGGGGCCGGATAATATTACCGTCAGCATCTTTCGCATCGATGAGATGGCTGAGGCCACGCCCGAAGTGCTGGCCAAGCTGCAACTGCTGAAGACGCAGCCGCGCGCGAATCAGCCAACGACCATCATGGCGAAAGCGCCCGAAAAACCGCTGCTGGATGCGCCACCGCCGCCGGAACCGTTGCCCTCGCTGGATACCAAGCCGGCGGAGCAAGCATCGCCCGCACGCCCCAAACGCCGCACAGGTGCCTGGATCGTGCGCATCGCCGCTGTCTTGCTCATCATCGCGTTTTCCGCCGCCGCGTGGGATTACACGCTCGGCCCCTTCGCCAAGTCGCGCCTGGTGGCCGCGCGCGTCAGCGCCGACATCGCCAAGACGCATGCCGACATCCAATCTCTGGCAACGCATTCCATCAGCGAGCAATTATCCATCCTGGCGACCGATCAGCAGCAATTGCAAGCCGATCTCGGCCTGGACCTCACGGCCAGCGAGCGCAGCGACCTCACGCAGACGCTGACGAGCGATCTGACGACGGCGGTGCAGGGCGCGCTGAATAGCTATAACGCTCAGGCGCACATCGTGCCGCTGGCGGAGACCAATGCCCAGACGACCTCTGTGCCTTGCGCGAATCAGGTGGTGCCACCCCTCGTCGCTGTCGCCGCGCCCAAGGGCGCGACCGCTGCATTTTATGCGCGTGATCTGGCCGGCCAGGCCCAGCCGATCACGCTGGCGAATGGTCAGGCAACGTGTGGCACGCCGCTCGGCAGCAACATCCTGGCGGTGACAGGGACGGGGACGGGGCTGGCCGCGCTCTTCGCGCCGACCGGCAAAACGCCGGCGCAGATCGGCGTGCTGCAAGCCAACGGCTCCTTCACGTCGATCTTGAAGTTGCCCACCCTTGGTGCGGATGTCACCCTCACCAGCTTCGTGTATTCCAGTAAAGCGATCGCTGTTGTGGAGCATGGGAGTACGGGAGACGCGCTGGCGATCTTCAGCGGCCCCAAGTTCGCCACGACCGCGCTGAAGACGATTCCTGTGCCGCAAGGGGTGCGGGCGCTGGGCTATGGTTCCAACGCGGTCATCTACTTGCTGCTGGGCGATGGGTCGCTGGCGACCTTCGTCCCTGACGCGGAAACGACGCTCCATGCCGTCGGTGGCTTGCAGATCGAGCCGGCCTTGCCGACCACGCAGCCGAGCAATTATACCAGCGCCACGCCGGTGCCGACCGTGCCGAACACCAGCACCGCGTTCATGGCTCCCATGACGGAGATCCCCCATTTCACCGCCAATGTGGCGGCGGAGCCGCAGGGGCCATACGCGACTGGCACGCCGACGCCCACCCCCATGCCCACGGCGACGCCGCTGCCCGCCGGCAATAGCACGCCCTCGACGCCCCTGGCCTCCGCCACGGACCTCGCCGTGGATAGCGCGACAGTGCCGGTGGTGAGCATCGCGGATGGCAAGGGCCACCGCATCGTCACGCTGAACGCCGCCGGCATCGACCTGACCCTGATGCAGCAATATGCCGATGCCCACCAACTTGACGGCGTCGCGGCGGTGACATTCTCGCCCGACCAGCACACGCTGTTCGCGCTGACGGACACTGCGCTGATCCAGATTCAATTGCCCTAAGCCCCAGCCAGCCGGCGGTTGAAACCGCGCCTGGACGCTACGCGACGAAACCCGTCTACACGGGTTTCCAGCCGGCCAGCGTCCCGTTTTGCTTTTACAGCGAGCCGATGGGCTTGGGGGCGCGGGCATAGGGGCGGATCATGCGGCCCTGGCGCACCTGGCGGGCCATCGTGCGGTCTTTGCGCGCTTCGAGGCCGATAAGGGGAAAGGGACGGCTGTGTTCGGCGCTCAGCGCGGCGGCGGCTTGCTCTGCCAGGTCGGCGCGGCGCTCGAAGGCGTGCGCCAGCAATTCGCGCTTCGCGGCGTCAGTGCCATCGCTGGCGCAGAGCAGCGCCAGCACCAGATCGGGTTTGCCGCGCTCCGCGTCGGCTTGCGCCCGCGCCAGCAGGTCGTCGCCCGCGGCGCGCGCCTGGGCGACGTAGGCGTGGAACGCCGCTTTCACCAGGGAACCGTATTGTTCGTTGAAAGGTGGCAGGGTCGGTGTGGCATCGCTCATGGCGCGCTCCTCCATGCAGATACATCCCGCTAATCGTCTCTCCTCATTGTATGATCACCACGCCCACAGCCTAAGCCTCGGAAAAATCCGGCTGATTGGCATGATGGGCTAGTTAGGCTGGCCCGGTCAGCCATAGCAACGGCCAGCAAGGATCTGCGCGCCTTGCAAGGCAACACGCGCGTGTTATAATGCGGGGAGATCGCGCCTTGTGCGCGACATCGTGTGTATTTCGGGCCGCATGCTCCATGCGCTCGATACTCATTACAGGAGGATCAACCGATCATGGATTTGAGCGGATCGCAAAAGTTTAACGCGCCGCCGCAGCAGGTGTGGAACGCGATGATGAACCCCACCGTGCTGAAAGAATGCATTCCTGGTGCGAAAGATGTCACCATCTCCGGCAACCAGATTAACATTATTGTCAATGTCGCTTTGCCGTTGCTCAGCGGCGAATTCAACCTCGGCTCGACCATCACCGAGCAAAATCCTCCCAACCATGCTGTGCTGGCCATCGATCGCAATGGCTCGTATGGCTCGTTGAAGGGCAATGTCACCATCGATCTCGCGCCGGATGGGGCGGGTACCAACCTGACCTATAACGCGCATATCGACCTAGGTGGCAAGATCGGCATGGCCGACAACATGATCGGCAAAGGTGCCGCGCAGAGTGGCCTGAACCAGTTCTTCAAGAACCTGGAGACCAAGGTCTAAGCCGCGCTCATCCGCAACATTGTCTACACTAGCTGAGGAGCGCTGTTTCCTCAGCTAGTCGTTTTTGAGGATAGGCGGCATGCCAGAGACACCTGAATCGCCCGTTCGGCTCATCACACCGCAAGACACGCGCGCGGTGGAGCATATCACGCTGGCTTCCGCCTGGGTGGCGCAGCATTTTTCGACAGCGGACTTGCCGCGTTTGCTCGCCCGCCGACCAGCAGTGGGCGTTTTCGATGAGCGGGGAAACATGCGCGCATTCCTGCTGGCGACTTCGGTGGTCCCACCCAGCGGCTGGCTGGGCGGCTTCGGCGTGCCGTGGGCGGAACGGGCGCGCGTGGGTGAGTTGCTCGATGCGGCCTACCCCCTGTGGGTGGCCCAGATGGCGGCGCGGGGCGCGCAAACGATCTATTATTCCGGCCACGATCAGGATAACGACCTGCTCCACGACATCCTGCTGGCACGCGGCTTTCACCACCATGAGTTGTTGCGCTCCTACGACAAGAGCGGCACAGCCAGCCCGGCAGCGGGCAACCCCACCGTGCGCCTCCGGCCCTTCGAGCTGGCGCTCGACCTGCCCGGCGTGCTGGCGATCGAGAACGCCGCCTTCGATCCGCCCTGGCGGCATGATGCCACAGAGTTCGGCGAGATCGCGGCAGACTATCCCTTCTTCATCGTGGCGGAAACGCCGGCGGGCGCGGTCGCGGGCTATCAATTCAGCATGGTGGATGGGGACATCGGCTTCCTGGTGCGCATCGCCGTGCGGCCCGACCTACATGGCCAGGGCATCGGCACGCGGCTGATGGCGGCGGCAATGGCTTACTTCGCCGGGGCGGGAGCGACGCGCGTCTTGCTGAACGCCGAGGATGCCAACTCGCGCGCCCATCGCCTCTATGAATGGTTCGGCTTCGAGATGATCCTGCCGCGCGGCTTCGTGCTGGCGCGGCCTAGCGATGGGTAAGCCGTGCCACTAACCGAGCGCGCTCCGCACGGCGAGGACGCCCGGCACGTGCCAGATGTCTTGTTCCAGCGAGGCGCGCAAGCGCGGCGACAAGGCCGGCCCACTGAGGCGCACCACGCCGTCATGCACCGCCACGCGGAAATCGTTCAGGTACGGTGCCAGCGCCGGACTCTTGCCCAGAATCGCATTGACATCCTGCGTCAGATCGCCGTCGTCGCGCAGATGCAGGCTGTGCGCCACCTGCGCCGCCGAGGCTTCGATGCGCAGCGCGTGCGCCGCGCCGAACGTGTGTGTCACGGTCTCTGCCGTCTTAGCCCATTCCGGCGGCACCAGCAGCAGTTGCCCTTGTTCAGGGATGAACACCGCCAGCGGATCGAGCGGGCTGGTGACGACATTTTCCAGCGCGGAGCGCACGCGCACCAACAGCGCCTCCGCCGCGCCGGTGGCTCCGGCGAGCACGATGCCTTCCAGCCGGCCCACGTCGCCATCGCGGCATTCCACCCCCATACGCGGATGTAGCTCAATGGCATCCGGCGGCGGCGTCGGCGTCTGGCGGCTATTCATAGGAAAGGTGCGCGCGTCCACGCGCTTGATCGTCGGCGGCCACACCTGGCCACCTAGGCCACGGCTGAGCTTGCACCAGACCTCGCCGGCCTCTGGGTACAAAAAGACGCTGCCCAGCCGCCCCGCCAATTGCGTCAGGCGCTGGCGATAGCGTTCCGGCACGCTCAACACTTCATTGAGATCGACCTGGCTTCCCAGCCGCAGCACCAGCCGGTCGCGTCGCGGTTCACCTGCGTCCATCCTGCTTCGTCCCCTTGCCACCATCCTGCCCCACACCCCGCCTCCGCAAAATCCAAATTATCGTTTATAGTGTATGCCACCGTGCCGTTGCGTGTCAATAAAATAGGCCGGTTTGCCTTGCGCTACATAAGGGAATGTGCTATACTTCAGAAGACAACCAATGCAACACGAAAAAAGTGGGTTTCGGCCCACTTTTCTTCTTGTCCTGAACGTGATCAGTTGAACAGCCCGCGCGGCCAGCGTGAAAGGGGGAAGCACGATGGGCAGCAAGTTTCAGAGCGCGATCGCCGAGTTGATCGCCGAGCGCGGTCTGCCGCGCGAAGTGGTGGTGGATACCGTCAGTCGCGCGCTGCTGGATGTCTATCGGCGCATGGTGCAAGGACCAAGCGATGATGTGCAGGTGAGCGTGGATAAGACCGGTGAAGTCCACATGCTGCGCACTAAGCGTGTCGTGGCGCAAGTCGAAGAGCCGGCGACACAGATCTCCCTGGCCGAGGCGCAGCGGCTGAAGCCGCACGCTGCGCTGGGCGAAACGCTGGCCGTCGAAGCGCCGGAACTGCTCGACAAGATCCCGCCCCGCGCCGCCGGGCAGGTGATTTTGCAGCGCATCCGCGAGGCCGAGCAGATGCATCTGATGGAAGCGTTCAAGGATCGGCTGGACGAGATCACGCTGGGGACGATCCTGCGGCGCGACAACGATGATAGCTATGTGCTGGAAGTCGGCAAGATCGAAGGTGTTTTGCCCAAGAAGGAGCAGGTACCGAGCGAGCGTTACAAGATCGGCCAGCGCCTGCGCGTCTACGTCATGGAGATGAAGCGCACGGGCGGGCGCACGCCGCAGGTGGTCGTCTCGCGGTCCAGCGCCAATATGCTCAAGCGCATGTTGGAGCAAGAGGTGCCGGAGATCGTAGACGGCACAGTCGTGCTGAAAGCCTATGTGCGCGAGGCGGGTAGCCGTTCCAAGGTGGCTGTGTGGGCGCGCCAGGAGGGCGTGGACCCCGTAGGGGCGTGCGTGGGCGTGCGCGGCAGCCGCATCAACAGCATCTCGAACGAACTCAACGGCGAAAAGGTCGATATCATCCCGTGGAGTCCCGATCCGGCGACGTTTATCAGCAACGCGCTCAGTCCAGCCAAGCCGATCAGTGTGGAACTGCGCGAGGCCGACCATACGGCGGTGGTGACGGTTCCCGACAAGCAATTGTCGCTGGCAATCGGCAAAGAGGGGCAGAACGCGCGACTGGCAGCCAAGCTCACCGGCTGGCGCATCGACGTGCATAAGCCGGACGAGGAGTAACGCGGCCCCACCCCCGGCCCCTCCCCATCGCCGATGGAGAGGGGAGATCAGACAGTATAGGCTGATCGCGTTGATCTTGGCTGATCACTATCCGAACGATCACCCCCTCTCCATCTCCGATGGGGAGGGGGCCGGGGGGTGGGGCTGGCACCCCACGTGCGATTGTTGAGTTTTTGAAGCGATGAAAGGAGGCGGTTGAGATGACAGCACCGCAATCATCGCCGGGGACCGCGCCCAAAAAGGCGAAGCGCCCCGCGCGCCCGCGCCATGTGCCGGAACGCACCTGCGTGGTGTGCAAAACGACCAAACCGAAGCGCGAACTGCTACGCATCGTCCGCACGCCGCAGGGGCGCGTGGAATTAGATGCTGGCGGCAAGAAGTCCGGGCGAGGGGCGTACCTGTGCGCCCGCCATGCGTGCTGGGAGGTTGCTCTGAAAAAGCATCGCCTGGAACACGAATTCGAGCTGACCACCCTGCCGGAGGACGACCGCGCCGCCCTGGAAGCCTTCATGGCGACGCTGCCCCCCGACACGTAACCCTAGTCCGCGACGGCAAGGGCGACCACAAGGGTCCGCCCCTACGTAGTGGCGTAGCCCTTCGGCGCGCATATTGGTTTCAATCAATACCGCCCGCCGTTTTCGCCTCGCCATTCCCGCCCGCCATCTTCGCCCCGCCAGCGAATAGGATGTCAGTCCTTGTTTGTTGCGCGAAGGTGTCATCACCCGTTACGATCGAAAGAGACTACAAAAAACGTCCCAACCAACATGCGCTCGGTGTGAGCGTCATCAACCACCTACTGATGTCTGCGCGGATGTAATCGGCGCGGAGAGGCTGTGCGCGTTATGCAACGATAATCGGTCCGCGCTCATTGATGAGCGCCACCTTTTTCCATGCGAACCATGCCACACCAAACCCGCCCGGCCAGGAGATCCCGCTCGGAGATCGCCCGGCTTTTTTAGCGCCACTTTGCCCAACACGCCTGTGGCAGGCCATGTGAAACATAAAGGAGTGCTCATTTAAGATGCCAGATCAAACCCGTAATGGTACCCCCGCGCCCGCGACGCGCTCGGATGGTACCCCACCCAACAACAATCCACGTCCGGCGGCCCCGAACATGAATCGTGGCCCCGCCGCGCCGACCGGTCCCCGCCCGTCGAATGGCAACGGCTACGGTCCGCGCCCGGCTGGGCCTGGTCCCGGCCCGCGTCCTGCCGGCCCGAACACTGGTTATGGTCCACGCCCTGCCGGCCCGAACACTGGTCCGCGCCCGGCTGGGCCTGGTCCTGGTCCGCGCCCCGGTGGTCCCGGCGGCGGCGGCTTCGGTGGTGGTCGGCCTAGCGGCCCCGGTGGTCCCGGTGGTCCCGGTGGTGGTGGCTTTGGCGGCCCTGGTCGTCCCAGCGGCCCCGGTGGCGGCTTCGGCGGTGGTCGGCCCGGCCCCGGTGGTGGACGTCCTGGTCCCGGTGGCGGACGCCCTGGTCCCGGCGGTGCTGGTCGCCCCGGTGGTGGACCTGGCCGTCCGGGTGGCGGCGGACGCCCCAGCGGTGGAGGCCGCCCCAGTGGGCGCGGTCGCCCTGGTGCCAGCCGTGGGAGCGCGCCAGGTGGCGGGCCACGCACGGCAGTGAAAACGCGCCCGACCGGACCCATCGAATTGCCTTCGACGATGCTGGTGAAAGACCTGGCCGAGATCCTTACCGTCTCGCCCAACGAGTTGATCACCAAGCTGATCGCCAGCGGCATCTTCGCCAACATCAATCAGGTCATCGACTATAAAGCGGCGGCGGCTGTGGCGACCGAACTCGGCTTCGAGCCGTCGGAGGCCGCGCCCCCGCCCTCCGTTTCCGCAGCTAAGACGGAGATGATCAGCAAGAGCGCGGAGAATCATCCACGCCTGGCACGCCCGCCGGTGGTTGTGGTCATGGGCCACGTGGACCACGGCAAAACGTCGCTGCTCGACGCCATCCGCAAGACCAAGGTCGCGGCGGGCGAGGCCGGCGGCATCACGCAGCACATCGGTGCCTATCAGGTGGAAACGGCGGACGGACGCCCCGTGACCTTCCTCGATACACCGGGCCACGAGGCGTTCACGGCCATGCGTGCGCGCGGCGCGAAGGTGACGGATGTCGCCATCATCGTCGTTGCGGCGGATGACGGCGTGATGCCCCAGACCATCGAGGCCATCGACCATGCCCGCGCGGCGCAGGTGCCGATCCTGGTCGCGCTGAACAAAATCGACAAGCCCAACGCGAATCCCGATTTCGTCAAGCAGCAATTGGCGGAACACGGCGTCGTCATCGAAGAATACGGCGGTGATGTCGTGCTGGTGCCGGTTTCGGCGAAGAAGGGCGAGAACATCAACACGCTGCTGGATATGGTGCTGCTCGTCGCCGACGTGCAGGATCTGAAGGCGAACCCGAAGGGCCACGCCGTCGGTACCGTGCTGGAAGCGCGCGTCGATAAGAATTCCGGCATCGTGGCGAACATCCTGGTGCAGGACGGCACGCTGAAGATCGGCGACATCATCGTCACCGGCACGCTCAGCGGCAAGGTGCGCGCGATGTTTGACGACACCGGCGCGCGCGTGAAAACCGCCGGCCCCAGCAAGCCCGTCAGCGTGCTGGCGCTCAGCGAAGTGCCGACCGCCGGCGACCAGTTCCGCGCCGTCGCCGACGAGCGCGCGGCCCGCCGCTTGATCGAGGAGCACCGCGACGAGGCTGCCAGCGCGAATGCTGTCGTCTCGCTGGACACACTGTATACCCAGATGCAGCAAGGCAAGGTCAAGGAACTGAACCTGCTGCTGAAGGCCGATGTGCAAGGTTCGCTGGACGCGCTACGCAACCAGTTGACCAAGATCAGCACAGACCAGCTTAAGGTGCGCCTGATTCACGAGGGCGTTGGCAACATCTCGGAGGCGGACGTGCATCTGGCCTCGGCGTCGAAGGCGATCATCATTGGCTTCAACACCAAGCCGGACGGCGCGGCGCAGCGTGTGGCGCAGAACGAGCATGTCGATATCCGCTTCTATGATGTCATCTACAAGCTGGTAGACGACATCGAAGCCGCCCTCAAGGGCATGCTGGAGCCGGTCTATAAAGAGGTCGTCGAAGGCCACGCGGAGGTCATGCAGATCTTCAAATCGGGCAAGATGCTCATCGGCGGCTGCCGTGTGACGGACGGCAAGCTGACGCGCAACGCGCTGGTCAAGGTGCTGCGCGGCGGCAAAGAGGTTGCCACCGGCTCGTTCGGGTCGCTCAAACGCGGCAAGGACGACGTGCGCGAGGTCAACACCGGCTTCGAGTGCGGCCTGACCGTGGATGGCTTCAACGACCTGCAAATGGGTGACATCGTGCAGGCGAGCGTGAAGGTGCGCGTCTGAGGACGCAGCCAACGATGCCAACCAGTAACCGACCGTCTTGGTTAGTATTGGTGGGCATCTACTGACCACGGCGCGGAGAATTAAGCTTTTCCGAATCGGATGATGCCCTTCACCCCCGCCCAAGACAGGTTTTGTTCGGAATAGGGATCTTTAGTTCTTTCTGCCGTGGTCAGTAGGATCCAGTCGATCGATGTGGATCGCGCACCCTGCAAAGAGTGTGCCTTGTAGCAAATGTCCCACCTTATGTGATAAACTCGTGCGCGAAGAAGCGCAATGTATCCGTGTGCAGGATATCAGGGAACCCAAGGATCAGTTCCTGGACGCCGATGGCTTCCAACTCGGTCAGACGTTGGCGGATCGTCTGAGGGCTGCCAACCAGCGCTCCCGCACCCAGCGGACGGCCATCGAGCGCAGGAGGGAACTTGGCTTGCGCTTGCTCGTCGGTTGCGCCGATGCAGCACAAGGCACCTGCCGTTCGATGAATGCTCTCAAAATCGCGCCCGACGACTTCGCAATGGGCTTTGAGGACGGCAAACTTGTGTTTAAGCGTCTCCAGATCGCCATATACATTGCAGATATCAGCAAACTGCGCCACCAGTTTAAGCGTCACTTTTTCGCCGCCACCGCCGATCAGCAGGGGGATATGTGGCTGCTGGACGCCCTTGGGCTGATTGATCGCCCCGCGAACCTGGTAATATTTTCCCTCGAAAACCGCTTCTTCCTGCGTCCACATGGCCAGGATCACCTGCACTGCCTCGCCGAGACGCCGCAGACGCTCAGCCGTATCGGGATAATCATAGCCATAGCCCCGATACTCATGCTCGTGCCAGCCGGCCCCAATGCCGAAGTTGAGGCGCCCGTGCGAGAGGACATCCACCGTGCTGGCCATTTTGGCGAGCAGCGCGGGATTCCGATAGCCGTTGCACGTGACCGTCTGGCCGATGCGGATGCGCCTGGTATCTCGCGTCAGGGCGGCGGTGGTCGTCCAGCACTCAAACGTCACTTCTTGCGTTGGCCGTGGCGTCGTATGAAAATGATCGACAAGCCAGGCGGAGGCGAAACCGACTTCGTCGGCGGTCTGCGCAACGCGCGCCATCGCCTCGTAGGCTTCGATGGGATCCTTGATGCCGACCAGTTCCATGTTCCAGCCTTGCGGCAGGGATAGACCAAATTGTAGAGACATGCATACCTCTCTGGATTCCGCAAATACTGGGAGGATGTTCTTCCTCCTGCCAGGAGCAATCCTTGCGCGAGATGCACAGGGCATCTTGACGCCAATGCTCTCCTTGAGTATGCTGCGAGTGTGATGTGCGTGCCAGAGTTTCTTGATCATAGGTTTCCGACCACCAGGATAGGAGCGGCATAATGCAGGAGCGTGAGCGCCGTCAGGCGCTCGCCGATTTTTTACGCCAGTGCCGTGCGCGGCTGACTCCTGGTGAGGTGGGCTTGCCATCGCGCCTGCGCCGACGGACGCCAGGACTGCGCCGCGAAGAGGTCGCGCAACTAGCCAATATGGGTACCTCATGGTATATCTGGCTGGAGCAAGGGCGCGCTGTGCATCCCTCAGCATCTGTTCTGGAAAGTCTGGCTCAGGCGCTCAGGCTGACACCCAATGAACGTCGGCACCTGTTTCTGCTCGCCGGGCAACCACTGCCGCCCCTTACGGTTGCGCCCACAGAGGAGGTTGTCAGCCCGGCACTCCAACAAGTGCTGGATGACCTCAACCCAAGCCCCGCGTATATTCTGGGACGCCGGTATGACTACCTGGCATGGAACCAGGCCGCCGATGGCCTTTTCTCCATCGCTGATAGCATTTCGGATACAGCGTCCCCCTATACACGTAACCTGATCTGGCGGCTTTTCACCAACCCGACGACGCAGGGGCGTCCGCATTGGGAAATGGTTGCACGCGCCACGCTCGCCGAGTTTCGCACAGCCAGCGCTCGCTATCCAGATGATCCCTGGTTTGAGGAGCTGATCGAGGATTTGAAGCAGGCCAGCCCCAATTTTTGCCGTTGGTGGCCCCACCATGACGTGCGTAGCTTGCTGGACGGCCACAAAGTCATTCAGCATCCAACGTTAGGGACGCTGGAGTTCGAAGAGTTTACCTTACAGGTGCTGACCAATCCCGATATCAGGATCATGATCTACATACCAGATGCTGTGACACGCGCAACGCTGCAAATATTTCTGGCAGCACTGCCGGGCAGTGAGCGGAACGGCAAAGCATCAATCCGGTATCCCGGTTAGCAGCGCCGCCACCTCGCGCACGCAATATTCCAGGTACGCCTCGCGGTCGGGGGCGATGGCGTCCCAGATTTGGTCGATGATCGCGGCCATCGCTGGCACGTCGGGGTCTTTCACGCCGTGCTTGAAGTCGAGTTGGATGGTGTAAGCGCGGGCCAGATCCAGGCTCGTCGGCTGATCGAGCGCCACGGAGGAAGGGAAGCGCGCGATGTTATCGGCGAGCGACGCGGCAGCCACGCCGAAGTGCGCGGCGGTCGGCTCCGTCACCTGGCGTATCAGCGCGGCATCGCCACAGGCGGCGGCGACGGCTGGCCCCAGGTGTGGGTAGGCGCGACCCAGCGCCATCTCGAAGCTCATCTCCACGAAATTGTGCGCCTTCCACAGGCCGTCCTTGGGATCGACCTTCGTCGCGGCGACCACGTCGGCCACGAACGGGCGGGCGCGCTCGAACGCATAGCCCTTGGGCGCGCCGGGATCATACGCCTCGTCGCTGTACCAGTCGAAGCCGTGCGGTTCTGCGCCGTGGCTGAGCGCGGCGCGCACGAAGGGAACGACCGCCGGCGTGCGCTCGCGTACATCGGCCAGTAGCCCCAGGCACTCGCGGTGCGTCTGTGTGTGCGTCAGTGGGCCGGTCCAGAGCATATCGGGCCAGACACAGCCCAGGTAATGCTGCGGCGTGGGCGCGGGGAAGATGCGCTCCATCAAGTAAGCGTGGGCGATAGGGAACATGCGGCGGCTCCTTGGGTGGCCCCACCCCCCGGCCCCCTCCCCGCTGCGGCAGAGAGGGGGAGACAGGCCATTGAACGTGATCGGCGCGATCCACGCGATCAACCTGCAATGTTTGATCTCCCCTCTCCATCGCCGATGGGGAGGGGCTGGGGGTGGGGCCGTCTCGTGCTACAATGCGTCTACATCATCAACAATATCACACAAAGGAGACATGATCGTATGGCAGATCCCCGTGTCGCGCGCTGGGGCGAGGTGCTGGCGCGCTATTCGCTCGGCTTGCAGCCGGGCCACACCCTCGCCATCCAGGCACCGCCGGCAGCCGCGCCGCTGGTGCGGGCGGTTTATCGCGCGGCGCTGCGCCTGGGCGCGCACCCCATCGTGCAACTGAGCTTGCCCGACCTCAATGAGATCCTGCTGAAAGCAGCGTCGGATGAGCAGTTGCAATGGGTGTCGCCGCTGGAAACGCTGGTGCTGGAACGCTTCGATGCCACGCTGAACATTCTGGCGCAGACCAATACCCGCGCGCTGACGGGGATCGATCCGCAGAAGCAGGTGACGTTTTCCCAGGGGCGGGCGTCATTGAACCAGATCTTCGCGCGGCGCAACGCCGACGATTCGCTCAACTGGTCGGTGACGCTCTGGCCGACGAACGCCTATGCGCAGGACGCCGATATGTCGCTGGCCGACTTCACCGAATTCGTCTATAGCGCGTGTTTCCTGAACGAAGACGATCCTGTGGCGCGCTGGCAGGCGCTGGGGCGCGATCAACAGCGGCGGGTGGACTGGCTGCGCGGCAAGCGCGAGGTGCATGTGCGCGCGCCAGGAACCGATCTGCGCGTGGGCATTGCGGGCCGCACGTTCATCAACGGCGATGGTAAGCGTAATTTTCCCGATGGCGAATTTTTCACCGGCCCGGTGGAAGATCAGGTGGACGGCGAGATCACCTTCACCTTGCCGGCGATCTATGCCGGGCGCACGGTGGAAGGCGTGCGGCTGCGCTTCGCTCAGGGGCAGGTGGTGGAGGCGACGGCGGCGCAAGGCCAGGCGTTCCTGGACCGCATGCTGGCGACCGACGCGGGGGCGCGGCGGCTGGGCGAATTCGCCTTCGGCAACAACTTCGGCGTGACGCGCGGCTCCAAAAACATCCTCTTCGATGAAAAGCTCGGCGGCAGCGTCCACATGGCCCTCGGCCAGACCTATCCCCAGACCGGCGGCACGAACACCTCGGCGATCCACTGGGACATGATCTGCGATCTGCGCCAGGGCGGCACAGTGATGGTGGATGGCGCGCTCTTCATGCAAAACGGCCAGTTTGTCATCTGATGCCGTCGTGGATGCAAGCAACCCGTATAGGGCGCAAGGCGCGTGGATAGCGGGGCCGTCGGCGGAGCGGCGCAGCTAATGGTGTGCGTCTGTGATCGACTTCACTCTGGCGGCGCGGCCAAACCCTTTGACGACACGTTCCTACTTTTGATATGCTAGGGCTAGCATGATTTCATCCCGGTTCCAATCAAAAAGGAGCGTCCTGTGAGTTCTGTTGCCGTGGGTGCCTCACCAACTGAAAAGAAGACCTATGAAAAGAAGCCGCTGCGCTATCGGTTTCGCAAGGCGTGGCGCGCGGTGCTTTTCGTCGCGTTGGTGCCGTTCTTCCAGCCCGATCTGATCACGTCGCTGCTGCCGATCAGCGTGCCGTCTGATCTGGTCAAGTTTGGTGCCGGCGTGTTCGTGTTGATCCCGCTTTCGACCTTCATTGAGGTTGTCACAGAGGACTTGATCGAGCGCCTGGGCGAACTTGTCGGTGGTTTGCTCCACGCCTTTTTCGGCAATATCGCCTACTTCGTGATCACGGCGAGCGCGCTGTATACTGCCGTCAACTCACCCGACCGTGCTGACATCGTAACTATCGTGCAAAGCTCCATCGCTGGCACGATCGTCATCGACATCCTGTTCATCTTGGGTGTCTCCGTCTTTATTGGTGGAATGAAAAACGGGCGCATGCAGTTTAGCGCAGAATATTCCAATCAATACGCCGAAATGCTGACGGTGGCCGTCATCGCTCTGGCGATTCCCACGCTGGCCCAAAAGTTTAGTGTGGGTTTGACACTCAAAGGTGGCCAGGCATTCAAGATTAACACGTATGAAGTGTCGGTATTGAGCAATATCACGGCGGTCATCCTGATCGTGGCGTATGTAGGCTACCTTGGTTGGACAGTCTTCAAGTTCCGCGACGTCCCCGCCAAAGTGGAAAATCCGGAGGAAGTTGCCGCCGATACGCGCGGCGACGAAATGGGGCCATTCGCGCCACAGGCTGCCGCCGATGAAGGTGCACGGCAGGCGCAGCAATACGCGGCTGAGACGTTGCGGCGCGGCCAGGTTCCGCCACCGTTGCCGCAGCAACCCGCGGTCGCTATGACGCCCGCCTCCGATGCCTCGGCCATCGCCGGCATCATCAATGCGCGTATCGAGCGCGAAGCCCGCGAACGCATGCAGCCGCCTTCCCGTATGGAGCAAGAGGCCAAGGATCGCAATCGGGGCATCGCGCTGTGGGAGTTGGCAATCCTTGTCGCTGGCGCAGGCGGCGTCGTTTTCATCTCCGAAAACATGGCCAAGGTCTTCGAGAATCCGCAATTCGCTACCGGCTTGGGGTTGAACACGTTTTTCGTCGGTTTCATTCTGTTGCCGGTCGCCAGCAATCTGGTGGAACTTTCCGCCGCCGTTTCGACCGCCTGGCATAACCGGATGGAGACGTGCCTGGCTGTGACCGCTGGCTCCGCCATTCAGGTGGCACTGCTGATAGCGCCGTTGCTGGTGCTGGTGGCGCATCTCGTCGGCCTGGGCGATTTCACGCTGACGTTTGGTTTCTTCGTCCTGGCGATCTTCGCGCTGATCGCCTACTACTTCCAGATCATGACAGTAGACGGCGAGACAACCTGGCTGGAAGGCTTGCAGATCACCTCGTTCTTCGCGGTCATTGTGGCGGTCGCGTACTTGGCCGGCAGATAACAGCAGCATCGTGCCATATAACGTCCCCTCCTTTGCGGCTAGGGAGGGGATTTTTGTGAGCATCTGCCCCGCGCCCGCTATCCGAAATGCCCTATGCCAAAAGTTTAGCCGCCGCGCTTTCGGCACGGGATATGATATGGTGACAGGAGAACGCTTTAGCATTGCAGGGAGGGCCGGTGAGCCAAGTCACTGTGATCATCGTCGAGCCGAGCCAGATCGTTGCCACCATCATTCGCCGGTCGCTGGAAGAGAGCGGCTTTCGCTGTGTGGTGGTGCGCGAGGCCGCCGCCTTCGACGCCGCGCTGGGCGTGGATGACCCGATCGGGCTGGTGCTGCTGGACGTGCTGGCGCTGATGACCGACGCCGCCGGCTATGAGCGCCCGCTCTGGCAGATCCTGGCCGAGCGTCCGCCGCTGCCGATGCCGGTGCTGTGTTTCAGCGGCACGAACAGCACGCCAACCGACACGCCCCTTTTCGACGCCCCACCGGATACCCTCACCGTCGCCGCTCCCGCCGATTTCCAGAACGTCACGCGGTTGATCCAGGCGTACCTTCAAATGTGCCAGCGCCAGCCGCGCCTGCTGGCGGCTCTGGGCGGGCGGCTGCTGCCCTCCCTGCGCGGCATGTTGCGCGAATGTACCTGCGAAAGCTTGCTGCAATTAATGCAGATGGGCGAACACACGGGCGTGCTGCTGTTGCGCGCCGGTCTGCACACCGGCCTGGTCGGCTTCGAGCGCGGCCAGGTGGTGCATGCGCTGGCGGGCGCGCTCACGCGCAAAGAGGCGGTCTTCACGATCTTCAAGTGGCAGACGGCCCGCTTCGCTTACTTTCGTGGCCTCAGCCTGGGCGAGCGCAGCATCACCGACAGCACCGAGAACCTGATCCTGGAAGCCAACCGGCTCGACGACGAAGTAACCGATCTCGCCGCCACCCTGCCACCCCAGAGCTACCTCCGGCGTGTGCGCGGCTACACCGATCAGTTGCCAGGCAAAGAGTATAACATGGCTGAACTGGAAGTGTTGGCGATGGTCGATCACTACCACATCGTGCGCGACCTCATCAGCCGCTCGCGCCACGGCGAGATCGTGGTGATGAAAGCTCTGCGCGCCCTCTTGCAAAAAGGCTTGATCGAAATCGTCCCCCTGGGCGACCCGCGCTACCTCGTCGCCGATGCGGTGTGAGGCCAACCAACCAGCGCCCTCCTCGTGGCTCGCTATGCCTGCTCCCTAGCCTCTGCGTGATGTGAACATGCCTGCCCGCCGTACCGCCAACGGACGCGACCAGCCGGCAAAGCAGACCACCTCCATCTGGAGTTCTTACTGCCCTACTCTGCGGATCTTCAACCTACTGAACGACTCTGGCCGCTGAGCGATAAACTTTATAGATGCATCTGAATTTCGCTGCCTTCTTTAAAGCTCTTGACGACTTGCATCGCTCCCCTAATAGGGATGCACCCCAGTCGCGTTTTGGGCTGGTGCTGACGCCAGATTTGCAACCGTTTCCGACATCGTCAATACAGATATCGGCAGGTAAAATCGCAGTGGAGGCAACGAAAAACCCAGGCCCGAATCGCCTTCGTGACCTGGGTAAGCGAGAGGATAGAGGCTCCCCGGACAGGATTCGAACCTGTAACCTTACGGTTAACAGCCGTCTGCTCTACCGTTGAGCTACCGAGGAAGGGTGATGATTGCTCATCGCGTGGTCAGTATATCCCACCGCATGCCCCCACGTCAAGGGGGATGGGACCGAATTTTGCAGTTTGCCCCCAAAACATGCTATAGTGAAGTGGCACAGCGCACGCCACCAATTGATGCAGGTGGATTTTGTTGTGCAACCCTTCGGCGCGGTGGCAACCGCCCGCCTACACATATGGAGCTTCTGTCAAGCATGAGCGACAACCTGAACCGCATCACTGATCTGCGCCGCCAGGTGCAAGAGATCATGGTGCGACTTTGACCTCGCCACCAAGGCGAACGAGATCCACGCCCTCGAAACCGAAAGCCTCGCCCCCGACTTTTACAGCGATCGCCAGCACGCGCAGCGCCAGTTGCAGCGCCTGAGCGCGCTGCGCGACGAGGAGGCCACCTGGACCGGCCTCGCCGATCAGCTAACTGGCCTGTGCGAGATCCAGGAGATGATCGAGGGCGATCCCGACCCGGAGATCAGCGCGGAGGTCGCGCAATCCCTCGCCGGCATCGACGCCCGGCTGGATAAGCTGCGGCTGGGGCTGCTGTTGCAGGGCGAACACGACGAGCGCGACGCCATCCTCACCCTGCACGTCGGCAATGGCGGGGTGGATGCGCAAGACTTCGTGGATATGCTGCTGCGCATGTATCTGCGCTGGGCGCAGAACCACGGCTACAAGACCGACATCCTCGACCAGTCCCCCGGCGAAGAAACCGGGACGAAGAGCGTTTCTGTCGCCGTCGCCGGGCGCTATGCGTATGGCTACCTCACCAGCGAGGTGGGCGTACATCGCTTGATTCGCCTTTCGCCTTTCGACGCCGCGCACCGCCGCCAGACATCTTTCGTCAAGGTCGAGGTGCTGCCGGATATCGAGCGCGAGATCGAGATCACCGTACGCTCAGAAGATTTGGAGATCGACACCTATCGCTCCACCGGCGCGGGCGGCCAGCATGTCAATAAGACCGATTCCGCCGTGCGCATTCGCCACATCCCCACGGGCATCGTCGTGACGTGCCAGAACGAGCGATCACAGATCCAGAACCGCGAGGTCGCCATGCGCATCCTCAAGGCGCGGCTGTATGAACGCGAGGTGGCGCAGCAAGAAGCGGATCAAGCCAAGCTGCGCGGCGAGCATGTGGAAGCCGCGTTCGGCTCGCAGATCCGCACCGTGACGCTGCATCCCTATACCCTGGTGAAGGACCATCGCACCAGCGCGGAGACCGGCGACACCGTCGGCTATCTCAACGGCAATGTCGATCCGTTCATCGAAGCCTACCTGCAATCCAAAGTGAAATAAGCGCGAGGAGCGACGCCATGACCACCATCGGCATTTTGGGCGGCGGCCAGTTGGGGCGCATGCTGGCGCTGGCGGGTTATCCATTAGGGTTCCATTTTCGTTTCCTCGATCCCGTGGCCGACGATGCGCCGGTGGATACCCTGGCGGAGCGCGTGCGCGGTGATTACACAGACGCTGCCGCGCTGGACCGTTTCGTGGCGGGGGTGGACGTGGTGACGTATGAGTTCGAGAACGTCCCCGTCGCCACCGCGCGGCAACTGGCGGCGCGCGTGCCGGTCTACCCGCCGCCCCAGGCGCTGGAGGCCGCGCAGGATCGCCTGGTGGAAAAGACGTTTTTCCGCGATCATGGTATCCCCACGCCGCCTTTCATCGCAGTGGATTCGCGCACCGACCTCGACGCCGCCGTCGCGCAGATCGGGCTACCCGCCGTGCTGAAGACGCGGCGCATGGGCTACGACGGCAAAGGCCAGGCGCTGGTGCGCGTCGCCGAGGACGTGGCCCCGGCGTGGGACGCGCTGGGCGACGTGCCGCTGATCCTGGAAGGCTTCGTCACCTTCGACCGCGAAGTCTCGATCCTGGCGGCGCGCAGCGTGACCGGGGAAACAGCGTATTATCCGCTGGTGCAGAACCGGCACCGCGAGGGCATTCTGCGCCGGTCGGTCGCGCCCGCGCCCGTTACCACCCCCGAACTGCAAGCCCTGGCGCAGAGCTACGCCGCCCGCGTGCTGGACGCGCTGGATTACATCGGCGTCCTCGCCATTGAACTTTTTCAGGTCGGCGAAACACTTATCGCCAACGAGATGGCCCCGCGTGTCCATAACTCCGGCCATTGGACTATCGAGGGCGCGGAGACGAGCCAGTTCGCGCAACACCTGCGCGCCATCACCGGTTTGCCGCTGGGCAGCACGGCGGCGCGTGGTCACGTGGCCATGCTCAACCTCATCGGCATCCTGCCCGACCCGGCAGCGGTCCTCGCCGTCCCCGGCGCGCACCTGCACCTCTATGATAAAGCGCCCCGTCCTGGCCGCAAGGTGGGCCACATCACCCTGCGTGCAGACGATCCGGCGATCTTCGATGATCAATTGGCGACCTTGCGGGCGCTACTCCGGTGACGAGAATGCAGGCGTGCGTCTGGTCGTGCTAAAATAGCAGGTACGCGAGCGCCCCCCGTGACGACCATGCGCCGCGCTGTGGAGTGAGGATGCAGTTACCCGCTTTTGTGCGCCAGGCGCACACGTTTGCCAGCTTGCGCACCCATCGGAATTTCCGGCTCTATACGGCTGGGCAAGGGATCTCCCTGACAGGGACGTGGCTGCAAAATGCGGCGCAAGCCTGGCTGGTGCTGCAATTGACGCACTCGGCGGCGGCGCTGGGTGTGTTGGGCTTTTGGAGCTTCGGCCCGTATGTGGTGGTGGGCCTTTTCGGCGGCCTGGTCAGTGACCGCTTCGACCGGCGGCTGACGCTCGTCGTCACCCAGACGGCGTATCTCATCCTGGCGCTGGCGCTGACGGCGCTGGCCTGGTCGGGGCAGATCACCGTCTGGCAACTGGATCTTTTCGCCGGCCTGGTAGGATTGGTGCAAGTCGTCGATTCTCCGGCGCGACTGTCGTTCCTTGCTCAGATGGTCGGGCGCGAGGATCTGCCGAACGCCGTTGCGATCAACTCGGCGATCTTCAATGTCACGCGCATCATCGGGCCGGCGGTCGCGGGCGTGCTGATCGCCGTGGTGGGCGCACAGGTGTGTTTCGCGCTGAACGCGCTCAGCTTCGTGGCCGTCATCATCGCTCTGCTGGCCATGCGCCCGGCGGAGTTGCTTCCCGTGGCGAGGGATGCGGTGCGCGCCTCGCCGTTGCGCGCACTGGCAGAAGGCTTCCGGTATACCTGGCACATGGCGACGGTGCGCATGGTGCTGGTGTTGTTGCTGGTCATCGCCATACTGAGCATCAATTTCAGCCTGTTGCTGCCCGTGCTGGCGACACAAACATTGCACGCGGACGCCCGCGTTTTTGGCATCGTTTCGGCGTGCTTCGGGGTGGGCGCGCTGGGTGGCGCGTTGCTGACGGCGGCGCTCGCGCGGGCGAACTGGCCGCTGTTGCTGGGTAGCGCGGGCGGTTTCGGGCTGGCGCTGTTATTGCTCGCGCCCCAACGCACGCTGCCTGCTGTGCTGCTCGCTCTGGTCGTCACCGGCCTCGTCTTCACGCTGTATAGCGCCACCAGCAACGCGCTGGTGCAGCTTAGCACGCCGAGTCATCTGCAAGGGCGGGTGTTGGGCTTCTATAGCTACATTCTTTTCAGCACGGCGGTGCCGGGCGCGTTGCTGACGGGCTGGCTGAGCCAGATCGGCGGCACGCTGCTGGCCTTCGCCGTGGCTGGCGCGGGGGCGCTGGTGATGACGGGCGTAGGATTGGTGTGGTATGTGCGCGCGGGACGACACGTTTCCGCCAGCACCCTGGCATGGACGCCGCACGAGGATTGAGGAGCGTGATATGCGCCTGGGTATCGTCGTCGAATCCCTGCTGGATCGCCTGGCGCTCGCCAGCGGGCGCGTGCCGGTGCCGATCATCGACGCTTTCCCCAGCATCATCATGGCGCGCTGCATCATGGCCGGCGTACAACTGGGTATCTTCGAGGCGTTGGCGGCGAGCGAGTTGCCGGCGACGGGCGTGGCGTGCCTCTGCGCGACGGAGCCGTGCGCGACCGCGAAGCTGCTGGACGCTCTGGTGGGCTTGCGCTATCTGCGCCGCACAGCGGGGCGCTATCGGCTGGAACCAAGCGCACGGCACTGGTTGCTACGCGCTAGCCCATCTTCGATCTGCGACTATCTGCTCTTTCACTATCAGCAATGGGAGTGGGTCACGCGGCTGGAAGACTTCGTGCGAACGGGGAAACCAATACACATCCACTCCGAGATGGGGCCGGCGGCGTGGGGCGCGTATCAGCGCGGGATGTATGAGATCGCGCGGTTGACCGCGCCGGAGGTGGCGTGGCGCGTGCGCGTGCCGCGTGGGGCGCGCACGCTGCTCGATATCGGCGGCTCGCACGGTTACTATGCGGTGGCGCTGTGCCGGCGTCATCCGCAGTTGCGGGCGACCGTCCTTGATCTGCCGGCGGCTATCACGCCTGCCGCGCCGATCCTGGCGGCAGCGGGTATGGGTGCGCGCGTGCAGCAACAAGCCGGTGATGCCCTGACGGACGATCTGGGCGACGAGCAATACGATGTCGTCTTCATGGCCAACCTGGCGCATCACTTCACGGCAGACCAAAACGCCGCTCTCATGGCGCGTATCGCCCGCGCGCTGCGCCCTGGCGGCATCTGTGTGGTGCAGGAGGGGCTACGCCCGGCGGCCACACACGCGCCCAGTCAGTTCGAGGCAATGGGTGATCTTTTTTTCGCCTTGACCAGCGAGGCCGGCCTGTATGCCGTTGCGGAGATCGCCGGCTGGCAGCGCGCAGCCGGACTGCGCCCCCAGCGCGTTCTGCGCCTGGTCACTGCGCCGGGCCAGGGCTTGCAGATCGCCCGCCGGCCACCGGCGCGGGGCTGAGCGCGGCTTCCGGTGCGGGCAGCGCGCGCACGCGCAATGCCTGGCGCAGTCCCGCGCCCGTCGTCGCCAGCCGCCAGGCGGCGCGCGGCGCGCGCCGCCACAGCCAGCCGTCCAGCTTGCCGGCCAGGGCGGTGCGGCTGAGTGGCTCCAGCACGACACGGCCCAGCGCGTTGCGCGCGGCGGTCGCGGTGAAGGCCAGGTACGCGGCAATCCACGCGGCTCCGTCGCCGGGTGAAAGCGTGCGGAAGGTGAGCGGGAAAATTTGCGGATAGACCAGGGCGGTGCGCAAAACGAGCTGCGTATAATCCCACCAGCGCACGCGATCCTGGAAAAACTCGCGCGACGCTTGCGCGCCGATCTGGTTCAGCAGCCCGCAGAAGACGTTCAGCGTCTCGTTGACCTGATCGGGACGCTCGCGTGCCGGCGGCTTGGCGATCATGAATTTGCTGAAGGCGCGGGCCAGCGCGGGGACGGCCTCCGCCGCGTGGATCTGGGCGAGATCTCCGGCGCGCAGGCGGTCGTGGGTCAGTGCCAGATCCAGCAGGGCGGTGATGCGCCGCAGGTTGCGCGCGTTGGAGCCGAAGCCGCAGAAGGTGAGCGGCGATTGTAGCGCGGCGGCATCGCCCAACGACACCACGCGGTCATAGGCCAGCACCTTGCGGTCGCGCTCCCGCAACGCCGGATTCTTGTATCCTGCCGGGATGAAGCCATACACCGGCTTGAGGATGCTGACGCCGGTTGTGTCTTTATACGCTGGCAGGTGGGTGAAAAAGTCCTCGAAGAGCGGCAGCAAGATCGACTCCGGCACGTCGCCGCCGGCACGGTCCGTCGCGGCATAGTAAAAGAGGTAGATCGCGGCCTGATCGCCCTGGCCGGGGAAGGCTTCCCAGATCAGTTGGCGACCGTCGCGGGCGTGTTCCGTCGTCACCAGGATCTCGCCGAGTGCTGGATCGAGGCTGCCGGGGCTACGGGCGGGATCGATGCGATAGCCGCGTGCGACGGTGCCGACGGTGGGGCAAACCAGCGCGTAGGGTGCGCCGCAATTCAGTTGGCAGGCGACAGGCGAGGTCGCGCCCATGCCGTCGATGAGCAGCGGTGCGGCGAACCAGCGGTCCGTGCCGTCGGCGTCGTGCGCCTGCACGACCACGCGGCGCTTATCCACCCAGGCGTGAGCGAAGGTGAGGTTGTCAAGAATGACGTTCGCGGCACTGGCCGCGCGAATCTTGCTGAGGCAGAGCGCGGTGAGGGCGTCGGCGTTCACCGCGACATCCAGCACGCCATGCATATGCAGGTCGCTGGGCCGCACGCGGATGCCGTCGCCGTGGAAATGCACCAGCCCCGCGCTGTAACGGCGCTGGATGATCTGCGCCATCTCATCCGGCGTCAGCAAGCCTAGGTCGATTAATTCGCGTAACTCTTCCTGGGAGATATTCCACTCACGATGCACCGCGCCGACGGTGAAACGGTCGAAGACCAGCACGCGCCGCCCGTAGCGCCCCGCCAGCACAGCGGCATTCAGCAGATTCAGCCCGCCGCCAGCATAGATGATGTCGAACGTCGGGATGTCCGCCGGGGCGACGGCATGGGTGTCGGGGACGCGTGCCACGACGACGGGTGGTGGCTGCGGAGTGAACTGCTGCCGCACCCACGAGCCGTCCAGGTCCACGATGCGCCGTAGATGCTGCGCGCCTTCCGGCACGGTCGCCAGCGCGGCGATCAAGCGTGGGTAGCGCGGGCGCAACGCCTGCACTAAGGGATCGGCAGCAAAGGTGTCGGAGGTCATCGCAAGCTCGTTTCTATGCACATAACGTGGCATCGGGAAAACCAACTAGCCCTGTCAGCTCATCCCGCTATTCTTGCCCGATCATCGCATCACACTCTTTTACCCGCTGGCTAAGCATGTGGATCGCCATGCGCCTGCATCGCGGCCCAAAAGACGCCAGCGAGGACGGCGTAACCTTTGGTGCTGGGATGGAAGCCGTCGATCCAGATGTAATCCGGGTGCGGTGCCAGATTGGTGTGATAGAGATCGACCAGGATGTCGCTATATTTCGCCGTGACAGCGATGATCGCGGCGTTCCAGGCGACGGTCTGCGCCGCGATGATCGGCAGCGGCACGTTGCCGTGGATGAAGTACGGCAGCTTGGTGAGATCCGGCAGGTCGGCGACGTAGACGTGGGCGCTGGTACCGGCGTGCAACTGGCCCAGCAGGTGATCGAGTTGCTGGGTGTAGGTCGCCAGGGTGAGCGTGCCGTTTTCCATCGCGCGGAAGTCGTTGGCGGCCAGCCAGACGGTGACGATATTGGGCTTCGCCGCCAGCGCATAGGAGACTTCGTCACTCAGCGCCACCCGCACCGTCGCGCCGCTGATGCCCAGGTTCACCACGCGCGCGTGGGCCGGCATGCGCTGGCCCAGCAGCGGCACGTAGCCTTGCGTTGCCGGGCAGGTCGCGCCGATGCCCACCGCGTCCGACGCGCCGATGGCCACATAGGTATATGGCCCGCTGCCCTGTGGGAAGGGATTGCAGTCGCTCGCCACCGGATCGGTGCTGGTGCCGGCGCTGCCCACGCTGGTGCATCCGGCCAGCCCCACGCAGATCACCAGGGCCAGCATGCCCAAAAATCGCTTCATCTGTCGTTTGTCTCGCTCTCAATCCTTGTGTGTATCACTCGGATCGTAAACGGCAGAGCGCGGCGGCGTCAAGAGGCCCAAATCACCAAACATGCCCCAGAAAGTTGTATGGGGATGGGCGAGCGCGCCTGCACATGCGCTACAATACCAGCAGAATGTGCCGTAGCGAACGGCACTAGCATACAACAAGGGATCATCATGCGGGAACAATTGCGGGGGCGCAACCTGGCGCATGTCGGCTGCCTTTTGGGGCTGATCATCGGTCTGAGCGGGGGCATTGCGTTGGCCTGGTCGCTCATCTTACATAACATGGCGGTTGGCACGGCGCTGAGCATTTGGCTAGGGCTGACCGTCATCCTGGGCGCGGCGGGGTATACCATCGGCAACCTCACCACCGGCCACAAAGACGCGCTGCCCGGCGAATAATACTTTTTACATCGCCCGCCTCTCTACCAATCACCGATACAGCCGTGGGCCGGTGTCGTTGCGCACGGTGATGGCGTCGGCGCGCAGGCGGTCGGCGACGCTTTCGCCGGCGAAGTAGGTCTGCCACTGGGCCGGGGCGTCGTGGCTCTCGCCGCCGTGGCGAGTGATGCGCTGCCGCACGCGACACAGCACCGGCGTATTCACCGCGCTGCCGGCGATGATCACCTGACCCTTGGAGAGCGCGGGCAGGTTGCGCAGCAGTTCGTGACCGACGCTTTCGACGGCGGTGGCGATGGTATGTTGGTCCAGTTCGTTGACGATGCGCATGATGCATTGCGTCTGGCACTGGCTCAGCACGTCGGCGTTCAGCTTGCCGGGGCGCTGGCTGATGAGGCCCACGCCCATGCCGAACTTGCGACCCTCGGCCAACACCGTTTTCAGCACGCGCGTCGAGATGGCGTCGTCGCCAGCAGGAGCAAAGTGGTGCGCTTCTTCCAGCAGGATGAAGACCGGATAGGGCAGGTGCTTCTCGTCGCCCGCGCTGACCTTGCCGCGATCCGTCTCCATGCGCGCGTTATAGAGCCGCCGCAGGGTGGTGGCGACGATCACCTGCTGGTCGCGCTCGTCGATCTCATTGATCTGCAACACTGTGCATTGGCCGGGCTTGCACAGTTCGCGCAATTCCAGGTGGTGCGACGGGCTGAACACCATCTCGTTATCCAGCAGGCGCTGTTCGATCTTCCATTCCAGCGCGCCGATGGTGCCGGAGTCGTCGCGTTCGCCTTCGCCGCCCGCACTGGCGCTTTCTTTGATGGCATCCAACAGATCTTGCGCCGTCCAATGCGGATTGCCCTTGCGTTTGTCCAGCATGCGCCGGAAGCCGCGCGACAACAGATGGTGTTGCTTGTCCGTCATCTCCGGCAGCAGGTAGCGCAGATCCGCCAGGGTCAACGTACTCAGCCGCACCTTCACCTGATCATGCTTGAAGACGCGCGTCGTGGGGCGATAGATCGCCATGCCGTTCGCCGCGCGCTCGGTGAAGGCGTCGTGGTTGGGCAGTTCATCCAGCGTGCCATATTCGCCATGCGGATCGATGATCAAGACGGCGGCGCGATTATAGGCGCGCATGAGTTCCTCGATGAGGACGCCCGCCAGGTAGCTTTTGCCCGCGCCGGTGCTGGCGATGATCGCCAGGTGCGTGCTGACCAGCTCTTTCACGTCGATGACGATGGGAACCGCGCCGGGGCCGCGCGTCAGCAGATCGCCGATGTGGGCGCTGCCGATGCTCTCTTGCTTCCGCTTGCTCAGCACCGTCGCCAGCAGGGCGTCGTCCGCCAGATAGATCGCGCGGCCCGACGGCGGCGGAATCCACGGATTGATGAATGCGCCTAACTGCTCGTCGTAATAGCCCATGATGTCTACGCGCAACTCGAAAAGGTCGCTGGCACTGCGATCATAGCCGATCAACGCGGCGATCTCGTCGGGCGGCACGCTCGGCTCCGCTAGAAACGTGTCGGGGTATTGCTGCACGGCATGGCGTTCGGTGATGCGCCCCAGCACGCGGCGCGGCTCCTGGTTCTGCCCGTGGTGCAGTTCGTACCACACATACTCGCCAGTCTTGAGGATCTGCGCCTCGTCCTGCGAGATAAACGTATATTCATGGGGCGTCTCGCCCGGCCCCTTAGTAATGCCCACCGCTTGCAGCATATTTTACTCCAAAGACAAGGACGGAACGCGAAATGACGCGAGATGATCACGAAATAACACGAAATCGTTCAGAATATTTCTTGCTATTCCGGATCTTCTAATGATTTCGCGTCTTCTCGTGCTATTTCGTGTCATATCGCGTTCCGTCCTCTTTTTCTAACTAGCCCGCTGTTTCGACGGAAAGTTTCCACGCCAGGTTGCGCTGGACGACGCCCAGCATGCGCTGGTGTTCCGGCAGCAAGCGGCGGAGGCGTTCGAGGACGTGCAGGGCGGCCTGTTGCAGCAAGCCGGACCGTTCGCTGATCATCTGAGGCAGGTAGCCCATGTGCAGGTAGGGCTGGTCGCCGCCGGGTGGCCCCTCGTCGGCGAAGACGTGGAAGGCGCGCACCTCGGCATCGGCCAACGGGGCGACGAGCGCGCCCAGTTCCAGCGCCAGGTCTGGCACGCCGTGGCGCACATGGTTGCTCGCTGCATCCAGCGTCCCCAGCGCCAGGATCTTCAGCAGGGTGGCGCGCTCGGTCAGGTAGTCCGGCGAGAAGACGGCGCGTTGCTCGTCGCTGGTGGAAAGGCGCGGCCCCAGCGACCCGAAGGCGGGATTCACCAGCACGGTGTCGTAGATGACGCCGATGAGCCGCGCGCCCGCCTCCGCCGCCGGCCCCGGCAGCGCCACCTGCACGAACTGACCGAAGGCGTAGTCCTGTGGGCTGGGTGGCACGGCGATCTCATGCGGCCCGTATGCCTGGCACCAATACTGGATGTGCGAATCCGAACTGACGATGATGCCGATGGGCGCGGCAATAGCGGCGGTCATGGCGATGCTCCTCTGCGCTGCGGTTGCAGCCATATTGCATCCAGTATAGTCGCGTAGACGTGCAGCGAGGGGACACATAGGAGATATGGGGCAAGGCATTTCTAGCCACACACAATGTGCATATCAAAATTGGCATCGGCTTGAAACGTAATACGCTCTGTATTCATACGGTCACAGCGATAGCTATTGTGGCGCATATACTTGGTTGCTTCTCTTGGCTTTTGCCAGAATGCGGTACAATGAGACAGCACGCCCGTGACGGGAGGCAACGCCGGCCAGCGCGACCACAACCATTTTATTGAAAGAAGAGCAATCACTATGACGATGTCATTCGCACGGCTTGCCGACGCCTACGTCGAGGCTATACAAGCAAGCTTGCCCCGTAGCGCCGAGGAGATCGCGCGGTTGATCGCGCAGGCATTTCAGCAGAAAACGCGGCATATCGTTGATTATGCCCAGACGCCGCCCTGGGACGACAGCGGCGAGATCATCGATACTGGCATGCCCTTCATCCTGGAAAATTATCCCACGGTGGCGGATTTCTGGGAAGAATATGCCGGCTATCGGGAGCCGTCTTTTGAATCGGGACGGGGATGGAATTACCCGACATTTGGCATGAGCATGCAACAGGAATTGTATACGCTCCTCGCGCCCTTTTACCAGGAGGCGCTGCTGCGGTTAGCGCATGAAGAGCCGCAGTATTATCAGCAACTTGTCACCTATCTTCAGCAAGAATATGACGATCAAGTGCGCACCACGCAGGATGTGTATCAAGGCATCGCGTTCACTGACATCGTCGGTGATACTATCATCCAGTGCGAGATCGCGGTGAGCGAACATGTGCAATCCCTGCCCCTGGCACCGCTGCTCCAAGGGCAGACGCTACCGCGCCGTTGCCAGCGCACGCTGTTGGAGCAAATCGACAACCTGCCCGCATTCATGGATGAACTGGCTGGCTATTGTGCTACAGTCGCGCATGTTACGTCGCTCACCGACGATGATATGATGCAAATGCATTTGGAACGCACCAGCGCGGGCGTCGCCTTCGGTCAACATGAGGGCGCGCGCGAATTGCTGATGGATCACATCGCGCGGACAGGCTCGCTCATCCTGCGCTGTGATGTGGCGGCGCCTGAGCCGACGGGGCAGGCGCTGCAAGACGTGCGCGGCTGGTTCATCGAGGCCGATGCTACGCGCATCACGCCCAATCGCGTCTTGCCCGACGACTTGTACGTGGCGATGAATACGGATGCCGAGACCGGCGCAAAGTTGCCGCCGGAGCCGTCGGTGCGCTATCTGTAACGGTCAGTGACCCCACCCCCAGGGCGACCACAAGGGTGCGCCCCTACACGTATTCACAAAGGGCGACACCGTGCGCGCCCCCAGCGTTGAAAGGATCTAGCATATGCAGCATTGGGAATACATGACCCTCGCTTTCGAGTCGAAAAACAATCAGTGGATGGCTGAATTCCGCGATGGCGAACTGCCGCTGGATGAGATCTTGGCGGAGATGGGCAGCAATGGCTGGGAACTGGTGAGTACGACACCCATCGATCACGGCAGGTTCAATATTAGTTCCGGCACCAGCTACCTGCAACTGATCTTTAAACGACCCAAAGAATAGATCGTGGCCGTCAGAAAGAACCGCTAGGTTTTCTTCTCGTCGTCGTCCTCGGCATCCACTGGGGTTTGTTGCTGTTGCGTGCGCGATGAGGCGGCCAGCGCGTGTTGCACCGCATCCAAAAAGATGTCGATATTGAAGGGCTTGGGGACGAGCGCGATATTTTCGGCTTGCAGATAGCCCTTGATGTCTTCGACTTCGCGCGTGGCGGCGGTGCAAACGATGATCGGGATCTTTGCGGTGGCACGGTGCATCCGCACTAATTGTAGCATCTGCCAGCCGAGCTTTTCGCTGCCGAAAATGTAGTCCAAGACGATGAGATCGGGGGCGATGCGTGTGATCTCATTGATATTCAGGATAGCATAGGATGACAGGACCACCTCGTAACCGGCATCTTCCAGCAACATCTGAAAGGCGTCGAGGATCTCTTGCGTGTCGTTGACGACCAATATGCGTGTCATATGCCCTCCCGCGTTGTTCGCGTCCCTGGAGCAGGGGCAATGACGTTGACCCTGATGGTGAAGGCAGTGGCATATTTCAGGCCAGCCAGTTTGCCGCATGCTTATCCATCAATCGGCTTTTCGCCCAGCGCCAGGTGAGCGCGCCAAAAAGGGCCGGTGACGAGTTCTTGGGACGGCACCAGGCCGGCTTCGGCCAGCGGGATGCGCCGGCGCAGGGCGGCGAGCTGCGCGGCATCACCAGGGCCGGCGACCACGGCGCGGCCATACACCAGGCGCGCGATGCCCACCAGCAGGGCCAGGAGGGGACCGCGCGGCACCAGGCTCGCGCCCTCCACGATCACCAGGCGCCCGCCGGGGCGCAGCACGCGCGCGATCTCGCGCAGGTTCGTGGGATCGGCGATATAGGGCGCGGGAAACGTGCTGACGACGCAATCGAAGGCGGCGTCGGGGAACGGCAGCGCCTGCACGCGCGCCAGTTGTACTGTGGCGGCGTCGTGGGGTAGCTTGCGGCGGGCCAGGGTGGCCTGCGCGGCGCGCACCATCTGAGGCGAGGCATCGACGGCGTGACACTGGTAGCCAGCAGCGAGCATATCACCCAGCAGCCAGCCAGGGCCGCAGCCGATCTCCAACACGTCGCGCCCGCGCAGGCGGGGTAGCGCCAACCGCTGCCAGGTACGCCACTGTCCCGCGAACGGGATCGTACTCGCCAGCCAATAGAGCGGCGGACTGTGATACAACAGATCGAAGGTGCTGAGAACGAGGCGCGCACGCCACGCGCTCCGCTGTGATGGTTGCTGCTGCATGCTTCCCGCTTTCGCCGCGCGACTTTGGACCAAGGCGTTTCAACCATTGTAGCATCTTTTATGCTATCATACAGATTACGCGCCAGCCGCTTTCAGCCTGGCATGCCTTTCGCGTCAAGCCCTGGCAGCCACCTCGCCGCATTTCGTCCCAGGAGGATCATTCATGCAGCCTACCCATGATTACGCCGTTCCCCACGACCACATCCATGATGACGACGCGCTCCTGGGCGTATCGGATGCTCACGACGATCACGCGCATGCCGACCACGACGTGCATGATCATGCCCATAGCGACCATGACCACGGCGCGCATGATCACGGCCACGGCGACCATGCGCATAACCATGATGACCATGAAGAACATGATCACGCGGCGGGCGGGCATAGCCACGGCGCGGGGGGGCATGACCACGACCATGCACATGCAGGGCCGCTGGGCTGGCTGAGCGAGTTGCTGCCTTTCGGCCACGGTCATAGCCATAGCGAGATCAACGTCGATACTGCGATGGAAAGCAGCGACCGGGGTATCTGGGCGGTGAAGGTCGGGCTGGTCGGGCTGGGCGCGACGGCCATCCTGCAATTGCTGGCGGTCTTGCTCAGCGGCAGCGTGGCGCTGTTGGCCGACACGATCCACAATTTCTCGGATGCTCTGACGGCGGTGCCGCTGTGGATCGCCTTCACGCTGAGCAAGCGGCCACCGACGCGCCGCTTCACCTATGGCTATGGTCGCGCCGAGGATGTGGCCGGCGTCGTCATCGTCGTGATGATCTTCGCCAGCTCCATCGTCGCGGCGGTGGAATCGATCCTCAAGATCATCCATCGGCAACATGTTACGAACCTGGCCATCGTCGCCCTCGCCGCGATCATCGGCTTTTTGGGTAACGAGGGTGTGGCGCTCTTCCGCATCCGTGTGGGGCGCGAGATCGGCAGCGCGGCGCTCATCGCCGACGGCATGCACGCACGCACGGACGGCCTCACCTCGCTGGCCGTGCTGCTCGGCGTGATCGGCGTGGCGCTGGGCTTTCCGCTGGCGGACCCGATCCTGGGCCTGCTGATCACTGTCGCTATCTTGTTCATCGTCAAAGACACCGCCCAGACGATGTGGTATCGCCTGATGGACGCGGTGGACCCCGCCTTCGTCGATCAGGTGGCGACGGTGGCGCGGGGCGTGCCAGGGGTGGAGGGTGTCAGCGATGTGCGCGTGCGCTGGATCGGCCATCGCCTGGCCGCCGAACTGCACGCCACCGTGGATGCCGACCTGCCGACGCGCCAGAGCCATGCCATCATCGAAAACGTGCGCCACACGCTTTTCCACGAAATGCCCAAACTGGCCGGCGTCATCGTGCATGCCGACCCCAGCGGCGACGACCACCACGCCCAGACGGAACACCACCGCGTCGTCTATCCCGCGCGTCGCCCCAAGGTCAGGTGAGATTCTGGGGGGCGCTACAAATGGCTTGCTTGCGACATTTTTCCTTGCAGCCGACCAAGGATGTCTTCTTCCAGAATCTGAGATGCGCGTCCTAATGTCAGCATCCGCTCAACGCCACGAATATCGGTGCTTTTGCGTGCGACAAGCGACAGCGCGAGTGTGTCGGCCTCTGGGCGCAGATCGTATATGTGGAAATGGAGCGGGTCGGCATCTTGGGCATCATGCACCTGATCCGTTTGAAATTCGTGGCTGATATAGTCGAAAAATGCTGCCTGAATGACTAGAATTAATTTCTTTCGCAACGCCTCAAAAGCAAGTGCTTTGTGGTGAAGCTGCATCAATATAGTTTTCGCCGACATTTTCCAATTGATGCCATAGGCATAAGCATCTTGCAAAGCACCATTCGCCAGATCTTCACGTGCCTGCCAGATCGTTCCCGATCCTGTAGTATCCAGTGATTGAATCTCGACGCCCGCATAATCTTCGATGGTCCCATTGTTCGTTCCAATCAAAAAGTAGTCGATATTGCCTCCAGGCATGGTGACTTCGGGGACGGTGGCATAAGCAAGATTCGGCTTGAGGAGTGGAATGATGTTCCGAAAGATGGTATTGCCAGATATGAAGCGATAGGGACAAATGATGAGCGGGTGGTTTTGATAACCAACCGTACAGGAACCAATTGTCTGATTCGCATTACTTTTGCGCTGCTTCACGCACCTGCGTTGCAAAAACGGACATTGTTCGCCTATAAAAGCAGCTTTAATCTGCTCACGGTTCGTCAAAATGGATTGGCCATAAAACTCGAGAGGCTGTTTTTTGAACGCCTGGCTCATTCCCACAAGCCTCCCTGCACAACCTGTTGCGTCGCCAGATACGCATCGATCCTTTGCTTTGCTAAGTCGAGATAGGTCGCGCTGGTGTCGATACCAATGCCACGCTTGCCTTGTTGCAGGGCGCCCAGTAAGGTTGTGCCGGTGCCAGCGAAAGGATCAAGCACGATACCATCTGGGGGGCAGGTCGCGCGGATGGGTAAGTCGCAAAGTTCCAGTGGGAAAACGGCGTAATGGTGATCTTTACGCCACTGATCTTCGGGGATGATATGCCATACGTCACCGGGCTTCGTTCCATTTTTGTGATAGGGGAGGATGCAAAAGCCTTTGGCTGCGAGTTCCGCCGCCCGACCTGAAAACTCTGGCGAATCTGAATGTGTGGCGCGCTGGCTGCCACGGATGATCATGCGGAAATCAGGCAATTCACCAGCGGCAACGCGCGCCAATGTCTGCTGCAACGCCTGTAATGCTGCCGATTTCTCTTGCGCTGAAAGCGCCTTGCTCGTCTTGATCTGGCGCTCATATTTCACGCCGCTGACGCCGGTGGGCGTCACGAGCTTGCCATTGCGATATGTCGCCGCTTGAGGTGGATTACGGATGGCATCGACATCGTAGTAATACTGTTCGTTGGCGACGAAGTGAAACAGATATTCATGAACGTTGCGCAACTTGTCTCTGGCATTGCAGGGATTGCCCTTGATCTTATCCCACACAATATCATTACGCAATAGCCAGTCGTCATCCTGCAAGGCGAACGCGACATGCCAGGGAATACCGCTGAGATTCTTTTTGACATATGTATCGCCTAAATTCAGCCAGAGCGAGCCGTCGGACCGTAGCACGCGCCGCACCTCGCGGAATATATCCACGAGATGCGCGACATAGTCTTGCCAGCGCGGCTCACTGCCCAGGCCGTTCCCTCCATCATATGCGCGCTGCGCCCAATAGGGCGGGCTGGTGACGCAACAATGAACGGAAGCCGGTGGCAGAGTGCGTAACTGTGTCAGTGCATCACCTGTTATCAGCAGGTATGGGGCGCTTTCACGAAGAAAGGGATCGATGTGTTGAGATTGAGAACGAGCAAGAGTGATCGATTTTCGCAATGTTATCCTCCTTTTTCAACAAATGAAACCCTCATCTACTTGTTACAGACTTTCCCATTCTCCCACGCTCAAGCCAGCTTGAATGTAACATGGCTTCCCCGTTGGCTTGTCTCGCTGAATCCCGCCGCTTCAAGCTTGCGCTTGACTTCATAGTATGGAAGAGGTTTAAGCGGCACCCGTATCCACCTCTAGCGCGCGGATGTGGGGCACGGCTGTAGGCAACGGCGGTGTGAAGTAGAGTTCAAGTGCCTCGCACAGATTTGCCAGCGCCTCGTCTTCGCTCGTACCCTGGCTGGCGACATCAACTTCCAGGCATTGGGCGATGTACCACGCGCCTTCTTGCCAGATGCTCTCCGTGAATTGCCGCTTCATCAGCAACTCCTCTCTATGAGCAAGAGATGGGCGGGCGTCATGCACCCACCCATTCCGTCACCTTGCCGCTCGCCTCACTCCCGTATCCGCCGCGCGGGGAGCGGGCGGATGAGCGGGTTGGTGCCGCCGGGAACGTCGCCCTTGCGGCGCGGCACGCGCTGATCGACCAGATAGTCCGGCGCGCGGGCCAGGTCGTCCATGTGCAGCGTCACGCCGTTGCCGACGCGGTTATAGAACGACAGCTCGAAGTTCGGCGTCTCGCCCAGCGCGCCGTGAGGGCAGACTTCCACGCAGTCGCCGCAGAAGATGCATCGATCCAGCGCGAAGTCGTACTTCACCAACTCACGCTCGGCCATCATCAGCGAACCGGTCGGGCAGACCTGCACGCACGCGCCGCAGGAGACACAGTCCGTCTCGTGCAGGCTGACGTTGAAAGGCGTGGAGACGATGGTGTCGAAGCCCTTGCCGAACATGCCGTAACAGTTCGGGCCGATCACATCGTGGCAGACGCGCACGCACTGCGTGCAGTTGATGCACTTATTCGGGTCGCGCAGGATGAACGAGTGCGAGATATCCACCTCATAGTCGTGGAAGTCGTTCGGCTCGCCATCGTGGAAGCGATTGTCCGTCAGGCCATATTCGATGCTGTACATCTGCAAGTCGCACTGGCCGGCGGCGGGGCAGGCACATTGCAGGCAGCGCGCGGATTCGCGCTGCGCCTGTTCCGGGGTATAGCCCATCTCGATCAGTTTGAAGTTGCGCTTGCGATCCTCGTAGGGCAGCATCGGCATCTTCACCTTTGGCTCGACCGGCTTGTAGGGGACAATCGAGATCAGATCCGGCTTGCGCTCCTCGGCTTCCAGGCGCTGGCTGATGGCAGCCATGTCCTCGCCCTTCAGGTAGCCGTCGATGGCGCGAGCGGCCAGCTTGCCCTGGGCCACGCATTCGATGACCGTCTTCGCGCCCATCTGGCAGTCGCCGCCGGAAAAGACACCGGGGCGATCCGTCATGAAGTTCCACGGATCGGTTACGACGGTACTCCACTTGCTCGTCTTCACGCCCTGCACGTGCGTCGGGAAGTACGACACATCCGGCTTCTGGCCAAAGGCGGGGATGACCGTGTTGCAAGGGATCGTGTATTCTGTGCCGGGATCGACGATGGGGCGTCGGCGACCGGAACTATCCGGTTCGCCCAGCTTCATCTTAACCAACTCGATGCCGGTGAGCTTGTCGCCCTCGCTGATCAGCTTGGTCGGCGCGGAGAAGAGCTTCAGCGTCGCGCCCTCTGCTTCGCCGTCCTCGACCTCTTCGGGCGTGGCCGTCATCTCCGCGCGGCCACGGCGATAGGCCGTGTAGACTTTCGCGCCCAGGCGCACGGAGGTGCGGGTGCAGTCGAAGGTGGTGAAGCCGCCGCCCAGCACCACCACTTCGGTACCGGGATCGACCGGCACCGGCATGCCCTGCGTCTTATCCATCAGGTACGAGATGGCATTGATCAGGCCGGGGGTGTCTTCCGGCGAGGCTTCGGTGTTATCGACGAAGGTGATCGGGTTCGAGGTCCACGCGCCGATGCCCAGGAAAACGGCATCATAGCCGGCAGCGAACAGATCATCCAGCGTGTAGTCTTTGCCCAGCTTGGCATAGCCCTGATATTCGACGCCCAGGTTCCACACGCCATCCAACTCTTTGTCGAGCATGTCTTTCTGGAAACGATATTCGGGAATGCCATAGCGCGTCATACCGCCGGGTTGGGGCATCATGTCGATGACCTTGACGCTGTGGCCTTTGAGTGCCAGGTAATACGCGGCGGTCAGACCGGCGGGACCGGCACCGATGACGGCCACTTTTTTGCCGGTCGGCGCTTCTTGCGGCCACGGCGTCGGCGGATCATCGATGCACTGCTCGGCGGCGAAACCGTGCATGCGGCAGATAGCGATCTCTTCGTCCACCAGCGCCCGGCGACACTTTTCCTGGCACGGCGCGGGACAGACCAGGCCCAGCATATACGGGAACGGCAACACTTCTTTCACCAGGCGGGCCGCTTCACGGTTCTGGCCGGCGGCGATCAGTTCCAGGTAGCCGGGGATGTCGATGTGCGTCGGGCAGCCGATCTGGCAGGGCGGCTGGCAATAGGCATTGTGATCCGACAGGATCATCTCCAGATTCGTGCGCCGAATGTGGGTGAGTTTTTTGGTTTTGGTCGTCACCTGCAAGCCGGGCGCGGCGGGCGTGTTGCACGAAGGCAACGGGCGTCCCTCGCCAGCGATCTCCACCAGGCACATGCGACAGGCCGAGGTGGGGTCCAGCTTCTCATCATTGCACAGGTTCGGGATATCCAGAATGCCGTGCGCGATGGCGGCGCTGAGGATGGTTTGCCCCTCGTGGGCTTCGACGGTCTGGCCGTCGATGGTGAAGGTGAAACTTGGCTGGCCGTGGTCGTCGCGCTCGAAGCTGTCGCCCGAACCGGTCCCCGGTCGCTCACGTACAATGGTTGCCATGCGAATCCCCTCTAGAGTACACCCTTCGTGACGAAGCGATGTGATCGCACCGGCACGCATGCGCCAGTGGGACATTTCCCTTGTAGATGCAGTTTGAAATCGTCGGGATAGTAGCGTAGCGCAGTACGCAGCGGATGCGTCGCGTGCCAGCCGAAGCCACAGAGCGAGCCATCCGGCACGTAGTCCGCGAACTCGTTGAGCAAATCCAGATCGCTGCTGACGCCGACATCGCTCATGATGCCGGCCAGCGTGCCGGCGATGCGCTTGGTGCCGGTGCGGCAGGGGATGCACTTGCCGCAGGACTGTTCCGTGAGGTACTTGGTGCGCTCCCGCGCCCAATCGACCATGCACGTCTGCGGTCCCAGCACTTCGATGGTGCCGGAGCCAACGATGGTGCCGGATTGCGCCAGTGGCTCATAGTCGAACGCTGTCGTGAGTTGCGTGAGCGGCAGCACGCCGCCTTCCGGCCCGCCGACGACGACGCCGCGTGTGGTATCCGTCCCGACTGTGATGCCCGCGTTCTTCAAGATCGCCGCAACCGTCGTGCCGAAGGGAACTTCCAGCAGGGTTCCGTTGCCGGCGACATCATAGACCGAGACGTATTTCGTGCCAGGGCTGGCCGGCGTGCCGTTTTTGGCGAAAGCGGCAGGATCGCGCACGATGTTGACGACCTGCACCAGGGTTTCCAGGTTGGCGATGGCGGTGGGTAACTCGCCCAGCCCCACCTGCGCCGGGTAGGGCGGGCGTTGCTGGGCCATCGGGCGGCGGCCTTTGATCGCTTCCAGCATCGTCGTTTCCTCCCCGCCCATGAAGCCGAGGTCCACCCCGACGACAGTGATGGTGAGGTCGCCCAGCAGACGCCCGTTGCGCGCCTCGTTGAGGGCGGCGGTGACGGCAGCATAGCCCGTGCGGTTGGTCGAGTGCATATAAAGATAAGCTTCGCGCGCCCCGATGGCTTGCGCCGCCAGCATGATGCCTTCCAGCACCAGGAAGGGCTGGTTGGCGAGCAGCGTCGCGGCGACGAGCGACTTGAGATCGGCATCATAGGCGTTGCAGACGAGATAAGGTGGGCCGCCACGTGTGGCGACGGCATCGCGTACCACCTGCCACTTCGTGGCCGTCGGCATGCCCGCGCCGCCGCGCCCGCGCAGCTTCGCCTGGCGCACGGCCTCCAAGATGCTCGCCGCGCCCTGCGCGCCCTGGCCGCTGGCGCGCTGATACGCCTGGAAGCCGCGCTGCTTTTGGTAATCGGCCAGCGTCGTGGCCGTGGGGATGAGCGCGCGGGAAGTTCCGTCAGGCATTCGGTCCCCTCCGATGGTTGATATCGGCATACTTGCCACGCGTCGCTGCCGAGGGGCCGCGTGGCGGCTGATCGTCGCGCAACACGTGCGGGATCTTGGGTTTGGCTGGCTTGAAGTGGGGCGACATCGTGATGATGCCGAACAGATCGCTCAAGTCGATGCCGCGCGTGTCAACGATATGGCGCGCTACCGCCAGCGGCATGCCATGATACGCGATCATCACCTGATCCAGCATGTCTGTCAGCGCCGAGCCGTCTAACGACGCTTGGGCGAGGATCGCGTCCACCTGGCTGAGATCGACCGGCTGCTCCAACTCCACGCTGGTCGGCGTCTGCACGACAGCGGCCTGGGGGCGGTTGGGATAGTTCACCGCGTATTCTGAAATGCGCGGCGTGTAAAAGCCGGCCTTCGCGCGCTCCGAAAAGTACGGGCGCTTGCGGAAGCGGTGTGTCGGACGATACTCAATGGTGATCGCGCGTGGCGGACAGGCTTTCTCGCACAGCAAACAGGCTTCGCACTTCAGATTGAAGGGCGTCGCCTGGCCGTCTTCTTCGATGAGTTCGATCAAGCCTCGGCTGCGTGCCGGCAACTTCGGCTTCTCATAGGGATACATCCGCGTGACTTTGGGGCGACCGAGATGGCTCAGGGTCAGGCCCATGCCTTGTAAGACGCCGCGCATCGCGTTAGGCCTCCCCTTTGATCTTCAAGCCCTGCTTCTCGATCTTCTCGCGCAGTTTCAAAATGCCCTCGATCAGTTGTTCGGGGCGCGGCGGGCAACCAGGGACGTAGACATCGACCGGCACCAGGGTATCGACGCCCTGCACCGTATAGTAGCTGTCGTAAAACTCGCCGCCTGAATTGGCGCACTGGCCCATCGACAGCACCCACTTGGGATCAGGCATCTGCTCATACAGGCGAATCAGGCGCGGTGCCATCTTGACGCAGACCGTGCCAGCGACGATCATCAGGTCCGACTGGCGCGGGCTGGAGCGGAAGACCTCTGATCCCCAGCGCGAGAGATCGTAATGTGACTGTGCCGTCGCCATCATCTCGATGGCACAGCACGCCAGGCCATAGCCCAGCGGCCAGATCGACCGGCTCCTCGCCCAGTTCTGCGCCCAGGTCAACATGTCGGCCAGGTTCGTCATGACAACCTGCGCCTCTTGCTGCCCGGCGATATACTCTGCGGGCGTCTGCGGGCGGATAAACCCGCTTTTCTTGCCCGGTTGTGGTTGCGCGGCCATAAGGGATTGCTCCTTGGGTAAATGTTCCATTGGTACTTCATCCTGATTATACCACGCGCCAAGCGGGATTGCAGGGGGCTAGTCCTGGTTGGTGACGCTGGTCCCAGCGGTGGGAATAATACCCTGATGACCGCCCATGAACGCAATGCCGTCTGGCGAATCTTCACTTCACCAGCCCATCGGCAATTGCTGGTCGATTGGGAAGGCCAGGCGCGACGGGTTTTGGCCCGATTCCGTGCCAGTTGTGGCCGCTATTTGGGTGATCCCCAGCTGACCGAGTTGATCAATGATCTGCTGCAATGTAGCCCGGAATTTCGGGCTTGGTGGCCCGAT
The DNA here is from genome assembly GCA_027459785.1 of Ktedonobacteria bacterium. GTDB lineage: Bacteria > Chloroflexota > Ktedonobacteria > Ktedonobacterales > JACDGC01 > JAJPKG01. The sequence continues at coordinate 46,664 of DAIDGU010000023.1, read as the reverse complement.
CATGAGGTACTCGGTGTGCCAGAAGGCCATAAGACGATCAATCATCCACTAGCCGGCTATCTCGTGTTTGACCATCTCACGTTTCAGGTGTTTGACGCACCAGATCTCAAAGTGAGTGTGTATTCCCCTGTGGACGAGGCGGATATCCCAGCCAAACTCGCCCAACTCCTCGCTGAGCGGTTGCGTGTTACAAAAGAGGTCTGAGCAACGTGTCGCCTGCCACGTTGGCATTGATGCGCAATGTGCGTGGTATGCTGTGTGCATCTCAAGCACAAGCGGGAGGGGCGGCGATGGTGCAGGCAGCAGAGCGACAGGCGCAGGTCGTGGTGGTGGGCGCGGGACTGGCCGGGCTGATGGCCGCGCGGCACCTGCGCGCCGTAGGTGTGGACGTGATCGTGCTGGAAGCGCGGGACCGCGTGGGCGGGCGCACGTATAGCATCCAGGCGCACGACGGCACCGTGATCGACCTGGGCGGGCAGTGGATCGGTCCCTCACAGCGGCGGCTGGGCGCGCTGGCCGACGAACTGGGCGTGACGACCTTCCCGACCTATGACACCGGCCAGAATATCCAGTACATCGACGGCGCGCGGCACACCTATTCGGGCGCGATTCCACTGATCGATCCCGCCGTGACGATGGCGGTGGTGCAGACGATGCTCACCCTCAACATGATGGCCCATGATGTGCCGTTGGATGCACCCTGGACGGCCCCCCAGGTGGCGGAATGGGATAGCCAAACGCTGGCGACCTGGATCAGCGCGAACGTCACGAGCCGGGGAGCGCGCGAACTGCTCACCATCGCCGTGCGCGCCGTCTTCTGCGCCGAACCGCGCGATCTGTCGCTGCTACACTTCCTCTTCTACGCCCATTCCGGCGGCAGCCTGAACGAGTTAGTCAGCGTGCAGCGCGGCGCGCAGGAACGTCGCTTTCATGCGGGAGCGCAGGCGATCGCTAATCGCATGGCGGCGGCGCTGGGCGAACGGGTCATCTTGAACGCGCCCGTGCGTGCGATCCAGCACGACGATGCGGGCGTGCGGGTATTCGCCGATGCTGTGACCGTCGTGGCCCAGGCGACGATCATTGCGCTGCCCCCCGTGCTGGCCGGGCGCTTGCGCTACGCGCCCGTGCTGCCGGCGCTGCGCGACCAGTTGACGCAGCGCATGCCGATGGGAACGGTCTACAAGATCCACTGCCTGTATCCGACGCCGTTCTGGCGCGACGCGGGCTATTCCGGTCAGGTGACGAACTATACCGGCGTCATCTCAACCGTCTTCGATAATTCACCGGAGGCGGGGACTTCCGGCGTGCTGATGGGCTTCGTCGAGGGCGACGAGGCGCGGGCATGGTCCGTGCGCGATCCCGCCGAGCGCCGCGCCGCCGTGCTACGCGAACTGGCGGAGTATTTCGGCGACCAGGCCGCCCAGCCGACGGAGTACATCGAGCAATTCTGGGCCGGCGAAGAATATACGCGCGGCTGCTATGGCGGCTACATGCCGCCGGGCGTGTGGACGGCCTTCGGCGCGGCGCTACGCGCCCCCATCGGGTGCCTCTTCTGGGCCGGCACCGAGACGGCGACGGTCTGGAACGGCTACATGGATGGCGCACTGCAATCCGGCGCACGCGCGGCAAACGAGGTGCTGGCCGTGCTGGGCAGCGCGGGGGCATAATACCCCTTTGGGGTAAAGATGATGGTCATTGGGGCCGGACAGACAGGAATGTCTGTCCTCCGTTATCCATACTGATCACCTGAAAAGCGTATAAGCGGTGTCTCAAATCGCTCTGTTGCCGGGTCATGCTAATAGTAGGGCTGGATTGATTCGGTCGGGATGTTACATGAAGACGGCGTAACGAACGAAGGAGAGCGGGCGGTATTGATTGAAACCATTTGCGCGCCAAAGGGCGACGCCACGAAGTCCGCCGTCGCGGACTGGAGTTGGATGCCCTTGACGGTGGTCAGTCATATCGAAGCCCATCTGCCTGTGGGGCAGTTCATGAGGGCGCTGTGAAAGATAGCGATCAGCGTTCGCGCCAGTCCACGGCGAAGCCCAGGTCGCGCGCGACATCCAGGAAGGTCTTGGGAACGAGCGGGGGCAGGCCGTAGCGTTCGCTGAGCAGATTGAGCGCCTGGCGACGCGCTGCACCGAAGTCGCTGCCCAGGTTGTCGCCCGCGTGCAGGCGCAGGCTATATTCCACGCCGACCGCGCCGGGGACGTAGGCGAACGCGCCCTGGTCGCGCAGCCGCAACAGGAAGTCCCAGTCCTCGCACATCGGGATGACCGTGTCGAACTGGCCAGCGGCGCGGCGGAAGAGCATGGCGCTGGGTGGAATGAAGTCGTCCTGGTCGAAGACGGCGCGCTCATAGGGGCGACCGAAGCGGCAGGTGCCGACCACATGCGGCGGCACGTCGTCTTCCCCGCCGTCCTCGATGGCGATCAGCACGTCGTCATAAGCCAGCACGGTTGCTTGATCAGCCAGCAGGGCAGGTGCCAGCCGCGCCAGGTGATCTGGCATGAAGGCGTCGTCGTCGTCCAGCAGCGCGATCCACTCGCCCTCCGCCGCCAGAATGCCGGCGTTGCGCGCCCCCGCCAGCCCGCGATTGGGGTGCAGATCCACATAGCGCGCCGGACGGCGCAATTCAGCCTGGTAGCGTTCCACCAGCGCGCTCGCATCGCTGCCGCCGTCGTTGACTACCACCGCCTCCACCAGCGGATACGTCTGCGCCGCCACGCTCGCCAGCGCCCGCCACAGGCGGTTTGGTCGCCGCACCGTGGGGATAATCACCGAAATCAGCGGCTCCGCCATGCCAGACCCTCACTTCGCTCCATGCACTCACTATCCCTGATAGTGTACCATGTAGATAACATCGATCACACGCTCGCCAGGTTGAACTCCAGTCCGCGACGGCGGACTTCGTGGCGGCACGCCCCTAGGCGCGATCTCAATCGCCCGCGTCCCCTGGTCGGCTACGTTTTGAATTCGAGGTGCCAGCGATGTCGCTCAAGTTGCATGTCGTCATGCATGCCGCGGGGGCCGCGTTCATCCGCCAGCCGGGGTGCCCCTGCGTGCGTTGCGCGGAGCCGGTGCTGCCGGAGCAGCCGTCGCCGCAAGATTTCGCCGATCTGTTGGCATGGGCGCGGCAGGCCCATACGTCGGCCTCGCTGGTCATCGAGGAGGCCGGCGTCGCCGTCGATCACACGCTGATCGATTGCGGCATGGGCGTGGTAGACAACCTGGCCGCCCTGCCGACGCCCGCGCGCTACCAGCCGATTCAGCGCGTACTCGTCACGCACGGCCACCTGGACCACATCGCCGGGCTGGATCCGCTGATGTACGCACTGGATATGGCACGCCAGGCGGGCGACTACGCGCCGGAAGAGCAGCCGTGGCCGCTGCCGGTGTGGACGACGCGCCACACCTGGGAACGCTACATCGGCCCGAACCCGCGCGATCCAGCGGATGGCGGCCTCTTGCGCCGCGCGCACGACCGGCTGGCCTTCACGGATATCACGGATGCCGCGCTGGCACTGGCGGCGGTGGAACTGCATCCCGCGCTGCTGGTGACGCCCATCCCCGCCGAACACCTGGACGGCGGCGTCAACTTCCTGGTCGAGTTCTGGCCCAGCGGCGATCAAGCTCAGGGCGATCCGATCCGGATCGGTTGCTGCTGGGATCTCATCCGCTACCCGTCCGGTCGCCCGAAAGAATATTGGCAGGATGTCACGCTTGATCCTTTCAACGGGCCGCTGTATGATCAGATGCGCGACCTGGATCTGCTGCTGATCGAGATGACCAACTGGCGGACGGGCAAGGGGCATATCACCTTCGAGCCGCAGCCGGCCAAGGAGGCCGGCACGCCGGGGGATTATGGCGTGCGCGATCTCATCGCTGCGTGGCAGCCACAGGCGACGCGCCTGGTTCACTACTCCGGCTGGGGCGACCGCCGGCAGCCGGACGGCTCTTGGTTGCGCGGCGAAGCCTGCGCCCGCAACGTCAACCCCGCCACCGGCCCCGTCAGCGACCGGCACCTGCGCCGCGCCCTGCGCGCCGCCCTTGGCCCGGAGGTAGATTGCGACATCGCCCAACCCGGCATGACGCTCACGTTCGGCTGAGGATGGGGGACGTGCGGTTGATGTAGAAGGACGAATTGATCGGGGCTATCTCATCCTTGCTCGGAGGGGTTCCTTACTCGCGCCCATCCAGCCACGCAGCGATGAGGCCGTTGAGGCGCTGCATGATGCCGACCAGCACGTCGAAGCGATCTTCGCGGCTGCGACCCTGCACGACCTCGGCGATCTGCTGGTCGTCGGCCATGTCGATGAGGATGAGCAGCCCGCGCAGGGAGGCCAGATAGTCGTCGAAGTCGGTGGCGACGGCGCGCAGCTTGCGCCGGTCCACGTTGCGCCGCGCCTCGGCGTCGATATCGGCTTCCATCATAACGGGGTCCATGCGCAAGCTTTGCAGGTAGGCGTTGCCCGCCAGTTCCAGCACGCTCAAGGTGTAGTTGAGATAGTCATGGGGAGAATAGCCGTTCGCTTTGATGGGCGTCGCCCAGGCATCCGCTGGCACGCACCGCAACGTCGCCGTGAGCGCATCGCCTGCCGCCTGCATGCGCGCCAACAATCCCGCTTTGCTCATGATAAAAAAACAACGCCCTTCGCTTGTATGATGCTATCCAGCCGCCCGCCGTCCCTGGCGGACAGGAATGTCCGCCCCACGATGATGTGATGCCCCACGGAGGCAAAAGCTTCTTCGTGTTCTTCACATCCTTCGTGTTCCTTCGTGTCTCGTCATTGCGTCCTTCACGCCTTGTTCGCCAGCATGCGGTCTAGCGCCACGCGCGCCCATTGGGCCGTTGCGGCGTCCACCGTCACCTGATTGACGACCTCGCCGCGCACCAGGCTTTCCAGCACCCAGCAGAGATACGCGGGATGGATGCGATACATCGTGGCGCAGGGGCAAACGACCGGATCGAGGCAGAAGATCGTCTGCTCTGGATGTTCGGCGGCAAGCCGCTTCACCAGATTGATCTCCGTGCCGATGGCCCAGATCGATCCCGGCGGGGCCGCTTCGACCTGCGCGATGATGTATTCCGTCGAGCCGACGCGGTCAGCCAGCGCCACCACCTCGTGGCGGCATTCCGGATGCACCAAGATCTGCACGCCGGGATAGTCCGCCCGCGCTTGTCGGATCTGTTCCGGCGCGAAACGCTGGTGCGTCGAACAATACCCCTTCCAGAGTATCACACGGCTTTGCAAAAGTTCAGCTTCATCCCCCAAACCGCCCATATCCTTGTTGGGATTCCACACGACGATCTGTTCCGGCGGGATGCCCATTGCCAGGGCGGTGTTGCGGCCCAGGTGCTCGTCCGGGAAGAACAGCACGCGCTGGCCACGCGCAAACGCCCAGCGCAGCACGCGATCAGCATTCGACGAGGTGCAGACGATGCCACCGTTGCGCCCGCAAAACGCCTTCAGGTCGGCGGTCGAATTCATGTACGTCACGGGAATGACGCCCGCCAGGGGGTGCGCGGGATCGTCCGGGTTCGGCTCCTCGGCCAGCGCGCCGGCGGCCTCTAGATTCGCCCAACACTCTTCCACCTCGGCGCTGTTCGCCATGTCGGCCATCGAGCAGCCGGCGGCGGGATTCGGCAGGATCACTCGCTGGTGCGCGCCGCTGAGGATGTCCGCGCTCTCGGCCATGAAATGCACGCCGCAGAAGACGATATAATCGGCCTCCGGCTTGGTCGTCGCATATTGCGCCAGCTTGAACGAGTCGCCGCGCGCATCGGCCCAACGGATGATCTCGTCGCGCTGGTAGTGGTGGCCCAGGATCACCAGCCGTTCGCCCAGCGCCGCTTTCGCCGCGCCGATGCGCGCCTGCGCCTCCTCGGCGGATAGCGTGGCATACTCGCGGGGGATGTCGTCGGCGCGCTGTGCGCCACTGTGGCGCGGCGCGTGCGCCAGCCCCGTCGCCACCGCGCGCTGCTGGCTCGCCCGCCAGGCCGCCAGCACCGGCAGCGTCTGCTGCTCCTGGCTCTCATCGCAGGTTACATCTATCGCCATGATCGCTCAACTCCTTACTTGGGGGGACGGAACGCGAAATGACACGAAATCGCCGCGAGACGACACGAAATGATGTGAAATCACCGCGAGATGAACCCGAAAGATGTGAAAACACCGCGAGATAAACACGGAATGAGATGGACGAGCAAGGATAGTCATTGACCACCTTTGAGCACATCTCGCGTCATTTCGTGAATATTTCGTGTCATTTCGCGTTCCGTTCTCCTCTTTTTTATTCGCTTGCTGTAAACTCCAAAGAAAGGTCGAGGTTGGCGACGGAATGCGTCAGCGCCCCAATGGAGATCAGATCGACGCCGGTTGCCGCGACAGCGCGGATCTTGGCTGGATCGGTGCCGACGTTGCCGGAAGCTTCGATGATCGTGGCGGGGTGGGCGGCACGGATGAGGGCGACGGCGGTGCGCAGGTCGGCGGGGGCCATATTATCCAGCAGGATCGCCTCGGCCTCGGCGTCCAATGCTGCTTGCACCTGGGCCAGCGTGTCGCATTCGACCTCGATGCGCAGCAGGTGGTGCGCGTGGGCGCGGGCATTCTGGATCGCCTGGGTGATGCCGCCGCTGGCGACGATATGGTTATCCTTGATCAAGATGCCGTCGTCCAGGCCGAAGCGGTGGTTGCTGCCGCCGCCCACGCGCACGGCGTACTTTTCCAGCGCCCGCAGCCCCGGCGTCGTCTTGCGCGTATCCACGATGTGCGCCGGCGTCCCCTCGGTTGCGGCCACGCACTGTGCCGTCAACGTGGCGATGCCGGATAGGCGGCCCAAAAAGTTCAGCGCCACCCGTTCGCCGGTGAGGATGCCCCGCGCCGGCCCGCGCAACGCCATGATCTCGTCGCCCGCCGCCACAGGGTCGCCATCGCTGACGACGGCGTGAACCTGGATGCCGTCGCCTATCTGGCGGAAGACCTCGGCGGCGACCGGCAGCCCGGCGATGACGCCGGCCCGGCGCGTGATGATGCGCCCGCGCGCCTGAGTTGTCGCCGGCACGCAGGCCAGCGTCGTCGTGTCGCCGCGCCCGATGTCTTCCGCCAGCGCGCGGGCGATCTGCTCCTGATCGATCATCATATCGGCCATCGCTAGGCTCCCTTCTCATCGGCGGCTGGCTGAGATCGGGTGGCGACCGCTGCCGCTTGGCGCTGAGCGAAGAAGTGGTGGCCGGCTAGGAAAGGTTCCGGCGCGGGGAAATCGCGGCGGGCGTGCGCGCCCCGGCTCTCGCGCCGCGCCAGCGCGGCGGCGGTGATGAGTTGCGCGGCCAGCAGCATGTTCGCCGTCTCGTAGGCTGCGCGTCGGTCGTTCGGCGGGCCGTCCGTTGCGCTGGAGGCCAGCGCGTGCAGCGCCTCCGCGCCGCGCGTCAACCCCAGGTGGTCGCGGTATAGCCCCGTGCGCTCCCACATGATCGCCTGGATGGCCGGGCGCTGGGCCGGATCGAGCAGCGGGCGGTCGTGGATCGTCGCCGCTGGGAGCAGCACGCCGGCAAAGGGCGGGGTGGTGGGCCATGCAGCAATGGAGCTGGCACTGGCGAGATCCGCCGCGAGGGCCGTGGCCGCGCGCATGGCGAAAACGACGCCTTCCAGCAGCGAATTGCTCGCCAGCCGATTCGCGCCGTGGACGCCCGTGCAGGCGACCTCGCCGACGGCCCACAGGCCGGGAACGGTCGTGCGCGCATCCAGATCCACCGCGACGCCGCCCATGAAATAATGCGCCGCCGGGGCGACGGGGATGAGGTCGCGCGCGATGTCGATGCCCTGCTCCGCGCAGGTGGCGGCGATGGTGGGGAAGCGGCGCAGCACATGGTCGGGATCGAGATGGCGCAGATCCAGATAGACGCAATCGTTTTCGGCGCGCAGCATCTCCTGCTGGATCGCCCGCGCCACCACGTCGCGCGGTTCCAGTTCGGCGCGGGCATAGCTTGCCATGAAGCGGTCGCCATGCGCGTTGCGCAGATACGCGCCCTCGCCGCGCACCGCCTCGGAGATCAAGAACGCCGGCGCGGTGGGGTCGGGCGGGACGAGTACAGTGGGATGAAACTGGGCGAATTCCAGGTCGGTGAGGACGGCCCCCGCGCGCCAGGCCAGCGCCAGCCCGTCGGCGGTCGCGCCAGGGGGATTCGAGGTGCGCTGCCACAGGCGGCCTGCGCCGCCGTTCGCCAGCACGACGGCCCGCGCCGTGAGCGTCTGCGTCTGGCCGTCCGCCGCCAGGTAGCGCACTCCGGCGCAAGCGGCGTGGTGGATGATGAGGTCCGTGACGAGCGCGCCTTCGATGATGGTGGTCGCAGGACGTTGGCGTAGCGCCGCGACGAGCGCCCGCTCGATCTCCGCGCCGGTGGCGTCGCCCTGCGCGTGCAACACGCGATGGTGGCTGTGCGCGGCCTCGTGGCCCAGCGCCAGCGGATCGCTGCCCGCGACCTGGGCGCGGTCATCCGCCCCCGCCTGGGGGGCAGCGGGATCGAAGCGCGTGCCAGCGGCGACGAGCCACGCGACAGCGGCGGGGCCACCTTCGGCCAACACGCGCACGGCGCGCTCATCGCCATGCCCCGCGCCCGCGTCCAACGTATCGGTAATGTGGCTGGCCGGGCTGTCGTGCGCGCCGACGGCTGCCGCCAGGCCGCCCTGCGCGTAGCGCGTGTTGCTCTCGCCCAGCGCGTTTTTCGTGATGAGCGTGACGCGCGCGGTCGCCGGCAGCCGTAGCGCCAGCGAGATCCCCGCGATGCCGCCGCCGATGATGACGACATCCACCGGGCCGTCGTTGATGAGTGCATCCATAATGTGCTTGAGTCTCCCGTAGTCTCGCGGAGACCAAGCAGCGGCCCCCAGCAGCCCATTTGTGGTACTTCGTGTACTTTTTACACGAAGTCGATATAGAGATTATACCATCTCGCGCAAGGTTAAAACAAGGTTATCTAGCTCTGTTTTTTGCCGGTTTTTTCGCCGCACTTGGTCCGCTGGCAATATGACAGAGGATGACATGAATGGCAGTATAAGGTGCGGGGGCGGCCCGGTCGTCGTGGGTTGCACGCGCGATGGGAGATTGGTCCTCTTCATGGCACGCCAGATGCCCTAGTCGCCATAATAGAGTAGGAGCGCATGTGGTATAATACACTTGTTCCATGACATCCGTTCTATTCGTTCACTCCTTGCCACCACCCCGGAGGGTCTGTGCATGCCCCAAGATCGCATCATCATTCGCGGCGCTCGCGCCCATAACCTCAAGAATATCGACCTGACGTTGCCGCGCGATCAACTGGTGGTCATCACGGGGCTGTCGGGATCGGGCAAGAGCAGCCTGGCTTTCGACACGCTCTTTGCCGAGGGCCAGCGGCGCTATATCGAATCGCTTTCGTCCTACGCCCGCCAATTCCTGGGGCAGATGGATAAGCCGGATGTCGATCACATCGAAGGCTTGTCACCGGCGATCTCTATCGACCAGAAGAGTACTTCGCACAATCCGCGCTCCACCGTCGGCACCGTCACCGAGATCTACGATTATATGCGCCTGCTCTACGCGCGCATCGGGCATCCCCATTGCCCCAATTGCGGGCGTCCGGTGAGCGCGCAGACGGTGCAGCAGATCGTCGATACCGTGCTGGATCTGCCGGAAAACACGCGCGTGATGCTGCTCGCGCCCATCGTCCACGGGCGCAAGGGCGAATATCGCCAGACCTTCGACGCGCTGCGCGGCCAGGGCTACGTGCGCGTGCGCGTGGACGGCCAGATCCGCGATCTGAGCGATCCTATCGATCTGAATAAGCAAAAGAAGCATGATATCGATGTGGTGGTTGATCGCCTGGTTATCCGGCATGAAGATATCGATGGAGCTGGTAACGACGCGCCCCACCACGACGGCACCGCACCATCTGGCTTAGAGCTACTAGATATCCGGTCGGATGCTACATCACTCTCACCTTACAGTTTGCGTGATGGGCGCGACGATGAGCTGCCGCTGGTGGCGGAAAGCCGCATCGAATACCACGTCGGCAACGGGCATGGGGTGAACCCACAGGGTTTCGCGCTGCCCAGCCTGGGCGACCTGATCGACGCCGAGCCGCTGGAAGAAGATCTGGACGAAGCCCGCGAGGCGCAGGCCGAAACGCCAATCACCCCCTCTCCATCTCCGCTGGGGAGGGGGCCGGGGGGTGGGGCCGCGCCGGTGAACACGATGCGCCAGCGCGTGGCGGACTCCGTGGAAACGACGCTGAAGCTGGGCGAGGGCATCATCCTGGTGGCGATCCTGGGCGACGATGGCGCGGTCAGCGACGAACGGCTCTATTCCGAGAAGTTCGCTTGTGTGTATTGCAACATCTCCATCGAAGAGATTGCGCCGCGCACATTCAGTTTCAACAATCCGCACGGTGCCTGCCCCGACTGCACGGGCCTGGGATCGAAGCTGGAGGTGGACCCCGATCTGCTGGTAATGAACGCCAACTTGACGTTGGAACAGGGCGCCCTGGGGCCGTGGCAGACCGTCGCGGGGCAGAGCCAGTGGTACTCGCGCCAACTCGAAGCCATCGGCGAGCGTCACGGCTTTCGCCTGAGCACGCGCTGGCACGATCTGACGCCGGAGCAACAGCGCGTCGTCCTGCACGGCGATCCGCAGCCGGTGACATTTCGCTACCGGAACCAGGCGGGCGTCGCGCGCCAGCACAGCACCACCTACGAGGGCATCGTAGCGTATGTCGCGCAGCGTTTCAAGGAAGGCTCCGAGCATATGCGCGCCGAGATGGAGCAATATATGGCGGCGCGGCTCTGCCCCACGTGCCAGGGCAAGCGGCTGCGGCCCGAAGCCTTGGCCGTCACCGTCGGCGACCGCAACATCTACGACATCTCCACGCTGGCCATCGACCAGGCGCAGGAGTTTTTCGCCGAACTCGCGCTGAAGCTGAGCGAACGCGACCAGATCATCGCGCGCCAGATCTTGAAGGAGATTCGCGCCCGTCTGGGTTTTCTGGTGAACGTCGGGCTGGACTACCTCAGCATCAGCCGCCCGGCGAACACGCTTTCCGGCGGCGAGGCGCAGCGCATCCGCCTGGCGACGCAGATCGGCTCCGGCCTTTCCGGCGTGCTGTACATTCTGGATGAGCCGAGCATCGGCCTGCACCAGCGCGACAACCAACGCCTGATTCATACGCTGAAGCAACTGCGCGATCTGGGCAACACGCTGATCGTCATCGAACACGACGAAGACACGATGCGCGCCGCCGATTACATCGTGGATATCGGCCCCGGCGCGGGCGCGCACGGCGGGCGCGTGGTGGCGCAAGGAACGTATGCCGAGATCATCGACCACCCGACCTCGCTGACCGGTGCCTACCTGGCCGGCCAGCGGCGCATCGCGCTGCCAGGGGCGCGGCGCGCGGGCAACGGCGAGGCGTTGGTGATCAAGGGCGCGCGGGAGCACAACCTGAAGGATCTCACCGTGGCGATCCCGTTGGGGATGTTCGTCGCCGTGACAGGCGTGTCGGGATCGGGCAAAAGCTCGCTCGTCAACGGCATCCTGTATCCCAAGCTGGCGCACGACCTGAACCGCGCGCACACGCGCCCCGGCGACTGCGACCGCATCGACGGCGTCGGCGAGTTGGACAAGGTGATCGATATCGATCAGTCGCCCATCGGGCGCACGCCGCGCTCGAATCCGGCGACGTATACCGGCGCGTTCACGACGATCCGCGAGATCTTCGCGCAGGTGCCGGAGGCGCGCACGCGCGGCTACGGGCCGGGGCGCTTCTCCTTCAACGTGAAGGGCGGGCGCTGCGAGGCGTGTAAGGGCGACGGCATCATCAAGATCGAGATGAACTTCCTGCCGGATGTCTACGTCCCCTGCGAGGTCTGCCACGGCAAACGCTATAACCGTGAGGCGCTGGAGATTCATTACAAGGGCAAGAACATCGCCGACGTGCTGGACCTGACCATCGAGGAAGCCGCTGACTTCTTCGCATCGATCCCCTCGCTGGCGAACAAGTTCAACACGCTGCGCGATGTGGGCCTGGGCTATGTGAAGCTGGGGCAGCCGGCGACGACGCTTTCCGGCGGCGAGGCGCAACGCGTGAAGCTAGCCACCGAACTTGCACGCCGCGCGACGGGCCGCACGCTCTACATCCTGGACGAGCCGACGACCGGCCTGCACTTCGCCGATGTGGATCGCCTGCTGGGCGTGTTACAGCGCCTGGCTGATGCCGGCAACACCATCGTCGTCATCGAACACAACCTGGACGTGATCAAATCCGCCGATTGGATCATCGACCTCGGCCCCGAAGGCGGCAACAAGGGTGGCCAGATCGTCGCCGTCGGCACGCCAGAGCAGATCGCCGCTAACCCCGCCAGCCACACCGGCCACTTCCTCGCGCCGATGTTGGCCACACGCGAGGCGGCGGGGACACGGTAAGCGGGCGTGGCAATGCGTTTGGCCCTTCGTTGAGAAAAAACTTTCTCAGGCGAGAATCTCACCGATACGCTTCCGCCTGCAAGCTGAAAAGCTCGGCATAAGCGGTGATGCGATCTTTACGCCTGAATAATTTGGACGATCTTTGCCACAACTTCTTGAACTTTGACAGTGCTTAGTTGACCGGCTCGATAAAGGATGATGCGCGAATCAGCAGTGAATAGTTTGTCGGGCCTCACGTTGCTGTCTTGCTGCAACGAGCCAGTGATGAAATCATTGCTCGTGATGAGAATCGCGTCGCTATTGGTAATGGTGCGGCTTGTGATCTGGCAAAGAATAACATCATCGCCTATTAAGGAAGCAATAACCAGTGCAGGCCGCCTTTTGGTCGTGCTTAAATCCGAAAAGGGAAAGGGGAGTACAACAACATCGCCTTTTATAAATGCTGCCATGCTGCATCCTCTTCTGGTCGATCCCAGTCCTGCCGCAGTGCCTCTTCGGAAGCCAGCATCGTTTGCAGCGCAACGGACTGCTGTTCCTGTTGTTTTTCGGCGAGATAGGCGACGAAGTCATACACCACCGCCAACTTTTCGGACGGGAGGCGTTTGAGTTGTTCTGCAATTTGATCGATAGTAACAGGTTGCATAAAGATCGCCTCCGCAATTGGGGTTGCAGCAAAACTAGCTAGTAAAAAAGCAGGGGCCACCGAAAGCGGCCCCGCGCCCAACCACCGAAGCGATTGGGGGGATCATGATTCGATCATATCCCATACCTGCCAACTTGTCCAATCATAGAAAAAAGCGCATCCTCACCGATACGCCTTTGCCTGCAAGCTGAACAGTGGCGTACATCATATGATAGCTCGCTCGAAGTCGAGGGGGTCTTGCATCAGGAAATCGATCTGGGCAAGCCTTACTGGTATGCCGATGCCGATTGGGCGACCCAGAAGAAATACGATGTGGGAGCCAGCGCCTAAAGACGCGCCTATGGGCGTACCGCCGCGAAGGCCGCCTACGCGGCCTGGAGGGTGAAGCCAGCAACGAAAGCTATCAAATTCGTTATGGCATAAACAGCTAGATGGCATAAATAGCTAGATGGCATAAACAGCTAGATGGCATAAATAGCTAGATGGCATAAATAGCTAGATGGCATAAACAGCTAGATGGCATAAATAGCTTGTCTCAAAAGAAGCAATAGGTTATAGTGTGACAAATCAAGAGGGGGGATATTCAGGATGCCACGCCAGTCGCAAATTGTTGTCTATATCCACGTCGTCTGGGGAACATGGGATCGGTTGCCCTGATCACGCCGGAGATCGAGCGGCCAATTCAACGCGCCATTGGTGCAAAGCGCCAGGAAATGGGTGCGCAAGTCATCGCTATTGGTAATGTCATTGATCATATGCATGTATTGATCTCGATTCCATCGACGGTCACTATCGCCGAGCTTGTCGGTCAGATCAAAGGAGCGTCTGCCCATTTGGTCACGCACGATATCTACACCGATGGGCGTTTCTTCAAATGGCAGGGAGCATATGGGGCATTTTCCGTCAGCCCCGATGCCGTCCCCACAATTTGCGATTATATCAACCATCAAAAGGAGCATCATACCCAGGCAACACACATCGCCGAATGGGAAATGCCATCCCAGTAGATATTCCGGCTCCCGTCGTAACCCAGGCCGCGTAGGCGGCCTTCGCGGCGGTACGCCCATAGGCGCGTCTTTAGGCGCTGGCCTCGTTCTCACCGATACGCTTCCGCCTGCAAGCTGAAAAGCTCGGCGTATCTGCCGCCGCGCGCCAGCAGTTCGGCGTGGGTGCCTTCTTCCAGGATGCCGCCGTGTTCCAGCACGATAATGCGGTTCGCCAGGCGCACGGTGCTGAAGCGGTGCGAGATGAAGATGGCGGACTTGCCCTGCGTCAACTCGCGGAAGCGCGCGAAGACCTCGTATTCGGCCTGGGGATCGAGCGAGGAGGTCGGCTCGTCCAGGATCAGCAGTTGGGCGTCGCGCATGAAGGCGCGGGCCAGCGCGATCTTCTGCCACTCGCCGCCGGAAAGCTGCTGGCCTTTGTCGAACCACTTGCCCAGCATCGTGTCATAGTTCTCCGGCAGCCGCTCGATGACGGTGTGCGCGCCGCTTTTCGCCGCCGCCGCGCGGATGCCCGCCGCGTCGTCCACGTCCGCGATGCGCCCGATGCCGATGTTGCGGCTGGCCGTCATGAAATAGGTCACGTAGTCCTGAAAGATCACGCCGATGGTCTGGCGCAGGGCATCCAGATCGTAATCCTTGATGTCGCGTCCGTTGACCAGGATCTGGCCTTCATCGGGATCATACAGGCGCGTCAGCAGCTTGACGATGGTCGTCTTGCCTGCGCCGTTGCGCCCCACCAGCGCCACGGCCTCGCCCGCGTGGATCGTGAAGCTGACGTTCTTCAGCGCCGCCCCGGACTCTTCACGGCCTGGATAGGTGAAGCTGACATTGCGGAACTCGACCGTCAGACCATCACTGTCCGGCTTGATGCCGTTCGGTGGGCTGACGATCTTCGGCTGATAGTCCAGGAAATCGAAGAGTGTGTTGATGAAAAGGTTGTTCTCATACATATTGGAGACGCCGCCCAGCAGGCTTTGGAAGCTGGAACCGATGGAGAGCGCGGCCTGGGCATAGAAGGTCAGCACGCCGACGGTGATCTTGCCCGCCGCCGCTTGCAGCGCGACATACAGATAGATGACGCCGTTCGCCACGACTGTGATCGTCCCCAGCGCGAACGAGGTCATGTAGCGCGGCACAATCAGCCGGCGCGTCTGATCATAGAACTGCGTCACCAGATTGCGATAAAGGCGCATGAAGAATGGTCCCGACGTGAAGAGCTTGATCTCTTTGTTATACGTGTCGGTCGTCATCAGGTTATTGTAATATTGCATCTCGCGGCGTAGCGGCGACTGGCGGCGCATCACCTGGAAGCCCCACCAGCCATAGCGCACGTTGGCGATGAAGACCGGTACGGGCGCGAGCAGCGCCAGCACGGCCACCCACCAGGCCAGCGTCAGCAGCACTGCCGCCATCGAAAAGAACGTCACCAGCGTGCTGCCCAGGCTGAAGGTCTGCGAGATCATCCCCGTCGGGCGCGAGGCCGCTTCTTGCTGCGCCTGTTGCAGCTTATCGTAAAACTGCGCGTTCTCGAAGAACGACAGGTCCAATGTGTTCGCCTTTTCCATCACGAGCAACTGGATCTGATAGCTGGTCTTTTCCTGCAATAATTGCTGGACGATATTCGAGAGCGTGGAAAGCAAGCTGCTGAAGCCTTGCAGCGCGAACTGGGCGACGACGAACCACACGACCAGCGAGATCGCATGCGCGCCGCCGTGGTGGCTGTAGCCGAAGATGATGGCGTCGATGACGAGCTTGGTGATATACGCCGTCGCCACCGGCAGAAAGCCTTGCAAGATATACAGCACCGCCAGCGCGACGGTGAAGGGCGGGCTGACATCCCACACCAGCCGCAGCACGCGCGGCAAGCCCTTGAAGGCGGCGATGATCTTGCGGGGCGAAAGGACATCCTCATCGTCGGGCAGCCGCGCCCCACCGACGCGCCCGAACCGCTGCCTCCATCCCCCCGCTGCTGGTGCTGCCATACATCATCTCCCTGTGTTTTTCGAACACGAAAGCCACGAAAGCGAACACGAAAATCAGAAAAGCCACGACAAACACGAAACGACTTCTCTATTTCTTTTTCGTGTCCTTCGTGAGTTTTCGTGGTCTTCGTGTTCCCGTCCCTGACCTTTGCTTCTAACAATGCCATAACAATGAGGCATGTGGCATCGGTGGAATGGGCAGGCGGTGCGCCCACCCGAACGGCTAGCCTACTCGCTCAGTCGAAGTGCTTGAGCAGCGGCCAGAGTTGGGCAAGCGGTTGCTTGGGTTGGGTGAGCACGTAGAGCAGCGTGCCGTTCTCGCTGCCCATGCAGTAGTTGCAGGTGATCGCCCCTGCCGGCGTGACTTGGCCGTAATACCGGCTGGCGACCGACGTGAAACCGGCGGGATCGGTCGGATCGATGCCGACGGCGATGAGTACCTGGCCGGTGCAGGAGCCTGGCCCCCAAAAGTAGAAGTTGTTGTGGCCGCTGATGACCGGCGGCAGTGGCTGGTGGTCGGGGCCGCTGAAAAAGCGTAACGCGCTGGCCTCGCCATAGTTCATCGTGAAGACGCACGCCTGTTGACGTTCGCCCGCCGGTAGCGCGGCGTAGACGGCGGCGACCTCGCGTGTCATCGCGTGCCAGCCGAAGCGGTCGCCCAGATATTGCGGAAAGATGCCGGCATTCTGTTGCCCCGCGCCGCCGTTGCCCAGCGTGGTCAGCGCGGCATAGGACTGGGCGAAGACGGGGGGCGGCAGGATGGGCATGGTGAGCGGCGCGAAGAGGATGCCGGAAGCGGCCAACACCGTCACATAAGCAGGCATGGTCCAGCGCCGCCGCGCCCGCTGCGCGATCTGCTCGAATTGCAGCGCCCCGCCCGCAAATAGCAACGGATAGATCGGCGTCAGAAAGTATGATTTGGCGTTGATCAGTGTGAGGATGACGTAAAGGACGACGAACGTCCAGCCCAGCGCGCGATAGGGCTTGCCGGCGGGATTGCGGAAAAAGAAGATCAGGCCGGCGATGATCAATGGCAGGTTGAATGGATTGACGCTGAAGAGTTGATTCGCCAGGAAACCGATGGGACCGCCGCCGCTCAACCCGCCGTAATGGCCCCAGAACGCGACCGTCGCCCAGCTATGCGTCGCGTTCCAGAGGAGATCCGGCAGCAGGAGGGCGAAGGCGATGAGGCCGCCCAGCCACGGCCAGCGCGTGCGGAACATCACCCGTTGCGGCGTCAGCAAGGTGCCGACGACGACGCCGAAGCCGAAGAACAGCATCGTATATTTGTTGAGCAGGCCGATGCCCGCAACTAGCCCAAACAGCAGCCACAGGCGCGGTTCGTTGCGCTTGAACAGGCGCACCAGCACCAGGATCGCCACCGACCAGCACAGTTCATCGATCACATCCATCGAGAAGAGCGAGCCGGTGGCCATGAAGACGAGTGTTACCAGCGCGCCCAGCGCCGCCAGCATCTGCGCGAAGCGCCCGCCGCCCAGTTCGCGCGCTATCCGCCCGGCGACGAAGACGATGGCCGCACCGAAGGCGGCGGAGATAACATGGATGGCGAACAAGTTATCATGAAACAGCAGATTGGTGAGCGCCGCCAACCAGCCGATCAGCGGCGCTTGATCGACATAGCCGAAGGCAGGATGCAGCCCATCTTGCAGGTAATATAACTCGTCGCGGAAATAGCCATAATTGTTGCCGATGGCGACGTGGACGATGAAGCTGAGCAGCGCCAGCGCGGCCAGCGGCGTATCGTCACTCTGCCGCAGCCGCGTGAGCAGCGTGGGCATCACTTTGGTCGAAGGGGTTACAACTTGCGTCATCGGCATGTCTCCTCTGCGCTTCGGAATGGCTAAGCTTGCTCCCATCATAGCACAGGTTGGACAGTCCTGCGCCGTTTCCCGGCGGAAACACCAGCCGTGCCGCAGGCGCGCGGGGACGGCGAGACGGCGAGGGGGACGGCGGGCGGTTGATGATGGTTTATAACAAAGGGCAGACATGCCCCACCAGTACGCCGGGGATGTTCCCAGCGCCGCCAGCACGCCGGAGGCAGCAGTCCCAGCCGCCGTGCGGTCGCCGGAGGGGCAGCTCTGTCTTTTACCCAGAGATCACCGGTGGCGTGGTAAACTGCGGGGGAAGGAGGTGACGCGATGGTGCTGATCGCCCAGTGGGCCGAACGCGAGTTTGGGAGTGTCGCGGTGGGGATCGGCGGTCGACCCGCCGTGCCGTGGCCCTGGTAACGGCCTTGGGCCAGGATCCCACCGCCTCGCTGCCCCGTGCCTGTGGCTCATGGGCGGCGCTGAAAAGCACGTACCACGTGCTGCACAACCCGGTGGTCATGCGCACGGCTTTGAGTGGTTCCCATTGGCAGCATACGCGCCAGGCCGCCGCGCCGCCCGGCGTGACGCTGTTCATCAGTGACCTGACGGAATTAGATGACACGCACGATCAGGCCATGACCGGGCTAGGGGAGATCGGCGATGGGAACCAACGCGGCTTCCATGTCCAGACGACCTTGGCCTATCGTCCTGCCGTAGACCAGATGCTGGGAGTGGCCGCTCAACAGACCATGCGGCGGCAACGCAGCCCGTTGACGCGCGCCCAACGCCGTACGCGCCAGGAGGTGGAATCGCAGGTCTGGGGCGATGCGGTGGCCCAGATCGGGCGTCCGCCACCAGGGGCGCAGTGGGGGCATGTGGGCGACCGCGCGGCGGACATCTGAAAGAGAGAGTAATGCGATGGATGCGACCTGGCAGCGCACGCCGACGTGGCTGGAACTGTATGATTGGCGCAAGCGCGTGGCCGCGCTGTATGCCGCGCGCGACGCGGCGCTGCGGGCGGGGGATGCGCCGGCAGCCGTGTGGGAACGCTGGCGGGCGGGGCGCGACGACCTCTTCGCGCGCCATCCGCAGTCGCCGTTGAGCGATGTGGCACGTCGCACCTTCACGCGCCTGCCCTACTTTCCTTATGATCCTACACTGCGGGTCGCGGCTGAAGTGGAGCCGTTGACGGATGACGCCGATACGTTCGACGGCGTGGCACCCGCCGGCATGCGCTTCCGGCGCGCGGCGCGGCTGCACCTTTCACTGGCGGAGACGCCGGTGACACTGCTGCTCTATTGGATCGATGTCTATGGCGGCGGGCTGTTTCTGCCGTTCCGCGATGCCAGCGGCGCGGCCACGACCTATGGCGGCGGGCGCTATCTGTGCGACACGGTGAAGGGCAGCGATCTCTTTTACCCCACTGATGACGGGCGCGACGTGATCTTGGACTTCAATTACGCTTATAATCCCTCATGTGCCTATGATGAACGCTGGTTCTGTCCTTTGGCACCCCGCGAAAATCAGATCGCGCTGGCGTTGCGCGCGGGCGAGCAACGATTTCATCCGTGAGCGCGCCGCCGTGCTGCCGGTTTTAATTGTTCGTATGCGTTTGGTTGTCCATTCCGAAAGAGGTTGCGTGCATGCATCCCATCCAGCCCATTCCGCCCGGTCCCGGCCAGGAGTCCGTCTGGGACTATCCCCGTCCGCCGCGCCTGGCACCGACCAGCAAGCACATCCAGATTGTTGTGGCGGGCATCACCATCGCTGACACACGCCGGGCGTTGCGCGTGCTGGAAACGAGCCATCCGCCGGTCTACTACATCCCGCCGGCAGATGTGCATATGGCCTACCTGCGGGCCAGTGCTGGCCAGTCGTTCTGTGAATGGAAGGGGCAGGCGCGCTATTACGCCGTGCAGGTGGCTGGGCGTACCATCGATCAGGCCGCGTGGTACTACCCTCAGCCGACGCCAGCCTTCGCCGCGCTGCGCGACTACATCGCCTTTTATCCCGGCAAGATGGATCGCTGTACTGTTGATGGTGAGGTGGTACGTCCCCAAGCCGGCGGCTTCTATGGCGGCTGGATCACCAACGATATCGTTGGTCCATTCAAGGGCGAACCGGGGACGATGGGATGGTAGGCAAGGAGCGGAACATGGCAGCGGCACGCGCGGAGGTGGCGGTCCCGCCCACGAACGCCGGGCGCTGGGTGCTGATCGCCGCGATCCTGGGATCGGGCATGGCATTCCTTGATAGCACGGTCGTCAACGTGGCGCTGCCCGTTTTGCAGCGCGATCTGCATGCCAGCGCCACGGATGTGCAGTGGGTCGTCGAGGCTTACGCGCTTTTCCTCGCCACGCTGTTGCTGGTGGGCGGCGCGCTGGGCGACCGCCTGGGGCGCAAACGCATCTTCATGGTGGGCATCATCATCTTCGCCGGTGCCTCGGCCTGGTGCGGCCTGACGCCGAATACCTCCCAACTGATCATCGCCCGCGCCGTGCAAGGGATCGGCGGCGCGCTGCTCACGCCCGGCAGCCTGGCGATGATCACCGCCGCCTTCGATGCGGAGGCGCGGGGCCGCGCCATCGGCACGTGGTCGGGCTTCACCACGATCATCTCAGCGGCGGGGCCGCTGCTGGGTGGGTGGCTGATCCAGGCGGCGTCGTGGCGCTGGATCTTCTTCCTGAATCTGCCGCTGGCGGTGGTGACGCTGATGATCACCTGGCGCGTGGTGCCGGAAAGCCGCGACGAAACGGTGGCCGGTGCCATCGACAGCCGGGGCGCGGCCCTGGCGACCTTCGGCCTGGGTGGCGTCGTCTTCGGCCTGATCAGCGCCAGCTTCGCCGGCTTCGGGCATGCGAACGTGCTGGTGCCGCTGCTGGGCGGCGTGGCCCTGTTGGTGGCGTTCGTCGTCGTCGAGGCGCGCGTCGCGCAGCCCATGATGCCGCTGGACCTATTTCGCAATCGCACCTTCAGCGGCACCAACCTGTTGACGTTGCTGCTCTATGGCGCGCTGGGCGGCGCGCTCTACTTCGTGCCGTTCAATCTGCAACAGGTGCAGGGTTACACACCATTGCAGGCGGGCGCGGCGCTCTTGCCCTTCACGCTGATCATGTTCAGCCTGTCGCGTTGGGCCGGCGGCTTGATCAATCGCTATGGCAATAAGTTGCCGCTGATCGTGGGGCCGGGCATCGCGGGGGTAGGCTTCCTCCTGTTCGCGCGTCCCGGCATCGGCGGCAGCTATTGGGTGACGTTCTTTCCGGCGGTCGTCGTGCTGGCGCTGGGCATGACCATCACTGTCGCGCCGCTTACCACCACCGTGATGGGCGCGGTGAGCCAGGGCCGCGCGGGCATCGCATCCGGCATCAACAACGCTGTCGCGCGCACCGCCAGCCTCGTCGCCATCGCCGCGCTCGGCATCGCCGTGGCCGCCATCTTCACTGCGATCCTCCAGCACCAACTGGACGCGATCCAGATGGACGCCGCCACGCGCACGGCCATCACGCAGCAAAGCAATAAACTGGCCTCGATCCAGATACCGACCACGCTGGCCCCCGCGTTGCAGCACGCCATTCGGCGCGGCGTGGCGGCGGCGTTCGTGGTGAGCTTTCGCGTCGCCATGCTGATCGGCGCGGGCCTGGCCTTCGCCAGCGCGGCCTGTGCCGCGCTCCTCGTCGCTGAGCGACAGAAACCGAGCTGATTTATGCCAACTGAACAGTATGATGCCATCATCATCGGCGCAGGCCAGGCAGGCGGGCCATTAGCCACGGCCTTCGCGCGGGCGGGTAAGCACACTGCGCTGATCGAGCGCGAACACGTGGGTGGCACCTGCATCAACGAGGGCTGCACGCCCACGAAGACGATGGTCGCCAGCGCCCGCGCGGCCTATATCGCCCGGCGCGGCGCGGATTACGGCGTGCGCACCGGGCCGATCAGCATCGACATGGGCGTGGTGCGCCAGCGCAAGCGTGCCATCGTGACCAGCTTCCGCGACGGCAGCCAGCACCAGATCGAGGCGACGCCGGGCGTGGACCTGCTGCTGGGCGCGGCGCGTTTCACGGGCCACAAGACGCTGGCGGTGCAACTCAACGACGGCGGGGAGCGCACGCTGACGGCGGACCTGATCTGCATCAACACCGGCGACCGGCCTACGATTCCCGCGCTGCCGGGCCTGGACGCGGTGCCATACCTCACCTCGACGACGATTATGGAATTGGACGCCGTCCCCGACCACCTGCTCATCCTGGGCGGCGGCTACGTCGGCATCGAGTTCGGCCAGATGTTCCGCCGCTTTGGCAGCCGCGTGACGATCATCCAGCACGGCGCGCAATTGCTGAGCAGTGAGGATGCCGATGTGGCCGATGCGGTCGCGGACATCTTACGCGCCGACGGCGTGGATCTGCGGCTGCAAACCCAGCCGCAGCGCGTGGAACGGCGCGGCGACGGCACCCTCACGCTCACCGTGGCGGCACCGGACGGCTCCCAGGTGCTGACAGGATCGCATCTGCTGGTCGCGGTCGGGCGCACGCCCAACTCGGCGGATCTGAACCTGGCGGCGACGGGCCTCCACACCGATCCGCAGGGCAACATCCCGACGGATGCGACGCTGGCGACGAGCGTGCCGGGCATTTACGCGCTGGGCGATGTCAAGGGCGGACCGGCCTTCACCCACATTTCGTATGACGATTTTCGCATCATGCGCACCAACCTCATCGAAGGTGGTCATGCCACCATCACCGATCGGCTGGTGCCGTATACCGTCTTCATGGACCCACAGCTTGGGCGCGTGGGGCTGACGGAAGCCGAGGCGCGGCAGCAGGGGCGACACATCCGTGTGGCGAAGCTGCCGATGACCTCGGTCGCCCGCGCATTAGAGGTGGACGAGACGCGCGGCTTCATGAAAGCGATTGTGGATGCAGATTCGGCGGCGATCCTGGGGTGCGCGGTGCTGGGCATCGAGGGCGGCGAGATCATGGCGATGTTGGAGATCGCCATGCTGGGCAAGCTGCCTTACACCGTCCTGCGCGACGCCATCTTCGCCCACCCCACCCTGGCCGAATCGCTCAACAATCTTTTCATGACGCTGGACGAATGACGCCAGCTTATATGCCATGCCGCATGACATGAATCATGCGCCGTTGCTACTGCACGCAGGTTGATCGCGCTATCAGAATGGCGACCAGGTGGTGCTGCTCTATGCCGCCGCGCCCTATCCCCTATGGCGCGCGGAACTGGACCAACCGGAGTTGGGGCCGGGTGGCTTCGGCGAAAACATGACGGTGGCCGATCCCAGCGAGGCGACGGCGTGCATCGGTGATGCGGCGATGCAGGTGACGGGGCCGCGCGCCCCTTCCTGCGCTGGACCGTCGCCCTGGTTAATGCGTACGCGCATGGCCGCGCCACAGATCGTGCCGTGGCCGCCGAAATCGCCGCCTGCCCCACCCTCCACGAGTTCTGGCAGACGCTGATCCTGCGCCAGACCAGGCCAGCCGTACAATGACAGCAGAAGCCGTGTTGCCAGGGAGGAGATTACAACTGCGAGCCTTCTTGCGTGATAACATCTCGCTTGTTATATACTGATGATCTGCGTTTCGTGCTATCATGCGTAGTGTGGGATGGTGGGCATATCCCTGACGCGAGCGAGATAGAAAGAGCAGTTGTGATGGACATCGAGACCGTATTGACCCGCGCGGTGGCGCAGGTTGAAAAAGAGCAGGATCTACGGCGGCTGCTGGAGCAGGGCGGACGCAACGGGCGACCATTGCGCGTGAAGCTAGGCTTTGACCCCAGCAAGCCGGATCTGACGCTGGGCCATGGTGTGGTGCTGCGCAAGCTGCGCCAATTCCAGGAGTTGGGGCATACCGCCGTCGTCATTGTCGGCGACTGGACGGCGCAACTGGGCGACCCCACCGGCAAGGAGGGCGCGCGCGAGCCGCTCACCGAGGCCGAGGTGCGCGTCAACGCCGCAACGTATCTGGATCAGTTCTTCACCGTCGTGGATAAGAGCCAGGCCGAGGTGCGCTGGCAAAGCGAGTGGTTCAACAGCTTTACCCTGACGGATATCTTTCGATTGGGCTACCAAAAGACGGTGGCGCAGATGCTCAAACGCGACCACTTCGAGAAACGCTTTCAGGCCGGCAATGAAATCTATCTCTCTGAATTCCTCTATCCGCTCTTGCAAGGGTACGATTCTGTCGCGGTGGATGCCGATGTCGAACTGGGCGGCACCGACCAGACCTATAATCTGCTGGTCGGGCGCGAATTGCAGGAGCGGCGCGGCATGCCGCCGCAGCAGATTCTCACCTGCCAGTTGATCGTTGGCCTGGATGGCGCGCAAAAGATGAGCAAAAGCCTGGGCAATTACATCACGCTCACCGCTGAACCAAACGATATGTATGGCAAGTTGATGTCGTTGCCCGACGACGCGATGATGCCCTACTTCCAAGGGCTGACGTATGTGCCGGCAGCCGAACTGCGCGAGTTCCAGGTGGGCATGGCGGAAGGGCGCATCAATCCGCGCGATGTGAAGATGCGCCTGGCACGCGCGGTCGTCACGGAGTTTCATGCTGCCACCGCCGCGCAGGCCGCCGAAGACGCTTTCCGCCGCCAGTTCCAGCAGGATCAATGGCCGACGGAGATGCCAACCTTCATCCTGACCCAGCCGGACACCATCATCAACGTGATCTACGCGGCGAAGCTGGTGGCGAGCAAATCCGCCGCGCGCCAGGTCGTCACCCAGGGCGGCGTCTACCTGCGCCCCGACGGCGCGAACGGCGCGACGGAGCGCATCACCGACGTGACGGCGCAAGTGCCGGCACGCGACGGCCTGGAGATCCGCGTCGGCAAGCTGAAATTCATGCGCATCGCCACGGCGTGAGGTGCGACGGGCGGGGATGGCGGGCGGTTGCAACCGCCCGCTGTACCTTTGTCAGTTGCGCTTACGGCACCACGGCTACGGCGGAATTGCCGCCGGAAGTGGTGATTTGCACGTGGATGTTGCTGCCGAACTGCGTGGCACAGCCGCTATAATCGCCGCACGTGAGCGTGCGTGTGCCGTTGGGCAGCAACAGCAGCGGGATCACCTGGCTGGTGCTGCCGTCGGGCTGGTTGACCGTGATGGTGGCCCAGCCGACCAGCAAGCCGTCGCCCTGATTGATGATGCGCAGCCCCGACGTAGGGTAAACCGCCGTGCAAGCGTTGTGCGCCTTCGTGGGGAAGGTGCAGGCCAGCGAAAGATGGGGCGGCGACCACGGCGGGTAAATGAAGGCGACCAGCGCCAGCACCACGGCGATGACCCCCAGGCGCACTCCCAGCCGTCCGCGTCCCGCGAAGCGACGGAAGTTGACGGGGTCCATGCGCACCATATCGGCGTCACGGCGCATCGCTTCTTCCGCGACGGCGACATGGACGAGGGCGCGGCGCGCTTCGTCGAGCCGGTCGCGTGTCACGCGCTCCACGCGACCCATCGCCAGCGTGGAGCGGCGCAGCATGCGGGCGAATAAACCGCCGGCATGGCGTTTCAGGCCGCTCTTTTCATGCTCCCACACATACAGCAGATCGCGTGCGGCGGCCACTTTGCGGTCATACCGAGAGCGTTCCTCTTCGATGGCAGCGAAAAAGGTATTCAGGCTGTCGGCGCGACGGATGGCGTGCTGCACCTGGCGGGCGCGGCGGCGGCTGGGCGCGGTGCGCGCCAAGCGCTGGCCCCGTTGCGCTTCCACCCGCGCGGTGTGTAACACCCAGCGGGCATCGCGCTGAATGCCGCCGAAGGCGCGTCGCGCGCGGCGTACTTCGCGCACGGCGCGGCGCAGATGGCGCGGCAAAATCTCTTCCGGCGTCAGGTTGTTGAGCCGCATCGGCTCAACCAGGCGCGTCGCCGCTTCAAGCGAATGCACGCCGCTCTCGTAAAGGCTTTCGTCCTCGCCGGCCTCACTCACCTGCACAGCGACGAGCGTATCGTCGGCGGAGCCGGATGTTCGGGTGGTGTTGGTTGGCTCAATCATTGCGCGCTCCCTTAGCCACGGCTGAACAATTGCGGATTTATAGAGTATAACTCGTGACCCGCTTATCATAACAGCAACAGCGGCGCGTGGCAAGGGATAGGGAAAGAATATCTATCGGCGTGTTTGCCAACCTAACGCCAAACGTTGAGGTGCAGGAATGCGCCGGGCGTTCCCAGGCCGTGATCGTACACCAGCGCGCCACCCAGGTAGCCGGTGATCCCCAGCAAGACCGCCGCCACGACGCTGCCGAGCAGATAGAGCGCGATCAGCCACGGCGCGGGCGGCGCGGCGAACAGCGCCGGCACGGCAGCGCGCAGCCGCTGCTGGAGCGGCGTGGCCAGCGCCGGCACCACACTGCGTAGCCCCAGCAGAATGCGCGGTGCCAGCCAGATCAGCCGTACCAGCAACAGGAGCGCGAAGGCGAAGCCGGCGGCGAAGGCGAAACGTTGGTGCAAGGCCAGCAGATTCCCCACCGCGACACCCCGCGCCTGATGCTCGCTGATCGTTCCGGTTAGGCCCGCTGCCAACGCGCCGATCACACCGAAGAGCAGCAGCCAGGTAGCCACATCGGCGATGTTCCAGCGCCGTGTCAGGGCGGCGACGAAATCCATTACGACGGCGGTCAGCAACAGCGCGATGGGGAAATGGACGATGATCGGGTGCAGTTCAACGAGGCGGATCGCGGGCATCGGTTGTATCCTCTGGTAGTTCTTTCTGGTATCACAACGCATGGCGGGCGCGGGCCGTCTCCCCCGCCGCCCAAAAGTCCCCTAGTCCTGGGTGGTGATGGCGCCGCTTTGTTGGTTGATGCTGATCGTGACCGGCGTTAGCGGCTGATAGGCTGGCCCTTGCACCACGGCGGCGTTCTGGCTGGGATCGAAGGCCGCGCCGTGGCACGGGCAGAGCAACAGCCGCGAACTGGGATCGTATTGCACCGGGCAGCCCTGATGGGTGCAGGTGGCATCGAAGGCGACGAACTTCCCGTTGGTGAGATGAACCAGCACGCCGGGATCGCCATTCGCCTGAAGGGTGAAGGTGGCGGCGCTGTTGACCGGCACGGCGGAGACCTGCGCGATCGTCTCTGCTGTCCCCGTCGCACTCGTCGTGCCAGGCGTCGCTGCCGCGCTGCTGGTCGTCGTGCTGCCGGTGCTTCCTGTGTTCGCGGCGCTGTTAACAGTGGCCGCGGACGATGGATTCAGCAAGCTCCACAGCCAGGTCAGGCTCAGCATGCCGGCGGCTCCGGCGGCGGTCCCCCAGATGAAGTCGCGCCGGGTGGTGGTGCGGACCGGGCGGCGTGGTGCTTGCCGCGCGCTGGGGCGAGGGGCGGGGCGCTGGCCTTTCGCGCCAGCCGGTGCCGGTGCGGCGACTGTCGGTGCGGCTGCCGGTGCCTCCACTGGCGCGATCCCCAGCACGACGGCCAAGACGTGCGCCACGCGCTCGCGCTGCGCCGCCGGCACGCGCGGCAAGAGCCACGGCACCAGTCGCGTATCGACCGCCGGCAGGATGCCATGCGCCGGCCCCGCCAGGATAATCGGCACCCAGGCGAAGGCGAAGACGATATCCGCGCCATAGAAATACGGGTGGACGCGCCAGCTTGCCGAAAGGAAAAATAGCACGCTCAGCAGCAGGCCACCAAACGCCGCCGGGCGCATCAGCACGCCCAGGAGCACGCCCAGGCCGACCGCCAGTTCACCATAAGCCACCAGCGCGCCGAACAGCACGGCATGTGGTTCGGCCACGCTGAGCAAGAAGTTATGGAGCGGCGAGCCAGCGGCGAAACCATAAATCTGGCGACCAATATAATCCGGCGTACCGGGATGCCAAAAGTGTATATCGGTCAATTTTTGGAGGCCCGCATAGATGAAGGTGATGCTTAAAAAGAGGCGCAAAGGCAAAAGAACCCATGCGGGAATGCGGTCGGCGTGCCAGTTGGCGCGCAACTCCGCGACGAAGCGCGCGGGGGGGGATGTCGCGGTCGGTGTGTGCATGCGAAAGAACCTCTGGTTGTAGCGTGATATCTGTAGCAGTGTGGTGCGCTCGCGCTGTGCGCGTGCGACAACTTTGGTATACCATGCCTCGCGTCGTTGTGCGAGAGGTGTTTGGGGTAAACGTAGGGGGATTTGATGGAAATTTTACGGGCTGAACCATATGTGTGCTACACTGAGCAGTGCTATGACTGATACACCGACACCCGCCGCCGGCCTGCGCCCGCTCCATTTCACCATCGCTGCCAGCGCCGGAGCCGCCCGCGCGGGATTGCTCACGACGCCGCACGGCACCATCGCCACGCCGATGTTCATGCCCGTCGGCACCCAGGCCACCGTGAAGGCACTGGCTCCCGATGATCTGACGACCTTGGGCGCACAGATCATCCTCAGCAATACGTATCACCTGTTGCTGCGGCCTGGGCCGGAGGTGATCGCGGAGTTCGGCGGCTTGCACCGCTTCATGGGCTGGGAGGGGCCGATCCTGACGGATTCCGGCGGCTTCCAGGTCTTCAGTCTGGGCCACTTGCGGGCGCTGACGGATGACGGCGTGCGCTTTCGCTCGCACCTGGACGGGCGCGAGGTGGCGCTGACGCCGGAGCGCGTGATGCAGATCGAGGCGCAGTTCGGCGCGGACATCATCCTGCCGCTGGACGAATGCCCGCCGTACCCATGCGACGCCCAAACGATGCAGCGCGCGACGGAACGCACGCACCGCTGGGCCGCGCGGGCGCTGGCGGCCAAAGTCCGGCCCGACCAGGCGCTTTTCGGCATCCCCCAGGGCGGCATGCTGGCCGAGTTGCGCGCGTGGAGCGCGGCGACGATCAGCGCGCTCCCCTTCGACGGCTTCAGCATCGGCGGTCTTTCCGTCGGCGAACCCAAGGCGCTGATGTGGTCGATGGTGGAAGCGACCGTCCCCGCGCTGGACCCCGCGCGCCCGCGTCACTTGCTGGGTGTGGGATCGCCGGAAGATCTGGTCGAGGGGGTGGCGCGCGGCATCGATCTCTTCGATTGCGTGCTGCCGACGCGCGTGGCGCGCAACGGCGGCCTGTATACGCCGACGGGGCGCGTCAACATCCGCGCGGCGCGCTGGGGGGCGGTGCAGGAGCCGGTGATGCCGGGCTGTGACTGCTGGACATGCCAACGCTTCAGCGCCGGCTACCTCCACCACCTGGCCCGCGCTGAAGAATTGCTTTATTACCGCCTGGCCTCCATCCACAACCTGCGCTTCCTGCTGCGCCTGATGACGGCGATGCGCGCCGCGATCCTCGCTGGCACCTTCGCCGCCTGGCACGACGACTTCCTGGCACGCTACCAGCCCGCCTCCGAAAAGCTACGCGAGGAGCAGCGCGCGAAATGGCTGGCCCGCCACGGCGCGCACCCCGACCGCACGTAACCTCTTGGATAAGGCTATTCCCCCAGCGTGATCTCCTGGGCCAGTTGGGCGCGCAGCACCTTCTTGTCGAATTTGCCCACGCTCGTCTTGGGGATCGCCATGCCGATGACGTAGCGGTCCGGCAGCCACCATTTCGCCACGCCTTTGTCTTGCAGGAATGCGGTGAGGATCTCCGGGGTGAGCGCGCCTTCCGCGCCGGGCTTGGGCATGATGGCGGCTACCGGGCGTTCCTGCCACTTGGGGTGCGGCAGCCCGATGACGGCGGCTTCCAGCACCTGCGGATGGCCCATCAAGATGCCTTCGAGCTGCACGGAGGAGATCCACTCGCCGCCGGACTTGATCACATCCTTCGTGCGATCCACGATCTCCACGTAGCCTTCGGGATCGATGGTCGCCACGTCGCCGGTACGGAACCAGCCGTCGATGAATTTGTCCGCCGGGTTGGGATCGTGGTAATAGCTGGCGGCGATCCACGGGCCGCGCACCTGAATCTCGCCGAAGGTGACGCCGTCCCACGGCGCGGTTTGGCCCGTTTCCAGATCCATGATGCGGATATCGACCAGCGGCACGGCGTAGCCCTGCTTGGAGCGATAGCGCAGCTTCTCTTCCGGCGTCGCGTCGTCCAGGCCGGCCTTGATGTTGGCGACGGTGCCGATAGGCGACATCTCTGTCATGCCCCAGGCATGCACCAGATTCAACCCCAGCTTATCCAGCCCCTCGATCAGCGCGCGGGGCGCGGCGGAGCCACCACAGACGACGCGCGTCAGGCGCGAGAGGTCCAGGTCGGGCCGTTGGTTCAGCACCTGCACCAGGCCAATCCAGATCGTCGGGACGCCAGCGGTCAGCGTCACCTGCTCGTCGGCCAACACCTGCGCCACGCGCGCGGGGTCCATGAACTTGCCAGGGAAGACAATCTTCGTGCCGACCATACCGGCGGCGTGGGGCAAGCCCCAGGCGTTCACGTGAAACATGGGGACGATGGGCATGGCGGTGTCGTGGCCGGAAATGCCCAGGGTGTCGGCCTGCGTCACGGAGATCGCGTGCAGGAAGGTCGAACGGTGGCTATACACGACGCCCTTGGGATTGCCCGTCGTGCCGGAGGTGTAGCACATCGCGCAGGCGTCGCGCTCATTGATCGCCGGCCACGCGAAGCTCGTGGGCGCGTCGGCGATGACCTGCTCGTAATCCAACAGTGGCGGCATGCCAGCCCCTACCGTTGGCACCGGGCCGTTCATGACGATGATATACTGCACGCTGCCCAGGGAATCTTTCACCTTTTCCAGCAGCGGCACCAGATCGGCATCGGCGACGATGATCTTATCTTGCGCGTCGCTGATGATGAAGCTGAGTTGATCCGCTGGCAGCCGCAGGTTCAGCGTGTGCAGCACTGCGTTCATGCTGGGGATGGCGAAGTAGCACTCGTAGTGGCGCGTGGTGTTCCAACCGAGCGTCGCCACGCGGTCGCCCTTGCTGATGCCCAGCCGTGCCAGCGCGGCGGCCAGGCGCGTCACTCGCTGCCCCAGCTCGCCATAGGTGGAACGCTCATAGCCCTCCGCCGTCACCGTCACCAGTTCGCGCTTGGGGAAGTATTGCGTCGCGCGCTGGAGGATGTATTGCACGGTCAGGGGATAATCATCCATCATCGTGCTGGCGAACGTGGTGGCCGCTGCCGGGGCGGCGCTACCGTTGGTCACGGGCGCGAGAGGGGAAGCAACGGTGCTGCTGGCCGGCGTTGCCTGGGATTGTTTGCGTCGAAAGAACATTGCACGAACCTCCACAGGGATTACATGCCGCCACCGCTGGCGGCGTCGCGGCGTCGCGTTCCATGAAGCCGGGGTATTGTGTGAGATTATGCATCGCAAAGCGGGCCGAGGTCAAGCGCGGGGAATGGCCCGACCACTCTAGCATGTTTTTAGCGCAAAAAACACGGACGAGCCGGCTTGCGCTTGCCTTTTGTGCTGCCTGTGTTATCGTAAGGTACAGATCGTTGTAGGTCAGGCGCCGTATGAGAGGATTCATCGTCATGGCAACTGCATCCCCCGCCCGTCACCACGCCGTCGTCATCGGCGGCAGCATCGCCGGTCTGCTCGCCGCCCGCGTGCTGGCGGACCATTTCGCCCGCGTCACCATCGTGGAACGCGATCAATTCCCCACTGCGCCGGTGTTCCGCGCTGGCGTGCCGCAAGGTCGGCACCTGCACGTCTTGCTGGAACGCGGCCAACAATTGCTGGAACAATACCTGCCGGGCTTCACTAAGGAACTGCTCGCGCACGGCGGCCAGTCCTTCGACTTCATCGAGGGCGTGCGCCTGAATGCCGGCTATGGCTGGAATCCCCAGTTCTTCGGCAATATCCCCTTCATCTCCGCGACGCGCCCGCTGGTGGAATGGCTGGTACGGCAGCAGGTGCTGGCGCAGCCCACGATCACCACCTTGCCCGAACAGCGCGTCGTCGCGCTCATGGCGACACCGGATCAGAAACGGGTGACGGGCGTGCAGGTGCAACGGCGCGACGACCAGCCGGATAACCCGATCTCGGAACTGGCGGCGGATCTGGTGGTGGACGCCAGCGGCAGGCATTCCGCTGCGCCGGACTGGTTGCGCACGTTGGGCTATCAGGCCCCCGCCGTGACGGAGATCGATCCGCACCTGGGCTACGCCACGCGCGTCTACCACCCCGATCCGGCGACGCCGCGCACCTGGCTGACGCTCTATCAGATGATGCAACCACCCAAGCACCTGCGCGGCGGGGTCATCACCACCGTCGAGGGCGGCGATTGGCTGGTGACGCTGAGCGGCTATGGCGACAACAACATGCCGCCGACCGACGAGGAGGGGTTTCTCGCTTTCGCGCGCTCACTGCCCACGCCGGATATCGCCGACGCCATCGCCAGCGCCACACCCGGTTCGCCGATCTACGGCTACCGCGACACCAGCAACCAGTGGCGGCATTACGAAAAGCTGAGCGCCCTGCCGGACGGCTTCATCGTCACCGGCGACGCGGCGGTCGCCTTTGATCCGATCTACGGCCAGGGAATGAGCATCGCAGCCATCGACGCCGACGCGCTCGCCCGCGCCCTGGCTGGCGCGCATGATCCCGCGCTGCGCGGCTTCGGCCCGCGCTTCCAACGCGACCTGGCCCGCGCCGTCACCCCCGCCTGGCAGCTATCTTCATCCAGCGACGTGCTGGTGCCTGGCGTCACCGGCGGCAAGCCCTCCTTCACCGTGCGCGTGCAAAATGCGTATCTGGGGCGCATCTACCGCATCATTCCCAAGCAGAAGCGCGCTCGCCTCACCTTCACCCGCGTGGTGATGATGACCAAACCGCCGACCGCGCTCTTTCACCCGGCGATCTTCCTACGCGCCATGCGCGGCTGACGGCCCCCGCGCGATTTGGTGGGCGGTCCTATGCTGGTAAGAGAACTACCGGTGCTGGCTCAGCTCGTCAGCGCCGTCACCACGGAGGGAGTGCCGCCCAGATGCCCGAAGCCGATCCTGCCGCGTCGTTTGACCCGGCGGATGACCTCACCGCCCAACGCGCGCTGATCGTCGTGCCGCCCACATCCGCGCTGCCGGCGACCATGCCTGCTTCGCCGCCGCCCGCGCTGGCGGAGGCAATGGAGGATGTTGCCACGGAGGTGTGCATCATCCCTGGCTCCGGTGTGCCGGAGGTGCCGGCGCTGGCACCGCGCGGGCGGCGTGGGCCGCGCGCCCATGTGTGGGCGCTGGCGCTGGCGCTGTGTGGACTGCTGGCGGCACTGCTGAGCTTCGCGCCGCTGACGGAGGCGGCGGGCGGGCAAGTCAGTCCCTTCAACGCGCTGGCCAGCGCGCTCCTCTTCCCCACGCCGCGCCCATATTTCGATTATCACGTCCAGGCCGGCGATACCTTCGAGAGCATCGCCGCGCATTTCAAAGTTCAGCTCAATGGCATCTATGAGATGAACCACCTGTATGCTGGCCAGGAAGCGCAGGGCGGCGAATTGATCCGCGTGCCGACCGATCCGCAGTATGGCGCGAGCTATCAGGCACCGGCGCTGCCCATGCAGAGCGCGGGGGCGGGCATCGGCATGGCGAACTATAATGGCACCTGTCTCTTCTGTTCTGTCGGCGGCTGGACGAACGGCCCTGGTCGGCCCTGTGCCGCCGGCAGCCAGACCACGCCGGTCGATCCCACTAAGTTCGCCCTGATCAATCCCAACCCCAATTCGCGTTGGGTGCGCGGCTTCACCTGGTATCACAACGGCGTGGACATCACCAGCATGCACTTCGGCACGCCCGTCCTCGCCGCCCAAACCGGCGTCGTCATCTTCGCCGGCTGGGATCCCTTCGGCGCGGGCTACGCGGTCAAGATCAACCACTGTGGCGGCCTGGCGACCGCCTATGGGCATATGGAAAAGCTGCTGGTGAGCCTGGGGCAGAGCGTCACCGTCGGGCAAGAGATCGGCCTACAGGGATCGACCGGCGATTCTACCGGTCCCCACGTTCACTTCATGACCTGGTGGGATAACGTCCCCTTCGATCCCCTGTGTGTCTATGCCAGCCTGGACGGCATGCATGCCACCAGCCACTACGGCGGCTGCCCCGCGCCCCAGACCGCCCCCTGACGGCCCCGAAAGTCCCGTGTTTTTGCCATCTGACGAGCGTCGGCATACACTGGCAGCAATAGTGACGATTACCAGCTCTGCTACGTGTTGATCTTTGTTACTTCGTCGTCATGTCCGTGCAAATTCAGCGCCTATGAAGCATCCGGCTGGTAGAATCTGGATCGTGGGGGATGGACACTGCATCCCGACGATCAGGTCGATCATGCAGAAGAAGGGGTGGCGATAGGATGACCATCACCACGCACCATCCGCGCCGCCCCGTGGTGCGCACCACCGTCCGCCAGAAAAGTACGTCAGCCGTTGCGCGCCGCGCCGGCAAAGCGCCGCTGCTGCCGCCGACCGCCCGCGCCGCCGGCCTGATCTTCTGGTTGCTGACAGCGATCAACTTTCTCAATTACCTCGACCGCATCATCTTCGTCGCGGTGGGGCCGGATCTCAAGGCCGCCTTTCATCTGGGCGATGGACAGGTGGGCATCACGGCCAGCGCGTTCCTGCTGGTCTATACGCTCGCCGCGCTGCCGCTTGGTTTGCTGGCGGATCGCGGTTCGCGCACCAAGATCATCGCCGTGGGCGTGGCGCTGTGGAGCCTGGCGACATGGTACACCGCCATCGCGCATACCTTCGCCGAACTCTTCGTGGGGCGCGCGGTGCTGGGCATCGGCGAGGCCAGCTACGTCCCCGCTGGCGCGGCGCTCCTGGCCGCGTATTTCCCGGCGGCGCGGCGCGCGGAGATCATGAGCCGCTGGGGCGCGAGTACGCTGGTCGGCACGGCGGTGGGCTTCGTGGCCGGCGGCGTCATCGCGCAGCACTTCGGCTGGCGTCTCGCCTTCATTCTCTGTGGCCCCCCCGGCCTGGCTTTGGCATGGCTGATGTGGCGTGCCAAGGATCGCCAGGCATATGACGAGGCCGACCGGCAAACGGCGCACGCCACGCCGACTGGGAAAAAACCATCCGGCAAGCCAACCCGCTCCGTCCTGCAAACGCTGGCCGGTGCTTACGCGCAGGTACGCACGGTACTCCGCAGCCGCACGGTGTTGGTGACGATCCTGCTGCAAGCACTGGGCCTTTTCGCCACCACGCCGGCACTGATCTTCATACCGATCTACCTGAAAGCGCACTATCACCTGACGACGCAGACGACGGCACTGCTGGCGGGCGGCGTGCTTATCCCCGCTGGCGTCCTGGGGACGCTGCTCGGCGGCTGGCTGGCGGATCGCCTGGGGCAACGCTTCCCCGGCGGACGTATGTGGGCGGTGGTGATCGGCTTCGCGGGAGCCGCGCCGCTTTTCATCGTCGCCTTCCTTGCGCAAAACCTGCTCGTGTTGCTGGCGCTGGCCTTCGTCGCCGTCGCCTTCATGAATATGTATAGCGGTCCCCTGAACGCCATCGCGCAGGATGTCGTCCCGATCACCGTGCGCGCCTCGGCGCTGGCCGTGATCATGACCGCCGCGCACCTGCTGGGCGATGTGCAATCACCCACCCTCGTCGGCGCGCTCGCCGACCGCATGGCGGGCCACAATGTCGCCCACGCGCTGGTGTTATGCGGCGGACCGGCGCTGGTGTTGGCCGCGCTGCTGGCGCTCGTCGCCGTGCGCATCTACGCCGCCGAGCTTGCCGCACCCCACGACGCATCCACCACCGGCGGCGGGTAGGGGCATAACGCTATCCTGGAGGATAGACATTCCTGTCTGTCACCACGGCGGACAGGAATGTCCGCCCCACGGGCATCTGGAGGACAGACATTCCTGTCTGTCCGGTCCCAATGACCACCGTTTTTACCCGAAAAAGGTATCATACCCGTTTTACTGCCCACGGCGAACCAAGGAAAGCAGGCGATTGAAACGGGGACGGGGACGCGGGTGGGGACAGCGGGCGGTTGTCCATATGCAGGGGGACAGCGGGCGGTTGAAACCGCGCCTAAGCGCCTGGCGGCGACGAAGTCCACCTGCGTGGACTGGAGGTTACTTACTTATGCCGTGGTCAGTAAGTGAAGGCTGTGGTCAGCGGGGCCGGACAGACAGGAATGTCTGTCCTCCGGGTGATTGTAATAACAGATAGGAATGTCTGTTCTCCGGTACCTGTATGTCTTTCTTCCGGGTGAAAGTAGTGACAGACAGGAATGTCTATCCTCTGGTACCCTTACGGATCACCCGCAAAGAGTGTAAAAGCATACTTGGTGCGCGCTATCCCGCTGAGCCGATGCCACTGAGATCGCGCGTTTCAGTCTCCGGCGGGGCGGCGGCGGGCGAGGGCGCAGGGACATCGGGGCGCTCCTCCGGGGGCAGCAAGTGGCGGAAGAAGATGAAGAAGAGGACGGTGTTGATCCCCTGGAACAACGCGCCGATCTCGAAGGGCAGGGCCAGCGAGACATTGGCGAAGAGCGCGCCGGCGATGCCCGGCGACAGGGATGACATCGCCTGCGCGGGCAGGTTCGAGAGCGCGCCCACCGTGCCGCGTTCTTCCGGCGGCACCACGCCCATCACGTACGATTGGCGCAGCGGCAAGCCCGCGCGCTGGGCCAGCATGCGCACCAAATAGAATGCGCCCGCGATCCAGAAGGTCGGCGCGAGGACCATCGGGATCATCAAGATCGCTTGCAGGGCGCGGCTGAGTACGATGGCACGCACGAGGCCCAGCCGGCGTGCCAGGCGCGGCGCATACAGATTCGAGAACAGCGCGGCCAGATTGATCACGCTATACAGGCCGCCGATGAGTGCCGGCCCCGCGCCATAGCGGCGAAAGAACCAGTACGTGATGAAGGGACCGAAGAAGCCCACTGCCAGCCCGTTGACGCCATTCGTGATCCACAACCGGAAGAGGATCGGCCAGGTGGTGCGTGAGATACGCCGTTGCGCTTGCCCCGCCGCATCCCTGGGGCGCGGTGCCGGCTTGATGTTCGTGATAGGCAGCGCCAGCAACGCAGCGACCGTGGCGAGCAGGGCCATCACCAGGAACGTGAGGCGATAGGCCGCCAGCCCGCTCACCGCGCCCACCAGCGGCAAGGCATCCGGCAGGGTCGCCAGTGGTCCGCCGCCCACGAGCGCGCCCAACGACGAGGCGAACGCGACGAAGCCGAAGAGCGTATTGCGCGCCCGCGCCGGCACGGCGTCCGCCAGCAGCGCCTGTTCCGCCGGTTGGTAGGGGCCGATCATCCCCTCGCCCGCGCCGGCCCCGCGCCCGAACGACCCCAGCGCGGCGAAAGCGAAGATCAGCGGCACGCTGCGCGTCAGCGCGAAAACGACCGCCGCCGCCGCCGCGAACAAGGGCAGGATGACCAGGAACGGTTTGCGCCCGATGCGGTCCGAGGTGAAGCCGACCAGGCTGGATAGCACCGCCGATACCAGCGCGACCGCGACGAAGAGCAAGCCCAGATCCACCGCACTGAAGCCGCTCAGCGCCAGATAGATCGGCACGATCACGCCGGCCAGCGCCCGACTGGCGCTCATGAAGACGCGCGCCGCCACCACCAGGCGCACATCGCGCGTCAGCCACTCCGGTCGCTGGCGCAGCCGCAGCCACCAATTGCCACCGCCCGCGCCACCTTCCCCCGCTGCGTTCTCTTGCATACTCGCTCGCGCCCCCATAGAATCATTGCTCATGCCGCTACAGATATGATAGCATTGATTGCGTGCGTTAATCAACCTTTAACACGAATCCGGTAAGATAGCCGTGGGCGGACGCAACACGTGGGGCGGACCGTGATCAGCGTGGGGCGGACATTTCTATCCGCCGTCATCCCGTGTGTGAGAACTGCAAGCTGAAAGGAGCCTGGCAATGGCTGATTCGCAGGATGAGCAGATCCGCCAACTGACGCCGACGCCGCATGGTGCCAGCGCGGAGCCGGCAGAGAGCCAGATCATCGCCGCCGCGCTGGACCGGCTGTATACATTGCTGGGGCGGCAATTCGGCGCGCTCTCGCGCCCCCAGCGGCGCATGCTGCGTACCATCGATGGCCGCGCGGCGCTGCGGGTGAGCGACCTGGCCGAGTCCCTCAGCATCACATCGGCGGGCGCGACGCGCATGCTCGATACATTGGCCGCGCAGGGCTACATCACGCGCTTTCGCCAGCCAGAGGCCGATCAGCGCCAGGTTTATGTGGCGCTGACCACCGCCGGCAGCCAGGCATTGGCCGAGGCGAATGCGGTCTATCTGGCACGCCTCGGCGCGGCCATCGCGCGCCTGCCCGCCGCTGACCGCGCCGCACTCGCGTCCGCCCTCCCGGCGCTCGCCGCCGCCCTCGACCAGTGAATCACTCGGCTCACTCCCCGTTGCCGACGGGCGCGGCATCTTCCAGGTAAAGCAGCCCGGCTTCGTCGTCATAGGCGAAAAGTTCCGCATAGCGCGCCCAGTCCACGGCGGTGTCGAGCTGGCGGCTGGCCTCGTCGGGGCTGAAATATTCTTCCAACTGCTCCAGGATCTCGGTCTCATCCATCTCATGGTTCTCCGCCGCATCCAGCGCCTCTTTGATCTGGCGGATCAATTGGATGTGCTGGCATTCCTGGTCGCGGAAAAGCACTTTGTCGGCCTGCTCGTCGCTTTCGGCCAGGCGGCGGCCCTCGTCGGTCAGCACCAGATCGCCGCCGGTGGCTTCGCCGAAGCCCAGCAACTCGAAGGCTTCGATGATCGGCAAGAGATCGTCGATCTCCATCTGCAACTCGCGCCCGATGACGAAGAGATCTTCGCGCCCGCCGGCGCGCAAGACACGCTCCGCCAGGCCGTTGATGACGCCGATCTTCACATGCGGCAATGCCTGGTACGGTTTCGGCTCCGCCTTGGGTTCAGACTTCACCTCCGCCGCGCCCTGCTGTTGCGCCGCCGCCACGATCTGCGCCGCATCTTCGTCCGGCTGGGTGATCAGCGTATAGACCAGATCCACCAGTTCCTCATGCGCTGGCGTCTTTGCCACACGGTCGGCCAGCGGCAAGCCCTGCAAGATGGCGCGGATGCGCCCCGGATCGTGGCCCATCACTACCAGGCGGTCGGCCATCGATACCGCTTCTTCGATGCTGTGCGTCACCATCAGGATCGCCTTCGTCGGGATGCGCCCCTCGCGCCACAGGCGCATCAATTCGTGGCGCAGATTCTCGGCGGTCAGCACGTCCAGCGCGCTGAACGGCTCGTCCATGAACAGCAACTTCGGTTCCACCACCAAGGCGCGGGCGAAGCCGACGCGTTGGCGCATGCCACCGGATAGCTCTTTGGGATAAGCATCCTCGAAGCCGTCCAGGCCGATGGTGTCGATTGCCGCCAGGGCGCGCTTGGTGCGCTGCGTCCGCGAGAGGTTCGGCTGCGCCTCTAACCCCAGTTCCACGTTTTGCAACACCGTCAGCCAGGGGAAAAGCGCGAAGGTCTGGAAAACGAGCGCCAGATTGGTGTTCGGCCCCGTTACTTCCTGGCCGCGATAGCGCACCATTCCGCTCGACGCGCGGATCAAGCCGCCCAGGATGCGCAATAGCGTCGATTTGCCGGAACCAGAGGGACCCAGGATGGCGATGAATTCGCCGCTGTGGATCTGCAAACTGATGTCGTCCAGCACTAAAACGCGCTGCTCGCCTTTCTTCTGCTCGCTGCCATAATATTTTATAATATGCTCGGCCTCGAGCAGCACCTCGTTGGTCGGCGTCACGCGCTTATTCGCCCGATTCTTCGTCACGTTGGCCATCGTCGCCACCTCCTTTTAGTCCAGCCGGAATCGGCGCTCCGCCAGATTATACAACCGCCGCCACACCAGGCGATTGATCGTCACCACGATCGTCGCCATGAACAGGGTACTGGCGAGCAACACATGCAGGTCATTATTCGCGGCGGATTGCGCGATGAGCGCACCCAAGCCATGCGTCATCACCGTCTTATTATTGAACTGCACATATTCCGACACCACGCTGGCGTTCCACGCGCCGCCACTGGCCGTAATGAGACCCGTCACCAGGTAGGGGAAGACGGACGGCAGGATCAGCGTTTTCCAGCGCCGCCAGCCGGAAACATGATAGATGCGCGCCGCCTCGCGCAGGTCGGTTGGGATCGCCATCGCGCCAGCGATGATGTTGAAAAGCATGTACCATTGTGTGCCGAGCAACATCAAAAGGATCGCGGCGAATTCGATGCCCGCCGGCAGGCGCAAGAGGCCGATCAGCAGGATCGGGAAGAGCGCCGTCGCCGGAATCGACGCGACCACCTGGACCACCGGCTGCAAGCGGCGCGCCCATTTCGGATTCGTGCCGATCTTCACCCCTAGCGGCAGCGTCCACGCCAGACCAATCGCCAGCGTCACGACAGTGCGCAGGAAAGTGAGCAGCCCATCCAGGATGATCTGGCCCCACATGGGCAGCGGCACCTGGACCAGCAATTTCAGCGCGTTGAAGACGCCGACCAGCGCGACCAGCACCAGCAACCCCGTCACCGCCCAGCCGGCGATGACACCCGCCGTCAGCCGGCGCGGGAGCGCGGCATCGCCATCCGCCGTCACCGTTTCGCTAGGGGCCGGCATCAGCCGATCCATGAGCAGATTGCAACGTTCTTGAAGCGGCTGAACGACGTGCATGGTGAAGTTTTCCAGCAACGCGGACCGGCGCAGCAGATCCAAGATCGGCGATTCGGGGGCGTCGCTGCTTTTCGTCTGCTCGAATTTGAATTTGTCGCTCCAGGCCACCAGCGGTCGCCAGAATAGCACGTCCAGCAGGATGATCAGCACCACCAGCGTCCCCAGGCCCAGGATCAGCGCCGCCACGTTGCCGGCATTCGCCGCCGTTTGCAGATACGATCCCAGGCCGGGCAGGCGAAACGAGCGCGTGCCGAGCGTGAGTTGTTCCGCCGCCATCAAAAAGAACCAGCCGCCGGCCCAGCTCATCATGCTGTTCCAGACGAGGCCGATCATGGCGAACGGCACTTCCAGGCGAAAGAAGCGCCGCCAGGGCGACAGGCGATAGACCGTCGCCGCCTCTTGCAGGTCCAGCGGCAACGTGACCTCGGAGTGATAAAAACTGAAGGTCATGTTCCATGCCTGGCTGGTGAAGATCAAGATCACCGCGGCCAGTTCCACGCCCAGGCTGGAATGGGGGAAGATGGCGATCAGCGCCAGCACCACGCCCGGCAGGAACGAGAGGATCGGGATGCTCTGCAAGATGTCCAGCAGCGAGACCATGATCGTTCTGGCGCGCTGGTTGGTCGCGGCGATATGCCCATAGACCAGCGTGAAGACCAGTGAGAGGATATAGGCCAGCGTCATGCGCAGCAGCGAATAGCCGGCGTAGAGCGGCAAGATCGTCGGCTTCAGGCTGATGACGGTATCGACGGAATGGGCCGTCGCGCGGCCCGCGCCAGCGATGATCAGCGCGACGACGCCGACGAGGGCGACGATGACGGCGACATCGGCCAGCCCCGGCTGGCGCGGCACGGGATTCGCGGGGGGCGTATTCTGCGCGCGGGTAGTATCCCGCGTCGTGGATGGAATGGGACCGCGCTGGGGGCGGTTTTGCTCCTCAGTGCGTTCGGGCAGATAGACCTGTGCCATCGCCCACCTCCTGCTCGGAATGGATCGGGTGCGTGTCACCCGCTCGCGTGATGGAGCGGGGGCGCGTCACCCTTCCGGCAGGCTCAGGCGGGCCGCGGCCTTCCCGTTGTTTCAGGGGAAGCCTGCGTGCTTGGTGAACCGGTCAGCGAAGGACGACAGCCCACGCGCCAGCGCGCATGGGAACCGTGTTGGGCCAGTGGATGAGTCGCCGCATGTGGAGGGCGACTACTACTGGGGCCAGCGTCCATAACAACCATTGCTCCTTTTCGTCTGTTGACCGCGCGCGAGGGGCAACAAAAAACCCCTCCGAGGCGCTTCCTCGCAGGGGGATCAGCAAGCGGCACCAGGCAACGCTGACATGCGACCAGCATGCCGTGCGCCATCACCGCTCTGCCCCCTCACGAGTTGAGCTTTGGCACCGCACGCCGTAGACGCCCAGGATGGGCATCAGCCGCTTTGGGTCACGCCTTAATTCGGCGTCACCTGTCCTGACCGTCGGCGTCTCTCGACGTTTCCGATCAGCGGCCTATTGTCGCACGGACGCCTCA
The DNA here is from genome assembly GCA_027459785.1 of Ktedonobacteria bacterium. Classification (GTDB taxonomy): domain Bacteria; phylum Chloroflexota; class Ktedonobacteria; order Ktedonobacterales; family JACDGC01; genus JAJPKG01. The sequence continues at coordinate 4,706 of DAIDGU010000023.1, read as the reverse complement.
CCTAACAAGCGGGCAACCGGTACACAACATCATTGCTCATCCCAATGACGGGATCATCGTGCGCGCTCGTAGCTTGTGTCGCACGACCTATGATGTCTGCATATATCATACGATGTGCCAGCAAAACAGTCAAGAGGGCGAGCATCTATCCCCCATCCGGCCTAGTTCTTTGGGGAGCAGATCTGGCTGCCCGGCGGGGAGATCTGCCAGGGAGGATGAGATCGTGTGGGGGGAGACGGTCGTGGGGGAAATGGTCGTGGGGGGAGACGGTCGTGGGGCGGACATTCCTGTCCGCCGTCTGCCACGCCTTTGTGTGCTATACTATCCGCGACGATTCTTGATCCGCGCCGTGACCACCCTCTTTTTTTTCACGGTGTGGTGTGCATGGGCATGGTGCGGGGTGTAGCGGAAACGGGACGACAACGGGGCGGCATGGTCCCCGCGCCCACCGCGCCCCAGCCGCAAGAGAACGCCGACGACCTGATCGCCCGTGGCAATGCGCTGCAAGCGCAAGGCAAGCATGCCAAGGCGCTGCCCCTTTTCCAGCGCGCCACCCAACTCGCCCCCAAATCCTTCAGCGCCTGGTCCAACCTGGGCGATACATTTAACATGCTCAAGCGGTTCGCTGAAGCCGAACAAGCACACGATCAGGCATTGACAATTAATCCAAAAGATAGCATTGCCTGGAACAACAAGGGGTACGTGCTGCGTGACCAGGGGCGCGCGGCGGAGGCGAAAGCAGCGGAGGGGCGGGCGAAGGCATTGCGCGGGTGAAGGTATCGTGGTGCTAGCAGCGGGCGGCGGGGGGTATAGATTGAAACCGATGTGCGCGCTGAAGAGGTATTCAGCCACAAAACCCGTCGGCCTGGGTTTCCCTCATGACTGGCTGGTTATATCCGCGTGCAACTGTATCACCAGGGGAACGGGATGGCGGACAGGAATGTCCGCCCCACGAACCACGGCTACCGCCGTCTGGCTGGGCCTACGCGGCGCGTTGCTGCGGTGGCTCCGACGTGAAGGCTTCGACGGGGAAGCGGCCATCGACGGCATCGATATGTGTGGCGTGGGCGTGCTGCATCACCTCGCGTGCCGCTTGCGCATGGCGCGCATCCGTCTGCACGGCGACGACGAGCGCCTGGTCGCTCAACTGGTGCGGCAGGAATTGCACAGGGTTCGGCAGGAACGCGCCCGCGAAGGCACCGCTGACGAAGCCGGCGATCATGCCGATGCTGATGCCGACGAAGAGGCCACCCAGCACCGTTGGCGCGCTGAAGTGCTGGCCACCCAGGCCGCCGAAAACGCCGAAGCCCGCCAGCAAGCCAAAAAACGCGCCCAGGATGATGCCCAGGATGATCGTCCCCTGGGCCACCAGATCCCATGTCAGGCCACCGTGCCAGAACCAGCGCAACGGGCCGTGGGTGGGGCGTGCCGCCGTCTGGGTTGGACCGATATGGTACGCGCGCAGTTCCCGCACCGCCGTATCCATATCTTGCGGCGAGGCGAACTGGCCGATAATGGTTTGCATCTCCGTATGCCTCCATTCGTTCTGATAATGCGGAGCTTTTCACCTGGGGTTGACGCATCCGGCATGCCAGGATGCGCCGGCCAGGCTGGTTGCGCGGAGTGTGGCCGCGTGCATGTTGCCCAACCCCATTACCGTTCGTCATAGAGAAGGAGCAGCAATCACGTGTGGCATGCTGGCATCCGGCTCAGAGCATGCTCAAGCGTAAATTGGCGTAACGGATGCAATGTATACGGCCTGGCGCACATCTGCCGCCAGGCACTGGCCGAACTGGACCCTGGATGCATCACCGGTATCACGTCGTCACGATTCGAGGAGGTCCCCTGTGACCGCACATCGCACTAGCCAGAGCCAGCGAACCGCGCGCCCCGCTGGACGCATCGAGCGCGCCCTGGCGGCTCCCACGCCGTTACCCCTCAGCCCGCCCGACAAGCACGAGCGGCACTGGCCCCATCGGCTGGGAGAAATCATCACCGCGTTCGCGGGTAAGCGCATCCTGGTGATCGGCGATATGATCGCTGACGACTATATCATCGGCGCGGCCACGCGCATGTCGCGCGAAGCGCCCATCCCCGTCATTACCCAGCGCGAACGCTTCACCGTGCCGGGCGGCGCGATGAATCCCGCCGTCAACGCGCGGGCGCTGGGGGCCGAGGTGCATGTGCTGGGCCTCATCGGCGACGACGAGACGGGGCGCAGGTTGCGCCAGCGCCTGAGCGAACTGGGCATCCACCACGACCTGCTTTTCACCGAAGCCCAGCGGCCTACCTGCACCAAGATGCGCGTGCTGGCCGGCAACAGCCAGGGGACGGTGCAGCATATCGCGCGCGTCGATACCATCGACAATACGCCGCCCGAAAGCGCCACCATCCAGCGCGCCCTGCGCGGCATCGAGCAGACGGTGGCCGAGATGGACGCGGTCATCTTCTCCGACTATGACAACGGCTTCATGATCCTGCCGATCATCGAATACGCGCTGCACCACACGACACGGCACGGCTGCATGAGCGTGGCCGACGCGCACGGTCGCCTGAGCCGCTACCACGGGGTGACGGCGGTGACGCCGAACCAGAGCGAGGCCGAGGCCGAGGCCGGTATCCCCATCCGCGATCACGGCAGCTTGCAGCGCGCCGGCCAGCACTTGCTGGCGAACACCAGCGCGCGGGGCGCGCTGATCACGCGCGGCGGCGACGGCATGAGCCTCTTTCTGCACGACGGCACCTCGTTCGACATCCCCGTTTACCCCTCCGAGGTGCGCGACACCATCGGCGCGGGCGATACGGTGACGGCGACCTTCGCGCTGGGCCTGGCGGCGGGCGCGTCGATGGCGGATGCCGCGACCATCGCCAACGTGGCGGCGGGGCTGGTCGTGCGCCGACTGGGCTGCGCCACCACCACGCCGGACGAACTCCACCACGCCGTCGCGGGATTGGAAGCGACATGGTAGCCCCCGCTCCGCTGGACAAGATCTTCGAGCGCGCCGATCTGGCGGAGGTGCTGGACGAATGGCGCGACGGCCAGGCGACCATCGTGCTGACCAACGGCATCTTCGATCTGATGCACATCGGCCACCTGCGCTATCTGAACGCCGCCCGCGCGCTGGGCGATGTGTTGGTCGTCGGCGTGAACGCCGATGCCTCCGCCCGCCAACTCAAGGGGCCGGCACGGCCTATCGTTCCCGAACGCGAGCGCGCCGAGATGCTCGCTGGCCTGGCCTGTGTCGATTATGTGACGATTTTCCCCGAAACCACCGCCGCAGATCTGGTGCGCGCCCTGCGCCCGGATGTTTATGTGAAAGGCGGCGACTATACTATCAATGGGACGACCAATGCGACGACCAATGCGACGACCAATGGAACTCCCGATGCGACGACCACAGGCGGGTCCGGCACGGGTTCTGCGCCCGGATCGTCAGCCAAACCGCTGCCGGAGGCGGCCATCGTGCGAGCCTATGGCGGGCAGGTGGTGTTGATACCCTATATCCCCGGCCACTCTACGACGGAGTTGATCAGCCGCATTGTCGAAGGATCGCAACCACATCCCGCCCAGCCAGACGGGACCCCGACGGCCACGAAGTAGCACGAAGGCCGCAAATGCAGATGACATCAATCCTGGCGGGTTCACCCGCCAGGCGACTTTGCGTGCAAAACAAGCACGTGCGCATGCTGCCAGCCAGCAGGGCGCGCAGCCAAGGGCGACGGGATCGACCGGCACGCACAGCCGGCAAGGGGAGCGGCCCCGAACAACGGGATCGCGTGGCGCGGCCAGTCCACAACGGGATCGGCCCCGAACAACAGGATCGCGTGGCGCGGCCAGCCGGCAACAAGAGCGGCCCCGAACAACGGGATCGACCGGCGCGGCCAGCCGGCGGCTAAAGCCGCTGGGCTTCGATCACGAAGGCTGCCTGCGCAGCCTGGGACGCGGCGTGATCGCGCGTGGGAAACTCATCGTGGGGCGGACATTCCTGTCCGCTTTCGGCCATGAGAATTTGACGCGGGCGACGCTGGTGATCATGGTGGGGACGCTGGCGAGCAGTGTGTTGGGGCTGGTGCGGGCGCAGGTTATCGCAGCAGTGTTCGGGCAGACGGGCCAGGTGGGCGCGTTTTTCGCCGCACTGAAGACGCCGCAGCAACTCAGCGATCTGGTGATCGGCGGTGCCGTGAGTGGCGTACTCATCCCGACCTTCGCGCGCTATGCCTCGCCAGCGCGGCGCGACGAACTGGTGCGCCTCTACGGCGGCGTGTTGGCGCTGGCGGCGCTGGTCCTGGCGCTGGCGGCGGGCGCGCTGTGGCTGGCCGCGCCGGTGGTCGTTCCCGTGCTGAATGCCGGCTTCGCGCCGCCCTATCAACGCCTGACGGTGGCCCTGGTGCGCGTGTTGGCGCTGGCGTTGCCGGCGACAGGCATGGCCGCGGTCGCGGGCGCGTTGCTCTACGCGCTCCGCCGCGCGCTGTTGCCGTCGCTGGCGGCGGCCAGCGTGCATCTGTGCGTGATTGCGGCGGCGGTGATGCTGGCACATCGCTGGGGCGTGGCCGCGCTGGCGGCGGGCGTGGTCGCCGGCACCGTCGTGCAAGCGGCTTTCTTGCTGGTGCTGGCATGGCGGGTGGTGGGTAAAGAGGCGGCGCAGGGGATACCGATAGTGGGGCAACCGGCGGGGAGTCAGCGGGCGGAGGGACAGCGGGCGGGG
>DAIDGU010000022.1 GCA_027459785.1 Ktedonobacteria bacterium | reverse complement strand
CTGTGGCTTCTCCTGCCATGCCGACACGAACGCGGCGGTTGTTATCAGTCGCCGGGCCGCTGTCAAACGGCCATACGCGGGGGTGCCGGGGTCATTGCGTCACAAGCACCGCTCGCAAGCCCCTCGGCTGTAGCCAGGGGTGTTTGACTTGTTATGCGTGGCGCGGCGCGGTATCATGATCAGTGACGGGTATCGGTCCCGTACATGGCACGTCGCCGGCGACCGAGCCATGCTCTTCGGCGCTTGGCACATCAGGAGGAAAACGAGGTGGGCCTCTTGTCCCGTTTCAGCACGTTTATAAAAGCGAAGTTCAGCGCGATGATGGATCGCGCGGAAGATCCGAATGAGACGCTCGACTATTCATATCAGAAGCAGCTCGAGCAATTGCAGAACCTGCGCCGCAGCATCGCCGATGTCGTCACCAGCGAGAAGCGGTTGGAACTGCAACAGGCGCAGTTGAACCAGCAGATCGAGAAGCTGGACGGCCAGGCGCGCACCGCCGTCCAGCAGGGGCGCGACGACCTCGCCCGTATGGCGCTGGAGCGCAAGTCCGCGCTGCAAAACCAACTCGGCACCTTCGATCAGCAGATCGCCCAATTGAAGGCGCAGCAAGAGCGGTTCGTGGAGATGGAACGCCGCCTCTCGACGCGCGTGGAACAATTCCGCACGCAAAAAGAGATGGTGAAGGCGCAATACAGCGCCGCCCAGGCGCAGGTGAAGATCCAGGAGTCCGTCACCGGCATTTCCGAGGAGATGACCGACGTGAACCTGGCCGTGCAGCGCGCCCAAGACAAAGTGACCTCGATGCAGGCCCGCGCTCAGGCGATGGACCAACTCGTCGATCAAGGAACGCTGCCGGAACTGCTCAATCCCGGCCAGGACGACATCGACCGTCAGTTGGCTCAGCTATCGACGAAATCCTCCGTCGATTCCCAGTTGGCCCAGCTCAAGGCCGAGTCCCAAGGCCAATTGCCCGCGCCGAAAGACGGCCAGGCACGCGAGCAGCCGCAACTGCCGCCCCCCACAACCGACGGAGGACAGTAACCGATGATCGTGCGCATCATGGAGGAGAACCAGTATCGCCTCGACGATCAAGCGGTCAGCCAGTTCGAGCACCTAGATCAGGGGTTGACGGACGCCGTGCATGCTGGCGATCAGCTCGCCTTCCAGTCGGCCCTTTCTGCTCTGCTGGCGTTCATCCGCGCGCAGGGCGTGCCGGTGCCGTATACCGAGATCGTCCCGTCGGATGTCGTGGTGCCGACGGAAGACATGACCCTGGCCGAAGCGCGCGAATTCCTGGATACCACCACCCCTGGCAATCCTGCCCCCAGCGCCTAAGCGCAGCCGGTGTGCTTCAGCCTGTCTCATCCATGTGGTGAGGCAGGTTTTTTGCTGCTACGTCTCCTGAACACACGATCATACCCATCAAACATGCACCATTTTTGTTGAAAAGATGGTATGATAGTATGCAAGTACAACGTTTGTGTCTCATTTTCGCCGAGGCGTGACGACGCCTAAAGGTGCCGAATCGATGCAATCACCGCTCTTCTCGCGCTTCCCCGCGCGCCTGGTGCCACGCTCGTTGTGGATCGGCGTGCTCTTCCTGATGGTGAGCTTCATCTCGCTGATTAACCCACGCCTGGCCCGTGCCGCCGTCGCGGAGCGCACCCAGGTGCCGGAGCAAGCGCGCCCCGCGCGCCCACGCAAGCGCGGCCAGGCGCTCGCCAGCGCCACCCCCCGCCAGATCATCGGGCGCACCCTGGGCAGCACGGCCACGCCGCCAGACCTGCCGTTGCCAGAAGCCGATGACATCATCATCTTCTCGCACGGCATCCCCGTGGTGCCGTGGCTCAAGCGCGTGGGCGTGCGCCAGTGGCAGCTTTGGCTGGACCACCTCGGCGAGACGCTGCGCGCCCGCTATCCCCAGCGCGCCGACCTCGCCGCCGGGCCGGCATGGGAAGAGTGGCTGACGCGCCACGTGCGCTATGTCGAGGTGCATTTCGCGCGCCTGGCGGGCCAGCGCATCGCCCGGCTTCTGGCCGCGTTGCCGCCCGACGACGGGCAGATCTACCTCTTCGGCCACAGCGCAGGGGGCGCGGCGATCCTGCAATACATCGCCGATCTGCGCGACGGCACGGTGCCGGCACCGGCGCGACCCATCCGCGCCGCGCTCACACTGGACGCCGCCGTCAACGGCCCCGCGCGCCTCTGGACGGGCTGGCCCGTCGCCCCGGAACGCCCTGGCCGGCTGGATCGCTTCATCCCCAAGGTGCGCCATTACCTCACGCTCAACGGCTCCCGGCTACGCTGGCACCGGCACGTCAGTTGGGCGCGCGATTACATGCAACTGCCCTTCCGGGGGTTGGGCGCGTGGGCGCGCGAACAGGGTATCAGCGTCCTCACCGTCAGCAACCTGGCCGACACCTTCAGCCATGCCGTGCTGGACGATCTGCCCTACCTGGAGATGCACATTGGCCGGCGCTTCGACCTCAAAGGTATGGCGACAGGCCGCACGCACCTCTGTGTGCAGCGCGACCCGCGCGTGCCGCACTTCCTCTGGTGGCACGACGACATCGCCTTGCGCCGCTTAACGTGGTGAGGCGGCTACAACCGCCCGTCCTGGCCGCCGTTCAACTGGCCGGCGGCATGGCCAGCGCATCGTCCGCGTGGTCATAGGGCGGGATGGCGAGGTAGGTCAGCGCCCAGCCGACGATGCCGGCCAGCAGGATCGACCCTAGCCACAGATGGATTTTCCAGGTGATGGTGCTGCCGGTCAGCAATAAGTCGGCGTAATAGCAGCCGTAGACGGCGATGGGGACGAGGAAGGCGAAGGTGCGCATGGCCACGCGGTGGCCGACGGATGGGCGCAACACGAAGAGCAGGATATCGGCGATGATCCCCGCGACGATACCCGCCGGCAGCAACGTGAAGTCCTGTTGGATGCCGCACAGCGCCAGGGCATCCAGCGTGAAAAAGATCGTCAGCGCGCCGGGAAAAAGCCGCCAACGCCGCACAACGAAGAGCAACAAGCCCGAAAAGATGGCGGACTGGATAAGGAAACTCGCCAGGCCGATCGATTGCGGCAGGAACGGCCCAACTGGCGTCGGCGGATTGGTGAAGAAGTCGAAATTGCCGGTTGCATAATGGAAGACCAGTGGCTGCGCGTATTCAGTGACGAGCGTGACCATCAGGTAGATGAATGCCAGCGATAAGACCAGCGGCAACTGCTGCGCGCCACGCAGGGTCTGTGAACTGCGGCGCGCGAAGGCCGAACGCAGCGGCCCCGCCAGGATGAGGAGAATGCCCGCCTGAATCAACAGATGCGACGGGCTGACGGTCGCTTCCAGGTCGCGTTCGATGCCGAACAGCGTATGCCAGATGAGATCGAGGACCCCGGCGACGAACAGCACGGCCACGCCAACATTCGACAACTCATAGCCGGGCGCGATAGCGCGCCGCCAGGGGTAGCCCGCCGCATGGTTGCGGCGCATCACCAAGAAGTTGCAGGTCGCCACGGCCACCAGGCCGGAGTAGAGCAGCGCGTGCCAGGGCGTGAAGAACGTTTCGAGCTGCGGAAAGTTCGTGTGGGCGAAGGTATCGGAGAGCGCGCCGGCCAGCGGCCAGAAGCTCACCGCCAGCATCAGCCAGTCGAAACGTAAACTGCTGGGCGGGCGACCCGTTGGCAGCACTACCTCTGGTGGGGCGGTCGTGGGTTCAGCGGTGGTGGTCATCACTACTTCCTTTCTGATAGGCACACAGGCGACTGAGAACGCCTCTAGCATATCATACTGTCAAGCAGTTGTGACATCCGCCAGCGCCAACGTGAAGGTGAACGCTGAGCCCGCGCCAGGGACGCCCGTGCTTGCCACCCAGATGCGCCCACCCATGCTTTCGACATACGTGCGGCAGAGGGCCAGGCCCAATCCCGTGCCGTTGACTTGCGAGGCGATGTCGCGCGGCAGGCGCACGAAGCGTTGGAAGAGCAGGGGTGCTTGTTCTGGCGGGATGCCCAGGCCGTAGTCCTGCACCGTGATCTGCGCCATCTGGCGCGGGGCCATGCCACGCCCGGTGCGCTCCGGCGGCAGCAATTGCGCCTCGATCTCGATAGGCGCAGTCGGCTCCGAATATTTGCAGGCATTGCTGATGAGGTTGACCAGCACCTGGAGCAGCCGGTTCTCGTCGGCCAGCACCCGCACCTGCGCCGGCACGCGCAGATGAATCGCACGCTCGCCCTGCCCGGCGTTGCGCGGATCGACCAGCGCGGCGGCTTTTACGATGATCGCGTGGAGATCGACGGGGACTAAATCAGGCGTCGTCACCGCTGTTTCAATCGTCCGCACTTCAAGGATGCCTTCGACCAACGCGGAGATGTGGTCCATCGACGCCTGGCCGAGGTCGAACATGCGCCCTTCCTCCGCCAGTTCGCCCGCCTGGCTGAATTCACGCGCCAACATCAGATAGCCTTGCAGGGCCATCAGCGGCGTGCGCAGTTCGTGGTTGATGCTGGTGATGAACTGATTTTTCAGGCGATCCAGTTCGCGTTCGTACTCATACGCCGCGCGCACCGTACCCAACTGCACCTGGGCGCGGCGCACGCCCGCCAGCGAGGCGTAGACCAGTGCGCCTGTCACGATCTGCAACGAGATGGGGATGGTATAGAGAACGTAGCCGCCGGAGTTCGCCGCCTGGAACGCTCGAAACGCGGCATCGTGGGGCGTCCACGTGAGCAAGGCGAAAGTCAGCGCGGTGGTGACGAGGGTGGTCAGCACGATGTAGAGCGGCTCGCCCAGCAGGCTCACCAGCACGATCGGCACCAACAGCAGCGCGAATTCAGGGACGTTGCCCAGAGAGAGCGGCGTCTGTGAAAGAATGGTATCATTCAACAGCAAGAGGACGATGAGGCCGCCGACACCGAGAATCAGCGCCGCTGAGGCGAGGATGACCCGCCGACGGCGAAATGCCATGAAGGCGACGATCATCCCGCCCAGGACGATTGCCACCTGGAACGTGCTGGACGTGAAAGTGAAGATGCCGCGCACGCCGTTCGGGCCGCCAATATCCGTCAGCAGCGCGGACGGCACGGAGAGCGTGGCCAATCCCAGGATCACCGGCACGATGATGCGCAACAGATTATAGCGGCGCTGGAACTCGAAGCGCGTGAATTGCTCACGTTCCAACGCTTGCAAGGCCATATTTTCGGCTTCTGTCGTAGTCGGCGCACGCACCTGCTCAGCAACTGCGCTCATTGTCCGCCACCCCCTGGCAGATCGGTCTTGAGCTGGATCTCCAGCAGGCGCTGCATCTTCGCCAGGCGCTGGTGCGGATCGAGCGCGAGTACGTCCTTGATCGCCTGCACCAACTGGTAGGGATTCAGCGGCTTGCGCAGATAGACATCCGCCCCGCTGAATAGGCCGGTCAGTTCATCGCGCTCCTGCACCAGCGCCGTCAGCATGATGATCGGCAGATCGACGGTGGCGGGATCGCCGCGCAGAGCGCGTACCACCTGATAGCCGTCGAGTTGGGGCATCCGGACGTCGATCACCACCACGTCCGGCTGCGCGGTTAGGCAGGCTTCCAGGCCCGCCGCGCCATCAAAGGCGGTTACGACATCGAACTTGCCCAAGAAGCGCAACGACGTGACCATCATCTCATTCAAGCTGGGGTCGTCGTCAATGACCAACACACGATAGGGACGCGCCGGCAGGGGGGCAGCCATAGGAGGAAGCATCCTCTCATACATGAGAATCGTCGCCACTGGCGGTAGGAACGGATCATATTATACGCGAATCGCTGGCTTTGTCGAGAGGCATGGGACGATGGGCAGAATCACACTACCCGTTTCTGGTCAACACTAGGCAGGGCAGATCTGGGCAGGCAACTATCTCCGAATACGATATTCAACCAAGTGATCGTGCTGAAGCACGCAGCCGCTGGCCCAGCCACAGGCCGACCTCGACGGCCACCAGCCCCAGCGCGACGCTGCCGCTGAGATAGAGCAGCCCCAGCAGCGTGTGGCCGCTGGCGGTGAGCGTGACGATGCCCAGCGCGAAGCTGCTGAAGGTGGTATATGCGCCCAGGAAACCGACCGCGCCGGTGAGCCAGATCAGTTCATGCGCGCGGCTCTGCGGATCGCGCCAGCCGGCGAGCGCGCCGATCAGCAGCGCGCCGCTGACGTTGATCAGCGCGATATCCCATGGAAAGCCGTGATCCAGCGCGTGGCCCAGGGTGAGCGAGATGGCGACGCGCGCGAGCGTGCCGACCACGCCGCCCGCGAAGATCAGCGCGAACTCCAGCGCCAGCGTGCGCCCGCGCGCCGTGGCAGCCATCGCCGGGGGTGACACTTCAACGAGCGTCTCGGCGTCGGCGTCCAGTGGGGTTTGTTCCAGGAGGGAATCGTGCAGCGGCATCAGATCTGCCCTCCGATCAACAAGCCGGCGAAGGCGCAGAGCGGCCCCAGGATCAGCGACGCGGCGAGATATGCGATGAACAGGTGATGATCGGCCCGTTCGCGCAGACGCGCGGCTTCGAGTATCAGCGAGCTGAAGGTGGTGTAGCCGCCCAGGAAGCCCAGCACCACCGGCGCGTGCCAGGCGTCCAGGGCATGATGGTGCGCCAGGGCGGCGGAAAAGATGCCGATGACCAGCGCGCCGGTCAGATTGATGCTCAGGGTTCCCCACGGGAAGCGGTCGCCGTAGTGGTGGCGGGTGGCGGAGGCGATGGCGTGGCGCGAGCCGGCCCCACAGGCACCGGCCAGGCCCGTCCACAGCGCCTTGAACAGCAAGGCGATGGTAATGGTCATGAGACAGCATGCTCCTCAAGCACAAGTTGACGTGTGGGTAGGAGCCATCAGCCAGGGGTGACGGTTTTCAGGGCGGCGTAACATTGCCGGCCCCGACGGCGGAACTCCATCGCCGAGGGATACGAGGAAGTGTCGGCAGCGACACAACTATACTATACCACATATGCATGGCTGGTGCCAAATGCGCGCGATTCAGGGAAGCGAACTTCACGCGCCGGAGGTGTGCCGTGGCAGCGTGCGCTGCGGGGACGACCAACGCCCGCACCGCCGAGCGCAAGGTCATGAAGACGATGAAGATACCCAAAATGGCTGCCCCGCCGTGTTCCAACGCTGTGATCATCATCACAATCCTCTCCATGTGCAAAAGTGACCTTTGTCGCATAGGGGAGGCATGGAGCCGCGCGCCACCGGTCATGCGACCAGGCCGGCGCAGGGTCTTGCCAGACGGATAGTACCCCTGATGTCCTTTTCAATGCGAGTTATGCGACTATACTACTAAGAGATATGATTTTTCGCAGCGTTCGGTAGGATGCCGCCCATTTCATCATCCTTGTGCAGGAGCAAAGTGAGGCCGCCGATGTGGCAACCCCGACCCATGCGCCAGCCACGTGTGCTTGTTGTCGATGATAGCTGGACCTATTTGACCTATGTCGCCTCTATGCTGGCGGAGCGCGGCTATGAGGTGCTGACCGCTGTCGATGGCGAAGAGGCCATCGAGAAAGCCGTGGTCGAGCAGCCCGACTGCGTTGTGTTGGATGTCGTGCTGCCCAAGCAAAACGGCTTCCAGGTCTGTCGCAAACTCAAGCACATGGACGCCGCCCGCCACATCCCCATCATCCTCATCAGCAGCAAAAACACGGCGCTGGATCGCCATTGGGGCATGCAGCAGGGCGCGGATGTTTATCTGGAAAAGCCCTTCAGCGAGACCGACTTGCTCAGCAGCGTCAGTACGGTCATCAACAAACCCTACTAGCGCCCGCGCGCCTGCCCGCGCCGCCACATTGCCGGGCGCGGCGCTGATCGTTGATCGCTAGCCATCGTGGGGCGACTCTACCGCCGGTGCATCTGCCAGGCGGCGTCGCCGCATCTCCACCGCGAATTCGTACTTGTTGGCGAAGATGCGGTCGCCGCAAAAGATGTTGCGCTCCGCGAAAGGGGCCGGGGTGGTGGCACGCAGCCGCGCTTGCACGGCGGGGTGGTCGGGGTGTGCGGCGTGGAACCACGGCTCCGGCAACGGCGCAGCCAAGAGGCGCGGCCAGGCGGGGCATGGCACCGCGTAGCGGGCGCACAGCCATTCGACGGAGGCCGCGCAGAAAGCGGCCCACCGGCGCGCATCGTTGTCCGGCACTGCGAGTAGCACGATGGGCGCGGCGATCAGCATGGCACGCGCGTCACGGTTATAATCGAACCACTCATTCATAAAATTTCCAAGCGCGGTCCACGGTCGTTCCCCCTGGCAGATCGCATGATAGGTTGCCGCTATCGTTTGAATCTGCCTGGTCACTCACCTCACCTCCCGCTTTCGCTCCAACTGAATCCTGTATTCGGGGCAGCGATCTTTCTCACCCGCCGCTGGCCGTACGTACGAAGCCGATGAAGTTGAAATTGTACGCCTGCTTTGTCAACACCGTCTGCGTCGTCTGCCCGTTCGCACCAAAGGTCAGTGCGGTGAGGGTGAAGGGGCCTGCGTGCGTGATATCATTCAGGTCGGAACTCAGGATCAGTGTTTTTCCGTCGGGCGACCAGCCAACCGGATAGCCCACATTCGGCAAAGGGGTGATGCTATCATTTTGCAGATCCACCAGCCAGTTTTTAAGATCGCCGTTGATGATAAAGCCGGTGGAAAGTGCTAATGATTGCCTGCCTGGTTGCCAGACAAAACTATGTATAAAGTGGGCTGGCTTGTCTTGTAGCTGCGCAACAGCAGGCAGTGTGGTTGAACTACCATTTGCGACATCGTAGATTCCAACTGAAGGGTTAAGCGGTACCCCTTGATTAGATATATAATAGTAAAGTATCTTAGAAAAAGTCGGATTGACAACTAATGCCACAGATTGTTGTTGTGGTTCGCTAAAACTAGCGAGAACTTGACTCGCACCTGAAGTGACATTCAGTGCATACAGATTCCAAGGTGCGCCGCTAGCAGAACTAGCTATCCTTTCCACTGCAATGTGTGTTGTATCGAGCCAACCTACTAAGATGGTTCCACCAGGCAATTCTTGAGCAGGAAAAGGCGTTCCCGGAATCGTAGTGATACTTCCATCACTTACTTTATCCAACCAGAATCTTCCCGCACCATCACCTAATGCAAGATAACGGTTATCGGGTGACCAAGCCATTTGATTTGGTGCCGTGTAAGGACCATATTGCATAGTGATGGGATGTTGCCCCGTAAGGTCAAGAATGGCGAGACCTTGCTCAGTCGCATAGGCAAGGGTATGTCCGTCAGGGGCGATGCCGCTGGTGACGATGCCACTGCCAATTGGTACATTTTGCCCAGATGGCGCAAAGGGTGCTTGTGGCCCGGTGATATCTGTTTGGCCATCCAAGGTGACCACATGAATGCTATTATCACCTGCCATGTACGTGAGCCGCCAATCAGAAAAGGCAGGTAGCCTAGCAGCGACAGCAGTCGAGGGAATGGAGGCCGTTACTGTAGGCGTGACAGATAATGTAGAATGGGCGGATGTGGCGCAACCTGAAAGAAGGCTGATGCCTACAATGCTGAGCGCTGCCCAGCAACGACCAAGGCGAACATAACGTGTATTCATATGATTTCCTTCTCTTGTTGTAGTGTTGGCGGATGCTCCTTAAACGCTCAGCTTAAGACCAGCATCCGCTTAGAAATATCGATCAGGAAGCTTGTAGCGAGCCTACCAGACCCAGCCGCCATCGCCTTCCGTGGAACCCGTTCGTTGGTCCTCTGTGATCGCCGTAATGGCGTTCCACATTGTCCCCTGGTTTACCCAGTAAGGCTGGCTGTTGTCGCCATTGCCACCATGTTCATTGCACGCTGTTGTAGAACCACACGTGTCAGTATATTCATACTGATCTGTCGTGTCGTTATAGCCGATGATGCTGATGAGATGATGAGGGTTTTTGGTATCACCTTTCCAGTTAGGCAGATAATCTGCATCCACCTCGGCGACAACTGGAACGTTGCTGCTGTACGTATCGCTGACGATATCCTGATGCAGGAGGTTGTGGTCGTTGTTCTGGCTGATCCAGGCGATGACGTAGAAATAGTTGAGCCAGGTCGAACCGTTATTGCCCGACGCCTCCCAATTCAAGGCAGCGGCCATGCCATAGAGCGTGACGCCCTTGCTTGTGTAGTTCGAGTAGTCCATCATGCCTGTGCTAATCTTGTTGGCTCCGCCAGTATCATGCCAGGGGGTGCCAACTGTGCTGTTTTCGTTCCACGGCCAATTTGTCTCCCAGGCCAAATAGGTCATGTAGCCGCGATAGCGGTTGCTATTCCAGTTGGTGCGCTCGTGAGAGCCGAGTACATCGAAATACGAGGTGTCATCGATGTTGGTGACGGATAACAGATTGGGCGGCGCGGGCCAATACTCCAAGGCGATATCGGCAGATCCAGGACCACACAGATCGTAAAAATCGCCATCTAAATAATAAAGGCCGGACGAATCAGTATCAGCGGTTCCTGAGCCGTTGTTGGGATACTGCCCATTGCTTGGCTCATACACTCCTTGTACCTTAGAGTAATCAAGGGAGTAGGAAGCCGGGACACCCGATGTGTTCGGCACGACGCTGCTGGTGCTGGAAGAGCTTGAACATGACACACCGTAGGGAGTGACTTTTGCTCCCTTACGCATGCCGCGTGTGACGCCGGAGCGCAGGCAGTGATGCAGTTTCATGTACAGCCAGTGGGGATCTTGATACGGCTTGTAAATGCCGGTTATGGGAGTGGTGGGATAATGGCCGGGGTCGCCAGGGGCTGCCGCTTGCGCGGCGGGAGCGAAGGTCGCCGCGCTGATGGCGGCGATGAATGTGGTCATGATTGCCAGAACTTTCCAGGGTTTATTGTGTAACTGGGGGGGGGAAATGCTGCTCAAACGTGTCTTTGCCATGATGCTGTCCTTTCCGTGGTCACAGCAGGCACTGCGTCTGCCTGAGAGATACTTTACCATAGAATCAATCAAGAGTCAATCCTTTTGCCGTCATCTTATAAAATTTGTCATGCTGATGAACACAATTGCATAGCCCATGAAAGGCGGACAGGAATGTCCGCCCCACGAGAGATCCGGTGGACAGGAATGTCCGCCCCACGTCTGCGCTCCCCTCTCCATCTCCGATGGGGAGGGGTTGGGGGTGGGGCCGCTACCCGTGGGTGACGACGCCGACCATCGCGTCCACGGTTTGCAGGGCGTGGGCGTTCAGCGAGAAGGCGCGTTCGGTGACGATCAGCGCGGCCATCTCGCGGCTGAGGTCCACGCGCGCGGCTTCCAGGCCGCCAGCGAACAGCGCGCCGAAGCCGTTCTTGCCGGGGGTGCCGGTGAGGGGCGTGCCGGCGGTCGCCGTGGCGCGATAGGTCGAGTCGCCGGCGGATTGCAAGCCCTCGGAGTTCGGGAAGCGCGTCAGTTGGAGCTGCCCAACGGTTTGTGGCTGGCCGTTCACGTCCGCCAGCACCTGGCCGGACGCGGTGATGCTGGGATTCTGCGCGCCAGCGGGCAGCGTGATCAGCGGCTGAAGCAGCATGCCGGCGATGGTGAGCCGGCCCGTGCCATCCACGCGCACGCGGCCCAGGCGCGTATAGGCCGCCGAGCCGTCGGGCCGCGCCACCTGCAAGTAGCCGTCGCCCGTGATCGTCACATCCATCGGGTTGCCGGTGACGACGGGTTGGCCGAACTGACCGTTGCGCGAAACGGCCTCCACCACCGCGCCCACGCCCTGCGCCGTGCCGGTCGTGCCGCCCGCCACCAGGTCACGCGGGTCGGCGTTCTGATAGACCAGATCGGCCAGGGTGGGGTCCGAGGCGTCGAAGCCGGGAGTATTCGCGTTGGCGATGTTGTTGGCGGTGATATCCAGCGCGTCCTGCGCCGCCTGCATCCCGCTCACCGCGCGGGTATAGACTGGGAGCATGTTGCTAACCTCTTCCTTGATTTTTGGGGACGGGAACTCGGAAGACATGGAAGGTGGCTTGGAAAACACGGAAAGGACGAGAACGGAACGCGAAATACCACGAGATCGGCGCGAAATAACGCGATACGTTGTAGCATTATGTCGTGTCTGCTCGCGGACGTGTCGAGTCATTGCGCGTTCCGTTCGCGTCGTTTCCGTGTCTTCCGTGCTAATCGCTTCCGTGACCTCCGTGTCCCGTCTTTTGATGCTATTACGGCAGTTTGCCCACATCGTTTGCAGCTTGCTGGGCCAACTGATCCTGCATATGCTGCACCTGCGAGGCTGCCTGGTAGGCGCGCTCAACCGTCATCAGCATGCCCATCGCCTGGGTGAGATCGAGATTCGCCGCTTCCAGCATGCCCTGCTGAATGGTCGTGGCGGTGGTCGCGGCGCGGACGGGGCTGGCGGCGCGATAGGTGCCGTCGCCGACGTTTTGCCAACTGTTCGCCGTGAAGATGCCGATGGTTCCCACTGTCGCGCCGTTCACCGTGATCGCGCCGGTCGGGCCGACGACGATGGGCTGGCCCTGGGGGTCGGGCAGCGTGATCGGCGTGCCGTTCGCGCCCAGCACCGGCGATCCGTTCGCCGTGATCAGTTGGCGGGTGGCCGAAAGGTGCAAGCGCCCGTCGCGCGTATACACCGTCCCTTGCGCCGTCTGCACGCCGAACATCCCCGTCCCTTGCAGCGCGAGATCCAGCGGGTTGCCGGTCTGGTTCAGCGATCCCTGCGTCAAATCGACGCCCGTCTGCACGTTCAGCACGCCGGTACCGCGCACCAGCCCGCCCTCGCCGAAGGACAAGGGGTTCGCGCCCTGGCGCACCAGCGTCTCGAAATCCTCCTTGAAGCCGGTAGTGTTAGAGTTCGCCAGGTTGTTGGTCAGCACGTCGATGGCGGCCATCTCGCTCGCCATCCCCGCTGTCGCGGTATACAATCCTCGCAGCATAGTTGGATCGATTCCTTTCGGGAAAGTCATTCGAACACGAAAGCCACGAAAGCTACACGAAGGCCACGAAAAGGCTGAGAAAGCGTAGCAATTGGGGCAACGATCACGCATTCATTGCCTTCCTTTCGTGTTTTTCGTGATTTTTTCGTGGCTTTCGTGTTCGATCACGGTCGTCGTTTTAGGGTGCGACGGGTGACGAAGATGAGGCTGAGCAGCGCCAGCGCGAGGAGCGCGAAAGGCAGCCACGGTGGCGACGTGGGGGCCGGTGGCGCGGCGGGCGCGTCCGGCGTGATGTTCGTCTCCCACGGCGGATGCTGGGCATACTGGCCGGTGTCTGGCAAGTTGTGGACCTGATGCTGGATGGCGGTGTTGCCAGGAAAGAAGCCGATGATACTATACTTGCTGCTCGCTACGGTCTGATGGGGATCGGGATGGGGTTGCACCGTCACCAACACCATCGAAAGGCCACTGGGCAAGCTCCCCGCCAGGCTCACATCGCTCAGCGCGTTGCCGGTGGCGCTCACCGTGAAGCGTCCGACGGGGAGGAACGTGCCAGTTTGGGGATTGACTAACCACACGGCATAGTTCGCGTTGGCCGGCAGCGGCGTCATGCCCTGGACGGTCAATTTCACCTCCGCTTCGGTTCGCCAGATCTCGGCGGTGCCGGTGGCCGTCGTCGCGCCCGTATTCGACAGATTGACGATATACGAGAGCGGCACGGTGATGGGCCGCTCTTCGGCCCGCGCCGGTTCACCCACAAGCGCCAGCGCGGCGACGAGCGCCAGCGCGCCCGCCAGGGCAAGCCATCGCTTCCTTTGCATCGCAGTTTCTCCTTTAAAAAAGGGTGATCGAACACGAAGGCCACGAAGGATCCTCGAAAGCCACGAAAAAAAGAAAGTCATGCCGCGTTATGCCGCGCCGATTCCGTGTCATACCGCGTTCCGTCCCTTTCCTGTGCGTGACTTTCGTGGATTTTTCGTGGATTTTTCGTGACCTTCGTGTTCCCGTCTCACTCACCGCACGCCGATCAGTCGTTTGCCTGGCTCTGGCGCTGGGTCGGGCGCGGGGGAGCCGACATGGAAGTGGGCGCGCAGGCGCAGCACGGCCTGGGCGTGCAGTTGGCACACGCGCGACTCCGAAACGTGCATCACCTGGCTGATCTCCTTCATCGTCAGTTCCTCGTCGTAATAGAGGGACAGCAGCAGGCGCTCACGGGCGGGCAGGCGTTTGATCGCCTGGATCAGATGCTCGCGCTGCTCGCGTTGCTCGGCCTCGTTGGCGGGGCTGGGCGCGTTGGGATCTTCCAGCAATTCGCTGAGCGAGGTCATATCATCTTCGGGGCGCGAGGGCGCAATAGGAGCATCCAGCGAGAGGATCGACGTACCGGCCTCGGCCAGCATCTGGCGATAGCGGTCGATGGAGACACCGCACTCCCTGGCGATCTCGTCTTCGGTGGCGGGGCGACCCAGGCGTTGCTCTAGCTCAGCCAGCAGGCGTTCCAACTGGCGCGAACGGCTGACCGCCGAGCGCGGCATCCAATTCAGGGCGCGCAATTGATCGATGACCGCGCCGCGAATGCGCGCCGTGGCATACGCCTCGAACTTGATGCCGCGTTCCGGCTCGAAGCGGTCGATGGCATTGATCAGCCCGATGAGGCCGAAGCTCACCAGATCTTCGGCGTCGAGCGTGCTGGTTGCGGGGATGCCCAGGCGACCGACCACGAACCGCACCAGGTGGACGTAATGCAAAATCAAACGTTCGCGCCAGGCGGGATCGCGTGTGCGCACGAAGTGCATCCATGCCGCGTCGCTATCGTTCAAGGCTGCGCCTGCGGGAATCTTCATAGACCGTGTGACCATCCTTTTCGTCGCGCCAGGGATGTTCCTTCGCTCCGCTATGCTGGGTTGTCCTATCGTTGCATGGTGGGATTGTCGGTGAGGTCAGCCAGCGAGGCCGATCAGCGAGTTAGGTGGACCATGTTCCTGTATGCGTTTCATGCGGCGGCATCCTCGTTGCCTGGCGACACTTCAGGTTCGTCCGCGTCTTCTGCGGGCAGGTCCAGTTCGGAATCGGCGTCGGCCAAAATTTCATCGACGGTATGCTCCGCGCCGTCGGTGCGGGCGACGATGGTCGTTTCTGGCACACGCCAGCCTTCGAGCTGGTGCCACACGGCGGCGGCGATGCGTCCCACGAACCAGAAAGTTGCCAGCGCCACGCCGACCCGCACCGCTACGATAAGATCGTTGTCGCCATTGAGGATGCCTGCCACCAGTTCATACGCGCCGACCAGCAAGCCCAGCAGATACGCCCAGCGGGGTACACGCACTTTGTCCAGCCGCACCACGCGGTCGCGGGCGCTACGGGGCCGGGCGTCGCCGGTGCGGCTTTCGGCGCGGCGCTGTTGCTCTTCGCGCAGCTTCTGGCGGATGAAGCGCGCCAACGTCTGCTGCGCCTCTTTTTCCATGAAGGTGAATTCGACGCCGACGAGATAGCCTTTCTTCTTCTTGTCGGCCTTGTCTTTGTCGCGCAACACCGCCAGCAATTCTTCCGGCGCGTCGGCCACGTGCGCCACCCGCCCGCGCACCAAGCGGGGGACAGGGAAGATCGGCGGCCCTAACTCGATCTGGATCAGCGCGTCGTCTTTTTGGTGATCGTGCGTGAACAGCAGCACGCCGCCCTGGCTGACGTTGATCAGCGTACATTGCGCGATGGGCTGCTTATCCAGGCCGCCGATGCGCGTGGCGCTTTGCACGGCGATGCGTGGCGCGGCGCGGGTGGGCGTGGGCGTGGGCGCAGGGGCGGGTGTGGCTGTGGTGGACGGCGGCGGTGCCGCCGGTGTCGGTTGCATCAGCTATCTCACCCCGCTTTCGGCGAGCTTGGCCGTCATATCCACCGCGCCGGCGGCGACGACATTCGGATGAACGGCGATCTCGTCATAGGACAGCACCGCCTGGGTGGGCAGGTGGCGCTCGATCAGCCGGCGCAGCGCCAGCCGGATGCGCCCCGAAACCAGGATCACCGGTTGCGCGCCGACCAGCGCGGCATCTTCAATCGCCGCCGCCAAGCCTTCCAGCAACCGCTGGATCAGACCGCTTTCCACGGCCAGAATCGGCCCGTTCTCCGTGCGTTCCAGCGCGTGGGCGAGGTGCATCTCGGTCTCGTGCGGCAGCGTAACGACGTGCAGGATCTTGTCCGGCGACTGGTATTGCGCGCAGATGGCCCGGCTCAGCGCCAGCCGCACGCGCTCGCCCAGCGCCTCCGGTT
This sequence comes from Ktedonobacteria bacterium, assembly GCA_027459785.1. Lineage (GTDB taxonomy): Bacteria > Chloroflexota > Ktedonobacteria > Ktedonobacterales > JACDGC01 > JAJPKG01. Next base: position 61,165 of record DAIDGU010000022.1, on the reverse strand, counting down.
CCTTGGTCGCGCGCGAGGCCGCGCCGATGGCTTCCAAGATCAGCGGCAGGTCGCGGATGCAGACACGCTCGCGCAGCAGGTGTTGCAGCACGGCCTGCACGTCGCCCAGGCTGACGACATTCGGGATGAGATCGTCCGCCAGGCCCGGATGCGATTCTTTCAGGCGATCCAGCAGATGCTTGGTGTCGCTCTTGGTCAGCATCGTCCAGGCGTTGGCCTTGATGATCTCGGTCAGGTGCGTGGCGACGACGGAGGGTGCATCCACGACGGTGTAATGCAGCGCCTCGGCATGCTCTTTCTGCGCGGGGGTGATCCACAGCGCGGGCAGCCCGAAGGTCGGCTCCGTCGTGGGGATGCCCTGGATCTCGTCCGTCGCCAGGCCCGCGTTCATCGCCAGCAGATGGTTGGGCATGATCGTGCCGGTGGCGATCTCCACGCCGCGCAGCTTAACGGCATACGCATTCGGCGGCAAAAGCAGGTTGTCGTGGATGCGGATCGTCGGCGTGATGATGCCCAGTTCCTGGGCGATCTGCCGGCGGATGAGGGTGATGCGCGTCAGGAAATTCGCGCCCGCGTGTTTATCCACCAGGCCCACCAGGCCATAGCCGACCTCCAATTCCATCGGGTCCACGTCCAGCAGCCCCATGACGCCGTCGCCCTTGTCGTCCGGCTGGCCCTCGGCAGCTTTTTCGTCTTGCGTGGCAGCGTTGCCCGGTGTTGGCCCCTGCGCCTGCGGCCCGCGCCGGTTCAGCCACCACGCGCCGGCCAGCCCCGCGCCGCCCAGCCCCAGGAATGGCACCAGCGGCATGCCTGGCACCAAGCCCAGCAGCGCGATCAGCGCGCCCGCCGTCCCGATGGCGCGCGGATTCGCCAACAGTTGCGTGGCGATGGCGCGGCCCAGGTTCGCCGCCGCCCCGCCGCCGGTGCGCGTGATGACGATGCCGCTGGCGGTGGAGATCAGCAGCGCGGGGATCTGCGTCACCAGGCCGTCGCCGACGGTCAGCAGGGTATATTGGTTCAGGGCCGTGCCGATATCCAGCCCACCTTGCACCATGCCGACGATGATGCCACCCAGAATATTGATGAGGATGATGATAATGCCGGCCATCGCGTCGCCCTTGACGAACTTGCTCGCGCCGTCCATCGCACCAAAAAAGTCTGCCTCTTGCTGGATCGCGCGCCGCCGCGCCTGCGCCTGCTCCTGGTTGATCAGCCCAGCATTCAGATCGGCGTCGATGGCCATCTGCTTGCCCGGCATGGCGTCCAGCGTGAAGCGCGCGGCGACCTCAGCGACGCGCCCCGCGCCGTTGGTGATGACAACGAATTGGATGATGGTGAGGATCAGGAAGACGACGATGCCGACGACGAAATTGCCGCCGACGACGAAGTTGCCGAAAGCGTCGATCACCGCGCCGGCCTGGCCTTGCAGCAAGATCAGCCGCGTGGCGGAAACGTTCAGCCCCAGCCGCAGCAGCGTCGTCACCAGCAACAGCGACGGGAAGACCGAAAACTCCAGCGCGTCGCGCGAATAGATGGCGACCAGCAGGATCGTGAGCGCCACGCCCAGGTTCAGCACCTGCAAGAAGGCCAGCACCTCCGGCGGCAGCGGCACGATCAGCAGCGCGATGACGCTGACGATGCTGCCCGCCAGTGCGATATCCGTAAAGCGCCCAAAGCGCGTCATGATCGCCGTCATCGTCCGATCCTCCCTTTTCCGCGAGTCGTGGCCGCTGGCGCGGGCGATTGCAAGCGCGCCTACGGGCATACGCCACGAAGTCCGCCGTCGCGGACTGGCGATGCAGGGCGTTGTTCTCGCCTCATGAGCATACCGAACGGGGAGGGTGATCCATCAGAGTCACTCGTCCCAAGGGGGGTGGTGGATGGTCCTAAGCGAGTATGAAAGAGCATTTTTGCCATATATCACAAAGGTGCGCAACATCGAACATGATGTTTAGCATGATGGGCAGTGTACGCAATATGGACATGGGACCAGCCATGCTGCAAATTATCGAGAGTAAAGGTCATTGAAGGATTCATCACTATTCCCTTTGAGTGTAAAACAGCAGGTTTATCCTACAGTTATTTACCGATCAACGGCTTTCTTCATCCGTTCCACGTCTTCCACTTTATAATAGCGCCGGCGTTTGTCTTCTGGGAAAAAAGTCGGTTGGATATTCAGCAGCGAAATGAGCGCGCGAATCTCTTCGGTGGTGGCATTTGACAATCTAGTAAACAATGGTATAGTATAGAAAGAACATTTGTTCTCTGAATATCTACAGCAGGAAGACGAGAGGGGCAATTGGAAGGATGTGCGTAGAAAATAAAGGAGGTGTCTACAGCATCACCAACACCCAAACAGGTGATTGCTATATCGGCAGTAGCGTCAATATTGGTGCTCGATGGCAGCAACATCGCTCGCTGCTACGGCTAGGTATGCATCACGCACGAGCATTCCAGCGCGCATGGGATAGCTACAGTGAAGAGTCGTTTATGTTCGCTGTTCTGGAAAGCGTATCACGCCCGCAAGATCTTGTTCTTGTGGAGCAACGATACATGGACGAGAGGCAACCGAAGTATAATACCTCTCACGTTGCTGTCAACAACGCAGGGCATCCTAACCTGCGCCACCCCAAAACGATGACCGCACGAAAGGTATCACAGCATATGTTGCAGCTCTTGGAAAAGATGGAACGCTCATACGAACACGCCTTCAATCTTGTCTTCCCGCTGGAAGATCAGTCTCTTGGTATCCTCCTGACGAGGACATTGCTTCTTGCCGTTTCCTCTGTCATTGAAACCAGAGAAGATTTTATGCGATTCATTAACGCCGGCTACATAGCTCTCTACGAAGAGACCGAAAATGCTATCCGTATCCGAAAGAGTCTTCCCGCTGGTGCCTTCATTCTTGACTATATGGATGAGGAAGAACTTGCTACTAATATCATGCGTGTTCAGCATACTTGTAGTATACTTGCCCGAACACAAGTACAAGATCTGAACACTGCATGTCAAATCCATACAGATGTCAGCCGCACTTTGCGTAAGCTCATCGTTGATAAGCTAGGCAACACGCCGCCGGAAGATTTGCCCAAGGCGCGCAAAAGCATTGAGCAGGTGGCAAAGGCTGACGAACGCCGTCGCACGCAGGGCATGGAACTCTGGCCGGAGTTGGACGCGCCGACCGATCCTCCGCCAGCCAACCATCTTAAGCATAGCGAGGATGCGCCGGACGGCGACGGCCAGGAATGACGCTGGCAAAGCGCAGGAGCAGGATCACCCATCAGAGTCACTCGTCCCAAGGGGGGGATGGTCCTGAGCGGGGGGATAGTCGCGCTTCCAAACGTAGAAATTGGCGAAAAAGGCTGATGAAACTGCCTGCGGGAAAGAATTGTGAGGAGAGGCTAATCGCCTGAGCGGCACAGGAATCCCTGAGTATTCACCAATAGCTATTCAACTGCGCCAGGGCGGCGTTCCCAGCGGATGGTCGGTGTACCGGCCATCACCGGGCGTTCGTGGGCGCGGGAGGGCGCGTGTGCAAGATCGCCGCGAGCGCCAGGGCCACGCCGTCGTCGTCATTGCCGGCGGTGATCGCGTCCGCCTCGGCCAACAGATCGGGGTGGGCATTGGCGACGGCGATGCCGACGCCGGCCCAGCGCAGCATGGGCAGATCAGTCGGCATGTCGCCACAGGCGACGACAGCGGCCTGGGGAACAGCTTGGAGGTCGCACAGGGCCGCCAGACCGGTCGCTTTATCGACGCCCGCCGCGCTGATCTCCACAAGGGGCATGCCTGAATGCGTGCAGACAACACCTTCGCCTGCCACGGCGCGCACCTCGGCCAGCAAGGCGTCGCCCGTCAGGGTAGGGTGCAGCGCCATCAGCTTCGTCAGCGGCGTGTCGGCAAGATCCAGGGCATCCGCCCGCCATGCGCCCTGCTGACGCGCGGAAGGCCGCAGGCGCTCATACGCCGGCTCGCAGCCGAAGCGCAGGCCAGCCTCCCACGCGCAGGCGACCGCAGGCAACGCCGCGCGCAGGCGGTGAATCACCTGTTGCGCCACAGCGGGCGGGATCGGCGCGTGATACATGATCGCGGCTTCATCTAACACACCGCGATCCAGATCGAAGATCATCGCCCCATTGCAGGCGATAGCTAAGCCGCCGATGCCTACGTCCTCGGCGACCGTGCGCAAGGTGCGCGGGGGCCGCGCCGTCGCCAACACCACGGGCAGGCCCGCATTCTGGGCGCGTGTCAGCATCTGCCGTGTGCGCGGGGTGATGGTCTTGTCGGTACGCAACAGGGTGTCGTCGATATCCGTCGCCACCAACCTGGCCCAAGCAAGGCGGCGCGCGACGCCCGGCGACATCTGCAACAGCATACGGCTGATCCTCGTTTTGACTCTGTTTGGTATCTGGCACTGGGTGGGCGAATGCCGATGTGCCAGGATGGCGGGCGATAGTGATTGAAATTACCAACCGCCCCCTTCCCGCTAACGGGCCGGCTTGCGCTCGCGCTTCGCGTTCAGCAGGATGATGCCGGACCAGGGGACGGCGATGATAAACAGGCCGCCGAACATGCACAGTACAAAATAGCCGATCTGAGTCGTATCCATCGGTGGAGTGGCTTCTTTCGGATGAGATGGGCCGCGCGGTGCCGAAGCGACCGCTGCCGGTGACACCTCATACTCTAGCATATCCACGTGAAGGATGCAACCATTGTGCCGAATGGCGGAGACGTGAAGCCGCGCACTTCCCGTCGTGTTGCAGGAAGGGCGCGGCGGTGGCACACCTGGGCGTGCTAGCGGCTGATGGAACTCAGCGACTGCTCGGCGGTATCATAGCTGTTGTTCGACGAGATCGAACTTGGCTGGCCGTGCATCTGGCGCATGTCGTTCTCGCGCGCCATATCTTCCAGGATCTTGCCGGCCATCGCAAAGGTGGGCGCCCACAGGCCAAAGAAGATGCTCTGGCGCTCCGAGCGTGCGCTGCTGGGCGATTTCTTCAAGAAGAAGCGTGTTTTCGCCGAAGCTTCCGTCATGCGGAATTGGGTGCCGAGCGACAGCAAGATCGACGCGGCAGAAAGGCCGTAACACACCCGACCGAGGATACGCAGCATTGTTGGTTTCCCTTTCTCTCATCATCCACTTGTATCGATTATCCGCCAACCAGGCAAGGCCGGCGGGCGAATACTCCCCCTGGAATGGGCGGGGGAAGACAGGGAAAGGTAGTCGGCAAGTTCAATGCCACATAAGCTGGACCGCAGCCGGCAATTCATGCCGCACCTCAGCGCAACAACAGCGCGGGGACGGCGGTGCCAGCGGCGATGCTGCCCGCTCCCTCGGCGATGATCACCAGCGCGTCGGCCCCCAGCAGCGAGGCGATGCGGTGCGATCCCTGGTCGCCGGTCGGCGTGGCAAGCACAGTGCCGTCCTCGTAGCGCAACTGGGCGCGCACGTAATGGCGGCGGTCGCCGCGTGGGATCGCCATCGCCAGGCGCACAGTGATGGTGGGACGTGTCGGGGGGAGCGCGCCCAGCAAGGCGCGGATGAACGGGCGCGCGAATAGCTCGAAGGTGACGGCGGAGGAGGCCGGATTGCCCGGCAGGCCCAGCAGCGGCACCGCGCCCAGCCGACCAAAGGCCAACGGCTTGCCAGGGCGCACGTTGACGCGCCAGAAGTTGATGCCACCCATCTCATCCATAATTTGCCGCACCAGATCGTAATCGCCAACCGAGACGCCGCCGGAGGTCAGCACCAAGTCCGCCGCCTGGGCCTCCGCGAAGCGGGCGCGCAGATCGTCGGCGCGGTCGCGTGCCACCGGCAGGATCACCGGCACGCCGCCGGCCTCGACCACGGCGGCAGCCAGCAGCGGCGCGTTGCTATTGTAGATCTGGCCCGGTCCCAATGGTTGGCCCGGCGCGACCAACTCGTCGCCGGTGGCGATGACGGCCACGCGCGGGCGGCGGGTTACGGCGAGGGAGGCCGCACCGACAGCAGCGGCCATCGCCACCTCCGGCGCATGGATGACGCTGCCACGAGCCAGTAAGCGTTGGCCCAGCGCCACATCGCTGCCGGCAACGCGCACGTTGCGGCCCGGCGCGGCGGTGGCTTGCATGGCGACGGACGCGGCCACCGGCCCCGGCGCGGTCAGCTCCTGTTCCAGCACGGCGTCCGCCCCGTCCGGCAAGGGTGCGCCGGTGAAGATGCGTACCGTCGTCCCTGGCATCACCGCGCCCGCGAAGACGCCGCCCGCCGGCACTTCACCGATCAGCCGCAACGACACGGGCGATGCCGCCGTCGCACCCGCCAGGTCGCCCGCCCGCACGGCATAGCCATCCATCGACGAATTGGCGAAGGGCGGCATCGCCAGCGGCGCAACGAGATCCGCCGCCAGCACGCGACCCAGCGCCTCTGCCAGCGTCACCTGCTCGGTGGCCAAGGGCTGCGCCAGCGCCAAGATCTGCGCCAGCGCCTCTTCCACGCTCAACATTCCTTGGCTCCCTCTCGCCTTCACGCCTCCGGCGCGAGGCCGAGGGATTGCTCGACGCGCTGCGCCAGCGCCTGATCGGCAGGCTGAGCGACGATGATGTGCGCGATGGCATCCAGCAGCGCCACGCCCTCGGCGGCTTGTTGCGCGGGGGTGAGCGCCAGGAAGGTTTCGCCTGCCGCTTGCGTCACCAACATGCCGCGCCCGTTGCCGTCCGCCGCCACGTTCGCCCGCGCGGCCACCTGGCCGAACGTGCCGAGGAGGCTGCGTGCCGGAAAGGCCATCTGCGCGTAGCGGCGCACCGTCGCCCGCGTACCCACCTCGTCGCGCGCGGCGATCTGGCGGTCCACATTGCGCAGCACGCTGGATTCGATGAGGCCACCCGGCAGCCCGGTACCCGCCGCGCCGGCGCTTGGCTCCGCCCGCTGCGCGCCATTGACGCGGATCGTCTGGTTCACCAGATTCGCCGCATGGAAGATGATCGGCAGCACGCGCAGATCCTGCACCTGGCGCGTCGCAGTGCGCGCCGCGTTCGCCACCCGCAGGGCGATCTGCGCGCGGTTGACGACCTCGGCGTTATTCAAGGGGACGCCGGCCAGGTGTTCGGCGGCGACGACAGCGACCTGCGCGCCCACCATCGTGCCGTTCGCGCCACGCTTCAGCGCGGCGAAGGTCTCGTCCAACACCTGCGCCGTGGTGCCGGTGGCGACAGCCTGCCGCAGCGCGGCACCAGCGGCGGTCGGGTCCGACAGCGCCAGGCGCGTGCGCACGAAGTCCAGGTCATGGGCCGGCTGGGCCAGATAATCGCGTACCGCTTTCGCGCCCTCCGGCTCCCCCGCGCTTTGCATCAGCAGCGGCAGCAGCCAGTAGAAGAACGCCGGCGCACGATCGCCCCATTCCACGAAATCCAGCGCCTGTGTGGCGGCCAGCGTCATAAGGAGGGGGCGACCATCGGCGGAAAATGTGCCGTTGAGCGCGGCATACAGCGCGCCTTCCATCTCGCGGTAATCGGTGCCGCTGGCATAAAAGCCCATCAGAATGCGCCCGGCCAGCGTGCCATCGCTGGCGCGCACGGCATCGCGCAGCGCGCCCCACGCGCCGGCATGGTGTGTGATGTCCTTGGGGAACAGAGGGTCCGGCAACGCCGGATTGGGGTTCGCCAGGCCGGCAGCGATGGCTTGGGCCGCGAAGAGCGCGGCGTTCGCCAGCGCGATGGTGGGCAGGAGCGCGCGACGACGCATCGCCTCCGGCTCCGGTCCCGGCGGGATCACATGCATCCAATCGCTCAGCCGGCCAGCGGCGACAAGCGCCGGCACTGCCGCCCCCGTGCGGTCGCCCAGCGCGGCGGGAATGCTCAGCCGGCCCGCCAGCACGCCGCCAGCGATCTCGTCGCCCAGAATCTGCGCGATCTCCGTGATGACGCCACGCTCATCCGAGGCGGTCAGCGCATCGAATAGCGGCACCAGATCGACACGAACAGCAACCATAGGATATTTCAACTCCTGTGAGGTAGTGCTTCCCAGAAATGCTCTCTTCTCACTGTACCACGTGGCGAGGAAATGGGGCAAAAAACCAACGATATCGGCAAGATCATCACCGGCAGTATCCTCGACGGGAACATGCTGGAAGCGCACGGGATGGCACAGGCGCACAAACACGCGGAGGCCGATCGGTTCATGTGACCGGCGTGAAGCTTGCGCCTGTCAGCCATTCATACGCTTCCTGGTAACGGGCGGCGGTGCCAGCGATGACTGCGGGCGGCAGGTGTGGTGGGGGTGGCGTCTTGGTCCAGGGCTGCGTTTCAAGCCAGTCGCGCACGAACTGTTTGTCGAAACTGGGCGGGGATTGGCCCGGCGCGTAGTCGCCCGCCGCCCAGAAGCGCGACGAATCCGGCGTCAGCATCTCATCGATGACGATCAGTTCGCCATCCAGCAGGCCGAACTCGAACTTGGTATCGGCGATGATGATGCCCCGGTCGATGGCCAGTTCCGCCGCGTTGGTATAGAGCGCGATGCTGGTCGCCTTCAGGCGCTGGGCAACAGTGTCGCCGACAACGGCGGCGACATCCGCCAGTGTGCAGTTGATATCGTGGCCGCTGGCCGCTTTCGTCGCAGGGGTGAAGATCGGTTCCGGCAGCCGTTCGGCCTGGCGCAGCCCCGCCGGCAAGGGATTTCCCCCCACGCCGCCGGTCGCTTGATAGTCCTGCCAGCCCGATCCCGCCAGGTAGCCACGCACCACGCATTCGAAGTCGATGCGCTGCGCCTTGCGCACCAGCATCGTGCGCCCGGCCAATTGCGCCCGCTGCGGCTGCACCTCAGCCGGAAAATCCGCTGGATCGCTGCTGATGAGATGATTCGGCACGATATCCGCCGTCTGGGTGAACCAAAAGGCTGACAGGCGGGTGAGTACCTCGCCCTTGTGGGGAATGCCCTCGGCCATCACCACGTCGAACGCGGAAAGGCGGTCGGTCGCCACCAGCAGCAAACGGTCGCCCAGATCGAAGATCTCGCGCACCTTGCCGCTGCCAAAGCGCGGCAGGGGCAGATCGATGGATAGTACGGCATCATCAGCCATCGCATATACCTCATGACAGACAGGAATGTCTGTCCTCCTGGTCATCATTCAACAGAAATGGGGCGGGAGACTGTCATCCCCCACCCCACTATTGTCGCACATGACGCGGTTATAGGCCGGCAGCCGAGAAGTTGTAGGGCGTGGGCGTCACGATGGGTGTGCCGTACTCCAGCCAGATATTCTCGTGATCCTTCAGCACGATCTTATTCGGGTCGCCAGTATACGGCTTGCCATCCACGAACACATGGAGCGGATGGCTGCTGTCGATCGGTTGGCCGAAGAAGCTGGTCGCGGTCAACGACGGCTGGCCGAGCGCGATGGTGTTCGTCGCGTTTTGCTGCCACACGTAGAAGAAGTCGCCTAGCACGAACGCGCGATTCGCCGCACTTTGCGGCGCTTCGATGTGGAGCACGCCGCTGGTGTCGTGCGTATGCAGCCAATAAAGGCAGGTTGGACTGGTCGGATTTGGACCGAAGCCGATGCCTTGCGGCACCGCTTCCGCTTTGCCGTTGACGATGATCTGCAAGTCGGCGTGGTAATGGACGGCGGTCTGCTCGTTGCTGTCGCAGGTGATACCCTGGCCGTAGCCCGCGCTGGGAATCGAGGTGTAGGGACGTGCGTTGGACGAACTATGCAGCCAGAGGCCGAACAGCACGGCCAGCAGGATCACGCCGAGCGCGATGCCGCCGATGGTGCCGTAGCGCACCGTCATCGCGCGCTGCTTCTTCTTGCGCAGCGCCAGCTGGCGCTCGTTGCGCACGCGGCTGATGCTGGCCAGCCGTTCCTCACGGCGGCTGTCGCGCTTCGTCTTGAAATCGGACTCGTCCGTCGTGGTGACTTCGCCACGCGCTGGGGGACGATAGGTGGCGGCGGCACCCGCCGCGCGCGCGCCATTGCCGGCCAGCGTGCCGGTGTTCGTCGGGCGCGTCGGTGTCTTCGTGCCGGTGCTGGCGTTTGCAGTTGGGCGGGTGGTGGGTCGGGCCGTGCCGACGGGCGTAGTCGGCGTCTTCATGCCGCCCGTGCTTACCCTAGCACCGGCGGTGCCGGTGGGCCGCGTCGGCGTTTTCGTGCCAGGCACCCCGGTCGTCGGGCGCGTCGGCGTCTTGGTGGCTGGCCCCGTCCCCGTGGGCCGCGTGATCGGCTTGCTCGCGCCGGCCTGCGCGCCGTTGGCCTTGCGCAGCGGGGTGGAGGCCGTCGCCGACGCGGGAGCCTGGGTGGAGGCGCTGACGACAGTGGCGGATTCCGCCGCGCCATCATCGGCCAGCGTATGAGGCAATTCTGGTGTGGGCGTTTCAGCGGCGCGCGCAGCACCGGCTGCCGCGTCTAAAGATGATAGCGTGCTGTCATTCCCATCAGCCGCGCCGGGCAGGTTCGCGGCACGGGCAGTTTGAGCATCGGCGAGGCTAGCCTTACGGGCCTCGCGGCGGGCGTCGCGCTTGTTATTCGGCGTAGACATTGGCGTCCTCATGCATTCACGTTGTTATCCGCTGAAACACGCGCAGGCGCGCGACGTTGTGCAGGGATCGTATCGCATTCAGTATAAAGGTAGGGGCGGGTCGCTGTCAAATCCGCGCCAAATGGCGAGTGCTATAACGCTGCTCGTCGGGCAATTCGGCAGGCGCACACAGTTGCATTAACCCTCGTCGTCGGGCAGCAGATCGCGTAGCTTGGCTTTCCACGGCGAATCATCGGGGATTTCAGCGGCAGGTTCAGGGGCATAGGCATCCGTGCGCCCGAAGCGCCCGATGCGCGGTGGCAGATCGATCTGTTCCAGCGCGGTGACGGCGGCGCGGCGCACATCGAACACGGGATCGTTGGCGGCCTCAGTCAAGGCGGCACGCGCGTGTGTGGCACGCAAGCGGCCCAAAGCGCGCGCGGCGGCGGCGCGCTCCTCGCCGGTGCGGGCGGCGAGCGATGTCAGCGCGTGGGGCGCGACGGGGATCAGCGTCAGGTCGGCGGCGGCCCGCAGCACGCGCGCCCGCCAGGTCGGCTTGCGTAGCACATCCAGCGCGGCGATGCAATCTTGCCCCGGTTCCAGCGCACCCTGCTCCACCGCGTCCAGCAGTTCCGCCGGAAACGTGCGTTCGCCTTGAATGAAGGTCGCCAGCCACGGCGCGACCAGTTCTTCGGGGGGGGGATCAGCGGGATCATCTTCGTAGAGATCCATCGCCCAGCGATAATGTTCGTTCAACCAATGTGCCAGCGCCAGCGTCATCTCGGCGTCGCGCGCGGCATAGGCAAACATCGCGGTGGAAAGTGGGCGCTGCATCCAGTCGGAACGCTGCAACGATTTATCCAGCCAGATGCCACAGGCACGGTGCAGCATCGCCTGCAAGCCCGATTCACGGGAGCCGAAGAGCGTGCGGCTGACCGCCTCGATATCCAGCGTGTGTTGCACGGCCAATCCGCGCGCCGCCAGCACCCGCAGATCCGAGCCGACGCCATGAAAGATCTTCACGCTGTCGGGTTGCTCGAAGGGCGCGGCCAGGGGAGTGAGATCGACCAGGCGCAAGCAATCAATGACATAGCAATGCGGTGACGCGCCATCAGCGATCTGGATTAGCGCCAGGCGCGGGGGCGCATGCGCGTCCGACGGGCGACCGGAAACGAACTCGACATCGATCGCCAGCATCGGTGATTGCGCCAAGGCATGTGCTGCTGCCGCCAGATCTGCGGGGCGCTCGATGAAGTGGCGCTCGCCGACCGGCGGTGGTTGATTGGGCGGGGGTGAGGTGCCGCGATAGTCCCCCACATCGTCATTTGTTTTGCGCGTGGTCATAGCTATACGATATGATATTCCGCACCTAAGATCAAGAGCCATGCGACCATCCGTAGCCAGGGTATACATGAGTTGATCGCGGCGCGCAAACTGAATAACACTATAATCGCCGTGCGGTCGCCAGAGGCAACGTTCCCCGCGCCGTGCGGTCGCCGGGGGTGTGCTGCAAACACATTTGCCCCCGGTTCGGAATAGGAACCCTTACTGGGCTAGGAGGTCGCGGGCAAAACGACGCTGTTGCGTGCCTTGGCGGGGATGATCATAACCTCGCCGGGCAGCAGCACCTTCGCTGGCAAGGGGCAACGCCTTGTGTTTGCCCTGCTTCGACAGCATCACCGTCAGGCGCGTAGGCGCGCACATGGTTTCAACCACTACCGCTCGCATCCTCGTCGCGGTTTCAACCGCCCGTCCTGTTGCTACGCGCCCCGCGTATACTTATGGTAAGAGATGATATGGGTAAGGAGGCCGCTGACGTATGTCCAATCCCACCCCTGTGACGCAGGGCATCAGCCAGCAGCAGGCTCAGTGGTATGTTGCCATGCTGGAAGCGCAGAGTCAGAGCGACGCCACACAGTGGTTGAGCGGCACCGCTGCGTCCGCTGCCAGCACCACCGCCCAAGATGCGTCATTCAGCACGCTGCTTTCTTCCGCGCTCGCCGCCGTTCCTGGCACCGCTGCAAACCAGATGGAGGCGGCTGCCGGAATTGGCGCGGGCGCGCAGATCGCCGCCATCGCCACCCAGCTAGCCGGCGACCTGCGGGGAGCGAATAACCAATCGTATGATCCCACTTCGACGCCGGCAGCGGCGCAGGCGGCCTGGCAGACGCCGGGCTGGGGCAACGGCAACGTGCAGTGTGTCGCCTTCGTGGATGGCGTCTTCCGCCAGGCGGGCGTTTCGCTGCCCGCCACGCCGAACGGCGCGGACTTCTGGGGCGCGTATCATAACGCTGCCGGCTGGCAGGAAGTGGCCAATGGGCAGGGGCTGCCCCAGCCGGGCGACATCATCGCCTTCGCCGGCGGACCGCAGGGGTACGGCCATGTCGCCGTCGTCACCGGCGTTGTGCCGCCCACCAACGGCCAGGCCGGCAGCGTCACCTTCGCGCAATCCAATTCGCCGACCGCGCAAGCGACCTTGCCCATCGCGCCCGACGGCAGCGTCCAGGCATGGCCGGGCTATCAGGTGCAAGGCTACATCCGCCTGGCCGGCGCGTAAATCATGCACGAGTACCAGATCGTGCGCCCATTCTCCCCTTGCATGATATGATATGGGTAGTGGCACTGATTGGCGCGGGGAAGATCACGCGATTTTGCCCGCTCACGTAAGGGAGCATGACGATGCAGGCGATGAACGATCCGAACGCGAACGACCCGAACCTAATCGATGACGACGAGGGCCAGGCCAGCACGATGGTCGGTGAATACGCGAATTACATCACCGTGGGCAGCACGCAGACCGAGTTCTATATCGACTTCTTCCAGGTGGTGCCGAGCGCGGCGGCGGAAGACGAACACGAGCATGTCATTCCGGTGCGGCGGCTGTTGGTCTCGCCGATGTTGATGCGCGGGCTGATGCGCGCCCTGGAAGAGGAAGTGGACAACTACGAGGCCACGTATCACCTGACGCTGCCCACGGTCGAATCGTGACGCGACCAGGCAACGGCACGAACAACGGCTATCACCTAACGATCCGCGAGCTACCGCACGACGAGCGGCCCCGCGAACGCATCGCGCGCTATGGCCCCGCCACGCTGCAAACGGCGGAGTTGCTGGCGCTGATTCTGCGCACCGGCACGGAGCAGGATAACGTCATCGATCTGGCGCAGAAGCTGTTGGCGCGCTATGGTGGCCTGGCGGGCCTCTGGCGCGCTGATTTCGCGGATCTCTGCCAGGAACACGGCCTGGGGCCGGCGAAGGTCGCGCAACTGAAGGCCGCGCTGGAACTGGGCCGCCGCCTCGCCATCAGCACGCCGGAGGATCGCCCGCGCATCACCTGCCCCGCCGATGTCTTCACGCTGCTAGGCGTGGAGATGGCCGCGTTGGCCCAGGAGCAACTGCGCGTGCTGCTGCTCGACACCAAGAACGGCGTCGTCCACAGCCAGACGGTCTACCAGGGGACGGTGAACGCCTCGCTGGTGCGCATGGCCGAGGTGTTGCGCCCGGCGTTGGCGCGCAACTGCCCCAGCATCATCGTCGCGCACAACCACCCCAGCGGCGACCCCACCCCCTCCGGCGAAGACGCGCGCGTCACCGAGCAACTCTATCACGCCGCCAAGCTGCTCGACATCAGCCTGCTGGACCATATCGTTATCGGCCAGGGTCGCTTCGCCAGCCTGCGCGAACTGGGCATCGGCTTTCCCACGAATAGTTGAGGTAGGTGATGGGTCATGGTGAAGGAGCGGTGCGGCCTGTAGGGCCGTCGCCCGCCCGTTCTCGGTGCGCGTCACCCCGTTTTACTCGGTTGTCCGAGGGGAGTAAACCGCACCCTCGCAACGCATCACCTGCAAGGCTACGTGAAATCAGGATAACGGGATTGATAGTTACTGGCAAGGCGGACTTGGTCCGCTGCTGAATTGGATGCCAAAGACCATGACGCCAAAGACTATGACGCTAAAGACTATAATGAAGTCAAACTGCGCAATGTATTGTACGATCGTGTTGAAGTGACCAAGAAGCAGCAACAAGAGGGCAACCAAGCATGATGTAAGCGCCACGTGATTCCTTTTTAGAAGGGAGTGACGCTGAGCAGGCACATGGTGTTATCTTGCCGGAATGGGCAGCTCACTCGGCGCTGCCGGTTGCGGACGGTCAAACATACGAAGCAGCACGGGGACGCGGACGCACTGCGCTGGATAATGATGTCCAATGCGCACAGGATCATGACCAGCCACTGCCACCGTCGCACGTATACATGGATCTGATGCCGCACACGCGGCGATTCCACCAGTGAAATCAGGGGGACGTATGCCAGCAACACAGGAACTCATCCAAGAACGGCGCGCTGCCGTGCGGGCGCGGATGCGCGAAGCTGGCCTGGATGCGCTGCTCATCAGCAATCCAGAGAACCGCTATTACGTGACGGGCTTCTATGGCCGCGACGACGGGGCGGATTCCGCCGGGCGCGTGGTGCTGACCGCCGAGGCCGTGGTATTGCTGACCGACGGGCGCTATACGGAGCAGGCGCACGAAGAAGCGCCGGACGTGACGGTGCGCGACCGCCGCGCGCCGCTGGCGGAGTTAGTGGCGGAGACGCTGCAAGCCGCCGGCTGGCCGCGCGCCCGCGCGGGCGAGGCCCCGCGCACGTTGGGCGTGGAGGCGGAGCATCTGACGCTGGCGCAGGGCCAGGCGCTGAGTGCCGCCGCGCGGCGGCGCTGGCGCGTGGTGCCGACGCGACGCTTCGTCGAACCCTTGCGCGCGGTGAAAGACGCTACGGAGATCGCGCATACGCGCCGCGCCACGGAGATCACCTGCCAGACGTTCGATCATCTGTGTCGCTACTTGCGCCAGCCCGACCTGACGGAACGCCAGGTGGCGGCGGAGATCTTCGTCACCATGCTGCGCCTGGGCGCGGACGACATGGCCTTTCCGCCGATTGTGGGTGCCGGGGCGAACGGCGCGCGACCGCACGCCGTTCCGGGTGGGCGCATCTTGCAGCCGGGCGAACCGATCATCATCGACATGGGCGCAAAATTCCGGGGCTACTGTGCCGATATGACGCGCACCGTCTTCCTGGACGACGCGCCGCCGGAGTGGCGCGACCGCTATGCCCAGGTGTTGGCCGCGAACGCGGCGTGCGCACGCGGCGTGCATGCGGGCGTGACAGGCCGCGCCGCCGATGCGCTGGCGCGCGATACCCTGGCCCGCGCCGGGCTGGCCGAATATTATGTGCATGGCACCGGCCACGGCACCGGCCTGGAGATCCACGAAGCGCCATCCCTGAGCTTTCACGCGCCAGAAGACGAGATTTTGCCCGAACACAGCATCATTACCATCGAGCCGGGTGTCTACTTTCCTGGCGCGGGCGGCATTCGCATCGAAGATGCCGGCGTGGTGACGGCCTCCGGCTGCGACATCCTCACGACCACCCCCAAGGCTATCGACGCGATGATCCTCCGGCGGGAGTGAACATGCCTGGCGAACGGCCATTCCTAACGCGGCCTAGCAGGATCGATGGTAGCGAACTGGTGCTTTGCCCGGATATCTCCTATTCCTTGCCCCTGCGCGAGCAAGCGGCAGCCTATCGCGGCTCGTATCAAGAACTGACCCCCGAGCTGGTGGCCGAGATCGTCTCGCCGAACGATACGCATCCAGAGGTGCATCGCAAGATGGCAGAGTTTATCGAAGTGGGCGTGCGCCTCGTCTGGAATGTCTTCCCCGGCCATCGAACGGTGGAAGTCTGGCAATCAGCCCAGCGCCAGCAGCCATC
Source organism: Ktedonobacteria bacterium (assembly GCA_027459785.1). Taxonomy (GTDB): domain Bacteria; phylum Chloroflexota; class Ktedonobacteria; order Ktedonobacterales; family JACDGC01; genus JAJPKG01. Next base: position 44,907 of record DAIDGU010000022.1, on the reverse strand, counting down.
GCAGATCCTGCGGGAAACGGATATGCTCGATGGGTTGGATGTCACCCCTGGCTTCACATGCCCTGTGCGCGACCTCTTCGATTGACGTTTTCCTGGCTGGCGATCACCCCGCGCCGTGTGCTATAATACCGACTGAACCGTCGCCCTGGGGACTTGCGTCCTGTGGGGCGTTCTTGTTGCCCGCTATTTCGTTGCTGATAAGGATTACCGAGGTGTTGCTGTACGAGTCGAAGAGCCGTGGCTGGCATGCGCTGGAACTCCTGGGGACGCTTACGCCCGCGGATTTCACCCGCATGACCGCCGACCAGCGCGCGGCAGAAGAGCCGATGTTTTGGGAAAGCGTCTGCTCGGAATATGATGCCGAAAACCTGTGCCTGGAATTGGAGCGGCGGCGTGATGCCGGCGCGTACTATTCGCCGGAGTTTTGGTCGTTCGAGAAAGTCTGGCGGCGCGATGAGATGAACCATTATGTCGGCTTCCGGCGGTTGTATACGCTCATTTATGGCAAGCCGGAAGCTGAGATCGAAGCCGAGATGCAACAGCGCGCGGCGGATTTCTCCGCTTTCGGCGAGTTCCTCACCGATGAATTCAAACTGTGCCTGATGTTGGCGTATGACGAACTCGCCACCACACGGTCGTATGCTACGGATGTGCCGTTTTTCCGCTCGCTGGGCCATCCCGCGCTGGCGCAGTGGATCGAGCGCGTGCGCGGCGACGAGGCGCTGCATTATCTGAACGCGCTGCGCGTGGCCCAGGCGCGCTTCCCCGACCGCATGGCCACGGCCCCCGCTGTCATCGCGCACATCCTGGATCTCGACCTGACTCCCGGCGCGTATCGGGCCACGTTCATCCTCGACCACCAGGGGCCGTCGTACACGCCGGAGATCCTGCGCGGCGTCGCCGACACGCTCAGCGGCGTCATCCAGCGCCAGTTGCCTGCGACCTAACACGCGTGGCGCTAGGAGAAGTGATGGGGTTGATGCCGACGATCACCGTGACGACGACGCGCAACGATCAGGCAATGATCGGCCCCTCGGTGGCGCTGCCGGTTGCGTGGCGGCAACTGGTCCTGGGGACGTGGCAGCGCGTGGTGCTGGTGGAGCTGGATGGCCCCCGCGCCCGCACCGTGCGGCGCGTCTGGCGTTGAAAGCCTCAATCCTCTTGATCTACCGCCCGCTTTAGCCTATAGTAGAGAACACGTGAACGCGCGCTATGTTTCACAGAACGAACAAGGTGGACGACGGGGGCGAGCATGAAGAGGCGCATGCACTGGTATGGATGGATCTGCGGTGGCATGGTGCTATGGATCAGTGTGCTGGCGCTGGTGCCAGGGCTGGCGGCCCAGGCGGGTACGCTGCCACATCCGCCGCGCCGTCTGGCGCGTTTGCAGCCACTGATTGGCCAGCATGGCCAGGTCGCCGCCCCCGGCAATTTCCCCTTCCAAACGACGGTTTCACATGACAAGCTGGTCATCATCCATACGTATGCGCGGGCGGCGGCGTTCGCGCAGCAGGTGCTGGCGCTGGTGCAGGGCGATCTAGCGCATCCCATCGCCGATACGCTGGGTTTCACACTCAAGCGCCCCGTCAATATCTTTATCTACAACTCGCGCACTGATTTTCTCGCCGGCGCGCAACCGGATCATCCCGCCGAGACCGGCGCGTATGCCGTGCCGTCGCAAAGCACGATCTATATGCCGGTGGAAGGCGCAAACGCTGCTGATGCACAATCGTATCTGCCGCATGAGCTGACGCACATCGTCTTCCATCAGAACGAAGACATCGGCGTCTTTGGTGCCACGCTCTACCCGCTCTGGCTGGATGAAGGCAACGCGGCCTATGACGAAGTGGATGCCGCTGATATCCAGTCGTATGTGAGTACGTTGCAATTCGCTACCAGCAATAACACGCTGATCGATCTGCTGACGACCTTCAACACGACCTATCCCACGAATGCCGACACGGATTACCTGGGCTATGCCGAGGCGCGCGGGTTCATCGGCTATCTGATCAGCACCTATGGTGCGCCAGCGTATCATCACTTCCTGCGCGCGGTGCAGGATGGCGATACGATCCTGGCGGCGGAAACCGTCTTCGGCGCGGACCCGCGCCTGTTGCAGAGTCGCTGGCGCGTGGGTTTGGGGGCGACGCCGACGGTGGCGGACGCTGGTTACGTTCCGGCAGCCACAACGGCCATGCCGTTCGTGATCGGCACCATGCCGGTCCGCGCTAGCTCGCTCACCCCTTTCGCGCTGCCCCAAAGCGCCAGCGTCCTCAATCTGTTCATCGGCATCGCGCTGTGGTTGCTGGTCGAGATCGCCATGCTCGCGCTGGTGGAAGTGATCATGCTGACGCGCCACCACACGGCCCAGGACAATCCGCATCACTCGCCCCGCTTGCGCCTGGAACATATCGGCGTCGCTCTGCTCGTCCCTGCCGCGCTGCTGGTCGGCCTCGGTTGGGCGCGCTACGGGCCGGGGCAGTGCTGGGGGTGTGCGGCGCTCGTCGCGGGCGGTTTCGGCTTCGTACTGCTGACGATGCAGTTGGCGGCGAACTGGCGTGGCCTGCTGCATGGACGCCTCGCCGCCGCGCGGCTCACGGGGCTGCTGGCGGCGCTGACAGTCGCCGCCATCGGTTTCACCCAGGCCCAGCCCCTCGCCTGGCAACAAGCCGATGATTATGCCCGTGCCGGCGGTTACGCGCTGGCCTTACAGATGTATCATGCGGTCGGTGCGTCACCTGCGGTGCTGGCGGCGGTGCATAATGAATGGGCGGTTGAGGCGCAGGGGATTGCGGATTATCGCACGGAAACGGCGCAACTGCGTGCCGAGATCGCCCTGCTGGATGCACCCGCCACGCTGAAGCTGCACGCGCAACTGCTGAGCGCGACGCTCACGTGGGGCCAGGGTTTGACGGCGGCGCACCAGTTCGCCGCCGCGAGCAGCGTCTATGCCGATCAGGCGGCCTCAACGGCGTGCGACAGCGCGTGCCACGGTGCGCTGCATACCAGCCAGGGCGCGAATACGCTCGCCTGGGGCGACGCCCTGCTGGCATCCGGTGATACGACGGGCGCGCTGACGAAATACCAACTGGTGGTCGCCACCGACGGCGCATCCCACGCGGCGACGACCGCCCGCGCAGCGCTGGCCGAGGTGCCGGCAGCGGGCGCGTTGGCCTCAGCCCTGGCCACAGGCGCACAGGGCGACGCAGGCACGATGAACGCCGCGCTGCGCACGCTGGTCGCGCACTATCCTCACACCGCCGCCGCCAGCGAAGCGCCAGAGACGGCGCAGCCGGTGACGGGCCGCGTGCAGGACCAGAGCGGTGCATCCGAAAGCGGCCAGCGCGTCTATTTCGTCGCCTTCATCCACGAGGGTGACGCGCTCAACTATGCTTACAACAGCGCGACATTCACGGTGGCCACGACCATCGCGCCGGACGGCAGTTTCGCCGTGCGGCTGCCCGCCGGCTATTGGTACGCGCCCTTCTGGGAAGACCCGACCCAGCCGCAAGCCTTCAACGCGCCCTTTGGCACCTCCGGCGTCTTCGCCGTGCCAGCCTACACTCCGGTGGATGTGGGGACGCTCGCGGGATATTAGTCCGCCAGCAGCGCCGCCGCCAGTTCGCCCACCAGATCGTAGCGGCCATACGAGGGTAGCAGATAACAGCCCTGGATTAAGCCTTCTTGGCGGGCGGTGGCCAGCAGTTCGTAGGCGATCTCCAGCCCCACCTCGCGCCCGCGCTTGCCAGCGGCGCGCATACGTTCGCGCACATCGGCGGGGATGGTGATGCCGCGCACCTCATTGTGCAAGAACTCGGCATGCTTGTAGCTATACAGCGGGCTGAGGCCCAAGATGATCGGCACCGGCGGCGGCCCGAAGCGCGCGTGGAAGCGACGCAGCGGAGCGAGATCATAGATGAACTGGCTCATGATGTAGTGCGCGCCGGCATCCAGTTTCGCCTGGTAACGGCTGAACTCAAGCTCCTGCTCGGTGAGCGTGACGAGGTCGGCGGTGCCAGCGACCTTGTTGCGGGCGCGCTCGATGCTCACGTCGATGAGCGCGTCGCCCACATTGACATCCAGCGCCGCGCCGATGTAAAACGATGCCTGGCCGCCCAGCGGCGCACCGCCGGCGTCGTGGCCCGCGTTCATCCCGCGCAGCACGCGCACCAGGCCGACGGAATCTGTGTTCCAGACGCCCGTCAGGTTAGGATAATCGCCGATGCGCAGCGGATCGCCCGTTAGCGCCAGCACGTTGCGCAGTCCCAGCGCGTGCGCGCCCAACAGATCGGATTGCAGCGCCATCAGGTTGCGGTCGCGCGTGGTGAAATGCAGGATCGGTTCGACATCCAGCAGATCGCGCAGCAGGCGCGCGAGCGCGATACAACTCATGTGAACGCGCGCCGTGGGGCTGTCGGCGATGTTGATGAACTCCACCCCGCGCCGACGCAGCATCTCCGCGCCGGCCAGCACCTTCGAGGGACTCAGCCCCTTGGGCGGGTCCAGTTCCACGCTGACGGCGAATTGCCCGCTGGCCAGCCGTTGCTGCCAGCGCGTCGGCGTGCCAGGTTCGGGCAGCAGGATGTCGTCTTCGGGCAGGCTCTGTGGTTCGGTGATGATGGTTGGTGGCATGAAGGCGCTCGCCTGTTTTTCTCGCAGCACACTGGCCATCGCCTCCGTGTGGCGCGGCGTGGTGCCGCAGCAGCCACCCACCAGGCGCACGCCGGCTTCGATGAAGCGTTGCGTGTAATCCGCGAAATAGTCGGGGGTGGAGACATAGAGGAAGCGGCCCTCGACACGTGCGGGCAGGCCGGCGTTCGGCATTGCCGAGAGCCACGGGCGCGGCACCCCTGCTGGCAGCGCCTGAAGCGCCTCCGCCATCTCCGTCACCACATCCAACGTCCCCGCCGGCCCCATGCCACAGTTCGCGCCGATCACGTCCACGCCGAGTTCCGCCAGCAACCGCACGATCTCCGCCGGCGTCTGCCCGGTGAGCGCCGTCCCCTCTTCCGTGAAAGTCATCTGGGCGACCACCGGCAGATCGCCCGCCTCGCGCGCCGCCAGCGCGGCCTCGCGCAATTCTAGCGCGTTCGAGATCGTCTCCAGGATGATAAGATCGACGCCGCCCTCGATCAGCGCGTCGATCTGCTCGCGGAAGACTGCGCGTAGGTCCGCCAAGAAAGCGGTGTCTTGCTGCGTGGCGACGGTGAGGCCACTGGGGCCGACCGAGCCGGCGACATAGGCCGGCAGGCCCACCACATCGCGCGCCTCGCGCGCCAGCCGCACGCCCGCGCGGTTGATAGCGCGCACCTCGCCCGCCAGACCATAGTTGTCCAGCTTGACACGATTCGCGCCAAACGTGTTCGTCTCGATGATGCGCGCGCCAGCGGCCAGATATTCCTGGTGGATGGCCTGGATGACCTCTGGCTGGGTGCGGTTGAGGTCATCGAAGCAGTGGGCGGTGCCATGTAGGCTAGGGACGCGCGCATAAAGCAGCGTCCCCATGGCGCCGTCGCAGAGGAGCGGTCCCTGAGCGAGGGCCGCGAGGAAGGGATCGTGATGTTCCGGCATGTTTGTGCTCTTTTTCCAATTCTTCGCCACGGCGCGCGGGAACCGCAACTTCTTTGTTGGGCCACACGTTCATGATAGATGATAGGCCGGAAACCCGCAAGTCCAGCGGAGCGCCGGCCCAGCAGATCGTTTGCGGAGTTTGTTTGGTATGGCCCTTCAACAACCATTCGTTGATGCGCAGATCGCGGCGCGGCTAGGGATGCTGCCGCGCTATCGGGTTGTGCTGCACAACGACGACGGCAATGACATGGATCGTGTCGTGCGCGCCTTGTTATACATCGTGATGCCCCTCAGCGTTAATGACGCCATCGCCGTCATGTTGCGCGCCCAAACCTACGGCAGCGCGCACATCATCACCTGCCCCCGCGAGACGGCGGAATTTTATGCTGACGGCCTGGCCACCTTCGGCTTGCCCACCAGCATCGAACCAGTGTGAGCAATGGGTGGGCGTGGCGGGGCAATGCGATAGGGACGCGGGCGGTATTGATTGAAACCATGTACGCGCCTAAGCGCCTAGCGGCGACGAAGTCCGCCGTCGCGGACTCGCATCCCAACCCACGTAGGTGGGTTTCGTGGCGTAGCCCTTAGGAGCGGTTTCAACCGCCCGCCGTCCCCCGTCCCGCGCCGTCTCCCAACGATACCGCCCGCCGTCCCGCGCCCCATTATGGCATTGCCTGCTCGCTCTTCTCATCATGATCACCCTCGCTCCCTTTCGTCCCGGCTAGCGCCCGGTGGGTAGCGGCACCTGGCCTTCGGCGGGCAGATCGCCGGCGAGGATATCGCGGACGGGGTCGGGCGCGGCGCGATTCAGGCGAGCGATGCCCCAGCGCGCCAATAGCATGCCACCCAGCACCACGGCGGCGGCGATGATCTGCCCTGCGGTCAGCGCCTGCTTCAGCACGATCCAGGCGAAGATGCCCGCCAGCACCGGCACGGGATACGAATACAGCGTCACATACGCCACGCCGCGTTTGCCGATGGCCCAATTCCAGATCGAGTACGTGAGGTAGATCGGGAAAATCACCGAATAGGCGATGATCACCCACAGTTGCCAGGAGACGTGCGCCCAGTTCTGGCTGAGTACCTGCGGCAAGCTGAATGGGATCAGCGCGACGGTGCCGACCAGCAGGGTATAGCACATCAATTCTGGTGGATCGTAGCGGACGGCCAGGCGCTTATTAGCGATGCCGTAGAGCGCGAAGAGCGCGACGGAGCCGAGCGTCAGCAGATCGCCGATGATGAGGTCGTGTGTGGTCAGCACGTGCGTGCCGATCTCCGCGCCGTTGCCGCCGCGCGTGCCAGCCAGATAGAGGAAGCTGACGATGCCCACGAACGAGAGGGCGATCCCCAGCCATTGCAGCGGATGGATGCGCTCGATGCGCGCCAGGGCGAGGATGATCGCCGAAAAGATCGGTAGCGTGGCGACGAACAGCGCGCTGGAAAATGTCGTCGTGTGCGCCAGCCCGACCATGTAGAAAAGTTGATAGATGCCGTAGCCACTCAAGCCAGAAAGGATGAGCCAGCCGACATCACGCCGCTCGATGTGCCAGGCACGCCCGCCACGTAGCCCACGAATCGCCAACACGGCGACGGAGACGACCGAGAGCAATATGAAGCGCACCATGACGAAGGCCAACGGCTGCAAGGTGCCGAGTGCGATGGTGAAAAACGTGGGCGAGATGCCCCAGACGACAAGGACGAAGACCAAGCCCAGATCGACGAGCGAGCGACGCATTCCATACTCCCAGTGTGATGATCATCTAACATATCATATCGCATCAAGCATAAATGGTACAAGGCTGAGATAACGAAGGCAGACGACGAATCGCTAGACATCACCCCACTGGTTTTTGCTGCTAATATTTCTGGTATGCAAGCCTCTTGACAGTGCGGTATAATAGGCGTAGTTTCGTGTAGAGTTCGTGAGATCTGAGCGGAGGTCGTGATGCAAGGGAATTATCCTGATCCACAGTCAGCCGCGCCGGGCTATCCATCACCGGGCATGCCAGGTTATCCTGCACCCGGCATGCCCGGCTATCCGCCCCCCGTTGCGCCGGGCTATCCCGCGCCATCAGGTGCGTTGCCGGCATATGGACCCGCAACCGGGGCGCCGGTGGCCGTCGCCAATCCCGCGCCGATGTGGCGCACCGTGCCGCCGCAGTCGCTCCAGCGGCTGGGCTTTTGGGTCGATGGCTGGGCGGACACCGTCACCGGGCGCGGCAACCAGGTGGACGATGTGGCGCGTACCTTCGCCGTCGAGTTGCCGCCGCACTTGAAGACCAATATGGCCCCACAGGTCGGTGTCATCGGCGTGAGCGGCGTCAGCGCGCTGGCGCGCGGCACCCCCAGTCCGCTCGCTCCCAACCAGATCGGCGAAACCATCGTTGCTGGCGTCAAGGCCGTTCCCGCCATCGTGCCGGCAATCTTTGGTGCCATGCCCGCCAACAAGCGTTTCCAGTATCAGTTCGTGCAGGTCGATCCCGGTTTCAGCATCATCGTCAAGATCACCAATGTCGGGCAAGATCTGTTCGTCGGCTGGGATTTGTATGCTAAGCGCGTCTGGAACGAGGTGATTATCGGGCTGATCTTGCTATTGAGCCTCGCCTTCACCGGCCTCGCCTATTTCTTTGGCCTCGCCAACCCGCTGACGCTCATCGGCAATCCCCTCGTCACCGTCCTGTCGCTCATCTTCTCGTTCTTGGGTTGGGCTGCGCTGTTCACGGTCATCGTCGCCCTGCTGGGGGCATTTTTCCGTGGCTCGACAGCGTATTATTTCAACAAGATCCATGATCTCTTCGAGTACCACGACCTGACCGCGATGGAACTGGTCATCCATAAGACGTTGCTCAAAAGCATCGAAGCTATCGGCGTCGATACCGATAAATTGCGCATGAAGCAGCAGTTCCGGGCGGGCGAGAAAGGGCGCGTGGTGTAGTTACAGGGCGGTCGAACACGCAAGCCGCGCAAAGGGTCACGAAAACCTCGCAAAAAGAAGTGACGGAACGCGAGAAATCACGAGATCGGCGCGAAATAACGCGAAATGATGGGAAATGTAGCGAATCCATCGTGTTTGCTCGCGCTTAACTCGTGTCATGTCGCGTTCCGTTTGCCCTCTTGTGTTATTCCGCCCCATCTTGGCGCAGGATCACACGATCCAGCCGCCGTTGAGGTAGAAAGCGATGAAGAGCGCCTGGAACATGAAGCCGCCGATGATAGCGATCTGTTCCAGCCACGGACGCCGCCGGCTCCATTGCCCGATGTAAAGGAAAACCGGCAGTGCGGCCAGCAGGTAGCGGCTGACGGACATCAGCGGGAAGGGGAATGTGCCGTTGATGGTCGGTGAGACCAGGCATTCGACCAGCAGCGTGACCATGAAGAGCGTGTAGGCAAAGGGCCAGCGGCGCAGCGCGCCCGCCACCGTCACCAGCGCGAACAGCGCCAGCGGCACGAGGTCCACGAAGAATCGCGCCTGGTAATAGGTCCAGGGCGGGATCGTCGCGTAATAATCCTTGACATAGCCGAGGGTTTGCCAGATGGGCATCGTTTGATGGTACCACGCGCCCTCTTCATGCACGAACGAGAGGGGATCGCCATAGCGCGCCCAGCAATAGAGGGCGAACGTGCTGATGCCGAGCGGGACCGCGCCCCAGACCACGCCAGCGCGGGTCACGCTCGCGCACCAGGCCAGCGATGGGTGCCAGGCGCGCAGCGTTTGCCAGTCCTCACGCAGATCCGCCTGCCAGGAGCGCCGAGCGCGCCAGCGCAGGATCAGCGCCGCCCACCAGCCCTGGCGGCGACCATACTCCCAACACATTGGTAGCCAGAGGATCAGCCCCGTAGGCCGCGCCAGCGCGGCGAAGTAAGCGCAGGCCGCCGCGCCATACCACCACTCGCGCCGCAGGCACAGCAGTCCCCAGGCCAGCAGACCCAGGAACAGCCCTTCGGTATAGGGCGCGGCCAGGAAGAGCGCCAGGGGATACGCCGCCAGCGTCCGCACGGCGGGCAGCGCGGCCCCTCGCCCCTTGAATTCGTGCGCCGCCAGCAAGCCCAGCCCGATGAAGGCCGCCAGCGATCCCAGGTAACTGATGACGATGGAGAACACCAGCAAGTTTTGTGCGCCGAATACCTGGATGCCCAGGTGCAATAATGCCGGGTAGAGCGGGAAATACACCGTTGACTCGATGCTATAATAACCGGCCCGCGCGATGGCATAGTACCAATCGCTATCCCACTGCTCCCAGCCGCGCAGGATGGTGAAGGGCGCGAGGGGCGTCACCGGCGTTTTATCATGCGCGAACAACACGGCAGTATAGGTGAAGACGAGCAACAACACGCGCGTGACCAACCAGAAGGCGGCGGCTTGAAAAACCACCGTCTGGCTGAGGGCCGCCATTCGTTCGCGCGCGGTCGCCGTCCGATGGGCCAGCGTTTCCGTCAAAATCATCATGCGCCTGCTTTCTCATATGCTCCATAATATCTCTTTAGTATAGACAACGTAGCACGGGCGAAGGTGACGGCAATTTGAGTGATACATCTTTATTCAAGCGAATAAAACCCACATACAAACACCCCCTCGCCATCCGCAGATGAGGAGGGGGTTAAGGGGACGGGACTAGCGACTGGTGGCTGCGGGCAGATTGGGCCGCTGCATCATCTCATCGGCCAGGCCGTAATCGACGGCTTGCTGCGCTGAGAGGAAGTAGTTGCGGTCGGAGTCGGCGGCGATCTTTTCGACCGTCTGGCCGGTGTGCAAGGCCAGCATCTCATAGATCTCTTTGCGCAAGCGGACGATCTCGCGCGCGGTAATTTCGATGTCGGTCGCCTGGCCTTCCGCGCCGCCCAGCGGCTGGTGGATCAGCACCGTGGAATGCGGCAGCACATAGCGTTTGCCGTGCGCGCCGCCGGCCAGCAGGAACGCGCCCATGCTCATCGCCATGCCCAGGCAGACGGTGGAAACGTCCGGCTGGATGAACTGCATGGTGTCATAGATCGCCATGCCGGCATAGACGCTGCCGCCGGGGCTGTTGATATACAAGTGGATGTCGCGGCCCGGATCTTCGCTTTGCAGGAAGAGGAGCTGCGCTACGGCGAGATTCGCCACGTGATCGTCGATCGGCGTGCCGATGAAGACGATGCGCTCCTTGAGCAAGCGGGAATAGATATCCATGCCCTGCGTGCCACGCGGGGTTTGCTCAATGACATAGGGAATGGTCAGACCGCTGGGCGTCGTGATGGTTTTGCCGGACGCGCTGCGATAATCCCAGAGGAATTCGCGGGGATCGAACTGTGTTGCCATACTGGCATCTCCTTACAAACAAGCGAAACGAGCGCCGGCATGATTGCCAGCCGCAGTCTCCTCTGCTTCTACTCTATGTAGTATAGCACGTCGCCGCCCATCCCCGGCACCGGTCAAACGGCCAGGATCAGAGGGCGTCTTCGTCCAGCGCGGCGTCTGGTGGATTGCCGCACTCGCCCCAGAGCGTGGCGACGGCCTCGCGGGCGATGCTGTAGCCGAAGCCGCGCCGCTGCAAAAAGGGGCCGAGATGGTCGCGGAAGGCGCGGGCATCCATGCCCGGCTGCTGAGCCAGGCGCAGGGCGCGCGGGCGACCGGCGGCGAGGGCGCGCTCCAGGTCGCGGTCCGGCGCGACGGCGGCTTCGACATCCGCGCGGGCGACGCCCTGCTGCGCCAGTTCCGCGCGCAAGGCGCGCGATCCCTTGGGGCGAAAGCGGTCGCGCTGCTCCACCCAATATTCCGCGAAGGCGGTGTCATCGACCAGCCCCTCCTGGGCCAGCTCGTCCAGCACGGCGCGCACCAGATCTGGGGGCGGCGGGGGATGCGCCTTCGTCCCGTGTGCCAGCCGGCGCTGCAATTCCGCGCGCCCGCGCGGGCGATTGGCCAGCAGCCCCAAGGCGCGATCCTTCAGCGCCCGTCGATCCTCCGCCGCGCGCAACTGGTCCAACTCCGCCGGTGTGATGGCAGCATTGATATGCAGCCCGCTCGCCAGCCAGACCAGCGCGTGGCAGGCGAAAGCAAAGCGCTCATCCACGAAGATGCTCACCCGCTCCGGATCGTGCTGAGTCGGCGCGACATTGGTGATACGCATGGCAGACTCCTCCTCACCTCTCATTCTCCCACGCGGGGTGGAAATGTGGAAGCAGCGCGGTGGATCACGCACGGCTTGTGGTATTGGGTATCGCATGTGCATATCAGCGCGCGAGACATGCGCGGGCAGCGGATCAGCCGGTGAACCGCGCGGACACCGATGCTGCATGGTGTGCCAGAAGCCATGACACGACCATGCGCGAAAGAAGGACATGCGATGACACAAGCACCCCAAAACGACGAATCAACCGATGAGACCCAGCGCCAAGCGATGCACGGTGTGAGCGCCGACGGAGAAGGCCGCACCGCTCCGGGGGCGGATAGCGATGCCGGCACGCGCAACGAGGGCATCGCCGGCGATGGACCGAACCGCCCCGGCCAGCAGGGCAACAGCGATTTCGCCAACACGGGCATCAACGGCAACATCACCAGCACGGGCGGGCGCGATGTCGCCAGCAGCCATGCCACGGAAGGGCCGGTCAAAGGCTCGCCCGGCACGGGCAAGGTTGGTTCCGGCACGCCGGCGGATAGCGCGAACGCGCGCGAAAACGAGGTGGGCTGAGGGCCGGCACATCGGCTCATTATAGCGCGAAGGCGGACCATGCGGTCCGCCTTGGTGTTTATAGTAGCCTTTTTCAGGAATGATGGCCGTCTGGCTCGAAGGTTTCACCACCAACCGGCGATAATTCCCGTAATGAGGCGATGGTTTCGGGGAAGCGTAACGCCTTCTTCACCGCATCCAGCAATTCCTGGATGTCGAAGGGTTTATAGACGATGGCGATCCCTTTAGCTTGCAGAAAGCTTTCGATCTCACGCACCTCGCGCTGCGCCGCCGTGCAGATGATGACGGGGATATCGGCAGTGGGTTGGTGCATCTTGAGCAGTTGCACCATCTGCCAGCCGGTGTCTTTGCCATCAAACATGAAGTCAAGGATGATTAAATCGGGATGGATATGCCGCATCTCCTGCATATCGTTGATGACATAAGAAGCCATCGTGACCTGATAGCCCTCATCCTCCAGGATCATTTGGAACGCATCCAGGATCTCCTGATTGTCGTTCATGACCAAGACGTGCTGTGCCATAGTGTAATCCTCCTCTCCTGGTCACACGCTTGAGTTTTCTTTTGCAAAATCGTTGCCAAAATGAACATCAAGGTTTGCCCGCCCCCATATCTGCCACTCCCTGCTCAACGCGCCCCCTTGACGCCACCGCGCAGATGTGGTACAACAAGGGTGGCCTAGGCTGATATGGTGACCGTAGCTCAGTAGGCAGAGCACCAGATTGTGGCTCTGGATGTCGCGGGTTCGAGCCCCGTCGGTCACCCCCCTTGCTACAAACCCGCTCCACGAGCGGGTTTCTTCTTTTCCCCCCACCACGCAAAATGCGCCGAAAATGGGCCAAAATGTATGAATCTGGTGCTGTGTCATGCTTGGTGTGTCAGCACCAGATTCGGCATTCCAAGAACAGTTGGCGCATTTTTATCTGCTATCCCTATCACCCTTGTCTTGCTTTGATGAACGCCACTTTGGGGGGGACCGCTTGCCCAACTTCAACCGCTCGACCGGCGAGAATTGCGCATGCTCGACCCGCGCCTCTCGACTCTGAAAATCGCGCAGGTACACCTGTGTTGTTTGCATCTCTGAATGCCCCAACACCCGCGAGAGCTTGAATATCTCCCCACCATTCTCTAGCCAGGCCCGCGCGAACGTGTGACGGAAGGTATGCGGGCTGAGGCGCACCCCATCGATATGCGCCCGTTCGCCAAGGCGTTGCAAAGCCTGATACAGACCACCGCGCAGGAGTGGTACACCGTTCTGGCCGATGAATACATGGTCTTCTATCGCCTTTGGCCCTAATGCCTTGCGATATTGGTTGATATACTTCCAGAGTGCTTGACCAGCAATCGGACCGAGACCAACTTCACGCTGTTTTGAACCTTTGCCGAAGACGGTGATATAGCCTTCCTGAATGTCGCCGAGCCGCAGCCCGCACAGTTCGCTAGCGCGGATACCCGTATCCATGAGCAGGAGCAACATGGCGTAATCCCTATATCCATAAGGCGTGTCCATGTCGCATGCATCAAGCAATTCCGCCAGTTGCGCTGGTGTGAACGTTTGAATGACAAACTTGGGAGCCTTGACGCGCGGCACCTTCTTTGTTGGATTGGTGCGACCCTCTAGCAGCCCTTCGCGGTCACACCAAGAAAAGAACGCTTGCACGATAAGCATGTAACCCTTGACGGTGAGCGGAGAAAGTGGCTTATCCTTTGTTGGCTTCTTGGGATTGAGTTCATCAACTTTCAGGCTTTGCAAGTGAACGATGAACCCACGAACGACGTTCGGTGTCACAGCTTCCAATTCTGTGACGCCCTTCTTTTCGCACCAATCTACGAAATAGCCCAGGCGCTGTTTCTTCAACTCTAGATAGCGTGTGGACATGCCCTCGCTCAAAATCTGAGCATCCATCATATGGCCGTTCATCGCTTCACGAATCAGCATCGCTTGTTCCCTCCTTTTGCTATGCCACCGCCGCCAGCAGCCTGGTGATTTTCTGGCCCTTGACGCGCATCAGTTCCGTGAAGGTCGCCGCCTTGCGCTCCTTGAGGTAGGCTTGCATCTGGTCGTAGGCCCAGCCCAGGAAGCCGCCGCCATCCTCTTCCACCGCAGCCATCGGCAACCCCTTGGGCATGCCGTGCTCATCAGCCAGCGCCCCCTGAAATTGCCACACCGCACGAATCGCCCAGGAGGTGGCGTAGCCCACGAACCCCGCTTGTGAGCGCGCCGTATCCAGTTCCACTTTCTTGCGCCGCACCGCTGGCATCGCGTCATCATGGCCCGCTGCCCCTTGCACCACATCCCACACCGGCGAGGTGTCCCACCGGCTCTGATTGCTGTCATTGTCAGGGATGGTATGGCGGAGCCATTTTCGAGTAGAGTAGGCCCACAGGTCCGGCAGCCGGTCGAGCATGTCGTAGGGGCATTCAATCCCCATCTCATGCAAGCATTCCCGCTTATACCGGAACTCGACACGAGTCACCTTGCTTTCGCCATCCCAGCCGTTGGCCTTCCAAATCTCATGGAACCACTGCTTGCCCCGTGCCTTGACTTCCAAGGTCTTATCGTAGATGTCGCAGCTATGCGGCGCCCCCTGGCTGAACTTATATTCTGAGCAACGCCGCCCCGTCAGACGGACAATCTGCCCATCATCCTCATCGGCCAGCCGCGCCGCCTTGGCGCGCCCTTGCGAGACGAAGCACCCCGCGTCATCAAGGGACAATTCCCACCCGGCGATATCGGCACAGATGTGGACCTCACTCACTTGCAAGGTGAAGCCCTCGCCGAGCATGGCCGCTAGGAAGGCATACACAGCGGTGAGTGCCTCGCCTGCCCCCATCTTCTGTACTCAAGTCTCGTTCTCCCTAAATGAATAGAGACAAGCACGGGCAAAGGCCGCTAACCCTGCCCGCGCATCATTCCTAAAACACGTTTCCGCTTGTCTTTCAGCAGCTTGGCTTGGACCGGCATGCCACCATGCAACACCACGCCGCCCGTCAGATTGAGGTAGGTCTTGCCATTGGCCCCACTGGCGGAGATACGGCGAATCTCAATCACCACTTCCTCGTTGCTGATCGCCGCCAACTCATCCTCACTGAGCGCCGTGTCGCCGATGAAGTCAATTCAGTACACCGACACATCCCCGGCGACCTCTTCGCCCATGTCCAGCACCTTCAAGCGCGTCTTGTCGAGTGCAGTCCCTTTTTGGGTGGTGATGGTGGTCGTTGTCCCTGCCAACACTTTGCCGTTCAGTTACATGTCTATGTTCCTCTCTGTGCCAGTTTTTGGCCCGAAAAAGGGACAGCCAATTCGACTGTCCCTACCTACTAATGAATGCATGGTATCTACCAATGAAGCTCATACCAACGCCCCGCGATGCGCGGATACGCAGGAGCCTCAATCCGGCGTGGCAGCAAAGTTGGTTTGTATGCCGCTGCCACCAGGGGGAAATGCTGGCTCACCACATGCCGCAGCATCTACCGTTTGGTCCCCGACCGATGCGCGCAGCCAACTCAGACCCAGCGTGCATGCTCATTCTCACAGCGCACTTGCACGAGTGTCACCGGCAGCCAATTGACCACCACTTGAAACCAGGTCGCCGACCCGTTCGCCACGAGATGCACCTGACACTGGCAGACCTCGTAGCGTTGCATCGCCTGTCGCCCCATGTCATCCCCCTCTGGGTGCTGTGGTGGATACCGTGCAGAGCGCCGAAGTGCTTCCGAAGCTCGCCACCATCTCGGCGCTTGTGCGCTAGGTGCCGTTTGATTCACTTCTTCGCTGGCTATTCACTTGTAAGAATAGCAGTTCAAGTATTTTCCAAAGCGGGGCAAATCAGTACCCGCGACAAACCCGGTGATAACCGAGTACTTGAGATCCATAAAGATTCCGTTGAGCTTGTGCGTAGAGCGAGCGTATAAAGAATCTCCCACATGCATTGCTCTAAAGCCAAGTTATAAAGGATGGCAGTATAGCAAGATTGCTGTACTGCCTTTACTTTTATGCCATTATACAATTGTATTTGCGTGATCAAGAAAGACCGACATTAGCTATTGCTCTATTGCTGGTAATTTGAGATTATTTACTTAGCGGCGATTGGTTCAATGTCCTTTTCGTCCCACCACCATGCGAAAGGAACCAAGCAGATGCAACATTGGGAATACAAGGTTGTAACTCTGTCAGGCTTTGGGAAAGTTAGTGACGCAGCGCAAGATGCAGTGATCAATCAATTAGCTGCACAAGGATGCGAACTTATACAATCTGTAGGACTCTTTGGTGAATACGGTTGTTATGGGTATACCCTCTATTTTAGACGACCTAAGCCATAGCGGCTCATGGTATTCCGACCAGCAGTTTTGTGGTGAAATGAACGAGAGCAAATAATGGTGCTTGGCCGGTAATAACCTTGGCTAGGAGACATTTTTGTGCCTATGTTCGCTCTGAGCATCCGTTGATCGCTTTCTTTCAGATGCTTGATATGGTACCATAGAGCGGCACGGGAGGGATGGGCTATCCGCGCCCGTTTGCCATGACGAGTACCTACCATGCAAAATACGGCTCACAATACGGCGGACTGACACGTCCGCCCTACAAATCCCCTCATAAAGGAGCAGGGCATGCGAGTTTTGGTGACGGGCGGCGCGGGGTATATCGGCAGTGTGATCGTGGAGGAGTTGCTGCGCGCGGGCCACGAGGCGACGGTGTATGACTCGCTCGCGCGCGGGCATATCGACGCCGTGCACCCGGCTGCCAAGCTGATCTGCGGTATGGTGCAGGATCGCGCGTTGCTGGCGCAACAGTTGCGCGAGCGCAGCATCGAGGCGGTCATCCATATGGCGGCTTTCATCGAAGTTGGCGAGTCCGTCAGCCGCCCCGAACTCTACTTCCAGAATAACGTCGTCGGCAGCCTGGAAGTGATCCGCGCCATGATCGATGCTGGCGTGAAGAACCTCGTCTTCTCGTCCACCGCCGCGCTCTATGGCGACCCGGAGCGGGTGCCGATCCAGGAAGACGACGTGACCGCGCCGACTAACCCCTATGGCGAATCCAAACTGATCGTCGAGCGCATGCTACGCTGGATCGCCCCCGCGCATGGGCTGACGGTGACGGCGCTGCGTTACTTCAACGCTGCGGGCGCGACGGCGATGAACGGCGAGGCCCATACTCCCGAAACTCACCTGATCCCTAACGTGCTGCGCGCCGCCCTCACTGGCGCGCCCTTGTATCTGTTTGGCACGGATTATCCGACGAAAGATGGCACCTGTGTGCGCGACTACATTCACGTGCTGGATCTCGCGCAGGCGCACCTGCTGGCGCTGGGCCGCACGGACGCCGGCTTGCAGATCTATAATGTCGGCAACGGCGAGGGCTTCACCGTGCGCGAGGTGATGGAGACGGCGCAGCGTGTCACCGGTCGCACGCTCAATATCGTCACTGAGCCGCGACGGGCCGGCGACCAGATCGCCACCGTCGCCTCGGCAGCGAAGATCCGCCGCGACC
The DNA here is from genome assembly GCA_027459785.1 of Ktedonobacteria bacterium. GTDB lineage: Bacteria > Chloroflexota > Ktedonobacteria > Ktedonobacterales > JACDGC01 > JAJPKG01. The sequence goes on along the minus strand of DAIDGU010000022.1, from coordinate 27,177 downwards.
TGGGCTGGCAGCCCCAACACGCCGGGCTGGACGCGATCATCGGCAGCGCCTGGGCCTGGCAACAGGCGCACCCCGCCGGCTACCAGCGCTGATTCGCGCCGCACCAGGGCGACCATTAGATTGATCGCCCTGGCCGCTTGAGCATAATTCCTGTTGGGAATCTGCGATAAAGGCTATTTGTTGCAATGGTAGGCAGTTTGCGCTAGCATAGCTAAAATAACCATGAGTAAGGGTGGAAAAGCGACGCATGAAATCACCACAGCAGTATACTATCTCTACGAAACGTACCTTGCTTATGTGCATCCTAGCTGTCCTGCTGCTCAGCTTGGGAGCCGTGATCCCGCCCTTTTTGACCAAAGCAACTCCCCATACCACCACCAGCGTTCCGCTGGTGATGCCAACGCCGGTGGCCGGCGCGGCCACGGCCCAGGTCGCTATCACGCTCGGCCCTACGTCACGCACTGATAATTTGCAATTGAGTACGAATCTGCAATCTGCGCCGGATATCTTGCCGCTCACGTCGCCGCGCGCGCAGGTGGCGTGGCAGTTGTTGCAGCAGTGGCAGCCGCCCCTGGTGCGCGTGCATCTCGGCTTTCGTGCTGACGATGCCGGCCTTTTGCCTGAGACAACCCAGGGCAACTGGGATTTCACCCAGCTCGATGCCATCTTCACGCAGTTGCGCGCCCATCACATCTCGTATTTCTTCGATGTCCGCACCGCGCCCCCGTGGATGTATGACAACACCGGCCACTTGCCCGAAAGCAATTTTTCCCTCTTCGCGGATTACATGGCTCGCCTCGTCGGCTGGTACAATAAAGGCGGTTTCACGGACGAAAACGGTCATTTTCATGCTTCGGGTCACTATGGGTGGATTCACACCTGGGAGATCTGGAATGAGCCGAAATCCAGCGGCGACATCCCTGTTCCCCTGGCCAATCGCCAGGCTCCCGTCTGGATGCCCGCCGATCAGTATGCCCTACTCTATGATACGACGGTGACGGCCATGCATCAGGTCGATGCGACGCTCGCTATCGGTGGCCTAGCCCTCAACTCCTACCCAGATGATAGTTATATCTATACGTTCATCGCCGATGAACACGCGCCGCTCGCTTTTCTCTCGTTCCACTTTTATGCTGGTACCGAACCAACCGAACCGGATGCCCAGGTATTGAGCGAGATCAACGGGCCTCGGTTTCTCGACCGTTTGCAGCATATCCATCAATGGCTCACCCAGTTCGATCCTCAGCAATCCATCCCGATCTGGGTCGATGAAGTGGGTATCAATGAGAACTCACGCCTACCGATTGATCCGCGTGGCACCGCGCCTATCGGCTATGCGTTCATTGCTGGCACGTTTATCACCGCCATCCAGCAAGATGTTCGGTTGCTGTGTCAGTTTCCCATGGAAAGTGATGCGCAACTGGGCCTCATGGATAACCACACCTTGCAAATCTATCGCACGTACTGGCTCTACCTGCAATTAGCGCGCGAGTTTCCGCCAGGTTCGCTGCTGTTGCCGGTGCAGGTGCCGGCCTCTACCGGCCTGGTCGCGCTGGCGGCGCTTTCGCCCGACCAGCATGCCCTGCGCGTGTTGGTCGCCAACATGCAGGTCGCCAAAGCAACCGATATCGGTGGCGCAGGCGTGGCACATAATATCACGTTGGACCTCGCTGGTACGCTCGCTGGCCACAGCATTGCCACACAAAAAAGCGCGACGCTGTGGAGCTTCGACGCGCGCACACCGGCCACCACTATGCCCCCAGCGGTGCAGGTGCCGCTGGCAGCGGCGGCGGTCCAGGGCCATGTATTCACGCGCACCTACCTGGCAGGCTATGGCGCGGTCATTCTGGACATCCCCTTGCCATGAACGCGAGCGAAAAACGACGAGCGAACAGCGTAGAATAGACTTGCAATCTCCATGCGATCTCGGCTATAACTAGGGGCAACGATGGCATGGGAGACAGCAACCGATGGCAGACAGTGAACGTTATTGCATCATCGGCGCGGGATCATCGGGGATCACCGCCGCCAAAAACCTGAAGCAATTGGGGATTCCCTACGACGTGTTCGAGCGCGAAGACGGAGTGGGCGGCAACTGGTATTTCGGCAAGCCACACAGCAGCGTCTATCGCTCCACCCATCTCATCTCCTCCAAGCCGCTGACCGAATACACCGACTTCCCGATGCCAGCGGACTACCCCGATTATCCCAGCCATGCGCAGGTGCTGGCCTACTTCCAGGCATATGTTGAGCATTTCGATCTGGCACGGGATATCCACTACAACACCGCCGTTACGCAGGTGGTACCGGTGGATGATGGAGCAGCATGGGAGGTGACGATCCAGCCGGCGGGCGGCGCAGTGGAGACACGCCATTATCGCGGCGTGATCATCGCCAACGGCCATAACTGGTGTCCGCAATATCCCGACGTGCCGGGCGCGTTCACCGGCCAGACGCTGCATTCGTCGGACTACAAAACGCCGGATGTGCTGGAAGGCCGGCGCGTGCTGGTGGTGGGCGCGGGCAATTCCGGCTGCGACATCGCGGCGGAAGCCGCGACCCATGCGCGCCGCACATTCCTGAGCACGCGGCGCAGCTACTACTATATGCCTAAGTTCTTTCTAGGCAAACCGGCGGATCAGATCGGCGAGGTCTTACTGGACCTGCATGTGCCGCTGGGCGTGCGCCGCGCCATCGCCAAGGTGCTGTATCGCGTCACGGTCGGCGATCTGGCGCGCTTCGGCGTGGGTCAGCCAGACCACAAGCTCTTCGAGACACACCCCGTCGTCAATTCGCAGTTGCCCTACTACATCGGCCACGGCGACATCGCGCTCAAGCCAGACCTTCAGGCGCTCGCTGGCACGCAAGTGATGTTCGCCGACGGCTCACAGGCGGAGATCGACCTTATCATCTACGCTACCGGCTTCCGCATCGTTTTTCCGTTTATAGATACGGCCTACCTCAACTGGAACGGGCGTTACCCCAGCCTGTATCTCAATGTCTTTCACCCGCACTATGATAACCTGTTTGTGGCGGGCTTGATCCAGCCCGACAGCGGGCAGTGGGGCATCGTGGACTGCCAGTGCCAGCTCGTCGCGCGCTTCATCCAGGCGCAGACTGCCGCACCCGCCAAGGTGCGGCGCTTCCGGCATATGAAGCGGCGCGGCCAGGAAAACTACGGCGGCGGCGTGGCCTACAAAGATTCCACCCGCCACTTCGTGGAGATCGAACACCACAGCTATCGCCAGAAGGTCGAGCGGCTGGCGCGCTGGCTGCGCGGCTAAACGAGACGAGTGTTCCCCAGCAAACATCCCTTTGGGCGTAATGCTTGCGTCCCTCGCCAAGACATGCTATACTGACGCTGGATATACCGTAGCGGAGGTTGAGACAGGGAATAGATGAAAGCCCTGACACCCTATCTAGCGTACTTCGACATCGTGTTGGTCATCCTGGCGGTCGCGCTGGTCGCGTCGATTCTTATGCAGGCGCGCGGCGCGGGCCTGGGCAGCGTCTTTGGTGGCACTGGTGCCGTCTTCAAGACCCGGCGCGGCATCGAAAAGATGCTGTTCCATGCCACCTGGATTATCGCCACCGTCTTCGCCATCGTGTGTTTCATCACCTGGCTGATCCCGTCGTAATGGGACCGGTACTGCATTATATGCGACGCAACACGTTGGGCAACTGAGGACCGTGCCAGGGGGCGCGTGTCCTTTTTTTGCGCCATGCGTCGCGCTTAGGGCGCGAAGTAGTCGGCGTTGATGGCGATGTATTGGTGCCAGCGCGCGGGAACGGCGCTTTCCTCGTAAATGGCTTTTACGGGGCAGACCGGCAGACACGCGCCGCAGTCGATGCACACACGCGGATCGATGTAGTATTGCTCATCCTCCTCGCGGGCGTGGATGCAATCGACGGGGCAGACATCGACGCACGAGGCGTCTTTCTCACCGATGCACGGCTCGGTTATGACATACGTCATCGCAAGCGATCCTTTCAAAGCGCCGGCGCAACGCCCTAGGGCGGATCGTGCCGATAGCTCTGATCAAGAGGTAACACATCAGCCGCCCAAAGGCAAGGGCAGGTATACCCTACCGCCAATTTCCCCTTTTCCATCCACAGCTAAGGAGGAAATCGGGAGGTGGGGCCGTTCATTCGAGTTGAGGCACAATGGTGTGCCGGAGGACCGAAGCGATTCACGCCGCTGTTTGGCCAGCTCGCTCCCCGCATGCCGGATCGGCAGTGATCGCCGTCCGGTTTCCCTCCGCTCTGATTCTCGTTGCCGGGCCGCGCGTCGGCAGGCTGACGCCGCGCCCCATCTATCTCCCCTCGGAGGGTTTTCACGGTTATGGCCATCAGCAACAGCGACGTGATGTTGGCGGGACTCACCCGCGAACAACTGCTCGGTCTCCATGCCACCATGCTGCTCATCCGCCGCTTCGAAGAAAAAGCTGGCGAAGAGTATACCCTCGGCAAGATCGGCGGCTTCCTACACCTCTATGTCGGCCAGGAGGCCGTCGCCACCGGCGCGATCACGCCCCTGCGCCCGGACGATTACGTCATCAGCAGCTATCGTGAACACGGCCACGCCATCGTGAAGGGAGCCGACCCTAATGCGGTGATGGCGGAACTCTTTGGTCGCGCGACGGGCGTGAGCAAGGGCAAGGGCGGCTCGATGCATATCTTCGATGACAAGCATCATTTCCACGGCGGCTATGCTATCGTCGGCGCGCAAATGCCCATCGCCTGTGGCTACGGTCTGGCGCAGAGGTTCGCCGGTCAGGGCAACATCACCATGACGTTCTTCGGCGACGGCGCGGTGGATGAAGGTGCCTTCCATGAGGCGATGAACCTGGCGGAACTCTGGAGCTTGCCGGTCGTCTTCATCTGCGAGAACAACCTCTATTCGATGGGCAACGCGCTGGCCAAAGCCTGGTCGGTGTCATCCCTCGAACCCCGCGCGGCAGCCTATGGCATGGCCTATGAGCGCGTGGACGGTATGGACGTGTTGGCCGTGCGCGAGACCGCGCAGCGCGCCATCGACCGCGCCCGCCGCGAGAGCAAGCCAACCTTGATCGAAGCGATGACCTATCGCTTCCGTGGCCACTCGATGGCCGACCCCGCCGCCTATCGTCCCAAAGACGAAGTGGAACGCTGGCGCAGCACGCGCGATCCGATCATGCTTTTCGAGCAGCAACTGCGCGATCTGGGTATCGACCAGGCCACCCTCAGCGCCGCCGACGACCGCGCCACCCAGGCCGCCGAGGCCGCCGCCGCCTTCGCCGACAACAGCCCCTTCCCCGATCTCAGCGCGTTGACCGAAGACGTGATGATCGATCCCACTGGGGCCATCGCCTGGCGTCGCCCCCGCAAATAAGGGCGAATCGAACACGAAGGCCACGAAGATTTCACGAAAAACACGAAAGATCTAGACGAGGCACAAAGGTCAATGAAGGCTTTGGAAAGACACAAAGAAGCGGAACAAGGAAGGATGTGCAGAGAATTCAACATCTGCAAAATGCCTCCAAATCTTTCGTGTTTTTCGTGTGTATTTCGTGGCTTTCGTGTTCCCGTCCTTCATCCATCATCGAATGAGATTATCCCTTTGAGGAAGAAGATAACGAAACCATGCGAACGATAACTTACCGTGAGGCGCTGCGCGAGGCGATGCGCGAAGAGATGCTCCGCGACGAGCGCGTCATCGTCATCGGCGAAGACATCGACGGCTATGGCGGCACATATGCCGTCACCAAAGGACTGGCCGAAGAATTTGGCCGCGAGCGTGTGCGCGATACACCCCTAGCCGAAGAAGTGATCGTCGGCACGGCGGTCGGCGCAGCGATGGCGGGCATGCGCCCCGTCGCCGAACTGATGACGATGAATTTCGCGCTGCTGGCCAGCGACCAGATCGTCAACACCGCCGCCAAGGTGCGCTACATGTTCGGCGGCCAGACGCACGTGCCGCTGGTGATCCGCATGCCGGCGGGCGGCGGCGCGCAGCGCGGCGCGCAGCACTCCCAGACGCTGGAATCGTGGTTCGCCCACGTCCCCGGCCTAAAGGTCGTGATGCCCGCGACGCCGTATGATGCCAAAGGCATGTTGAAAGCCGCCATCCGCGACGCCGACCCCGTGCTGCTGATCGAGCATGAGTTGCTCTACGGCATCAAGGGCGAGGTGCCGGACGAAGGCGTGGAGTACACCGTGCCGCTGGATCGCGGCGAGATCAAGCGCGAAGGGCGCGATGTGTCGCTGATCACGTTCTCGCGCGGCGTCCACTTGAGCCTGCAAGCGGCGGAAGAGTTGGCCAAAGAGGGCATCGAAGCCGAGGTCGTGGATATGCGCAGCATCCGGCCTGTCGATCTGGATCTGGCGCTGGATTCGGTGAAGAAGACTAACCGCGCCGTCGTCGTCGAGGAAGGCTGGAAGTATTTCGGCACTGGCCAGGGCTTCGCTGCGCTGATCTATGAGTATGGCTTCGACGACCTGGATGCCCCCATCGGCCACGTGACCGGCGTGGACGTTCCCGCACCCTACGCGAAGAATCTGGAAAAGGCCGCTTTCCCGGTGCGCAACGACATCATCGATGCCGTCAAGCGCATTGTGCCGCAGCGGGCTGTGCGGTGAAGGGAGCTAAACCATGCAAGAGATTCTGATGCCCAAGCTCAGCGATATGATGGAAGAGGGCAAGATCCTCACCTGGAGCAAACAGGTGGGTGATGCCATCGCCAGGGGCGAGGCCGTCGCTGAGGTCGAGACCGAGAAGGTCAATATCGAGATCACCTCTTTTTCTGCCGGCACACTGCGCAAGATCCTCGTGCAGGCCGGCGAAACCGCGCCCGTCGGCGCACCCATCGCGCTCGTCGGTTCCCCCACGGAGCCGTTGGACGAACCCGCCGCGCCGGCTAGCGACAAAAATACGCGGGCCACGACGGCCTCCGCCGCCTCGGCCAACGGCAGCGCCGCCGCGAACGGGACTGCGCCGGTCGCTGGCAAGGTGGCCGCGCCGGTGGGCGCGCCCGCCATGACTGCCACGGTCACGGAGACGGGGCGCGTGAAAGCCTCGCCGGTGGCGAAGCGCCTGGCCGAGGAACACCACCTGGATCTGCGCGCGATTCGCGGCACCGGCCCGGAGGGGCGCATCATCCGCGACGACGTGGAGGCGGCCATCGCCGCGCTGGCTACGGCTCCCACGGCGACCACGTCCCAGCAAACCTCGCTGGTGGCGTCGCAATCAGCGGTCATCCCGAATCCCAGCTTCGCCGACGAGGATGTCGAAGTGGTGCCGCTCAGCAACATGCGCCGCACTATCGCGCAGCGCTTGCAGCAGAGCATGCAGACCACGCCGCATTTTTATGTGACGATGGCGATGAATGCCGATGGCCTGATCGGCATGCGTCAGCAGTTGAACACGGCGCTGGACGCGCAACATGACGCCCTGCGCATCAGCTACAACGATCTGATCGTGATGGCGGTGGCCCGCACGCTCACCCGCCACCCGGAGATCAATGTGAGTTGGGGCGAAGACCGGCTGCTGAAGCATCGGTCGGTGCATATCGGCGTGGCTGTGGCGCTGGAATCCGGCCTGATCGTCCCCGTGGTGCGCGATGCGAACAAGCGCGGGGCGGCGGACCTGGCGCGCGAGATCCGCCGGCTGAGCGACGCGGCCCACAGCGGCAAACTGCGCCCCGACGAGTTCAGCGGCGGCACCTTCACCATCAGCAACCTGGGCATGCTGGATGTGGAGAGCTTCACCGCGATCATCAATCCGCCCGAAGCGGCGATCCTCGCCGTCGGCGCGCTCCACCAACTGCCGGTGGTGCGCGACGGCCAGCTTGCGGTCGGCAACGAGATCAAGATGACGCTTTCGAGCGATCACCGCGCCATCGATGGCGCGCAGGCGGCGTATTTCATGCGCGACCTGAAGCACTTGATCGAAGCGCCTCTGACGATGCTGCTGGGATGACGGCCCCACCCCAACCCCTCCCCATCTGCGGATGGAGAGGGGGAGTTATCGTGGGGCGGACATTCCTGTCCGCCAGGTGACAGACAAAAATGTCTGTCCTCCTCGCCTCTCTGTGGCTGGGCATGAGAAATGCGTTATGCCCTGGCGCTGTATCCGCTCGTGTGCTACGCATGCGGAAATATCGATCATGCACCAGGAGCCGCGCCCTATGTCGTCGCCGCCCCGTCTCCGCCGCCGTCCGTTTCGTCGCGCGCCGCGCCCCGCCTCTGCGGAGGCCGAGCATGGTGTTACCCTCGTTGGCGAATCGCCCAGCGTTTCTACCACGTTGGAAGCCGTCATTCATCCTGATGCACCCGCGACGGAGGCGCAAAGCGTCACAATCTGGTATTTCACAGGCGAGGATGCGCCACAGAATATCACCCTTGATCAATTGGCAGAGCTGCTCGTCGATCCTCAAGGGTTTTTCTGGATCGATCTGGCAGCGTATACGGCGGAGCAATTGCGGGCATTGGCGGCGATCGTTCCGCTCAATGCGTATACGCTGCGGCACATGCTGGCGGAGTGGCGGCGTCCGCTGCTGACCGTCTTTCCTGATGCCTGCTTCCTGAGCGCGACCCTCACCTATCCTGCGCCCGGCCATTACCGCTTACAACCTGGCGAGCTTGATATCGTTTTGATGCCGCATGTCATCATCAGCGCCCACAAGCTGTCGCTGCCTTTCCGCGACCGCGTGCTGGCACGCGCGCAACTGAACCTGGAACTGCGCCAGCAAGGACCAGTCTTTCTGCTCTACGTCTTGCTCGACGAGTTGCTCACGCAGTATGAAGACTTGAACCGGCGTATCCAGCACGCCAGTGAGCAGCAAGAAGAACGCGCGCTGCATGATACCTCTGAACGCTTCCTGGAAGACCTGTTGCGCTTCAAACGCTACACCTTTGCGCTGGTCGAATTGCTCGATCACCACCGCGAGGTGTTTCAGGCATTCTTCCGGCCCGATTTCATCTGGATCAAGGGCGACGACATCAGCGAGTATTTCCGCGATCTGCAAAGCCGGCTGACGTATCTGCTGGCGGCACTGGGATCGGTCAAGGAGGCGGTCAACAGCGCTTTTACGATCTATGCCTCACAGGTATCGCACCGCACCAATCAGATCATCAAAGTGCTGACGATGGTCGAGACGATCCTCCTGCCGGCGACGGTGATCATCGCGCTCTTCGGCACGAACATCACCGGTTTGCAGCCACACTACGCCGGCATCTGGTTCGGCGCGATGCTGCTTGCCATCATCCTGATCACTGGCGCTATCCTCTTCTTCTTCTACCAACAACGCTGGTTGTCGCTGCACCGGCCCGTGCAACCCACACCCGAAATGGATTGATACCCGTTGCGGGAAAAGTCTTTGCCAATCGTAGGGCAGATCTCGATCCTCATGGGGCGGCCATGCCTGTCCGCTGCATGACAGACAAGAATGGCTGTCCTGCGATTGATTGTGGGGCAGCCATTCCCATCCGCCGTAGGCGTGAAATGCTTACTTCTTCTCGGAGGACTCATGATGGGCCACCGTTTTTTTGGCGGCTTCGTTCATGTGTTCGGTCGCGTGAGCATGGTGGCCGGCGGCGCGGTGCGCATGGGCGCTGCCTTCCTCGTGTTTACCTTCCTCGTGCGCTGCCGCCGCTTTGGTATGCTGCTCAGCGGCTTTGGTATGATGTTCTGCTGCTTTGCGATGGTGTTCCGTCGCGGGATGCTTATCTGCCATGATGGGTACTCCTCGTTGTCAGTGTAGCTTTCGTCGCTGCTTCTTCGCATGGTCGGAAAGCCCGTTCTCTTGCGGCAACTTTTATGCCATCTTGTGATACGTTTATCGCCACGTGTTCCGGGTGTTCCTTGCAATTGCCCATCGATGATGCTATACTTGACAGGTAGCAAAACTACATAGCGAACCCGCGAAGGGGATGAAGCTCAGCCGGCGCGTGCCAGCGAGTTGAGGTCGGTGCAAGCTCAACGCGCGTCGCCTGGGTAGGCCACCCCGGAGGTTGCCACGGCTGCTCACCGCTATCTGAGCCGCTTCTCAGCGCATGGTTTCAACCGCCCGCGTCACCCCTCTCCATCCGCAGATGGGGAGGGGCCGGGGGTGGGGCCGTCTTCGCTGGCAGGCGTTAAAGTGGGGGCAGATATGCCCCAAAAGAGGTGGTACCACGGGTCCGCTCGTCCTCAGCCAAGTGTGGCTGGGGGCGATTTTTTATGCGCTGAAAGGAGCGATACCATGCTGACCAGCAACGAATTACGGCGATCTTTTCTGGATTTCTTCGCGGCGCGCGGGCATGCGGTGATCCCATCGGCCCCGCTCGTGCCGGAACATGACCCGACGGTGCTTTTCACCACAGCGGGGATGCATCCGCTGGTGCCGTACCTGCTGGGCGAGCCACACCCCAAGGGGCGGCGGCTGACCGACGTGCAGCTTTGCCTGCGCACAGACGACATCGACGAGGTGGGCGATGCGACGCACAACACGCTTTTCGAGATGCTCGGCTTCTGGTCACTGGGCGACTATGGCAAGCAGGATTCGCTGCGCTGGACGCTGGCATGGTTCACCGATGTGCTGGGGTTGGCGCAAGATCGCATGGCCGTGACAGTCTTCGCGGGAGATGCCGATGCCTCGCCGGACGATGAGGCGGTGCGCACCTGGCGCGACCTGGGCATGCCCGATGCGCGCATCCACCGCCTGCCGAAAGCGGACAACTGGTGGGGGCCAGCCGGCCAGACCGGTCCGTGTGGCCCGGACTCTGAGATCTTCTATGACACGTTGCGTCAGCCGTGCGGTCCCGCGTGTCGGCCTGGTTGCGGCTGTGGCAAGTGGGTGGAGATCGGCAACAACGTCTTCATGGAATATCACAAGACGGCGGACGGCGCGTTCAAGCAACTAGCCCAGCGCAATATCGACGTCGGCCTGGGCCTGGAACGCCTGCTGATGGTGCTGAACGACGCATCAGACGTGTACCACACCGACCTCTTCACGCCGATTGTGGCGTGCATCAATGTGGTGGCGACAGGGTCCGAAGGTTCTGACGTTAATGACCAGCGGTTGCGGCGCATCCTGGCGGACCACGTGCGTGCCGCTGTCTTCGTCATCGCCGACGGCGTGCAGCCAGGCAACACGGAGCAGGGCTATATCTGCCGGCGGCTTATCCGGCGGGCGGTGCGCAGCGGGCATGCTCTGGGCATCACCGGCACGATGCTCCGCGTGGTTGGCCAGGTGGTCATCACAACGTATCGGGAGGTGTATCCGCAGCTTGGCGCGCACGAAGATACCATCCTGGCGACGCTGGCACGCGAGGAAGATCGTTTCCGGCAGACGCTGGTGCGCGGCCTGCGTGAATTCGACCGGCAGGTGGGCGAGTTGGTAGATCGTGGGGAAACGGTACTGCCAGGCACGCTGATCTTCCGCCTCTTCGACACGTATGGGTTCCCGCCGAGCCTGACGGCGGAACTGGCGCGGGAGCGCGGCCTCGGCGCGGATATGGCGGCCTATGCGGCGCGTTTCGCGCAGCACCAGGCGCAGTCGCGCCAGGCGAACGCGGCGAAGTTCGCGGGCGGGCTGGCCGACCACAGCGCGGCTACCACGCGGCTGCACACGGCCACGCACCTGCTGCACCAGGCGCTACGCGACGTGTTGGGCGACCACGTTCACCAGATGGGCAGCAACATCACACCCGAACGGCTGCGCTTCGACTTCGCTCATCCGAGCCAGCCGACGCCAGCGGAGATCGCCCAGGTCGAGGCCATCGTGAATCAGCAGATCGGGCGCGATCTGCCCGTCACCATGACGCTGCTGCCGCTGAACGACGCGCTGGCGCAGGGCGCGCTGGCCTTTTTCGGCGAACGTTATCCCGACACAGTGAAGGTCTATCGCATCGGCGATTATTCGCTGGAAGTCTGTGGTGGCCCACATGTGCGCGCGACCCATGAACTCGGTGGGTTCCAGATCATCAAAGTCGCAACCATCGGCCAAGGTGTGCAGCGCATCCGCGCCGTGCTGGCCTAGCGCCCGCAGGGAGGCATCCATCCCCGTGCAGGATCGTGGGGAGTCATTCACCGATAGTGTGTGGTCGCCGGGGGCTGTGCTGCAAACACAGTTGCCCCGGCTCCTGGCGATCCCCTCGCCAGCCGATCTATCCCCCCTTGTGGTCGTCTTGAGGGATGCGGCTGGAGCTAGCCCGTCTGCTCGTCCTTGCCGATCATGACTTCAGTCGATTTGAAAACGGCGGTCACTTCGTCACCGATCTGCAAATTCAGCCGTTCAGAGGAGGTGAAGGTGATGAGAGCGACGACCACCTGCCCATCCGGCAGTTCAACGACGATCTCCGCCATGATATTGCCCAGTGTGATATCTTTGATCACGCCTTTGAGTTGATTGCGTGCGCTCAGTTGCATCGGAGTAATCCACCTTTCCGCTGTTTGGTCGGCAGATGCGATAAGAGCAAAGCTGGTTATATCTAGTAAACCACAAAATAGGAGTGATGATGGATTTTTCCCCAGGCAGCGCTACGCCAGCGATCATCTTCTCAACTGCCGAGGATTATTTCGACGCGGCGCGGCAGGAGCTGCGGGCCGCCTTCGGTAAGGCTGCTCAGATCGAGCGCCTGGGGCGCGATACCGGCTCTTTCACTGCACCCGGCGTGGCTATCGCGCAGGTGGCTGAAGTCTGCCAGATCCGGCCCATCGTCTTCGTGCAGCACCTCATGCGTGAAATGGCACGCTTGCCAACCAGCACCGTCGCCGCTGACATGACCCCCGTCGTCGCAATGGCGCTACGTCTGGTGCGGGAACAGGGCATCGCCGCGCCGTTCGCGCTACAGGTGTGGTTCAGCAGCGGCACGACGAACATGCGCTATCAATCGGATGAACTCTGGCGGCAGATCGCGGCGGAACTCACGGCGCACGGGTATACCGTCGCACGCGGGGGCCAGCCCATCATCCTCTCCGTCTGCCTGACACCCCAGGTGGCGATTCTGGGCATCAATATCACCGACGATGCACTCACCGATTGGCCCGGCGGGCGCGTCGGCCTGGCCAAAAGCGCGGCACAGATCTCACGCGCCGAATTCAAGCTCGAAGAACTTCGCAAGGTGTTCGCTGTCGCATGGCCTTCAGCGGGAACCGCGCTCGATCTGGGGGCCAGCCCAGGCGGATGGACGCGCGTGCTGCGCCACAGCGGCCTCACCGTCTGGGCAGTCGATCCCGCCGCCCTCGATCCCCGGCTGGCCACCGATCCCGGCGTTCACCACATCCCCACCACCGCGCACGACTTCCTGGCAACGACCACCATGCGCTTCGATATCGTCGTCAACGACATGCGCATGGACCCCGATCCATCGTGCCAGGTGATGCTGCGCGCGGCGCGGCACCTCAAGCCGGGCGGCCTGGCCGTCGTCACGCTGAAGCTCTTCCCGCGCAATCCCGTGGCCCAAGTCCATCGCGCGCTGGCCAGCCTGCACGAGGCGTATACCATTGTGCATGCCCGGCAGTTGTATCACAATCGGCACGAGGTGACGGTGGTGGCACAGCGGGCAGGACATCACGAGCCAATGCAATCACGCGCCAGCACAGGCATGAAGTCTGATTCAAGCCGCTAGGTGATTCCTATCCTAACCATATTTAGTCGATGAAAATAATATTCCCACGAGCTTCGTTCGCGTAGCATACAACCAGAGTTCGCTCATCCGCGAACGTTACTGATTCAACGAGCGATATGGCAGTTTGGTAGAACCGAGGTAGGCGCGGCGAACGCCGTTGCGCAAGATCGGGCGGCTGCCAATTGGCAGGGAAGTCAGCGCACAACGGCAACTCGTGCATCGTGTGTTTCTCCCAATCATAGAGCGTGGCGATGCCCGCCAGGAAACGGCGCGGCAGGCGAAACATGGAGGAGTGTGTGGGCCAACCGATACCCTGATTTCGCAAAGCTACAAGGAAACGACCATCTGGGTGCTGGGCGCTGATCTGATCAAACACACCTGCGGGAGCACGATCAACGCGCATCACGCCATCGCTAGTTTGATCGAGCGCGATGCGATAGAAAGCGGCGGTATCATCCTGCTGCTCCCACTGCACGACCACCGCATCTTCCGTGGGTGATACCGACAGCGCCATGAGTTGACCAGCCCAATTCGCTAGGGCAAGCTGGCTAAGGAGGGTGAGGTCCGGCCACGCGCGCCGCTCGAAGAACATATGCGGTGTGCCAGGCTTGCGGGCATCAAACGGTGCGCCGCGCAATACCCCCACTTCATCCCCATGCCGCAACCATACAAGTGCCTGCACATCAGCAGCATCCCAGACGATCGCGCCATAGTCGTCCACGATCCATTCGTGCGGCGCATCGCCATAGTGCCTGCGCTCCGCTGCGACGATGGTTGCTGCGTCTGTCGGATGTCGCAGATGTTTCACCGACAGGCGCTGTTGGAGGTGATGCGCGGCGATATCTTGCCACTTGGCTTCTTGCGCACCCTCGGCACTTGTTGCCACTATAGGCGACAATGGTGACGGGGCAATGAACAGCGGATCAGCCAAGGCGATGATCTGATGGGTGTCGTCGATGAGATGCAGATCAAGATGATCGTCATCGCTAAAACTACATGCACGGACCCAGGAAGGCAGCACGCGATTCTGCTGCTGCGCTTGCATGACCTCAGTGATAACAGCCTCAGGTAGTTGCCAACCGGCAGGCAGCGAAAGTGATACGGGTATATCGCAGATCAAGCCGGCGATCCGATCTATGACGCTCACATAGGCGACGGTCAGTGTCCCTTCCCAATCGACTTGCCAAGGTTGGGCGATGAATGCGGCATGACAACGGACAAGATAGCGTACATCGCTCCCGAAGATCACGGGCAGATCCTGGCTGAAAAACGGCATGCCGATCTCATAGCTCTCAGCGGCAAGCTGGTGATCGCCCGCAGGAGTGTCAAGCGCGATCCCTTCATAGCCGGCTTCGCCCTGATCATACCACTCAAAAAATATCAGATGAGGATCGGGTGTTGGCAACAAAGCTGTCGGCCAGCCCGTACGCATCGTGATCGGGCATTGGCTGATGCGCATACGTTCCGGCCAACGCCAACGCTCGAAAGTATAGGAAAGTTCGCTCTGTAAGCGACCATGAATGTGCGTATGTTTGCTCGGATCGGGGGTGTAGATTTGCGTGATGAGGCCGATTTCATGCCCCTCACGCAGCCAGGCCATATGCAGCGCACCATCTGGCAGTTCATTTTCATCGGTGTTCATCGTATGCTCCTTTGACAAGACAGCAAAGGTGACTATGCTGTTGGCTCCAGGCATAGCCGGCCCACAATCATAGTGTCCTCGCGTCTGTAAGAGCGTGTCTTGTGGTCGCTCAAGGAGTGATCGACCGGCTAGAACTCGGTGGCGATCTGGTACCATGCGCCGGCATGCTGCGGATTCCACGGCACGGCGCAGATGCGCGCGGGGACGACGAAGCGCTCGTGTTCGCGGGCGAGGTCGGCGAAGACGCCGGCCAGGGCGGGATCGAACTGGCTGCCGGCCATGCGCGTGATCTCAGTGAGGGCGTCGTCCATCGTCGCGGCTTGCTTATAGGGGCGTTCAGAGGTGATCACATCGAAGGCATCCGCCACGGCCAGCACGCGCGCGACGAAGGGGATGGCGATGCCGCTCAGCCCGTCGGGGTAGCCGCTGCCATCGTAGTTCTCGTGGTGGTGGCGCACGGCCTGGGTGAAGAACTCCGGCAGATCATAGGCATCAGCGATGCGTTCGCCGATAATCGTGTGCGCGCGGATGATGTCGAATTCTTCGGCGTCCAAGGTGCCGGTCTTTTTCAGGATGGCATCGGCGATCCAGGATTTGCCGGCATCGTGGATTTGGCCGGCCAGCGCGAAGCGCTCGGCCTCCGCGCGGGCCGCACCCAGCCGACGGGCCAGCCGTTGCGCGTAAATGGCGACGCGGCGGGCGTGTTCATAGGTGAGGATGTCGCGCTGGCGCACCGTCTCGACAATGGCGAAGATTCGCTGGCGGTCATCAAGATTCGATACCTGCGCAGGTAGAATATGACTATCGGGGCGTTCGTGGCGCGGAACCGAATGGAATGCCGATGTCGAAGCAAGTGCCACAGCAGATACCCTCATTATAGGGCGCATCCCACGCGCGGGATCGCGCCGTCTCTCGATCAGTCTACCTGATTCGTACAACGCCAGGAGGCGCTAATGTGTAACGTCGTCGCCAAACGGGCTATGCCCAAACCTGGCACCCCTGTTGCGATGAACATGCAAGATCTTTCTCTCTCGCAAGAATAAGACTCATTCGCAAGGATAGCGAGGACAGTGCTGTATGGATTCGCTCACTCGCGCGGTACTGATCGGCGTGCCATGCGCCGTCATCGTACTCATGATCCTCTGGCCCGCGTATGGGATATTTTTCCTACTCAGCCTTCTCATCCTGGCGGCGATCTGCCTGAAAGCGGGGCTGCATACGACACCGGACCCGTGGCGGCCTGTGATCTATCGCTGGGGGCAGTTGCACCGGCTGGGGCCGAGCGGCGTCGTCTTCTTGCTGCCGGGCATTGATGCGCTGGGCGGGCCGGACGAGCGCGTGGACCTGCGCCCGCTCTCGCAAGATATCGTCGTCTCGCAGATCGCTTCAGCGGAGGGCGATGCCGTCTATCTGAATCTGGAATTGACCTGGCAGATGCATCCGGCGATGACGCGCCTGACGCCACTAATGAAGCAGACGTTGCAGAAGATGCCGGAGCAGCGGCAGCGCATGATCGAACATACGGTGAGCGTGGTCGCGCGCCATCTGCTGCTCAACTACTCGTCCGACCAATTGCGCCGGGCGGACCTGCGCGAGAACGCGACTGAGATCCTGCGCAACGCCGTCAATGAACTGCTCGCGCCCCACGGCCTGCTGATCGACACCGTTTTCTGGCGCGGCTCCCTGCCCTCAGACGAATATATCAAAGCCAAGTTGGCGATCAAGATCGCGCATGAGCGGCTGGCCGCGCTGATCGACGATGTGGCGCTGGTGCGCGAGCGCCTGCCGGATGTCGCCCCTGGTGAATTCCTGACACAACAAGCCTGGATTGATCTCCTGCGCCGGGGCATCGCGCCGCCCGTGCTGCCGGGCCTGCCCTACATGCCGCCGCCGCCGACCAAACACGCCGACTAGCTGAGAAGCGCCAGGGCGTCTAGCGGTTGTGTTTGACAACCTCAAGATCAGGTGTTACGCTCACCGGGAGCAATCAGCAGCCTGACATAACATTATGTCATGTGGTCGCGTGATTGAACCTGTATGGAGAGGATTGAGGTTGGAGGTACCCATGCAACACCATCACACAGCAGTACGGATGCTGAGCGGCATCCTCGTAGCAAGCACCCTGGCCGTGGGTCTGGCGGTCGGCGGCGCGCAGCAGCCCGCGCGGGCGAGCGCATTCGCCACGCCGGCATCGTGTACAGTGGACTATCATTTCGCGCCGGTCGCCCGTGAACTGGGCGCAGCCCCCATCACCAATGTCGCCGGCACGCCCCTTGGCTTCATGTGGGCATCTCTGTGGGTGCGCTATTATGTTGACACCCACGGCAAGTTTGTGTCGTGCGGCACGTACCATCTGACGGTGCGCGTCTGTGCGGTGGATCACGGCACACTGCCTATCGGTGAAGTGCGCGGCTTCATTGCCGACGATGCCACGGGCGTCACAGGTTACGGCGCGGCGAACTTCATCCCAGGCGACCTCAGCAATGGCGCGTGCCAGGTCTACACTGGTGACGAAACCTGGCCGGGGGATATCGATCCCGGCGCAGCGGTTCACGGCATCGCTCATTTCAGCAGCGTCATCGCCGGCAGTGGCACGGTGACAACGGGGGAATACATCCCCTAAGCGGCGACGGCCCCACCCCCCGGCCCCCTCCCCGTCTTTGACGGAGAGGGGGAGATTATTGGGGAAGAGAGCAGCCACGAGCAACGCGATTGGTGGGGACAGGGCATTAGTGGAGGCAGCATGGCAGATATGACGCAAGCTCAGGGGCAACGGCTGATCCTGCGCACGGATGGCGCGTCGCGGGGGAATCCGGGGCCGGCGGCGGCGGGCATCGTTATCCAGACGATGGAGGGAACGGATCTGGTGCGCGAGGGGCATTACCTGGGGACGCTGACGAATAACCAGGCCGAATATCGCGCGTTGATCCTGGGGCTGACCGCTGTCGCCGCGCTGCACCCCACTGCCGTCGCGGTGCAGATGGATAGCGAGCTGGTGGTGAAGCAGATGCGCGGTGAATACGCCGTGAAGTCGCCCGATCTGCTGCCGCTGCACCAGGAGGCGCGGACGCTCGCGCGCCAACTGCCGCAAGTTACGTTCACGCACGTGCGCCGTGCGGCCAACGCCACCGCCGATGCCCTGGCCAACCGCGCGCTGGACGAGCGCCAGCGCAGACCGCGCTGAAACCCTGCGGCCTCTTGACAGCCGGGGGATAATAGAGCCGTCGAGCTAACGTGCCAGCAGGTGGTGACGTTCATAGAGGATAAATCGATGGCTTGGTTCAAGCGACGGCAACACGTGGCAGTGGCGGAAGCGCCAGCGGTGTCGGGGCGACGGATGTTTTCCTTCGGCGGCAGGCGGCACCTGGCGGATGCGCCGTATGTGCTACCGAAAGATATGGGCGAGATCAAGCGACTGGACTTTCAGCACTTCCTGTTGCGCAATGGGCTGCAAGGCAACTACGCCGCGCCAGTAAACCAGCCGCAGAGTGTTCTGGATGTGGGCTGTGGCACGGGCCGCTGGGCGATGGAGATGGCCGTGCTCTTCCCCCAGGCAAACGTCGTGGGTGTCGATCTGGTGCCGACGGAAGAAGTAACCTATGGCTACGGCTTGGAACGCCGCCCCGATAATTATGTCTTCGTGCAGGGCAACATCCTGGAAGGGCTGCCTTTCGCCGACACCAACTTTGATCTGGTGCATCAGCGGCTGCTGGTCGCCGCGCTGCCCGCCGCGCGCTGGCCGGGCGTGGTGAGCGAGTTGGTGCGCGTGACCCGACCGGGCGGCTGGGTGGAACTGGCGGAGTGCGGCGTCCCTGTCGCTGGCGGGCCGGGCTTCACCGCGCTGTGGGCCTCGTGGATTGAACTGTGCCAGCGGCGCGGCATCGACTTTGCCTGCGGCCACACCATCGGCGACAAGCTAAAGGCCGCTGGGCTGGCGGACGTGCATCTGCGCCAGGTGAACTTCCCGATGGGCCGTTATGGCGGGCGCGTCGGCGTGGCCTCTGCAACAGACTGCCTGGCCGTGGGTAAGGCGCTCCGCGCCGGCGTCATCGGCATGGGCATCTACACCGAGTCAGACTACGACCGCATCTATGCCCAGGCCGAGCACGAGTTCAAACAAACGCGCGGCAAAGGTTATCTCCCCTTCTATGTCGCCTGCGGGCGGCGCGTCATCTAGAGTAATTTGTGCGCGGTTGCAACTGCGATGGAGACGCGGGCGGTTGAAACCGCGCCTAGGGGCGTGCCGCCACAAAGTCCACCTGCGTGGACTAGCTCCAGTCCGCGTAGGCGGACTTCGTCGCCGTAGGCGCTTAGGCGCGGTTTCAACCGCCCGCCGTCCCCCCACGCATCATCAACCGCCCGCCGTCCCACCACCTTCCATCCGCCTCAGCCCCAGGCGAAGGTGGCCGCGCCCTCGCCCTGGCAGGGGATGTTCAGCGCGTGCGCGGTGTGGCCGGCGGTGATCGTGCCATCGAGGTGAACGATCTCGAAGGTGAAGGTCGCAGTGTGGCAGGCCGGCAGGCTCACCATGAGGAAGCGGCTGGTCGTCTGCGTCGGCGCGGCGATCATCGGACCGAGGGCCGCCGTGGGCGCGGGATTGCCGCCGCCGAGTTCGGGCAGCGCGCCGGTAAGGTACAGGTTGTCGCCCGCCGCCAGCGCAGGCAGCCCGGTGACGCTGATGGTCACGGGTATCTGCGGCCCTGTGGCGATGTTGATGGGATAACCCGCGCTGCACGTGCCGCCCGCGCAGATCGTCGCCTGGTACATGCCGCCCGGCATGGCTGGCACCGTCGCGGTGATGCTCGTCGCCGTCGTCGCCGTCACCGTCGCCGCGTAGCTGCCCAGCTTCACCACTGCGCCCGGCGCGAAGCCCTGGCCGTCCAGCGTGATCGTGTCGCCTGGCTGCGCCAGTTCCGGTGTCACGCTGCCCAGCAGTGGCGTGGTGGGTGTCGGCGCAGTGGCTTGCCAGACGGCGATGGTGTTGCCCGGCAGCGTGAAGGCGGGTGCCGCGCCGCCCGCGCCCACCGTCAGGCTGGGGCCGTGAAACGCGCCGTTCAGGTAATCGTGATACGTCCCCGCCGGCAGCGCCGTCTGCCCGGCCTTCACCGTCACTGGATCGCTGGCGCTATTCACCGCGACGACCACCGTGTTCGCGCCAAACTGGCGCTGGAAGACATAGAGCGCATGGCCGAAGTGCAAGCCCTCATAGGTGCCATAGGCCAGCGCCGGATTGCTCCCCCGCAAGGCCGCCAGGCAGTGCAACAGTTGATAGGCCGGCGTCGTGGTGGCGAAACTCGGCATCATCGGGCGATTATAGGGATCGCCGCCGCCGTTGGTGTCGTCGTGCAGATATTGCTCGGTGCCGTAATAGACGATGGGAATACCGGGGATCGTCATCACCACCGCCAGCGCCGCGTTCAACGCCGCATGGCTGGGGTTGACCGACAGGAAGCGCGGGAAGTCGTGGTTGTCGATGAAGTTATCCTGGTCGTTGAGCCAGGTGAAATCTTTGCTCTCCGTTTGCAGCACATCGTTGATCGCCACCGGCCCCACCAGGGCAGATCGGCCATAGGCATTGTCGATGGCGTTGTAAACGGGGAAGTTCAGCAGCGCGATGCCGCTGGAGTTGGCGAAGCGTGCCGCCAGCGGATAGGTCGGGTCGGTGGGATCAGTCGTCTGCCATTCGCCCGTCAGGTAGTGCGGCCCCGCCGCCTCGATGCCGTCCGCCACCGTGCGCAGCCAGCCGCCCGTCGGCCCCGGCATATGCTTCACTGCGTCGAAGCGGAAGCCGTCCACGCCGTGTGCCACGAACTGCATGATCGCGCCTTTGAGGTATGCATCCACCGCTGGATTTTCCTGCGCGAAGTCCGCCAGGTCGTCCAGCGTGTTGTATTCCAGATCGTACTGATCGTTGAAGTCCGTGATCGTCGGATTATGGTGGAACCAGCCGTTCGGATCGTTCGTGTAGGATGCCTGCAATACGCCGTTTTTATAGATCGCGCCGAATTGGCCCAGGTCGTTCGGGTTCGAGTGGTTGGCGGCGAAGTCCACCAGCACCTTCAGGCCGCTGGCATGTGCGGCGGCGATGAAAGCATCGAAGTCCGCCCACGTTCCCAGGTGCGGATCGATCCGGTAATCATCCGTCGCCCAATAGCCGTGATAGCCCGCCTGCGGCCCGTTGCCGTCGCCATAATCCAGCGGCTTCGTCACGTTCTGCACCGGCGGCGAGATCCAGATCGCCGTCGCGCCTAGCCCTGCGATATACGGGATCTTGTCCGTCAGCCCCTTGAGGTCGCCGCCCCAATACAGCTTCCAATTCTGATGCGTCGGATCGTATAGTCCCTGGTCGCCGGCAGGATCGTTATTCGCCGGATCGCCATCGAAGAAGCGGTCGAGCATCACCTGATAGATGAAGCCCGTCTTGAGATCGCCGGCGTTGCGCGCCAGCGTCGCCGTCCCCGGCGCACAGATCGGCCCGGCGGTGCTGCCGGCATTCCCCCGCGCCCCCAGGCGCGGCACCACGACCACCGCCGCGATGCTGACGACGAGCAGCCCGATGGCCACCGCCGGGATGATGATGCGCCAGCGGCGCGGCGCAGGTGACGGAATGGCCACGACGAAGCTCCTTCAAGATGGTAGAGATGCGGAATTGGCATCGAATGGCTGGGATCGCCCGGTGGGGCCAGCCGGCAGTGAGATCGACCAAGTACCACAGGAGCGCCCGGTGGGGCCGCCCGGCGGGTAAACCCGCTGGGCTTCGATCACGAAGGCTGCCTACGCAGCCTGGGACGGGCGAAGCGCGTGGGGGCAAGGGATCGTGCGGCGGAGGGCGCGAGGGGCTGAAGCCACCTCGCTCGCAAAAGACGCCCTACGGGCTACCGGCGAACGTTGCATGCAAACGCGAGGGGCGTCATCTCTCCGACAGGTATGAAGACGCCTTGGGTGATCGCTTCACATTCCCGTCCGTGTATGGGCGCGATAAATCGCGCCCAGGTTCCTCCCCCCGCCCACGACGCTTACCATACGAATGTTCGGTGCCGGGAAACCTCGCACGCCGTTCGATCACTTCCTCTAACGCTGCAACCACTGCCTACAGCCCGTAGGGCGTCTTTTGCGAGCGAGGTGGCTTTAGCCCTTCGCCCCCCCCCGCGCGATCACCTGCCCCCACGCACTCCGCCCGTCCCAGCCTGGCTTGGCCAGGCTTCCTGATCGAAGCCCGGCGGGTTTACCCGCCGGCTGGCCCGCGCCACGCGCCATGTTTACCCATCGATCTCCCCCTCTCCATCCGCAGATGGGGAGGGGCTGGGGGGTGGGGCCACCTACCCCTTCACGCCGCCGATAGTCAGGCCAGCCTTGAAGAAGCGCTGCATATACAGGAAGATCGCCATCAGTGGCAGACTCACCAGCACCGCCGATGCGGCGAAGTAGCCCCACGGCGTGGAGTTTTCTCCTTGCAATTGTTGCAGGCCGACGGGGATTGTTACGTTATTGTTGTCCGGGTTCAGCAGCAGTTTGGCCAGCGCGAATTCGTTCCAGCCGCCGACGAACATCAGGATCGCCGACGCCGCGATAGCTGGTGCGGCCAACGGTAGGACGATGCGGAAGAATGCCAGGAACGAATTGCCACCATCCACCAGCGCGGCCTCTTCCAGCTCAACCGGGATCGTATCGAAATAGCCCTTGATGTTCCACACGCCGATGACGATGTTGCCCGCCGCGTAGACGATGGCCAGCCCGGTAAGTTGGCCTTCCAGGCCAATCGTGGTCAGGATCTGTTCATAAGCGTAGATCGCCAGCAGGCCGGGGAACGTTTGCAGCACCATCAACATCACCAGGCCGAAACGCCGGCCAGGGAAACGGAAGCGTGAGAGCGCGTAGGCACCGGTTGTCGCGCAGACCAGCGCGATCGCCGTCGCCATCCCAACCGCGATGAAGGAATTCTTCATCCATGTTAGAAACGGCTCTTGTTGCAAGATGAACTGATAGTTGGCCCACCCTGGCGCTTGTGGCACAAGTTGCAACTGGGTTGAGATCAACGCTTGCGTCGTGTTGAAGGACGCCTGAAAGACGTAATAGATCGGAAAGAGGGCGAAGATGACCATCACCCCCAGGAAGGCGTAGATGCCGATCACGCCCAGATTGTCGCGCAGGCGCTTGAAAAGATCCGCCGTGTTGGCACGTGAGCGCGCCACCGACCTTGGGCGGGCGATAGCTTCCACGGTGGAGATCGCCTCAGCGGGCAGGGCTTCTAAGGGTTGGTCGCTCATCGCTTGACCTCCTTGGTCAGATTGGTGAACCGCAAGCTGG
Organism: Ktedonobacteria bacterium; assembly: GCA_027459785.1. Classification (GTDB taxonomy): domain Bacteria; phylum Chloroflexota; class Ktedonobacteria; order Ktedonobacterales; family JACDGC01; genus JAJPKG01. The sequence continues at coordinate 3,638 of DAIDGU010000022.1, read as the reverse complement.
CGAGCATCAATACCAACAGCACGGCGAAAACGAGCACGGCAACCGTTGCGACGTGGCCGTAATTGATGAAGATGTTGCCGGTGTTCTGGACCCGATTATACATGTAGACGATCAGGAACTCCGTCGCGCCGGGATCGTTGATGTTGCCGGTGGTGAAAGGTCCACCTTGCGTGATGAGGTAGACCGTGTTGAACATCTGGAATGTGGTGATGGTGCTGAGGATCGTCGCCGGCAAAAGGGCCGGGCGCAGCAGCGGCAACATCACGAAGCGGAAGCGTTGCCAGCCCGTCGCGCCGTCCACGCGCGCCGCTTCCAGCAGTTCCGGCGGGATGCTTTGCAGCGCGCCGAGCGAGATCGTCATGAAGAAGGGGTACGACATCCAGATGTTGACAACGACGACCGCGATGAAGGCCGCTACCGGTTGATCCAGCCAGCCGATACCCGCATTGGGGTTGTGCGTGATGACACGAATAAATTGGTTGATCGGCCCGAAATTATAATCGTACAGGAACTTCCAGATCAGCGCGGTGATGAAAGTTGGCACTGCCCACGGCAGGATCAGCAAGATGCTCCATATCCCTTTGCCCTTAACCCTGGGGTGGTTGAGCGCCATCGCCGTGATCAAGCCCAGAGACACATAGATGCCAACGCACGCCACCACATAGAGCGTGGTGATTAGCAGCACGTGGATGAATGCACCGCCGGTCTGCTGGATCACGTCTTGGTAATTCTGCGTGCCGATATAATGGTAGTTATCAAGGTGGAAAGCGTTCTTGTTCGTGAACGAGAGATTAGCGGTGTAAAAGATGGGGTAGAGATTAATCAGAGCGATAATGATGAAGGTCGGCAGCAAGAATGCCGCGACGGTCGCGCGTCGAGCGTAGAGCATCGGAGATCTCGCTTTCGCATCACCAGAGACGCCCGCGCGCCTCTGCGGGAGCTTGCCCCAATAGCTGGAGCCGCTGGCCAACACACCACTGTGTTGCTGAGATTATAACAAATGCTGACCCATCTGTCACGCCTGTGTTGCGCCTCATAATGAGGCCAACCCCTCCCCAGCCTGGGAAAGCCGGGAAGGGATTGGGATAAAGCCGCGCTGGCAGACTAGCCGCCTTGTTGCTGTTTGATCTGCTGCACCGCGCTCTGGATAGCGGTCTGGGCTTGACTCATCGCCGCTTGCGGCGTTTCCGAGCCTTTCCAGACGGCGGTCAGCGCATTGCCCAGCGGCGTCCAGACGGTCGCCATGTAGGGGGTGTTCGGGAACGGCACGCCGCCCGCGTTCACCTGGGCCACAAAGGCGCTGATGGCCGCGTTGCTGGTGACGGTCGGATCCTGGCCGGCAGCCGCGTTGGACGGAATCTCGCCGGTGGAAGCCACCATCGTCGCCTGGTTCGACTCATTGGTGAAGAACTTCATGAAGTCGATGGCCAGTTGCGGGTTCTTGGCGTTCTTCGTCAGCATGAACGCCTTGCCGCCCACGAACGGCTTCATCGGCGTGCTAGTCGAGTTGACCATCGGCAGGGTGGCGAAGCCCAGGCTGCTGCCCAGCGATTGCATGGCAGTCTGATAGCCGGTGTAGGCCCACGGGCCGTCGATGATCGCCGCCGCTTTGCCTTCGTTGAAGAGCGCGGTCGCGCTCTGGCCGTTGAGGTCTTTTGGCAGGATGCTGCTATACTGCGCAATATAGTTATCCGCTGCGACGCCCGCCGGGGAGGCAACGGTGATGTTGCCGGTGCCGTCCATGATCGTTGCGCCATAGCCGTAGAAGAAGCCCGCGTCAACGTAGACGTTGTTCACGTCCCACACGATGCCATACGAGCCTGGGTGCGCCTTCGAATAGCTCTTTTCGAATGTGAGCATATCGTCGGTCGTCTTCGGCAGTTGGCTGGCGGAGATCAGCTTTGTGTTGTACATGATCGTGACGACTTCTGTCACTTCGGGGATACCGTAGACGTGGCCATTGAACTGCACGCTCTGCGCCGCCGTGTTGGTATACGTGCTGCTCAGGTCGCTCGCGCTTTCATACTGATCAATCGGAACGATGACTCCCGTCGAGGCCAGGCTGCCCACGTGGTCCACCGGATCTTGCACGATGTCGGGGCCAGTGCCGGCATTGACAGCGGAGGTGGTCTTGCCGTCATCGGTCTGGTTGACGAGCTTGATCGTAACGCCCGGATGCAGGTTCTCGTACTTCTGTACAATAGCTTGTTTTGCCTGGAGATAGGCACCCGCCCAGTCGTGCCAGATGGTCAGGGTGCCGGTGAGGCCGCTGCCGGCATTGCTGCTGCTGGAACCGCAGGCGGAAAGGAGCATGGAGGCGGCAACCATCGCGGTCGCGCACAAACCAAGCATACGTTTTGATAACATGGGAACTGGTCCTCCTCGGCCAGGAACTATAGGGGAACATCCCCCTAGGATGCCTTACGTTATTGCTGAGCTAGATCTCTCACACGTCACCGTGCGGTTGCTAGCTAATCGTTCGCCGCCAGCAGGTGGGTCTTCTCATCAGATGGGATCGGGGGATGCAGGTATTGCTCGACCCGTTCCGCGATGGGTTCCAAGATGCTGATGGCCGTGCGCAGGGCGGCTTCATCGCCCACCATCAAAGCGCGAATGCGCTCGTGATGCGCGGCGAGCACCTCATGGTGCCGTCGCCGCCCGGCGGGGGTGAGCGTCAGCAGGATCACGCGCCGGTCTTGGGGCGCGGGGGTCCGTTTGACCAGGCCGCCGTCTTCCAGGCGGTCGATGATCGCCGTCACATTGCTCTTATCGGTGAGCAAGCGCCGGCTCAGTTCGATCATCGACATGCCCTCGCTCTGTTCTAAATGATGCAGCGCCCAAAATTGGCGCGTACTCAGACCAAACTCGCCGAAAAACTGGCGATCGTTGTCATCCAGCAGATTGAACAGTTTGGTCAACAACTGATACAAGTGTTGCTCTGGATCGTAACCAGCCGAGGCAGGGATCATTGAGACGCTCCTTGTATTGGATTCCGGATCTCCAAACGCGGGCCGTCGCTCGATCCTGTGTCAGACCATGCCGGGCAACGAGCGGACAGCACATATATCCAGGATGTCTTTCCCAGGGATAGATGTCAAGCTATCCGGCGCTGCTCGTCACTGCGCCACCTCGACGTGCTCTTAGTGAAACAGTATAAGGGCAAACAGTTGAATTGTCAACGGTTTACGGTTAAGGTTTCTTAACCGAGATGTTTCTCCTTTGTGCAAAGTTTGTCGAAAGATAGTATACCATAGATCCAACGTTTATACCAGACCCTTTGCGTTTAAAGATGGATGATGCCACTGATCATGTGCGCGGCGACGGCGGGCGGTTGTGATTTCAGGCGGGGGACGCGCGGGCGGTTGCCAGCGTGGCAGGGACGGCGGGCGGTTGCCAGCGTGGCAGGGACGGCGGGCGGTTGCCAGCGTGGCAGGGACGGCGGGCGGTTGAAACCGCGCCTAAGGGCGTGCCGCCACGAAACCCACCTACGTGGGTTGGGATCCTAGTCCACGTAGGTGGACTTCGTCGCCGCCAGGCGCTTAGGCGCGGTTTCAACCGCCCGCTCGTCTGTCACGCTGACAACCGCCCGCTCGTCTGTCACGCTGACAACCGCCCGCTCGTCTGTCACGCTGACAACC
>DAIDGU010000021.1 GCA_027459785.1 Ktedonobacteria bacterium | reverse complement strand
AGAGGCCGCGCTCACCGCCTGACGGCGAGGGACGGGGGACGAGCGGGGGACGGCGGGCGGTTGAAACCGCGCCTAGGGGCGTTCCGCCACGAAGTCCACCTACGTGGACTGGAGGTAGTCCGCGACGGCGGACTTCGTCGCCGCCAGGCGCTTAGGCGCGGTTTCAACCGCCCGCCGTCCCCGCGCCCGCCGTCCTTACGCCGCTTTGTCGCTCCAGAAACGCTGGACCTGTTCCAGGGTGCGGCCCTTGGTTTCCGGCACACGGAAGCGCACGAAGATCAGCGTGCCGATGGCGAAGAGGCCGTAGAGCCAGAAGGTGAGGGAGGTTCCCAGGTGGACGATCAGCGTCAGGAAGGTCAGCGAGACGAGCAGGTTCGCGGCCCAGTTTGCCACCGTCGCCACGCTCATCCCCATGCCGCGCACCGTCAGCGGATAGACCTCAGCAATCAGCAGCCAGAAGATCGGGCCGAGGCTGACGGCGAAGGAGGCGATGTAAACGATCAGTGAGATCGCCGTGATGGTGCCAACATGGTGCCGCGCACCGGGCAACGCGAAGGCCAGGCCCAGCACGAAGAGCGAGAGGATCATCCCGCTCAGGCCCCAATAGAGCAGCTTGAGCCGGCCCGCGCGGTCCACCAGCCAGATGGCGACGACGGTGAAGGCGACATTGACCACGCCCACGCCTACGGTCGCCAAGATCGACGCCGTGGCCGAGTGGAAGCCGGCGAGTTGGAAGATCGTCGGCGCGTAGTAGATGATCGTGTTGATGCCGGTGATCTGCTGAAAGATCGCCAGGTTGATGCCCATGATCAGCGCCGGACGGATCAGCGGCGCGAGCAGGTCGCGCAAGTTGGTGCGTTCCACCCGCAAGGACTGCTGGATGTCCTGGATGGTCAGGGCGAGGTCGGCCTTGGTCAGCGCCGGCTCGATATGGTGCAAGACGCCGCGCGCCTCGTTCTGGCGACCGCGCTTGACCAACCAGCGCGGACTTTCCGGCAGGAAGATCACGCCGATGCCCAGGATCACCGCCGGGATGACGCCCAGGCCGAACATCCAGCGCCAACTGCCATTGGCGGCGAAACCGAAGTTGACTAGGTACGACAGCAGGATGCCGCTGGTGATGGCGAGCTGGTTCAGCGAAACGAGCGCGCCGCGAATCTTGGGCGGCGCGACCTCGGAGATATACAGCGGGCCGATCATCGAGGCGACGCCGATGCCCAGGCCGACGATGATACGCCCGGCGACCAGCCAAGGGATCGTGGGGGCGAAGGTCGCCACCAGCACGCCCACGACGAAGGTGATGGCCGTCGCCATGATCGTGCGCCGCCGGCCCCAGCGATCCGACAGCAGGCCACTGATGGCCGCGCCGATCACTGCGCCGATCAGCACGCCGCTGGTCACGATCTCCTGCGCCGCCGGCGTCAGGTGGAACTGCGCGCGGATGAAGAGCAGCGCGCCGGAGATGACGCCGGTGTCATAGCCAAAAAGCAGGCCGTTCAGCGCGCCCAGGCCCGCGACGACGTAGATATAGCCGGTGTTGCGAGCGCGGGCATGCGACCGCTGGATCGCCGGTTGCCGGATGTTGGGAGAGTAGCTGCTCGCCATGATCGATCACCTCGTTGTCAGCGTTGGCTGATGTACCGGCAACTCTCTCGCCAATCTGCTCCATTTGTCACAGTTTTTGGTGTATTCTAGGCAAGATGGAGCCTAGCCTCGCCTGCTATTTAGCCCATCGCTACCGAACCCCCTTGACTTGCCCTTGCCCGCTGCGCTATCATCTCACCATCTGGTTAAACCATGTAGTTAAACTGGATGGTCAAAAGATCGTGTGGGAGGGTCACGGGCGATGCCGGAATCCACCAATCGCCGCACGCGCGACAGCGAGGCCGCGCGGGGAGCCATTTTGTCCGCCGCCGAGGAGCATTTCGCGCGCTATGGCTATTCGGGCGCGCGTGTCGATGCCATCGCCGAAGCTTCCGGCTATAACAAAAGTTTGATCTTTCATTACTTTGGCGACAAACTGGGGCTGTATAGAGCCGTCATCGGCTGCGTGAAGGGCGACCAGGAACAGCACTTTTACGACGTGGTCCTGCGCTTCGTCGACGATGACGCCCCCCCCCTCACTCGCGCGCAGGTGCGCGACTACATCGTCCAGGCGGTCGGTTTTTGGTTCGACCGGCTGGTCAACACCCCCAATCTGCGGCGCATCTTGATGTGGGAAGCGGCAGAAGAATGGCAGACCTTCGCCAGTGCGCCGGCACAACCGGTGATGACGCAGCGTTTCTGTGCCATCGCACGCTTCCTTCAGCGCGCCCAGGCGGCGGGCTTCATCCGCGCGGATATCGATCCGATCTTCGTGATCGCAAATATGCCGTTGCTGGCGATGATCGACCGCGCCTCGCTGGCACGCCATGCCATGTTCTTTCCCGATCACGATTTCACCTCCCCGGCGGCGCAGGCCCATGCCCGCGCTCAGATCATCTGCATGGTGCTGTATAGCACTATGACACCCACCCCTGCGGAGCAGAGTGATGCAGTATAAATGGCAAGCGGCGCTCATCGTCGCGCTCGGCCTTTTCATGGCGATTTTGGACAACACCATCGTCAACGTCGCCTTACCGGCGATGCAGGCGACCTTTCACACGGATCGCAACACGATCATCTGGGTCGTCACCGCCTATTTCCTGGCGCAAGCGGCCATCATCCCCGCCGTCGGCTATCTGAGCGACCGCATCGGCACGAAAACCGTTTTTCTGGCGGCGCTGGCACTTTTCACCATCGGCTCCGGCCTGTGCGCCTTCACACCGACGGACGGCCTGACGCTCGGATCGCTCGCTATCGACGGCAAGACGCTGCTTTTCGCCTTCCGCGTGTTGCAGGGTTTGGGCGGCGGCGCGCTCTTCCCAATCGCCTTCGCGATCACCTTCCGCGTCTTCCCGCCGGCGGAACGCGGCCCCGCGTCGGCGGTGATCGGCATTCCGGTGTTGCTGGCCCCCGTTTTCGGGCCAACCATCGGCGGCTATCTGACGAAATATTATGACTGGCCGGCGATCTTCAAGGTCAACCTGCCCATCGGCGTCATCACCTTCGTCCTCGCCCTGCTCGTTTTACACGGCCATGCTCAGGAAGTCGCCGTCGGCGATGAAGAACCCGCCGTTGCGCAGAAAGGCTTCGACGTGCTGGGCCTGGTACTGGCGGTGGCCGGCACCGTGGCACTTTCCTACGGCATCAACCAATCCGGCAGCTATGGGTTGAACGACCTGAGCGTGTGGCCCTACCTGGCGGGGGGTGGTGTGCTGCTGGCGGCCTTCGCGCTCTATGAACTGCGCCATAGCGATCCGGTGATGGATCTGCGGCTGTTCACGAACTATTCGTTCACGATGGCCAACGTCCTCACGTGGGTGCTGAGCGCGTTCCTCTTCGGCTTCCTCTTCTTCCTGCCAGCCTTTTTTGAGAACGTGCAGGGCCGCGACGCGCTCAATACCGGCTTGATCCTGGCGGTGCAGGGTATCGCTGCCGTCATCGGCGTCATCGCGGCGGGGCGGCTGTATAACATCACCGGCCCGCGCCCGCTGATCGTCATCGGCCTGGTGCTGGTTACGGTTGGCAGCTTCGGCTTCATCAACCTGACGCCGACGACCGATCCGCAGACGTTGCAGATCTGGCTGGCGGTGCGCGGCCTGGGCTTTGGCATGGCGAACATCCCGCTGCAAACGCTGGTGCTGGCGCGCGTCAGCAACCGCGCGATGGCGCGCGCCTCGTCGCTGGTGAACGTGACGCGCCAGATCTTCAGCGCCCTGGGGCTGTCGCTCCTGACGGCCTATGAGACGCGCCAGTTGACCAACCATATCGCCAGCGCGCAGGCGGATTTCCAGAATACACAACTGAGCGGCGCGATCTCGGCCTGCACAGCGCAACACGGCTTCGACCAAAACGCCGTGCAAGCCTGTGTGGCCCAGGCCGCGCAGCACTACATTGGGTCGCATGCCCTGACGCTCTCGCTCAACGACACCTTCCTGCTGGCAATGATCGGCACCGGCGTGGCAACCGTGCTGGCGCTTTTCGTGGGCCGCGACCCCAACGTGCAGGCGCTGAAGGAAGCGGCAAAGCGCGGTGAAACCGTGGAGGCACGGCCCGTCACCATCGGCGAGTAAGCCCCGTCAATCGCCCGCCGCGTCCCCTGCTTGCATTTGGGCAAGCCACATGCTACAGTGCAGAGCGGAGCAGGATCGGCGGGTGCGGCGGACGAGAATCCTGGCCGGCAAAGGATTGTGCGGCGATGGTACATGGATGGATCGATGGATACCCTGTGCTGGCGAGCGTGGCGGATGGCTGGATGCAGGGGATCGTGATGGCGCTAGTGATGGGCGCGTGCGTGGCGGGCGGCGTGCTGTGGCTGGCGAAACGACGCTGGGAGCCGGCGGTGCAACACCTGACAAGCCTGGTGGAACGCGAGGTGCATCAGGCAGACCACGCCGCCCAGGCATTGCGCGTGGGGTTGCACGCCCAGGCCCAGCGGGCGCAGCGCCAGGCTTCTTCGGTGCATGGGGCCATCGCGGGTGTGCGCGCCCTGCACAACATCACGGAAGAATTGGACCAATGTGCCGATGACCTCAAGCATCTGGCGCAACTCATCGCCGCCGAATCCGCCGCGCGGCGCGCGGCCCCTGGGCTGGCCGATCACGTCGGCACCAGCGCCAAGCATCTCGCCCTGACGGCGGAGCAGGCCCGCCAAACCTACCGCCGTCTGCACGCCTCGGTGAACCAACTGGTGGCGGAAGCGAGCAGCATGCAGGCCAACGAGCAGGAAGCGGAACAGCACGCGCGCGACCTCACCGGCGCGGTGGAACGGCTGCGCCAGGGCGTGCGCGCCCGCCCCCACCGCGCAGATGCCGCCGCTGCCCCTCGTCCCCGGCTGGATGCCCCCCCACCGCGCCGCTATCGCCCCGATGCCCTGCCCGACGATCCGCCGCCCTATGCTGATTCGCCGCGTCGCCCCACGGCCCGCCGCGACCCTCCTGCTCGCCCGCCGGACTGGTACGACGATGCCGAGGCACCTGCGTCGGACCGCCGTCTCCGCCCACCAGAAAGCGACCGCGCTGGCCGCGAGCGCCTGCTGGATCGCGCGGCGCGCGAACGCGCCATCCCGGCGTTGCGTTCCCCGTCGCGCCAGCGCCGCGCCGAGGATGATGCGCCGGACCGCCGCCCCACCCGCCGCCGCGACGACCCCGACGCGCGCTATGCCACGCGCCCGCCGGACCGCTATCCCGACGACGAGAGCGGCTGGCTGGACCACGACGACCGCCGCTATGGACGATGACCGCCACCTTATACCCTTTGCGGATGAATAATATGGATAACGGAGGACCGCCATTCTCCATAATCACGGAGGACCGCCATTCTCCCTAACCCCGGAGGACAGACATTCCTGTCTGTCCGGCCCCAATGATCACCGTCTTTGCCCGAAAGGTGGTATTACTGACGCGGCGGATCAGCAAGCACAACTTCAACCTGTTGCGGAGAAAGACAGCGGTCAGCGGGGCCGGACAGACAGGAATGTCTGTCCTCCGGGGTTATGAAGAATGGCAGTCCTGCGGGGAAACATGACCGACAGACAGGAATGGCGGTCCTCCGGGGTTGTGGAGAATGGCGGTCCTGTGGGGGAGCGTGACAGACAGGAATGGCGGTCCTCCGTTGTTAAGGAGAATGGCGGTCCTCCGGGTGATCGTAGGGACAGATAGGAATGGCAGTCTTCCGGTGCCTCTACGGATCACCCGAATGAAGTATCAGCTACCCGGCGTGGGCGACGGGGCGGGCGTGCCTGACGTTGGCGTGCCGGTCGGTTGTGGCGTGCTGGTGGGCTGCGGCGCGGGCGTAGCCGTCGGCTGCGCGCCAGGCGTGGCGGTTGGCTGTGTCACCGGCGTGGGCGTGCCGAGCGGCAAAGCATTCAGCGCCAGGATGCGCAGGTTGTTCTGATCGTAGCCCACCTGGAGGGTCGCCTGCACGACGGTGGAACTACCATCGCTATTCAACTGCGAATAGTTCAGCTTCACGATCTGCGTACCGTTATCACCAGCGGCAGCCGTGAGGCTGGTCGGATCGACGCTGAGGCTCTGCACGTTCTGCCACTGGGCGGCGAAGGCCGCCGCGCTCTGGCCCGCTTGCAAATTGCTGCCCAGGAGATTATAGGCATCTTGGTAGTCACGCGAGTTGATGTACGAGTAAAACAGGTTGCTCAGGTCCGTGGCGGCCTTGCTGGTGAGCGGCGGCAACGGCGTGGCCGTAGGGATCTGCGCGTTTTGCGTCGGCATGGCGGTCGGTGGCGTGGTGGGAACTTCGCCCAAGCCGCTGCCCTTATTATTATGCACATTCAGCAACAGGATCAGCCCGACGACCATGATGGTCAGCACGGCCAGCGCGATGGCGAAACCGACGCCGAAGCTGCCCAGCGAAATGCCGCCCATGCCAGCCTGGCCCTGGGGGCGCGACACCTGCCAGATCGGCGCGCGGCCACGGTCGTCGATGCCAGGACTGCCGGGGCGCGGCGGCGCAGGCGGCGGAATGGGGCCGCCAGGCATATTTGGCGGCAGAGCCGGTGTGTTTGGCACCGTTGGCGAGTTATCATCTGGAACCATCATTGCAGCCCTCGAAAGATCGTGATCGGCGCGCGTCAGGCGTGCGTGAGCCATCCAGCCTTATTGTGGCGCATGGAATACGGATACGCAAGGTAACTGGTCACATCGCCGCCGCGAGTTGTCGCCCTATGATCCAGTTCACGCCCACGGACGGCGCTGGATTTGCTATACTCTGTGATGTAAGAGGAACCACTCATCCACAGAACCCCAACGGTTTGCGCGATTTCACCGCAGGAGCATCCGATGTCTTATCCTGATCCGGCTCCCCGCCCGCCTGATGCGGTCCCCGCCCCCGCGCCGGGCTACCCGCGTTATCCACAGGGCGGCATGCCAGCCTACCCGTATCCCCCGCCCGCGCCCTATGGTGCGCCACCCACGGCCTACGGTGCCTACCCTGGTTATCCGCCGTATCCCGGCTATTATCCCTATCCTGGCTATTATCCCTATCTGCCGCCCCAGCCCAAGCGCGACACCTATCGGCTGGTTATCGGCATCGTCGCTACCGTCCTGCTGAGCCTGACGATCCTCGCCGGTTTCCTGTTCGCGCTCGTCCTGCTCGTCGCCAGCACGAATGGCGCGATTGATAATCTTGCCTTGACTTCGTTCCTCGGCTTCGGCACGCTGGCGGCACTGGGCGGTGGCGGCGTGGGATTATATTTCACCATCCGCGCGCTGCTGGGCCGCCCCTCGGCGCAGATGCGGCTGCCGTCCTATCTGGTGCCGTTGGGCCTGACGGCGGTGGTGCTAGGCGTGGGCATCTTCCAGCATGACGCTGGCTTGCCCCAGGCACCCGCGCTGCTGGAAACGCCGTTGCTGCTGCTATCCGGCATCCTGCCTGCCGTGACGATCTTCACCTTCACGGCGCAGCGCCTGGGCTATCCCACCACCTGGCGGCGGGCGTGGCTGGCGTACCTGAGCGGCACCTTCCTGGCGACGCTGCTGGCGCTCATCCTGGAATTGGTGGCGGCAGGCATCCTGGCATCACTGCTCAAAGTGGATGCCGGCAACATCACGGCGAACCCGAACACCACGCCGCAACTAGTCGCCACGTTCTTGCTGACGGCATTAGTGGCGCCGCTGGTCGAGGAAGGCTTCAAGCCGATTGGCCCGCTGACCATCATCGGGCGCATCCGTGGCCCCGCTGAAGCGTTCATCCTGGGCATGGCGGCGGGCATGGGCTTCGCCATTTTGGAGACCACCGAATATATCGGCGGCTTCGGCGGCGCGGACTGGATCATCGTGGCCGTCGAACGCCTCGGCGCAGGATTGATCCACGGCGTCGGCGCGGGCATGGCGACGCTGGGCTGGTACTACATCTTCCGGGGCAAGGGCGTCGCGCAGCGTTACCTGAAGGGTTTCGGAGCCATCGGCTACGCCGTCTTACAACACGGCCTCTTCAACGGCTCGACCTTCCTCGAATTGCTGCCAGGGCCGGTCGGGAACTTCTTGCAGTCGCCGATCTGGTTCTTCGGCCTGCCGGAGACGGCAGCGATCCTCGTACCGTTCGCCATCTACATCGCCATCCTCGGCGTGCTGATTTGGGTGACGGGCCACCTGCGCGCGAGCGCGCCAGCGGCGACCACGCCACCGGCCATCCCCGCGCCGCCTGCGCCAGCCATGCCTGTGCCGGGAGGTGTGCGATGACCCAGTCCCAGTACCCGCAAAACGCGGATCAACCGCCGCAGCCATCCGCACAGGTGCCGCTGAACTCGCCGGGTTATCCCGCGCCATATCCGACATACCCCGCCCCCACGCCGTATCCCGGCTATCCGGCGTTCGCGCCGAACTATCCGCCGAACTATCCGACGCTGGCTCCGCCCAAGGAATATCCCGTGCCACCCGCGCGCCTCACGCCGCTGATCTGGCTGATCGCGCTGGTGGCGCTGACGGCGGTGGCCGTGGCGCTGGCGCTGGGCGGCGCGTTCGCCCTCCCCGCCGCGCCTGCTGCCTTCGGCACGACGGCTTATCACAACAGCCTGGCAACCGCAGACGGCGATTGGACGCTGCAAAACGGGGCCGGCGCGCAGTGTTCCTATGCCAATGGTGGGCTGGATGCAGTTGTCACCAGCGACACCGGCATCGCCCCCGTCTGCCACCTGAACGGTCAAAGCGTCGGCGATTTCCGGCTGAGCGTGGTGGTGCTGCCCCAGGCTCCCCTCAATTACCAGCTTGAGCCGGCGATATTCGTACATGGAACGCTGGCGATCCTCTTCAATCCCGGTGCCGGCGCATTCGCCGTCTATAGCGACAACGAACCTTCGCCGCTCTATACCGGCTACACCGATCAATGGCACACGTCCGATCAGGCGAGCAACACGGTCGTGATTCAGTCGCAACGCGGCATCTATACCATCGCCCTCAACGGGGCGCAACTCTACCAGGGCAACTTTGGCGGGGCCACGGTGCAGGCGGTGGGGTCGGTCGCGCTGGGCGCGTGGGTTCCCATCTCGCTCGGCACCACATCTGCCGAAGCCGCCTATGGCGATCTCGCGCTGACGACGCCGTGAGGGAGTTTGCATGAATCCGGCGGAGATCGAAGACGAACGCGAGCGTGAGACGCTGGGCGTGGCCCCGCTGCCCGAAATCGTGGGCGTGGGGGAACGCGCGCGGCATGATCCGTGGGCGGCATTGCGCCAGCGCGACTTCCGGCTCTTCTTCCTGGGGCGGTTTGTTTCCACCGTGGGATCACAGATGGTTAGCGTCGCCATCGGCTGGGATCTGTATCTGCGCACGCACTCGGCACTGGCGCTGGGCTTCGTGGGCCTGGCACAGATGGTGCCGGTGGTCGGCCTGGCGCTGCCCGCCGGCTTCGTGGCGGATCGCGCGAACCGCAAGGGCGTGATGATGGCGGCGCAGGGCGTGCTGGCGCTGTGTTCGCTGGGACTGGCCGTGCTGGCGTTCACGCGCGGCGCGCTGCCGCTGATTTATTTATGCCTGTTTGGCATGGGCGTGGGGCAGATCTTCAACGATTCGGCCAGTTCCACGATGGTCCCCTCCACAGTGCCGCCGGAGGTCTTCGAGAACGCGGCCACGTGGAATAGCAGTTCGTGGCAATTGGCCTCGGTGGTCGGTCCCGCGCTGGGCGGCTTCGTCATCGCCTGGCAGAACGGTAGCGCGGCGCTGGTTTACGTGCTGGATGTCGTGGCCGTCGTCCTATACATCACATTGCTGGCGCTGGTGCGCGGGCGACCGGTGGCGCGCTCACGCGCCGCGCCCTCGTTGCGCGCGATGGCCGCGGGCGTCAGCTACGTGCGCCGTTCGCAGGTGATCCTGGCGGCGATCACGCTGGATATGTTTGCCGTGTTGCTGGGCGGCGCGACGACGCTGCTGCCGATCTACGCGGTCAGCATCCTGCATGTGGGGGCGACGGGGCTGGGCTGGTTGCGCGCGGCCCCCAGCGTAGGCGCGGTGAGCATGGCGCTGTGCCTGGCCTTTCGTCCGCCCTTCAAGCGCGCGGGACGCGCCCTGCTGCTGGCCGTCGCGGCCTTTGGGCTGGCGACCATCGTCTTCGGTGTGTCGCGCAACTTTTGGCTCTCGCTCGCCATGCTGGCCTTGCTCGGCGCGATGGATAACGTCAGCGTCGTGGTCCGTGCCACCCTGCTGCTGTTGCGCGTGCCGGACGAGCTGCGGGGGCGCATCGCCGCCGTCAACAGCATCTTTATCGGCACCTCGAATGAGCTGGGTGGCTTCGAGTCCGGCCTGACCGCCGCGCTCTTCGGCCCGATGATCTCCGTCGCCGCTGGCGGCGTGGGAACGCTCATCGTCGTCGCCCTGGTCGCGCTGATCTGGCCGGAGATGCGCAAGCTGGGCCGCCTGGGAGGCCAGCCCTCCCCGCCCACCGTCCCCATCCCCACTCGCTGATTACTTCCCCCTCGCGCTGTGTCGCCAACTTCATTGAACGCTAAAACGTCAACGCGCTATAATAGATGTAATAAAGCTCTTGTATTTCAGAATTATTCCCGTATACTAGCGATAAAGCTGTGGATGCTGCACGGACGGAGTTCGGCGGCGGGTTTACACCGGAGGGGGAGTTATGCAACAACAACCGTATGATGATGATGGCTGGCCGGAGGGGGGCCAATGGCCACCGGCGGCCCAGGGCTTGCTGCGCCGGTGCGTGACGGTGGGTGGCCACCGAATGAGCTATGTAACGGGCGGGTCAGGTCCGCCGGTCGTGCTACTGCATGGGCTAGGGGCGAACAGCTTCACCTGGCGCTTCGTGCTGCCGGAGCTGGCACGCCACTACACCGTTTTTGCGCCCGATATGCTCGGCTGTGGTGCTTCCGACAAAGTCGGCGTGGATTACAGCTTGGAGGCGATGGCGGGCTACGTGCGCGGCTTCATGGACGCCGTAGGGTTGGCGCACGCACACGTCATCGGCCACTCGATGGGCGGCGGCCTCGCGCTCGTCTTCGCGCAGCGCCACCCGGCGCGGGTGGACCGGCTGGTGTTGGCCTCCAGCGGCGGCATGGGGCGCGATATGCACTGGTTGCTGCGCATCAGCACGCTGCCCGGCGCGGATGGCATCATCGGCGCGCTCGCCAGCCCCCGTCTGCGTATCACGCAGATGAGCCGCCGCATGGAATTGCGCCGCATGCGCCGGCTGGACCAAACCTTTGATGCGCAGACGCCGACGATGCTGGATCGCTTTCAATCGCGCGAGACGCGCCAGGCATTCCTCTCGATGTTGCGTGGCGCGGGCGGCCTGCAAGGCCAGCGCATCAGCGCCCTACCCCTGCTGGCGGACCTCGCCATGCCGGTGTTGCTGCTCTGGGGCGCACGCGACGCTACAATCCCTGTCAGCCACGGCCTTCTCGCCGCCAGCTTAATCCCCTGCGCGCACCTGGAAGTGCTACCGCAGTGCTACCACCGCCCGCAACTCGAAGCCCCCCAGCGGTTCAACGAATTGTTGCTGGCTTTCCTGGCGGCTCCCGCCTGGCCGCCGCTAGCGGGCGATCCGCTGGCCGCGCCCATCTTCACGCCGGCACCGGTGCATGTGCTGCCACTGCCTATCCGGCGGCGCGTGACGCCCGCAACCTTGCGGCGCATCGCGCCCGTGGCGCTGGCCGCACTCAGCGTGCCGACGAGCGCGGCGCTCATCCAGCGCAGCCGGCGACGCCGACGCATGGTGGCATCCTAGCGGTTACGCGGTGGCGCTGCCATAGCGACGTACCGTTGCCGCGATCAGCTGGCACATCGCCGCCTCGTGAACTGGGCGCGGTGTGCCGTCAAGCAAGAACTCGCAGAGGTTCACCAGATCGTTCAATCGGGCGCGACGCAGCCACTCCTCCGGCAAGGTGCCACCAGCGGCGGCATAGCCCCGCGCGACCGCCGCACCATACTCTGCTGGCAATGTGTCTGCGTGGCGGAGCAGGATGCCCAGGTCGAAAAGCGGCGATCCCGCGAAGGCGAATTCCCAATCCAGCACACCAGCGACCTGCCAGGCATCGGCCACGCGCCGCATCAACAGATTCTTGCCCTGATAATCGCCGTGGACCAGGATGGCGGGCGCGGATGCGGCGTCCATTTCCGCCGCGTCATCTTCAACCAAGCGCTTCAAATGGTGGGCAAGATCTGCGCCCAGGCGTTGCGTCGCGTCGGGCGCTTCCACGCAAGCGGTGAGATAGCCGCGCCAGCTATATTCCTCGCTCATTGGCTGAGCAACTACGAGATCGGGACCAAAGAAGCCGGCGGCAGGAAACGTCATGGTGTGGATGGCAGCCAGCGTGCGCCCGGCAGCTTCGGCGCACTGCGTGATCGCTTCCTCTTCACCACCTTGCAAGATCACGCTCATGGAAACACCATCAACCCACGCGAGTACGGCGTAAGGTACGCCGATAGCCCCACCGTCGGGCGCGGCATGCAGCACCGCCGGCACCGGCACGCGCCCGCGCAGTCGCAGTAAGAGCGCCGTCTCCTTGCGACAAACCTCCGCCCCACCGGCATAAAGTCGCAGCACCACCGGCGCATCCAGCCCACCGCGATCGACCCGATAATTCGTGTTACTGAAGCCACCGCCCAGCAGCGTGGCCTCCCGCACCCGCTGCGCCCCGCCAAGCGGAGCCAGCGCGGCAGCGATGGCGGCATCTTCCAGCGTGAGTACGGGATGACGGCGTTCCTCCACAATGCATCTCCCCTGATAGTATACATTAACAGAACTGGATGATCGATTGCATCCGGTTGCATCAGCAAGAAGAAGGTAGGTTGCTAGGAACTCTATACGTGCAGACAGTTGGCCCAGATGGTGGGCAAATTAGTGTGCAAGGCACACAAGCGAGAATGGATGAAAGGGGGAGAAAATCAGGCGGTGCGCGGCGTGGGCTGGGTGGACGCCGGGGGACTTGAACCCCCAACCCGCTGATTAAGAGGTTGGTTTCTCATCTATCACCGCTCACCACCTGTGACACTCGGCTAGAAGCCGCTTTGTGTTTTCAAATTGCCATACAGCAATTTGGAGTTTGCTGCTGTAGCTATAATACCACTTTTTCAAGGCATTGCAAGTTAGGGGGTTTATCCCTGAGTGTTTTGTGTCCCTATTTGGAGTTCGCAGCTAACTACGGTATTATCGGTTGCCACAGAATAATCGATTTCAAACAAGCCAGGTGTTGTAGGATTGACATTTGCATCATCAAAATCTGATGAGGGAAATATCAAAGCAAGAGATTGAGAAAAATACACTTCGTCGTATGCAGAAATGTACAGCCCTTGAGTAATTGTGTATGTTTGCCTGTAAGCTTTATCAAAGGGAGCAAAAGATCGACAATAATCATGTGCTTGAGATAGCGACCAACCATTTGATGGTCCCCCAAGAAAAATATCATAAACATAATCTAGCCTATTAGTTCCATGTTCAAAAAAGAGAGAAGTACAAAATGAACCGCAGTTAAACGGAATCGGGAAATCAACTATTCCTATGTCTACCCCACCTGTTGGCGTTCCCCATACCTTTTCAAATGCATCAAGCGTTCCTCCAAGTGTTGCAGAACCGTTGGTAGCATAAGGAATCCTTGGTGCTGGTGTTTTTACAGGTGCTGGTGTGGCACGGTGCGGTAATGTTTTAGTTGGAGTAACTGTTACCTGGTATTGGCTTTTTGTAGTTCCTGCTGTACTTGTGGGACTGTTTTCGCATGCTGATAACAAGCAGGCAAAAATAACAGCTATAATGATATGATGTTTCACGATATTTTGCTCCTGGTTGTAAACTGTCTGTCTAGCAATGGTATAAGAACTCAATGAAGTAGTCAAATTACTCAGTACCTATGGTTAGCATATGGTATCGTTTAGTGTAAAAGGATAGAGGTGAGGTGCATGTGGCGTTCGTATCCTGGTGCTGGTATGCTCGCCGTGCGTGATGGTCATGTGCTGATGGTCTTGCACGCGCGCTCAGGTAAGACACGCTGGGAATTGCCATCAGGCTTTGTCGATCCTGGCGAAACATATGAGGAAACAGCCGTTCGTGAAACAAAGGAAGAAACGGGCGTCACTGTAACTGCTGGGCTTCTTCTATGCACGGCTGTTATGGATGTTCCTTGTGAAGAATATCGCGGTATCAATGCTTACTTTTTGGCTGCATCTGTCGGTGATGAAGCTCCCGTTGCTGGTGTTGGTGAAGCCATCGTTCAGGCTGCTTTTGTTGATTTAGCTGCCATACGTTCGCGCGATATCCATCCGGTTGATAGTCGTATCCTTAACCTGTGGAAGCGTGGCAGGAAGAAGCCCTTTTACTTTCGGTTGTTGCTGTGAGTAGCACTTATTCCTCGAAGTAATTCCATCTATCGCTATGAATTTCGTCCGGTGCAATGTCGTTCAGCCAAGAAAGCCCTTCATGAAGAGTTTGACAAATATGAGTATGGAATTGGTATTGTGCTGCATGAAGTGGATTAACCACAACGATTTCATAAGCAAATAATTCGTTAAGTTTCTTGAAGGAAATAGAAACATTGTAGCATGTAACTCTCCATGTTTGTGGAGGATTGGTATCTTTTTTGCCTGCCTTAATAAGGGCGTCGAGTAAGTACACTTTCGTTTCTCCTGTAGGTGTATTTTGCTAAGTTGTATGGCAGCCTGTGTTAATTATAACACAGGGAAAACGCTTACCAATCCTATCTTCTTACATCCCGTGCTTCGGGTGCCAGTCCAGCGGGCTACGATTACCACTGTACACATCGGCTACCACTTCGCGCAGAGGGATAAGCGCCGGTTCGTCTCGATACTCTGATGTATTTAGTTTGTTCTTCAATTTGCGAACGCGGTTCATCTGGCGTGGGGATTGGCAGCTATGCGCCAGTGTGAGACCGTGGATTGCTGCGGCTACTCCGGCTTCAAGTTCACCAGCATCGCACAGTGCCTGCGCGCGGCTGATGGTCAGCACAGCATGCCAGCGGGGGACGTTCGGGCGGATGCGTAGCGCATCCTCGGCGCGATCTAGATAAGTGAGGGCTTCGGTTGGGTGGCCGAAATCGCGCATAACCTTTCCATAGATTTCCAGCACTTCAAAGGGAATAAATTCGCGCCGTCCGGCTCCTTCGCCTTCGCCACTGTGGCCTAGTAAGTCAATGGCAGTTTCAATGTAGCGGGTGAATTCGCTTTCGTGGCCTACATCCGCATGGGTGTAGGCCAGCATTTCAAGGACATAGCCGTGGGTGGCGCGCTGGATCTGCTGCGATGTATCGAGCGCAGTTTCTATCAGCGCGATCGCGGTCGTCTTGTCGCCCTTCCGGCGGTAAGCGTCGCCTAGCTCGGTTGTATGGGCTGCGATAAGATTGGGATCGCGTAGCTCTTCGCTCATGGTCAGCGCCCGGCGGAATTGCGAGATAGCCGTATCATTTTCCAGATTATCGAGGGCCAGCACTCCCAAGAGTTCGTAGCCGCGTGAAAGAAGATGTTTCCCTTGTTTGGCAAAGGGCGATAGTGGGGAGCGGCGTTCCATTGTTTCCAGCCAGGGTAATACGCGCTCCACCGCTTGGCGCGCTTCCTGTGGGCGTGATGCTATCCAGCAGGTATAGCCCATGCTGATGACTTGCTCGGCAATCTCGAGATCCAGGCCAGTATAAGCCGCTGATACTTGCGTTGGCAGCATGGAATTTGCTTCGCGTGGGCCGTGCAAAAGCTCATCCTCGGTGATTTTGTAGATCTTCGCCAGTGCAGGGATCGCCCAGGGTTTGATAACTGTTTCGCCTTTTTCCCAACGGTTCAGCGTGTTGGCGCTGGCGTAACCGATGCCTGTAGCTGACAGTTTCACGGAAAGTTGCTCTAAACTCAGATTTCGCACATTGCGCCAGTGTAAAAGATGATTGGTATTTGCTGCCTGGTTCTTCTTTGCCATTGTTGCGCTCCTCTGCGGCTAGAACACATCCTCCAACGTTCACAGCATACCCCCTTGTTCGGTGTGCCGTCAAGCGTCGTTATCTCTTTCTTTTTTCTGACATGAAAAGCGACATGCCGTGACATGGAGCGGGACGGTTTCTGCCGCATAACTATGTCAGGCACATGAACAAGTGCCAGGGAGGGGCAAAACGATGGCGCAACGTGCGATTTCGACTGAAGCGAATAAGAGCGGATCTGCCGCTGTCACGAGGGGAAAGCACGGTCAGCGTTCGGCACGGTTGCGCGTCGTTTCTTCTCCCACTGTTCTACGGCGTCCAGCACGGTACACAGACCATGATCTCGAATTGCTGCTCGAAGTGTTCTTCACCATGTTCACCGAGACGCAATCGCGGAAGCTCCGGGTTGCTGTACCGTGGGATGACACCGAGGAACCGGAAACCTTGGTGCTGGCCGATCTGGCCGCACTCATCGAAAGTTGGCTTGATTAGCCAAAGGAGCAACAGATGCAACTCAACGGCAAGGTCTTGGCGGGAACAACGACGACCATCACGACCAAAAAGGGGACGGCATTGGATAAGACGCGCCTCAAAGTGCTGGATATCGGCGAGGAAGTGGCCGGGGATGTCTCGGTCTACTGGATCGATTTCATCGGCGAAACGGCGCTCACGGAAGATGAATTGGCCGCGGTCAGCCATGAAGAAGTGGTGATCGAGATTCGCCGCATCTCGGCCAGTGGGGCCAATGGCAAAACCTATCTCAATTTGACGGGCGGCGCGGTGCTGCATGGCGGCATGCCGGTGCAAGCCAAACTGCTCAACGGCAAAGGCAAGCACGCCTAACAAAATGCGCGGGCGGGAGATGACGGCTCCCTCCCGCGCCTATCTCGCCTTTTAGGAGCATGAGACGTGTTCATACATATCACATGGCACCAGCCAGCACAAGGGGTGACATGGCCCGCGTCGTATCGTGGCCAGGGGATCGCTATCGAGCGGTTGCCCGATGGGCGATTTATGGGCAGCACCGAGAATGGGTATCGCTCTTTGGCCTATCCTGACGCACAAGGGGCGTTGGCCGATGTGACGGCGTGGATTGATCGCCAGGCGGAGGGGGTGACGCGATGACACAGCCCACTCAACAGGCGGCACCAGCGGATGAACAAGCGCATGAATTGCCGATGCTGGCGGGGATTGCTGGCTTTTTTCACTGGCTCGAAGAGTTCTTGGTTATCCTTTCCGGACCATTCCTCACCTTCGGGTTGGGAATCGGCCTGGTGGATCTACTCAGTGACGGGGCGCTCTTCGTGAATGCTCCGGCTTTGCTCTATGTGTGGGCGATTGCTCAGACGGTGGGCGTGGATGGGCAGTTGGTCGGCACCTGGGCGCGGGTCGGGCAGGCGTGGCGTGCCGGGCGGGCGTGGTCGGTGGTGGGCTTTGCGCTCCTCGGTGTGGTGCTGGCGTATGTCGGCTTCGTCGCGGCGCTGGTCTTTGCCTACCAGCAAGCCTATCACCTCACCACGGCGGGGGCGCTCGCCAAGTTGGGCTTTGATACCGTGTCCTGGCTGTGGCAACGGACAGCGGTCTCCGTCGGTCTGGTGTGCCTCTCCGGGTTGCTGCGCTATCAGAAACCGCGTCAGGTGGTCGTGGATGTCGAGGGGGAGATCCAGCGCATCGAGAACGAACGGCGTATCCAGGCAGCTAAGGCTGTGGCGCAAGGCGACCGGTTGCGCGGACTGGTGGGGATGGCGCGTGGGGTGGCTCAGGCGGGGCAAGCGAAAGGCAGCGGTGTATCCGCGCCCCCTTTGTCGTCCCCCAACGGCCACCGGAACGGCTCGTCGTAGCGTTGCGGCGCAATGAGGAGGTACCTCCGCAACGGCTGAGTGAAACTGAGTATGCAGCGATGCATGCGAAACGGGCCGCGATGGGGCTGGGGCATTTGGGGCAGCGCCGGCGAGAACGGTTGGCGCGTGAGGGCGATACCAAACAAACGTTCTAGAGCAAGCTGCACCCCTCTTGTTTTTCGGGGACTGGACGGCCACCGCTTGATAGTGTTGTTGCTGCACAGGCGGTCAAGGTAGGACGCCTTGACCGCCTGTGCTAATCTTACCAGTCAAGCGGTGGCGTCCCGAACCCCCTAGACCCCTTAGACCGATAGACCACCCCAACCGCCGAAGGATGGACCTCGGCGGGGAGTGCCGGATTCAGTATCACGCACTCCCCTACTGACAGAAAGAGGCAAAGGGCGATGCCATACCAGATCGTGAATTTTCAGCTTGATACTTGGGTGCTCAACGTCAAGGGCAAGTTGCCCGATACTGAGCTAGCGGACTCGCTGAATCGCTTGCAAGAGGGGGCAAGGGATAACGAAAGCGACGTGGCGACCGAATGGACATTCCGGGGGATGACGCTGTATATCAAGCCGCATGGGGCGGGTCGTCAATGGCGCTGGTTGCTGTATTGCGGGGAGCATTACCTGCATCTGGATCTGGGCAAGGGTAAGCTGAACGGGATTTGCTGCAAGGTCCGTATATCCTCGCAATTGTTGCATGAGCTGGGGCCGGGTGAGGCGCTCACCGCCGTCTATAGCTTCCTGGCGTCGCTGCTGGGCGAGGGCTTCACACTACAAGTCTCAGAAGTGCATGTGTGCGCCGATGTGGCGGGCTGGGATTTGGCACTGGATGATACGCATGCCTTCGTGACGCGGGGCCGTTCCAAACGGGCGCGGATGGAAGATGAAACCACAGATGAAGATGATAGCCCGTCGGTGCCAGAGGTGACGATTACCGGGCGGCGGGTGACGCAATTCGATTTCAGCAAAACGGCGCCGCATAGCTGCTGCATCTATGACAAAACCAAAGAAGTCCAGGTGCATCAGAAGCAATGGTTCCATGAGATTTGGAAGCAGCACGGCTGGGATGGTGCAAGCCGGGTGACGCGCGTGGAGTTTCGTTACGAGCGGGAGTGCTTGCGCGAGATGGGCATTGAAGAACCCTACGAGATGCTCGACCAGATGGGGAGCATGTGGGCCTATAGTACGCAAAAGTGGCTACGGCATACCGTGCCGAATGGCGACAAGAATCAATCGCGCTGGCCGACCTCGCCGGTGTGGCTCCTCATCCAGCAACCACCAGAGATGGGCGACGCGGTGCCGGCGGTGCGGGAAAAGAAAGTGGAACTGGATACCGAACGGGCGAAAGCGGGCTTTGTGGGGTATGCCACATCCTGGGCCGTGCGGGAAGTGTTCCGCTATCAACAAGGGGCAGCCACAGTGACGGGTGATCCCCTCGGTCTGCCGCTGCATGTGGTCGAAGATGATGGGGCGGGGTTTCTCGCATGGGCGTTCGACCCGGTTAAGGCATATCTCGATGTAAGGAAAGAGGCGACTTTTGTAGAGATTTTGCAAGATAAGGCGCGCAAACTTGGGCTACCAATTGCGGCATAGTGTCTTTGCTTACCTTTACAAATAGCCCTTCCAAGAATAGTATACTTGAAGGAGGAATGGCTTATTTGGAAGCCGTTCGTTCAGAGGAGGTAATTATCATGGGATTTAAAGGTAGCGGGCGAGGGCAAGCGAAACGAAAAGCAATAGGTACGATTCCAGGTGTTATGGTGGATGCACGCCGTAAAGATCGTGGTCATCATTGGACACTTCAACCGACTTCTAAAGTAGCGGCAAATACATCATCACAACTACCACATTTACAGGGGAGGCGTGCAAAGGAAGTATCGCTGAAAACAGTCCTTGTTCGTGGATCGGCGCATATTGAGAATGTGGTAGAGTTCGACTTAGATTTAGTTGAGTATGTGCTTCGTGGTTTAGGATATTTAAAGGTTGGAAGCCAGGTAACCTATCCATTAGCTATGGATCAACATCAAGTAGCTAATTTTATAAGTGTGCATGAGTTAGCTCAATTGTATGAGAACTCGCTTACATCATTTGATATTTTAGCTATCGTGAGGTATGCACTTAAAACCGATCCCCGTAAAATACGGGCATTACAACCTTCAACTCTGTCTTTAAAAGCAATAAGTACCAATCATCAGAAGCCAGAGGTGAGCAATAAAAAGAAAAATAAGCCATGGTATGGGGCAAAATGGCATAAGTAAAAATAGTTTGTTCGTACTTTATTATTTGTTCAATCCTATTGATACGGCATAATTTAATTTAGGTCCAAGGACAGAAAGGTGTTAACTTCTTTCCTTGGACCATCCTTTATTAACCCTTCCTGAAACCGCGTCGTTTTGTTCGCTGTGGCTCAATCTCAACGTCATCGGCGGGCGAATATTTGCGCTTTTCGTCCTCGGCGTCTTGGTCGGTGATGTAGGCGTAGATCTTCACCATCTCCAGAGTTTCGTGGCCCAGGTGGCGCTGGAGGGCAAAGAGTTTGCCACCTTTCAGCAAGAATCGGATGGCGTACCAGTGGCGGCAGGTGTGGGCGCTCACGCGCTTGTCCGTGATGCCGCTGATCTTTTTCAGCCGATTGAATAGCTGCGTGATGGTGCAAAGGGTGAGCGGGCTGCCGTCGTCGGTAAGGATAAGGTGTTCCTCCTGGCTTTCAGGTTCGCCGCGCCAGTGGTCCAGATAGGCACACAGATAGTGATAACCGCGCTGGCCCAACAGGACTTTCCGTTCCTTCGCGCCCTTGCCCATGATATACACCGTGCCGCGCTTCCGGTCCAGGTCCATAAAGCGCATGCCGCACAGTTCTGAGGCACGCATCCCCGTATCGAGCAGTGTCCACAGGATGGCGCGGTTGCGGGCCGTCAGCATGCGACGCACGTCGGGGCGTAGGCCATTGGTCGGTGCGGTGCAAGCTTCGTGCAGGCGCTTCACTTCGTCGTCCGAAAAGACACGGATGTGCTTCTTCTCGGCTTTGGGCAATTTCAGGCGCTCGGTGGGATCGTGGTCGAGGATCTCCTCGGCGTAGCACCAACGAACAAAGGCCATCATCTGCCGGCAATAGCTCTCAATCGTTTTCGAGCTGCGTTGCTGACTGTTCTTCGTCGGCGTGTTGCGCAACCATACCAGCCAGGCGCGCAGGTGGTCGATCTGCACGTGGGCCAGGTCCGTTAGCTCATGCTCGGTTTTCAGATAGGCAAAGAATGGGCGCAACGTCCGACCATAGCAGGCTTCGGTGCGGCGGGAATGGCCTTCGGCATCGTGCCAGGTAAGATAGCGTTGCAGCACGCTTTCCGGGTCCAGGATGGTCGGCTGGGCCTTCTGGCCGCGCTTCTTCTCAGTACCTGTCGTTGCGGTAGTGGCGGGTTTCCCTCGGCGAATGGGGGGCATCGTGATCGCTCCGTTTCTGCCTGGTGGTAGCCTTCGCGTTCCGGTTGGAAGATACAGTTTGTTGGTGTACCTACCAGATGCAAGATCGGCAAGTCAGCATGTTCACCAGGGCCATGAATGGGAGACACGACAAACAGCGGTGAGTATTCTCATTCTCTGTTTGCCAGTCTCAGGACTAGGCACAGAGCGGATTACTACCGCTGTCACGAGGGGCTGGGTGGACGCCGGGGGACTTGAACCCCCAACCCGCTGATTAAGAGTCAGCTGCTCTGCCATTGAGCTAGGCGTCCGCGCATCAGCAGTATATCGCATCAGGGGGGCGCATGTCAAATGGCGACATGAAGGCAAGCCAGGGACATGGCGCGGCTTGATCCTGCGCGGTGCCACGGGCTATACTACAGCGTTACGGATGCATGAGACGGGCGATTGGCGCACATTCACCAACCACATCAGATACAGCTAGAGGAGCGCGGCTATGGCACTGACGGTCGGCATCATCGGGCTGCCCCAAGCGGGCAAAACGAGCCTTTTCAACGCCCTGACGGGGGCCGGCGCGCCGGCGGGCGGCTATTCCACCGGCACGGTGCAGGCGAACCTGGCCGTCGTCAGCGTCCCCGACGAGCGCGTGGAGCGCCTGGCGGCGATCTTTCAGCCGCGCAAGAAAACACTGGCGACGGTCGAATTCGTGGACGTGGCGGGCCTGGCCAGCGCAGGCGCAGAGGCCAAGCGCGAGGGGTTGAGCGACGAATATCTGGGCCACATCCGCGCCGCCAACGCGCTGGCCGTGATCGTGCGCTGCTTCACCAGCGCCAGCGTGCCGCACCCCGCCGGCTCCGTCGATGCCGCGCGCGACCTGAGCGATCTGCTGGCGACGCTGACGCTGACCGACCTCGCCACCATCGAGGGGCGCATGGTCCGCACGGCGAAAGCGGCCAAGGGCGGCGACAAGAAGTATCAGGTGGAACTGGACCTGCTGCGGCGCGTGCAGGCCGAACTGGAAGCCGGTAAGCTGGCATCGGAACTGGACCTCGACCCCAGCGAGCGCGCCACCATCAACGATCTGTTCCTGCTGACGAGCAAGCCACGCCTGTATGTCGCCAACGTCTCGGAAACGGTGCTGGCCGATGCCGGCGCGCTGCTGGCGCAACTGGCCGCGGCCCCGGCGGACGCGCTGCCCGCGCTGGTGGCGGCACAGACCGGCGAGTTACGCGCGGTGGCGGAGGTCGGCGCGCGGGCGCGGCGCGAGGGGACGCAGGCCATCGCCGTTTCGGCCAAGCTGGAAGCCGAACTGAAGGAACTGCCGCCGGAAGACACCGCCGAATACCTGGAAGCCTTGGGGCTGCCGCAACTGGGCGCGGAGCGCGTCATCCAGGCCGGCTATCGGCTGCTGAACCTGATCACCTTCCTGACCGCCGGTGAAGACGAGGTGCGCGCCTGGACGGTCGAGGCCGGTTCCCGCGCCCCCACCGCCGCCGGCAAGGTCCACACGGACATCGAGCGCGGCTTCATCCGCGCAGAGGTGACGCGCTACGAGGACTTCATCGCCGCCGGCAGCTTCGCTGTGGCCCGCGAACGCGGCCAACTGCGCCTGGAAGGCAAAGAGTACATTATCCAGGATGGCGACATCGCCCACTTCCGCTTCAACGTCAGCAAATAGAATGCCCGCGCCGGGATGCTACCAGCGCGGGCGCGTGAACATGCCGCATAATGGGTGCGGCTTATTTCTTGGCAGCTTTGGGGGCCGCTTTCTCGGCTTCCTGGGCAGCATCCCCACCGATGGCGTCTTGCAATTCCTTGCCAGCAGCGAACTTCACGCGCTTGCCGGCGGGAATCTGGATCTTTTCCCGTGTGCGGGGGTTGACGCCCTCGCGGGGAGCCGTTTCCTGCACGGAAAACGCGCCGAAACCGACGATCTTCACCTCTTCGCCGTTGTGCAAGGCGTCGCGCACCACTTCCAGGAACGCATTGAGGTAGGTCTCTGCCTCTTTTTGCGTGCCGCTGGTTTTCTCGCTCAGCCGTTTGACGAGATCGGACTTGCTCAACATGGGTATCTTTCTCCTGTATATTCAACGACATCCGCCACAGCATGGGCGGTTGCTCATTATTTCACACAAGGACGCGGCGGGCGCAAACGGGTAGGACCATCGGGGGAGAAATAGGCTGGCGGGGGGAGCATTTCTGGGCTACCATACAGCATCACTCTGTGAAACGATAGCCCACGCCCCACACGGTGGTGATCTTATCGCCCAGGTCGCCTAGCTTCTTGCGCAGCCGCACGATATGGCTATCCACCGTGCGATCCGCGCCGTCGTAGGGATAGCCCCAGATACGTTCGACCAGGAATTCGCGGCTGAAAGCGCGATTGGGGTGCGCTGCCAGCAGCGCCAGCAACTCGAATTCCTTGGGCGTGAGGTCGAGGGCTTGGCCGGCGAGGGTGACGGCGTGATTGGCGATGTCGATGTGCAGCGGGCCGCGTGTGACGGCACCCGGCGCGGGCGGCATACTGGCGTCGCCGGTGACGGCTGGGCTGCCAGACTCCGCCAGGCGCACATCCAGCGCCACGCGCCGCAGCATCGCGCGCACGCGCGCCAGCAGCTCGCGCATGCTGAACGGCTTCAGCACGTAATCGTCCGCACCAACCTCCAGCCCCAGCACGCGGTCGATCTCCTCGGACCGCGCGGTGAGCATGATGATCGGCATCAGGTGATCCTGGCGCAACTGTCGGCAAACGGCCAGACCATCCATCCCCGGCAGCATCCAATCCAGAATCACGAGATCCGGCACGCCTTCCGCTACCAGGCACAGCGCGGTGGGGCCGTCGAAGGCTTGGCGCACGGCATGCCCTTCGGCTTCCAGATGGGTGCGGATCAGATGATTGAGATCGCTTTCGTCTTCAACGATCAGGATCGCGGCCATATGCGTGTTTTCCTCGCTATCAGGCACTCTTTATGGGGTGTATCCCATCTCGCAACACCACCGCATCTGAGCAATTTGCGCGATCCAGTCGAGAATGGGATCGCCAAACGTTGAGATTGGCATGGCAAGTGCGAAAGAGATGGGTGGCTGAGTTGTATGCCGGTCGAGAGAGGCACGAGACGCCCCCTCCTTCCGGTGGTGAGTATACTAGCAAGGGGAAGCGACGCCCCACGTAACCTCACCCAGTTCCGTTAAGGCAAGGAATGCCGTGTGCTGAGCGCCACCGCGCATTCCCCGACGTGACGCGCTCGCACAACCATCACGACGTTGGAGGAACAGCAACTAATGGCGAAGGATACCCAGGTCAACAGTCAGGGAGCGACGGAGAAGCCGCCCACCACCGTCCAAGAAGCAGGCCGCAAAGGTGGCCGCCGTGTCAAAGAGAAGTACGGCCAGGCATTTTACGTTGAGATCGGCAAAAAGGGCGGTCGCATGATCGCCGAAAATCGCGGCTCGGAATATTACGCGGAGATCGGCAAAAAGGGCGGCGAGACCGTGCGCCAGCGTCACGGCTCCGAATTTTTCGCCACCATCGGCAAAAAGGGCGGCGACGAAGTGAAGCGCCGCCACGGCCCGGAGTATTACTCCACCATCGGCAAGAAGGGCGGCGAAGCGCCGCGCCGCACCGATAAGCGCCGCACGCCGATCACCCCCACCACGCCGACCGTCTAGACCACCTTCACGCGCCCCAATCAGGGCGGACAGGAATGTCCGCCCCACGGTTGTGTGCGCGTTTACTTGTGCTCGATATTCTGGACCTCGTGGGCGACGGCTTGCACGATGCCACCGACGACACCACCGGCCCCACCCACAACCTTGCCGGCGTCACCGGTGACGGTTTTTTCGACCGTCTGGGCCTCTTTGGTCGCCTCTTTGCCAGCGTCGATGAGCGCGCGAATGGCCTCACCGACGGCGATGGTGAGCGCGACCGCATAGCCCAGCACCACGCCGAAAACGCCAGCGGCGATGTGGCCCAGCGTCGTCAGATGATCGCCGTTATTGAAGTAAGAGACACCTTCGACCGCGCCGGCACCCACGATGCCGCCGCCCAAAAAGCCTGTGAAAACTTTGATGAATGCTCGCCCGACCGCGCGTAGGATGTGACCCGTCGCGCTCTCTACCCGCCGGATGTCTTGTGTTATCATGCGTTGCTACCAGTCCCTTTCCCGATAATTTCAAAGATGACACCGTTGACCGTTTAGCCCTGATTATTGCCGCCGCCGAAACGCTGCTCCACGCCGCCGATGATTTCGCCCGGCACGTGTGCGACATCTTTAACCGCCGTCACCGCACCGCGTTCCACTGATTGCACCACGCGCCCCGCGCCGGAAGCCAGCGTTTGCGCTTCATGCTCAGCAGCGTGAATCAGTTGGCCACCCTCTTTGCCGATCTCTTTACCCAGTTTGACGGCAGCTTGCTCTGTCGCCTTGCCAACCTCTTCGATCAGCACGATGAAGCCGCGCAACCCTTCTTCGATGGCGACGGCCAACCCGACGACCAGCCCCCAGCCGAAGCCGATGACGACCGCGGTCACGTGGGTGAGCGAGGCCGGCGGGAATTGCTTGGTCAGCACAGAGGCGACGACTTCCGTCGCGCCCGCCGCGATGAGGAAAGTGACGAGGAAAGACATGGCGACGCGCCGGAACAGCTTGCCAACGGTGGTCAACAGATGCTTGAAGATCGTTTCAACTTGCAACATAGCAGTGCTCCCTTGTGCCGGTGCCTGAAGCCGTCAGCACTTGCCGGCGAAAAGATCATGATTGCGCGCACCATTGCTTCGCGCACGGCTACCGGTCCCCCATAGCATACCAGATTTGCCGTGAAATGTCGCGTGCCTGAACGGTATTTTTTGACACCGCAAGCGATGCGTCGCGTTGTATGTAGTATGCCCCAAATCATGCCAAATGGCAAGCAGCACGCCATGCAGCTTCTTTTATGGCTGGACGAGGCGACAGCGAGCATCCCACGGGCAGCCGTTGGGCAAGGGCGATGGCACGGCGCAAGGGACGCCGGCCTCGCGCAGCAGCGCCACCGTCGCGCAGAGCGGCAGGCCGATCACGTTCGTCGCACAGCCATCGATGCGCGCGACTGGCTGGAAGGCAGGATGCTGGATAGCATAGGAGCCGGCTTTGTCGAAGGGGTCGCCGGAAGCGATGTAGCCCGCGATCTCGTCGTCGGTATAAGCACGCATCGTCACCGGTGTGGTGACGGCGACCCGCAGGACGGCTCCCGTCGCCATCGCGCGCACGACCACGCCCGTCCGCACGCGATGGGTGCGGCCCCGCAGCCGGCGCAGCATGGCCCATGCTTCATCCGCGTCGCGCGGCTTGCCCAGCAGCGTATCGTCCAGCAAAACAGTGGTGTCGGCGGCGAGGATGACTGCGCCGGCCTCGTCCACGAGCAGCGCGTCCGCGCGGGCCGCCGCTTTGTGTTCGGCCAGGTACAGCGCCAGATCTTCCGGCGCGTTGGCAAAGGCAGCCGTCAGCGCGTCTTCGTCTACATCCGTCGGGCGCACGACGAAGCGCACACCCACCCGGCCCAACAATGCCCGCCGGCGCGGCGACAGGGAGGCGAGGACGACCAGCGGCACAGCAGCAGTGGTCATAGGAACATGAACTCCTGGGATATTCTCTGTAGATTCTGTGGATATTGTAGCGCATCAGCATGGATGCCGAGGTCAACGGGTGCGGTTGCCAAAACCCATCTGGATATGGTAAAATACAGATGTCCGCTCAGGACGCACTTCTCGTATATGCCTGGGAATATGGCTCAGGTGTTTCTACCAGGCGACCAAGAATCGCCCGGCTACGAGTCGAAGTGCATCTAGGGTTCCGCAGGGCCGCTCCAGTGCTGGACGCTGGGAGTGCTGTCTTGGTCTGGTCCAAGCGATGCAAGCAGCATGTATTGTGCGTGAAACGGCAATATCGGCTGTTACACCACGGGGATAAAAGCCCGGATGGTAGGTTCACTCGATGATGGGAACCTGCCATCCGTTTTTTGTGCGCACAATCAGCGGGCAGGCGGCGTTCCGGGGAGTGATATATCATCAGTTGATATATTCCTACGTTGGAGGAACAAGTCACGTGGCCACCCAAACGGTGCCTGATACCACCACCGCCGCAACGACGAAGAATTGGCTCGCCCGTTTCTTCGATCCCACCACGCGCGGCAGCACGCCGCGCGTCGAGTTCATCGCCGGCCTGACGACCTTCGTCACGATGGCCTACATCATCTTCGTCAACACCGGCATCATGCAAGCTGCTGGACTGGACCCGACGGCGCTGACCATCGGCACCATCATCGCAGCCATCGTGCCGACGCTGGCGATGGGCCTGTGGGCCGATCTGCCGTGGGCGCTCGCGCCCGGCCTGGGCTACAACGCGCTCTTCGCTTTCACCGTCGTGCTGGGCTACCACGTCCCGGTCTATGCCGCGCTGGCACTGGTTTTCCTGGACGGCCTGGCCTTCACGCTGATCGTCTCCGGGCCGTGGCGCGAACGCATCATCACTGGCATTCCGCTGAACCTGAAGCTCGCTGCGGGCGCTGGCATCGGCCTTTTCATCGCTTTCATCGGCCTGGTCAACGCGGGGATCGTCAAGTTCAGCGCGTCGAGCACCATCAGCGCCGGCTCGGTCGTCCCGTTCGGCGGTGGCACCGGCCTGCCGGAATTGAGTCCGCTGAATGATCCCGCCGTGCTCGTCGCCCTCGCCGGCCTGATCCTCACGGCGCTGTTGATGCGCTTCCGCGTGCGCGGCGCGCTCTTGCTCAGCATCATCGGCACGACGGCCATCGCCTGGGCCACGGCGCTGCTCAAGCCCGACACGCGCGGGGCCATCCTGCCCGGCATCGCCAATCCCAAGGGGCTGAGCGATTTCGTGGCGCTGCCCGCCTTCGGCACGTTCTTCAGCAAGGGCGTGGCGAAGATGGATTTCGCCGCGATCTTCAACGGCAAGATCGCCTTCGGGACGGTGCTGCTGTTCTTCGTCACCTTCCTCGTCACCGACATGATGGATTCGTTAGGAACGTTCAGCGGCCTGGCGACGAAGCTGGGCATTCTAGATGACAAGGGTAACTTCCCGCGTTCGGGCCGCGCGCTGGTGGTGGATGCCGCCGCCGGCATGTGGGGGCCGATCACCGGCAACGCCACCATCGCCACCTTCATCGAAAGCGCGTCGGGCGTGGGCGAGGGCGGCAAGACGGGCCTCACCGCCTTCTGGGTGGCGGCGTTCTTCTTCCTGGCGCTCTTCTTCGTGCCGTTCGTCGGCCTGGTGCCGGGCGTCGCCACCGCGCCGGTCCTGATTATCGTCGGCTACCTGATGATCGAACCCATCGTCAAAATCGATCTGACGGATGTCACCGAGGGTGTGCCAGCCTTCCTGGCGCTGATCACGATGCCGCTGACCTATTCCATCGCGGACGGTATGTTCATGGGCATCGTCTCTTACGTGCTGCTGAAGCTGTTCACTGGCAAGGTGCGCGCCATCAGCGCGACGATGTGGGTCTTCGCGCTGCTCCTGTTGCTGGCGAAATTCCTGCAAGCGGGAGGACTCAAGCTCTTCGGCTACTAGGTTGGCCCCACCCCCAGGGCGAGCACAAGGCATCGCCCCTACATCCCATCTGCGGATGGAGAGGGGGTGATCGTGGGGCGGACATTCCTGTCCGCCGTGTCTGAGGATGAGGGACACGAGGGGGGGGACGCGGGTGTGATGGAGCGTACCCGCCGGCTATGTTTACTCCCCCTTTTGTGCCGGCGGTGTGCTCGTTCCAGCGGTAACGGCATGCCCGACTGGAATGCAGCTTGGCGCGCAAGCGGCATGGGACTTGCTAGCCCGTTCGCTATGTTGCTGAGATAGGGCGGCGATCAGGAAAGGGAGTGATTTTCGTGAATCAGAATAATGATACGACACCGGCTGCCGTGCAGGCGACGCTCGCGCAGGTGCAGCCGCGCCTGGCTGAATTGAACTGGGGCCACGGGCTGACGCGCAACGACATCCGCCAGCAGATGCCCGATTTCCCCTTGCCGCTCTATCTGCGCCTGCCCGACTCGAAGCGCTACTTGAACGCCGCTGAGGTCAGCCATGCCGTGCTGACGGCGCTGCAACGCGCCGATGGCGAGTTCCTGACCGGCGATGAGTCGGCGAGCTTGCCCAGCGAACAGGAAGCGCGCGACATGGGTGCGCCGCCGGCCTGGGGACCGGATCCGTTGCTGGCCGGCGACGTGGAAGACGGCAACAGCGCCACCGACACCGAGGGGCTGGATGCCAGCACCGACGAGAACTCTGAACTGCAAACGCCGCAATAGCCGGCGCAAACTCAGAATCAGTGACCGGCGCCTGGTTGCCACACGACCTAAGCCGCGCCAGGCGCTCGGTGCTGTTCCACAGTCGTTGTTCCTGTCGGCTACTCCTAATTTGCACTAGGAATCAATGAGCCAAATATTCTAATTTTATAGTTTTATTCTTTCAGATTTAATGCGCTTGATGTACAGCGTTTTGATCGTATAGTACCCATTTTTGCCATGACATTTGTACACCTGCTTCGACTCAGCAGCATATGAACGTATGCTCACACCCTGCAACCGGTGCCGGCTCCGTTGGCCGGAGATCGCCTTGTCGCTTGTGTGCGAGTGTGCTATGCTACAATCCATCCGAAGCGAAAGCGAACGACAACCTGGCTGATCAACCAGCCATTTTTAAGCTGGGAGAAGATGTGGTATGGCGACCTGGATTGGCAACGCGCGTGGGCGCGTGGATGAGGGCATCGATCAGCAATGGCGTGCGCTCGCCTTGCTCGCCGTCAAGCTGCGTGTGAATCAGGAGCAACCCGCGCAGTTGGCCCAAGTGCTGGCCGCCGCCCCCGCCGTCACCAGCTTCCAGTCCGTCGCCATCCTCTGGACCTTGCCAGGTGCGATGGACATGGCACTGGTGGCGGAAACGGGCATGACGCAGGATGAAAGCGCCCGCATCGCGGCCACCCCCGTCGCCGTCAACCACATCCTCGCCATCCTCAAGCCGGACTTCGCGCTGCATGCCGGGCGGGCCTATCGCATTCGTCCGCCCCACCTGGGGCTGGTGGCTGGTTTCACGCGCAGCCGGCCCACGGCCACCTTACGCGCTGGCGATGCCTGGACGCCGGCGGATACGCTGCTGGTCCCCTTGCGCCTCAGCGCGACCGGGCCGCTGCTGGGCCTTTTGGCGCTGGATCATCCGAGCGATCCCAAGCATGTGCCGGAGGCCACGGTGGAAATCGTCGAGGCGCTGGGCGACCTGCTGGTGGCGGCCTATGAGAACACCCAACTCTATCTCGGCGCGGATCACGCGCGCCGCTCGCTGGAAAGCGGCGTCACCGAGGTCATGCGCCAGGTGGAACAGGCGCGGCGTGGCAATTTCACGGTACGCTTGCCGATCCGGGATTCCTTTCTCGGCGTCATCGCCGATCTTTTCAACGAGATGGTGCAGCGCATCGGCGAAACGCTGAGTGGCATGCGCGAGGCCAGCCGCATCGTCAACGCCAGCGCAGCAGCCGTCGGCATGCTCACCACCGCCGCCACCGCCGACGCCCAAACGCAAGCCAGGCAGATCGCCGCCGTCTCGGAGGCCATCGCCAGCATCGCCGCCGCGCTGGAAACGATGGCCGGCGTCAGTGTCGAAGCCGCTACCGTCGCCGATACAGCGCGGGAGTTTTCCGCCTCTGGCCGCGAGGCGGTGGAAGACGCCGTGCGTGGCATGGAGGGCGTGCGCGAAGCGGCCTTGCAATCTACGCAAAAGGTGAAGCGCCTGGCCGAGAGCCTGCAAGAGATCGAGAGCATTGTGCAGAAGGTAGCGGATTTCACCGCACGCACGAACTTGTTGGCGCTCAACGCCTCCATCGAAGCCGGGCGCGCGGGCGACTTCGGGCGCGGCTTCGCCGTCATCGCACAGGAGATTCGCACGCTGGCGATGCACAGCGCGGATGCCGCCCACCAGATCGCCACGCGCATCCGCAGCATCCAGAGCGAAGCGTCGGTGGTGGTGGAAGCCATCGGCGACGGCACCGAGAAAGTGGTGGAGCAATCTGATCGCGTCACGGATGCCGGTACAGCCCTGCAAGCCATCGCCGAAGTGACACAACAGATCGCGGACCTCAACGATGTGATCCGCGTGTCGGCGGGGGTGGAGTCGCGCCGGACGGCGGATCTGGCACTGGGCATGAACGACATCTTGGGCATTACCGAGACGATGCGCAACAGCGTCGGGCAGATCGCCCTGGCCATGACACGGCTCATCGACCTCGCCTATTCGCTCCGCGAACAGATCACTCAGTTCGCCCTCAGCGGCGACCAATCCGCCGCTCTGCTGGATGACTCGCCGGCCCGCCTGGCAGTCGCCGACGAACGCGGCTAGCCCCTAAGGAGGAACGTAGTTGACGAACATTTTTTTACACACTGGCACCTGCTATCCCTTGCCGTGCTGTGAACCCAAGTGCTATACTGCCCCATAAGGTCCCGTCTTTTTCTGGGAGAATGGCCACATGATGGAAGAACAAGAAGAAGCGCTCATCATCGAACAAGATGAGGAAACTGAGGAAGATATCGAAGCCTTCGCTGCTGAAGATGTCGATATCGCCGGCCTCGCGCAGAGCGATAATATGCGGTTGTATCTGCACGAGATCGCCCGGATTCCCCTCCTGTCGGCGCATGATGAAGCGATCCTCGCGCGTCGCGTCAAACACGATGACCGTCACGCCCGTAACGCCCTCATCGAAGCGAACTTGCGCCTGGTGGTGCATGTCGCCAAGCGGTATGTGGGCCAGGGTATGGATCTCGAAGATCTTGTCGGCGAAGGCAACATCGGTTTGATCCGCGCCGTCGGCAAATTTGATCCCGATCGCGGCTTTCGCTTCTCGACCTACGCGCATTGGTGGATCAAACAGGCGATCTCGCGCGCGTTGCTCGAAGGCTCCCGCGCGGTACGCTTGCCCGTGTACATCATGGAAGAGGTGATGCGCATCCGTCGCACGACGCGCCAGCTCTACCAGGAGTTCGGGCATGAGCCAACGACGGCGGAGGTCGCCGCCGCACTCGACATCAGCCAGGAGCGAGTGCGCGAACTGACGGTGTGGGCCGAAAAGATCTATTCGCTGGACGCCCCGATGTCGGAGGACGAAGAGAATTCGATTGGCGACATCGTGCCGGATGACCACACGCCCGGCCCCAGTGAGGTCATCGAACGCGACATGCTGCGCCAAGAGGTGCGGCGCGTGCTGGACGGCCTGAACCCGCGCGAGCGGCAGGTGATCATGCTGCGCTTCGGCCTGGTGGACGACCATGATCATACCCTGGAAGAAGTGGGCAAGCGGCTGAAAGTCACGCGCGAGCGCGTGCGCCAGATCGAAGAGCGTGCGATCCGTAAGCTGCGGCATCCCACGATGAGCCGCGTGCTGCGTGAATATCTCTGATCCCTGGCCCACCCCTATCGGCATCATCGGCGCGGGCGCGGTGGGCCTGGCGCTGGTAAATGCCTTCGCCGTGGCCGGCCTGCCCCTGGTCGGCGTGGGCGCGCGCAACCCCGATCAGGTGATCGCGGACTACACGGCCTGGCTGGCTATAGCGCCGGCTCAGCCACCCATCCCCGTGCGTGCGCCCCAGGCAATCGCCGCCGCCGCGCGCTTGGTGGTCCTGGCCGTGCCGGATGGCGCGCTGCCCACCCTGGCCGCCGACCTGGCCTGGCAGCCGGACCAATGGGTCGTCCACTGCGCCGGATCGCAGCCAGCGGCGAGCATCGCTGCCGCCGTCGCGCCCGCGCAGGCGGGCGCGTTTCATCCCCTGGCGGCGTTCCCGCGCCCCACGCCGGGTCTGCCTCCGCCGCCTGATCCTTTCGCGGGCTGTGTCATCGCCCTTGACGGGCCGGAGCCGGTTGTTGCGGGGTTGCGCGCCCTGGCGTTGCGGCTGGGCAGCGTGCCGCTGCTTGTCCCCCCCGCCGCCCGTGCCGCCTATCACTTGGCGGCGTCGCTCGCCAGCAACGCCCTCGTCGCCCTCGTCGCGGAGGCGGTGGACATCTGGCACAGTGCCGGCCTGGCGGCGGACCTCGCGCTGCCCGCGCTGCTGCCGCTCATCGCCAGCACGGAGGCGAATCTGGCGCGCGTGGGCCTGCCCACCGCGCTCACCGGCCCCATCGCGCGCGGCGATGCCGCCACCGTCGCCCGCCACCTGGCCGCGCTCACCGCCGATCCCACCCTGGCCGAGATCGCCGCCGTCTACCGGCTGCTGGGGCGTCGCGCGCTGGCCCTCGCCCGCGCCCAAGGGCGCGCGAACCCAGCGGCGCTGGACGCCATCGCCGCGCTGCTGGTGAGCAACTGATATTGCCTTGTCGCCGGTCACTAAAATAGCCGCATCTGCTGCGCCTCGCTGCGCGCGGCTTCCAGGTCGCCGGTGGCGCGGATGTGCTGCACGACGATCTGGCGGGCCAGCAACGTTTGCGCGATGAGGTGCTGACGATGGCAGTGCGCGGGATCTTCCTCGCTGCACATGACCACGGTACGCTGGGCGCGGGCAATGGCGATCAGCCGGTTGAGGCCGCGCAGATACCAATCGCGCTTGGCAACCTCGGCATAATCGACGATCTTGAGGAAGTTAGCATCGCCCTCCGGCACAGCGCCCGTCTTGTAGCACGTCGGGTCCGTCGGTCGCCCGCCCAGATATTCACCGGCGAAGCGATAGTCGATGCCCACCGCTTTCAGATCCTGTTCCAGCACCTCGCGGTTGAACTGCGGCGTGTACTGGCTATATGGCGCGCTGCGCACGTCCACCAGCACGGCGATCTGGTGCCGCTGCACCAGTGCCAGCAGCGCGGCGAACGGCACATTGCTGTGGCCGATGGTGTAGATCGTGATAACTTCATCTTGCGACATACACGCGCTCCTTATCAAAGCCTCACCACTGCGTCACCAAAAAGTTTTTTAGTAGAGCAAAGTTAAACCCGATTGCCTGGTTAATCTGCATAACAGGGAGTGGGGTAAGAACGGTGGTTACACGCACCATGCCACCTTGCGGATCATAGGAGCGCCAGGCACCATAGGCTAGCTCAGCAACGATGGTAGGCGAAACGAATTTGTTGGCAAGGGCATCAAGGCGTAGCATGATTCCCTGATTTTGGCGAATGTAAGGGATCAGAATGCTGGAATCAATCAAATAACTGGGTGGTGGCGTCGTCATCCAGCTCTACTTTCTCAAACGCCTCTTCGATGGCGGCTTCCATTTCGTCTACCATCTTGGCGGGAAAATCTACCTTGGGCAATGGACCGGAATAACCTGGCTGATCCGGCTGCAAGGGCCACCACGGCTGGCTCTTAAGCCATGCTTGCAATTGTGCCGCTTGTTTGGCAATAAGCGCCTCTTCCTGTTCTTGCAATATCGTTTGCGCTCCTTTCACCGATATCATTGTACACATTATAGCATGAAGCACGGGACAATCGGACTCAGTCGTCCCAGCGCACCAGATCGGCCAGGGGGCGGCGCGGGCGGCGCTTAGGGTCGGCGGCGGCGTAACCCAGCGGCAGCAGCGCGTGAGGCAACCAGGCTTCCGGCAGCGCCAGCGCGGCCTGTACGACGGATTGGCAGAAGAGCGGCGCGCACATCCAGCCCATATCCAATCCCACATGATAGGCGGTGAGCAACATATTCTGGATCGCCGCGCCCAGGCTTTGGATCGCCATCGTCATCTCGGCGGCCTGGCGGTCGGGATCGGGATACTGGTCGAGGTCGGCCAGGTAGAGGCAGGGGAGGATGATGGTGGGGGCGGTGCGGATGCGCGACTGGGAGGCGGCCAGCCGTTGGGCCACGGCCGTTGCCGGCTCGCCGTCTTGCGCGAGCGTCGCGCGCCACTCGTCGCCCATCGCCGCCGCCAGGCGCGCTTTCGTCGCCGGCTGCGTCAACACAGCGAAGCGCCAGGGCTGGCGACCGTGGGGCGAAGGCGCCCAGCGCGCCGCTTCCAGGATATGCTCCACCAGATCGCGCGGCACGGGGCGGTCGCTGAAACGGCGCACGGAGCGGCGTCCGGTGATGGTCGCTGGCAGCGTCGCCGGGCGTGCGGCACGCGCCGCCACCGCGCCCCAGGTCGTCACGTGGTCGGGGCGGATGGCGATGGCCGGGCGCGCATCCAGCGGCATCGCCTGATACTGGGGATATTTCGCGCGCAGCAGCGCGACCGCCGCCGCGTGGTCCGGCGTGCCGGGCGGCACGAGGCGCGCTGTGCCGTGGACGATCACGTGGGCGAGTTGCGCCCAGGCATCGGCCAGGTAGTCCTGCACCACCAGCGTCACCTGGGGCCGCGCCAGGATGTTCTGGACACGCCGTAGCCGCAGCGGATCAGCATCCCGTTTCGGCTTCGTATCCAGCGCGATCCACAGATCCGTGCCGTCCCAGGCATAGCAGACGGGAACGCCGGTGGGCATGCCAGTGGCGTCCGCCGTCGCCAGCACGCCCACATCGCGCGCCGCCACGAAGGCGGCAGCGGCTCCAGTCAACATGCGCGAACCTACCTGAAATCAAAAACCAGAACTTCCTATGGGGATAGGACGTGCTTGTCCGCCGGATGGGATATGGCTAACCGTTTGACACATCGCTCGGCGGGGGCAGGTCAATTGAGATGCCGGTATCCCAGGAGGTGAAGGTGAGCACGACATTCACCGTCGAAGTTGCGCCGGAAGAGGTCGTCGTGCCGTTGATAGCGACCTTGGCGGGATAGAAATTATCCGTGCGCACCCACAGCTCTTCAGTGGTGGCCGAGGCCGCGCTCGTGGTGCTGCCCGCGGTCGGTGTGGCATCGAGCAATTTGCCGCTCAGATGGTAGACCTGATGGCCGTTCAGCGTCTCGGTGCCGATGAGCGTCGGATTTTGCAGATCGCCATAATTCGTGATTGACGAACCGCTGCCAGGCAGCGCCGAACCCGATCCCGTGGTTTTAACCCACTTGGTCGTCTGGCCAGGCGTCGTTTTGGTATACGATGTATTGCCGTCGGTGATCGTATCCACCGTCTCCGTCACGCCCAGCAATGTGCCATGTAGCACCAATTCCGAACGGGCGGGCGATTTCGTCAATTTGCCAGTGCCGGTGAAATTGATGGTCAAACCCGATGCAGCGATGCCGAGCGTGGCATCGAAGGTAGCATCTTTCAACGCACTATTCTGGGAACGCTGTAAGATCTCAGCGGCGGTCAAGGGTTTCGTGGCAGTGGCTCCGCCACCATTGGCACCACACGCCGCCAACAGCAGCGCGCAGCTCATCAAAAGCAGCATGGCAAGGTTAGGGCCGGTAACAACACGAGGTCGCATGAAACAAGATCCTTTCGGGCGTGCCTTCAAATAATGAAAGGCGGCGGACAGCCGCTCAGGCGTGCCACACCGGATTGTGCCATATCACACGGCAGAGATCAAGGTCTTCGCGCACCTCTGCCTATTTTCCCACTGGCACATCCGCGCCGACGGTCTGGATGATCTGTGTGCCATCACTCAGCGTCACCCAGCCCACCGGCAAATCAGGATTCGCCGACGCGATCGATTCCAGTTTGCCGTTGTCGCGCAGCATGATCACCGAACTGCCGTCGCTGGTGAGGGTGATGGGACCGATAGGTTGCGGCAACTGTGTCACCGACAGGAACGATTGCTGATCGATGCTGACGGCATATAGCTCGAAATTGCGCGGCGTGTCGCTGGGCGCGTCGAGGGCGATGAACAGCTGCTTGCCATCCGGCGTCACCGCCAGCGAGACATCTTCACCGTTTTGCAGCGCCGAGCCGGTTGGGGGTGCCTTGCCGGGATCGCCCAGCACGAGCGAAAACGTCACCGAGCGCGAAGCAGTCGAGATGAAGTACACGGTGTCGTTGTGGCCATTGAACAAGAACAATTGCGAGCCGTCCGGGCTGAGGGCGAGGCCGAAGAGCCGGAAATCGCCGGCAATGAAAAGCGTGGCAGCCACCGTGCGCTTGGGGATGTCGATGAAAGTGATAGACACGCCGGCATGGCCGTGGGCGTCGGTCGCCGGGGCGGCGCTGTAAAGCATGCTACTGCTGCGGAGAATCATCGTGGCATCGTTCCCCAGCACCGTCGTAGCGTGGGTGTCATCCAGCGGTGGCACGACATTGGGACTCTGCTGGCCGGTTTGCAGCGCGAATTGCAGCAGGCGCGGCGACCGCACTCCGTTCACGGAAAGGTCCGTCAGCACGAAGATCGTCTTATTATCTGAGCTGATCCACAATTGATGGATGATGGGGTCGGACTGAGGTTCCGCGCCCGCCGGCAAGGCCAGCGGCTGCACATAGCGCACCTGGCCGGTGAGCGCGTCCACAGCGGCGAAGGCGGTCGGCGTGCGCCCATCGCCAGCGATGGCGGCTTCGACAATGGTATGCCCATCGGCGCTGAGCGCCGGGCGGATGTTCGTCCCCGCGCCGATGCCCAGTTCCGGCAGGAAAGGCGCGCTGGAAGAAGCTGGCAGTGAATGCACCACGCGCCCCGTGCGCTCGTCGATGGCGATCACCTCGCCGAGATCCCACTGCGTATGATTGTATGAGACCGGAATCAACTTAACGGTTTCGGCATAAAAAAGGCCGGGGCCGACAGCGGATAGGTGGGTCAGCGAGTTTTGCGAACGTTGCGTGGTCAGAAAGTGTGAACGCAAGAACGGGCTGGCGATGATCACCACGATCAGGAGCAGTGCGGCCACCAG
Source organism: Ktedonobacteria bacterium (assembly GCA_027459785.1). Lineage (GTDB taxonomy): Bacteria > Chloroflexota > Ktedonobacteria > Ktedonobacterales > JACDGC01 > JAJPKG01. The sequence continues at coordinate 16,083 of DAIDGU010000021.1, read as the reverse complement.
CGCGGAGAGCGCGATCAACAAGCCGCGCCCCGAAAGGTTGAGGCCGCGTGTCAGACGGATGGCGCGCAACCGCCCCTGGGAATCGCGCAGCACCGCTTCGCGCACATCCGCGATGGGTACCACCGCGATATCTGACAGCGAAGCCACTTTCTCATACGCCGTGCGCAATTGTTCCGAGCGGGCCTGGCACCGCTCGCACGTGCGCATATGGAGTTGCACCAGCCGCGCTTCATCGATCGGCAACTCACCGAGGATCTCGGCGAGCAATACTTCTGGCTCGATCGGGCAATGGATGCGCGCTGTCGGTCGCGTCGAAATCTTCACGGTCGTCCCCCTGGGCCACACGTCATGTCAGCCACTTCTCTGTACATACTAACGTCTTTTGGCCGGCTTTGGTGCTGGCACTGGCCCAAACGTCCTTTATGTATTGATCTTATGGTGCCTCGTCGATATCGCGTTCCAGGCGAGGCATGGGCCGCGAAGGCGGGCGCAACCGCTGCACCGGCAGTGTTCCCGCGCCGGGCGCGGTTTCATCCGCTGGGGCCGGGGGCGTGGTCAAATCCGCGAGGTCCGCCATATCCACCGGCATATCCGCCGCTGAGGTCGCATCGCCAGCGGCGGGCGGGGCAGCCGGTGTGACCGTGTGCGCGCCCAGCACTGGGACCGATGGCTCGTCAGGGGTCGGTGCAGCATCGGGTGCAATGCCGGGATCGATGTTGACGCCCGGCAAGGTTCCCATATCGCCGGCATCCAGCCAGGCCGGACGGTGGCGGGTGATGTATTCGACGCGCGCCAGTGGCGGCACGACCACCGTGCTGCCCATGCCGGTTTTCGGCGCGGCAAGCTCCGGGCCGGCGGCGCGCTCGATGGCTGCCACCCCCGCCGGCGACTCCGGCGGGGTCACGTCGGCCTCCGCCGGCGGCTCGGTGGCAAGGGATGGTGCCGCCACCTCTGTCGCCTCTGCCGGCGCCTCCGCAATAGCTGTGCCAGCCTGCATGGTGCGCTCTACACCGCGCGATGGCTCCGGGGCAGCTTCCTCAACCGGGAATGCTAGCGCGGGTGGCGTGCTGGCTTCGTCAGTGGTGGTGTCATCGGTGCTGATGTCAGCGGTGCTGGCATCGTCTGTCGCTATTGGCAATCTGGCATCCATTGCTGGCACAGTCGCCACCGCCATAGCAACCGTTTCCGGCGCGGACCGTTCCCACGACCTTGGGCCAGGGGGGACCGACGCGGCAGGCTCAGCCGTAGCAGCGGGGATCTCCGGCGCGAATGTTGTCGTCGCCTCGGTGGCTGGCTCGCCTGCAACCATTGCCTCGGCGGTCGCTGTGTCAGCACCCATTTCATCGGCGGTCGCCGATGCGGTCGCACTTCCTGCATCCACGCCTGCATCCACGCCTGCATCCACACTCGGCGCTTCAGGCGCGCTTGGCTCCGCCATGTTATCAGCCGGCACTGGTTCATCTGCGGCCACGGTCGTGCTTGGCTCAGCAACCATGCTTGGCTCAACCGCCTCCGTGACGGCTGATGAATCCAAGATGGCATCAGCCGGGGCAACGGCTTCCATTGGAGGGGCCGCGATATCCGCGACTTCCGCCCCAGCCGACACAGTGGATGCGCCAGGGGCTACGCTGGGCCAATCTGCATCACCAGGCGTCTCGACGGCGAAAGCGGTTGTCTCTTCAGGCGGTGCAACGGGTGACGCAGTGGGTGCCTCAGCCCCAGTAAACGCGCCGGCATCTGCCACATGCTCGGCTGCTGGCGCGGCAATGGACGGTTCCTCCACGGCGAGCGGCGGTGCCACAGATGGTGTATCATCAGCCAGCGCGTCAACCGGCGCTGGGGCCATTGCGGCAACCGCATCAGGTGTTTCCTGCACGTCAGCCGATGGCGATGGGGGACTGCCGACCGCATCAAGCGGGGCATCGCTGGCGGATGCCGGCGTCTCGGTTGAGGTCGGCGCATCGGTGGTAGCGGCCACGACCGCCGCGATGATGCCCGTGCCAGCGGCGGCGACCGCCAGGGTGGCAATATCTGGGGTATGGTCTGGGAATTCAGCAGTCGGCGCAGGTTCGGGTGCATGATCGGGCGTTGCGTCAACTGGCGCAGTTTCCGGTGCATGGTCTGCGGGTTCAGCAGTCGATGGATCCGCCGCAGCTACCAGCGCCGATGGATCCGCCGCATGCATTTCAAGGAGATCGTTCGCCTCTTCTGGTGCAGCAATAGTGGTGTGTTCGGGGGCAGCAACGCCGCTGGCAGTGGCACCTTCGGCGACGGGCGGCGCGTCGGGCGGGGCCGCGACCGGCTCTGGGGTGGGCGGCAGACCCACCAGCACTTGATCCGGCGGGGGACCGAAGCGCGGCAAAGCGCGGCTGGGCGTCGCGCTCGTCGTCGGGGGAGGAACATCAGGTGGCGTTTGCACGTCCGGCGGCGACTCGCGCATACTGGTGGCTCCCGCGCTATCAGCCGGCGTTGGCAGGGAGGTGGCCGGCGTGATATCGGCGCTTGTTGGCGGCGCGGTCGGCGGCCAGGTCTCCACATAGGGCGGCGGGGCCAGCGGCTGCGAGGGCGTCCGGTGCGTCGCGGTCGCCTGGCTCGCTTGCGGCAGCGGCAGGGTATCGTCCGGTTTGCCGGGCGGCACGGCCAGCGTGGTCGGCGGCAGCGTGTCGTGTGCGCTGATCGCCGGCGCGGGGATGGTCATCGCATCCGACTCTGCCGCGTCCTGGCTGGGCGCGGGTGCGGTCCAGGCGGCGAAGGACTGCGGATCGAACGTGCCGGAGGCTTCGAGGTCGGGGCCACCAGTGAGCGGCCCCGTATCGCCGGCGTCGTTCGCGGCGGGGGCATAGGGTTGATAGCTTTCCGGTTCCACCTCGGCATCCGCCACGGGGGGGATATCCGGCGAGGGCGGCGCGAGGTCCGCCGCCGGCACAGCATCCGTGCGCAGCGTCTGCAAGCGTTCTTCGGCATGCGCCGCCTCAGCGTCCTGGTGCGTCCCCTGAAAGCCACGCCGCACGCGGTCGGTCGCCTCCATCACGCGCCGCGCGATCTCCTGGGGCGTGGTCGCGGCACCAGCAGCGGCGGTGGTTGCCGCTGTGGGCGGCAATTCATGCTGCGCCTGGCCGGCGGGCAAGGCAGCCGCCCGCACATGGGTATAGCGACTCTGGAAAAGGATGAGTGCGCGGGCGATGCGCCGGCGGATGCTACGCTGGCTGGTGCCGGCGAGCGCGGCGAGGTCGCGGGTGGGAATCTGCCCCACCACGCCCAGCGCCAGCAATTCCGCATCACTTTCGGGCAGGCTGGAAAGTAGGCGGCGAATCAACTCGCGCTCGATATCAAGCGGCAACTCGCCCCAGTCATCCAGGATGGTGGCTTCAGCGCGGGCCTGCGCCTCCATCCGCGTGATGTTCAGCGACATCGTATCGCTGTCTGCGGGGTCGGCATCCACGATGCGCGGTGGACCGGTGGGCGCGGGCAACGTCATGGATGACAGCAACTGTTCCGGCGTCTCGCTGCGTTCGCGCACGGCGTCCAGCGCCACCAGCACGGCCACGCGCAGCAACCAGGGGCGGATGCTATACCCCGCCGGCACGCTGGGCATGTGCAGCAGGGCATTCTTGACGGCGATGCGCGTCAGATCGCGCGCTTCATCTTCATTGCCCACCAGATACAAGATCAGCCGAAAGACAGGCTGCTGATAGCGCGCGAGCAGCGCGGAAAAGGCGCGCTCCGAGCCGGCACGCGACTGTTCGACCAGCCGCGCCTCTTGCTCATATTCGGGATTGATCGGGTTATCGAAGTTCCCGCTATATTGCCGCCACGTCATCGCCCTGCTCCTTCTTTGGTTCACTTCGCCGTGCCTCGGCTGATTACTGCTCCGAACGTCCTAGCAGCATCATGCGTGCGGTTTGTCGCCATCTACTCGCCGGGTTGTTCTTGCCAGATCGTTTAGGGATCACGGAGAAGCGATGTGCTAGCCACACCAGCATCCCCTGATGGATGGCATAAGCTCTCTCTCTATATAAACGATGCACCCCGCGCTTTTGCACTCCCCAGCTACGCAGCTAGCCAGTGGAGAAAAAGCAACAGTGGGCGGCATTCGGCCAGAAAGCACCTCTTCTGTGGGAATGAAATAAGGGCAAAAAGCGCCAGCGGGACGAGCCTGGGTGCGGGATCAAGCGCAATGATCCCTTATGGTGAGTATGGCATGCGGGCCTTGGCGTGTCAAGGCGCTGTGGCCTTTGTCCTGTCCGTCCAATCTGCAACAATCTCGCGCGGGCGGGCTAGGCCAAATGGGCAGGCGAGATGACTTTGCACAGGGAGGTCGGCTATACTCGAAGCGCACAGTTTTCTAGAGGACGCGGCACGGGTTCCAGGGGCCGCCGGAAAGAGACAAAAAATGCTGGGGAAAGCGCGGACGTGCGCCATCATCGGCCTGGATGGCGCGCTGGTCGAAGTCGAGGTTGATATCGGGCATGGGCTGCCGGCCTTCACCATCGTCGGCCTGCCGGATTCCGCCGTGAACGAGGCGAAGGAGCGCGTGCGCGTCGCCATCAAAAATTGTGGCTGCGTCTTCCCGATGAAGCGCATCACGGTGAATCTGGCACCCGCCGATCTGCGCAAAGAGGGGCCGGCTTATGATCTGCCCATCGCCGTCGCCATCCTGCTCGCCTCCGAACAACTGGCGGCAGACACCAACGATTGCCTTTTTCTGGGCGAACTGAGCCTGGATGGTGGTGTGCGCCACACATCGGGCATCCTGCCGATGGTCGCCGTCGCGCAATCCTCTGGCATCGGCACCGTCTTCGTGCCAGCGACGGATGCGATGGAGGCGGCGTTGGTGAGCGAGGTGCGCGTCTTCCCGGTGGAACACCTGGCGCAACTCGTCGCCCATCTGCGCGGCGACCGGCTGATCGAGCCGTTCGTGCTCTCGCCCGAAGCCCTGCTGGCCAGCGAAGCGCCGGCCTATGGCACCGATATGGCTGACGTGCGCGGCCAGGAACACGTGAAGCGCGCCATCGAGGTGGCCGCCAGCGGCGCGCACAACATCCTGATGAGCGGTCCACCAGGCTCCGGCAAAACGCTGATCGCCCGCGCCGCGCCGTCAATCTTGCCGCCGATGGCCTCTAACGAGGCGCTGGAAGTGACGCAAATCTATTCGGTCAGCGGCATGCTGAATACTAGCAGCGACGGCCCCCTCCTGCGCCAACGCCCCTTCAGAGCGCCGCACCACACCACGAGCCATGCCGGCCTGGTCGGCGGCGGTCGCTGGCCGCGCCCCGGCGAGATCAGCCTGGCGCATCGCGGCGTACTCTTTTTGGACGAGCTGCCGGAGTTCGGCCAAAACGTGCTGGAAGTGCTGCGCCAGCCCCTCGAAGACAAGTTCGTCACTATCTCGCGCGCCCAGGGCAGCGTCACCTTCCCGGCGAACTTCATGCTCGTCGCCGCGATGAATCCCTGCCCTTGCGGCTATTACTCCGATCCCGCCCGCGAATGCACCTGCTCGCCCGCTTCCATCGCGCGCTACCAGAAGCGCCTGAGCGGCCCCTTGCTGGATCGCATCGACATCCACGTGGAGGTGCCGCGCGTGGACTACGAGAAGCTGGCCGGACGGGGCGAGACCGAAAAGTCCGCCGATGTGCGCGCCCGCGTGATCGCCGCCCGCACGCGCCAGACGGCACGCTTCGCCGGCACGCCGCTCATCGCCAACGCCGACATGGGGCCGGCGGACATCCGCAAATTTTGCGAACTGGACACCGCTGCGCAGAATCTGCTGAAAGCCGCCGCCCAGCAGTTGCAGCTTTCCGCCCGCGCCTATCACCGTACCCTCAAGCTCGCCCGCACCATCGCGGACCTCGCCGGCAGCGAGGCCATCAGCGCCGCGCATGTGGCTGAAGCCATCCAATACCGCCCCAGATTACAGGCGTGAGGAAAGCGGGACGCGAACACGAAGGCCACGAAAGGAAACGGAACGCGAGATAACACGAAATGGCCGCGAGATGCCACGAAGTATTCGTTGGCAATCATCTCGTGTGATTTCGCGCCGATCTCGTGTCATTTCGCGTTCCGTCCCTTTGTATCGCCCTTTTGTATGGCATCCCCTTATTATTGCCTTGATATCGTGGGCGCGGGATGAGGCGGGGGCGCAGCGTGCGCCGTGAAAAGCCGGTTGCCGGCGAAAAAGACCAGCAGCGCCACCGCGACCACCAGCGTCCCCACCAGCGACAGCAGGCGCAGGGTGCGCGCGGGCGCGTCGTCCGCCGCGTGGCGCATCCTCCGGCGCGTGGCGTTGGCAGGCACAGGCGGCTGGCCGTTGCCGGTGAAGCGCGCGGCGGCCACATAGGGATTTTTCGCCGGCATCTTGGCCGGCATTGATGCCGCCTCCCCGCCGGAGCGTGGAGGGTCCAGCGTGCGGATGGCGTGGTTGGGATGCGACACGGCGACGGGCGAACGGCGCGCGGGCTGGGTGAAGGGCAGGCCTGCCACAAGCTGGCTGGCGGCACGGAGCGCGCTCAGCACATCCACGATATCATGCGGGCGGTCGGCGGGGCGCGGCTGCATGCACGCGCTGATGATGCGGTGCAGCGGTTCCGGCAATTCGACGTGGGCCGGCAGGAGCGCCAGGGCTACGCGCGGCGCGGGCGGTGTTCCCAGCGTCAGTTCCCACAGCAGCGCGCCCAGGTGAAAGATGTCCGTCAGATTCGTGACGGTCGGTTCACGGCTCGTTTCCGGCGCGAAATAGCCCTGCCGCGCGCCACGGTCCCCTGGCATTGGTCCCCACAGGGCATGCGCCACCTGCACCAGACCGAAATCGTTCACGCGCGCCACCCCGTCGGGGGCGATCACAATGGCAGCGGGCGTCAGCAGGCCATGGGCGACGCCGTGCGCGTGGGCGAAGGCCAGCGCCGCCCCCACCTGCTGCGCGATCTGGAGCGCCTCCGGCAAGCCGACGCGCCGTTGCGCCAGGATGCGCCGCAAGCTGGTGCCGTCGTGCGCCTCCGTCGCCAGCGCCAGAATGCCATCGGCGGCGCTGTGGTCCCACACGCGCAGGATGTGTGGATGCTGGCTGCCGGCGACCCGGCGTAGCTCGTGCCGCAGCCGCACCAGTGCCGCGCCGCCCGGTGGCTCGCGCCAGCGCAGCAGGCGCAACGTCACTTCCGCGCCTGTCGTGGCCTCGCGCGCGCTGAAATAATCCCCTGGTGCCTCGCCAGGGATCGCGCGGGTGATGATATAGCGCCCCTGCACTGCCGTTCGCCCGATCTGCCGCGCACGCCAGATCTGCGTCGCCTCCGGCGCGGTCAGTTCGCCCGCCGCGTCGTCCCATCCTTGCCGCATGTTGGCCTCCTTGCCAGCCACTGATGATTCCGCATGTTTATTTTGTTGAGCGCCATGTACCATCCGCCGCTGCCAGTTTTCATGGGGCTGGATGCAATCATCCACCACTACCATGTATCCGTGGGGCGAATCCGGCGCGCATCGCGCCATGTCAGGCATTCATCAATAATTCACGTTGTTTATCCTTCCAGGAGTTCATCTGCACTTATGCATGGGGCGTGCCAAAGATGCGTCTTGCCAAACTGTCGTACCTCTGCTATCATCGCGCCGTGCGGTCTGTGAAGGAAGATGACCACTTGGTCGCATAGGGACGGCACGAGGTCGTCCCTGATCCCTGGATTGCGTTCGTTAGCGTTGAGGAGCAGCTATTCGTGGAAGCTCTAGTAAAACCTGCCTTGTATTGTCCGATCCCGTCCGCCATTCATCCCCAGGTCGCGGCGATTCAGCACCACTCCCTCCAATGGGTGCGCGACTTCGGCTTGATCGCAGGGGACGTGGCGGCGGAACGGTTCGCGGCGGCGAAGTTTGGCTGGCTGGCCGCCCGTGCCTATCCGTGGACGGGCCTCGCAGAAGCGGCCATCGTTGTCGATTGGAATGTCTGGCTTTTTCTTTTGGATGACCAATGTGACGAAGGCGGCATCGGCAGCGATCCCGCCGGTCTGCGCGCTTACTGTGCCGCGCTCAGCGCGATCTTACGCGATCCCGACGCGGCACCCGGCGCGGAGCCGCTGGCCCGCGCGCTGCGCGACGTGTGGGGACGCATGCGGGCGCGCTCTGCGCCTGACTGGCAGGCGCGCTTCCTGAAGGACGCCGACGAGTATTTCGCGGCGTGTGTCTGGGAGGCGACGAATCGCGCGGAGGGCATCACGCCGACGGTGGAGGAGTATATTTATTACCGCCCGCTCACCGGTGCGCTGATCACCGATGTCGATCTCATCGAGCTGACGGAACACCTGAACTTGCCGGAAGATGCCCGGCTACATCCTGTCGTGCAAGCCCTGACGGCCATGGCGAATAATGTCGTCTGCTGGTCAAACGACATCATCTCGCTGGAAAAAGAGATGCGGCGGGGCGACGTGCATAATCTGGTGCTGGCGATCCGCCAGCGCGACCAGTGTTCACTGCCAGATGCGGTGGCGCGCGCTGCCGCCATGCACGACACCGAGGTGCGGCGCTTCCTGGCAACCGAAGCGGAACTGCCGGCCTTCACGCCCGCTGTCACTGCCGATCTGCGCCGCTACGTGGCGGTGCTGCGCGCATGGATGCGCGGCAACCTGGACTGGGCCACCGACTCCGGGCGCTATCGCCCGCCCGCCGAGGTCGCCGCACACCAGGGCGGGGCCAGCCGCCGCGCCGATCAGCAATAACTCAATGCCAGTCGCGCTTGAACGGCTTCGCGGCCTTGCCGGCCTTGCGGCGTTCGGCGGGGTGCAGTGGGCGGTTGGGCGCGGGGGGCCGGCTGCCGCCCGCCATCGGGCGACTCGTCGCGCGGTTCAGCGTTGGACGCCCGGCGCGGGCCATGTCATGTACGCCGCTACGGTTCAGGTCGCGCGCATCCTCCGCCGGCTCCGTCAGCCGGTCGTCGGGCAGGGCCAGACGGGCGCGCGGGCGCTGCCCGCGAATGGTGGCGCGGCTGAGCGCGCCGACCACGGCATCAACGTCCTGCGGCGGAATCTCGACGAACGAGAAGGTATCATAGATGTCGATGTCGCCGATGGCATCGCCCGGTACGCCGGCCTCGTTGGCGATAGCTCCGACGATATCCGACGGGCGCACGCCGTTCTGGCGACCGACGCGCAGGAACAGCCGGGCCATGTCGCCCGGCACCCCCGACGCCGGCATGCCGTCGCGCCGTGCGCTGGTGCGCTTGCGGGGCCGCTCGCCGCCGTCGGCACGGTCCTCGCGGAACGGGCGCGGTGGTCGCCCGAACGCGCCTTCCACCGGCACGGCAGGCAAGGGCGGCTCCGGCTCCGCCGAGGCCGGCGGCATCGTCACCCAGTTGATGCCACTGCCCGGATGCGCGGCCTCGCGCGCCTGTGCGGCCATCTTGAAGGCGGCGGCGGCGATCTCCATCGGCTCGCGCGAACCGGCCAGGTCTTCGACCATCGCCAGAAAGGCGTCGAGTTCGCCGGCATCCAGCACCTTCAGCACGTCCTCGCGGAAGGCGGCGCGGCGGCGCGAGGCCACATCCGCCGGCGTGGGCAGCCGCAACTGTTGCAGCCGGTGGCGGATCGTTTTTTCCAGCGTGCGCAGTTGATTGCGCTCGCGCGGCGTGACGAGCGTCAGCGCCTCGCCCTCTTTGCCGGCTCGTCCCGTGCGCCCGATGCGGTGGACGTAGGATTCAGGGTCCATCGGCAGGTCGTAATTGATGATATGGCTCACGTCGGGGATGTCTAGCCCGCGCGCCGCCACGTCCGTCGCCACCAGGATCTGCGTGCGCCCGGCACGGAAGCGCGCCAGCGCCCGTTCGCGCTGCGCCTGGGGGATCTCGCCGTGAATCGGTTGCGCCAGGTAGCCAAGCGAGTTCAGTCGCTCAGCCACCTCGTCGGCGTCGGCGCGCGTGCGCACGAAGACGATCACCGACTGCGGCTCCTCGTGGTCCAAAATGCGCGCCAGGGCATCGGGCTTGCCGGCGTAGGGAACCTCGTAATACACCTGGCGGACTTTGGGCGCGGTGGTCACGCGCGGCTCCACATGCACGCGCGCCGGATCGCGCAGGAACCGCTGCGCCAGCGCGGCGATGCGCGGCGGGAAGGTCGCCGAAAAGAGCGCGCTCTGCCGTTCGGGCGGCAGCGCCGCGAGCAGCGCCTCGATGTCTTCGATGAAGCCCATGTTGAGCATCTCGTCTGCTTCATCCAGAATCACCATGCGGATCGCGTCCAACTTCAGCGTCCCGCGATTCAGGTGATCCAGCAGGCGGCCCGGCGTGCCGATGACCACCTGCACGCCGCGTGCCAGCGCACGCAACTGGCGCTCATACGGTGCGCCGCCGTAGATCGGCAGCGTCACCATGCCGCGAAATTTGCCCATCGCGTTGAGCGCCTCGGCGACCTGCATCGCCAGTTCGCGGGTGGGGCAGACCACCAATACCTGGGGTGCCAGCACGTCGGGGTCCAGCTTTTCGACGATGGGCAGCCCATACGCCGCCGTCTTGCCCGTGCCGGTGGGTGCCTGGCCAATGACATCGCGCCCCGCCAGCAGCAAGGGGATCACCTGGGATTGAACCGGTGTCGGCGCACTGTAACCGAGCTGCGCGACGGCGCGCAAGGCGGCATCGCCCAGGCCCAGGGCGGCGAAGGCTTCTTCCGGGGTCGGGGTCGGCTGCGCTTCTGGTGGCGTCATCTCCGCCGCCGGATCGTTGGGCGGATCGTGTTTTGTCGGATCGTTTATGGTATCGTTCATGAGATCTTCGTGTGTCCTTTGTGCTGTATGGGAGTACGTAAGCTTTCGGTCCGGCATTTGGCAGAAATGACTGAACGCGCCTTTGTAGTGTATCCCAAGATCGCGCGAATTGCCAACATCAGGCAAAAAGCCGGTATGCACCTCGTGATTTCCCTGCTGTTGCGCACATCGGACCGGCGCGACGAGCCTATTGACGGCATTTTTCGTACCGAATGTTTGCCGTATACTTCCCCGTTTAGTAAAACATCATCAACCGCCCGCGTCTCCGTCACGTTGCCAACCGCCCACCGTCCCTGTTGCACCGACAACCGCCCGAAAGACCTGTTACGATTGCAGCCATCCGTATACTTTATGAACATGTCACGTATATAAAATGACCCTGCTGGCCCATCAATCCCTAACAATCGCTGCGCGGTCGCACAAATCGCGCAAGTTCCCCGAAAAAAAATGCTCCAGCCGGGCAGCATCGCCCGACCGGAGCAGCGGTCCCTCACCCGCCCCAGCGAAAAGCGGGGGCGGGGATGAGGCCGTTGGCTGATCACCCCCTTGTGATTAGCTGTTCACGAAGTCGGCAGCCGAGTTCGAGTTGAAGATGCCGGGGAGCGAGATGCTCGTCCAGCCGGAACTCTTGCCCAGGAAGCGCGACGAGGTCGCGTTGACCGAATCCAGATACATCGCTTTGTCCGAACCCTCCGCGATGTAGAAGATCTGGCCATACGCCGGGTCCGTGGCGAAGTTATCGACCGAGACCGCGTTGCCGGGCATGAACGTCACCGAGGATGACGGCTGGCCCAGCAGCGACCACTGGCCGTTGAACTTGCCATTGCCGGGGAAGTAGACGTTATCCCACATCTGCTTCGTATCCGACGCGGTGCAAGCGATGGCGAACAGATTGGCCATTGTCACATACGCCGCCGATGGCGTGGTGAGGCAGGTCGTCTGCAACGGTGCGCCGAAGCTGAACGGCGACGATGCGCCGGTCAAAGTGGCAAAGGATCCGCCAGCGGAGAAGTACTGGTAATAGACACCAGGGCTACCGCTGTTTTGCTCCAGCACCAGATAGTGACTTGCATTATCGGAAGCCACTTGGGGCGCGTATGCCACTGAATTCAACAGCGGTGTGTTGGACCAGTTGCTTACTACGGCACCAGGAACAGTAATCTTTGTTGAATACAGCGCACCGCTAGCGGTGACACAGTAGACTCCAATATTACTTGCTGGAGCGCCGCTCGTGCCATCGGTGAAAGCTGAGACGCTGGTGCAGCTCGTCGTGCTACCAGAACCCGCGCCTGGTAGATCACCACCAGAGAGCGTTACCTGGCTGGCTGTGGCCGTGGCGATATTCCACTTGTACATTGCCAGACCCGTCGCTGTCGGCATAGCAGGTCCCAAAATGTAGATGTTAGCGGGATTGCCATTGCCATCATCCACAATTACCGGGGGACCGCTGAAGGCGACCGTGTTGAGCGCATACCAGGCCGTGTTGGCCGGCATGTTCGTCACGTAAGGATTGGTGCCATAGCTGGCGATCCAATACTTGTTGTCGCTCAAGCCCTGCGCCACCATGTAGGTGCGGGGCAGCGCCACGCGGCTCTGCTGCGTCAGATACATCAACAATTGGCCGCTAGCGCCAGATGCCGATGTCGGACCCACATTTGGGCTGCCCAGACCGGTCAGCGCATTATAGCCAGAGATGTAGGTGTTGCCACCCGCACCATAGTTGCCCTTCACCGAGAAGCCCGCCTGCGAACTATAGATAACTGGTGCCGCTGGCACCTGCTGATAGTTGTAAGTGGCGTTCTGCGGGAAAGCCATAGTGTTAGTGCTGGGAACCCCGGAGTTGAATGTCGTTGCCGAAGTCGCCAACGGCACCGAGTCGTACAGCACGAAATTAGCTGGTGTGGAGCAAGCAAGGGAGAACGAGGTTGCCACACCTGCAAGTTGATGGCCACCACCCGTAACAGTGGTACCAATCACTGTGTAGTTATGTACGAAGTTGGCCAGGAAGTAACTCGCACCTGCCAGAACTGTGACCGTCACCGATTCCGATGTAGCACCATTAGCCAGCGTTACGGTGCCACCATTGACGATGTTAGTCATCGAACCAGGGGTGACTGCGCTCAGACCAGCCGCGCCAGCCGTGTTCACAGTGCCAAGCTCATACTTCAAGGCCGTTGTACCGGCGACAGCAGTTGGGACAGCGCCAACAACGGCAGACGGTCCAATGGAAATCTTGACCGTGTCAGTGTTGGCATGGGGATTCAGGAAATTCGCCGTAAACGTTGTGGCAGTTGTGGCAACGACCTGAACAGTCTCCGAATCTGCCAGTCCACCACCAACAGTCACGTACTCACCAGTAAAGATACCCACCATTGAAGAGGGAGTATCCAACTGCACACCTGGGGCTGCTATCGCGCTGGACGTTCGAGCGGTTGTGTCTGAAACAAGAGCACCCACCGCATCAGCTCCCGTGATGGTCCCTTGGAAGGAAGTGGCCGTCACTCCTGATACCGTTACCGTATCAATACCGATGGTTAATGTTTCGCCAGTAAGGATGCCTGCCATCGAGTTGGGAACAATAGTTGCTAGGCTAGGGCCAAGACCGACAGCAGTGCTGATGGTCGTGGAGACCGCACCGGCACCCAACTGGTTGGCATAGTCGCAGAAGGTGGTTGGCAGTGCAGTGAGCGGACCTGATCCCGTTGTATCCGACTGATACAGCGAGTAGAGCGCGGGAGCGATGTCGCTCAGGCGGCCACCTGCGCCGGTGCTGGGTGCGCCGGAGGTTTGGTTGGCCTCGATGGTCGCCGCCGCCCAGATGGCTTCGGCTTCCGTCGTGCCGCCGACATTGCTGAACGACGAGGTGCCAGCGGTGCAGGCCGAACCGACGCTGCAATAGATGGCAACGCTGGAGTTCGTCGGGTCCGCCGCCGCCGACACGTCTGGCACGACGCGCGCAGGGATATTGCTCGTGCTGGTCGTGTTCGGGTTATAGAGCGCATCGACGCCGGTATACGCCGACCCAGCGCCGTTCGCGGCGGTGGTCGCCGCCTTGGCATTCTGCTGCCACACGGGCGCGGCCCAGAACTGGCTGATGCCGGCACCGCCGGCGGCCAGCGTGCCGTTCTGCGGGTAGTTGTTCCACGGCTGCTCAGCGGCCCACCCAGCGGTGGAGGCCACGTTGGTCGAAAGGCCCAGTTCCGCGCCGCCGACCGCCGTCACGAAGGGATCCGACGCGGGATCTTGCACGGCGAAACCGAACTGGCGGAAGTTGTTGCCGTCGCCATTGCAACCATACAGGCCGTTATTGCCCGTGGCCGCCATGACGGATTGGCCTTGCAGCGCCATCTGCATGAAGAACTGCTCTTCAGCCGAAGCGTTGCTGAAGCCGGCGTCGGCCTCGCACATGCCCCACTGATAGCCGACCACCTGCGCGGCATTCTCGTTGGCAACCGCCGAGAGGGCGGTTTGGATGCCCATCGACGTGTTCGCCGTCTGGATGACCGAGATGTGCGAGATGTTCGGCACCAGGCCCAACAGCACTTCCAGCTCTTCCTCGACGGAAACCGCGTTCGCGCCGGGGGTGAGCGCCGTGCCGTAGTTTTGGCCGGCCTGCGACAGCACATTGCCCAGACCGTTCGACACGTTTTGCGTGATGATGAACGGCGTGGTGCTGGTAGCACTGTTCGTAATGGCCGACTGGATGGCGCTGCTGATGCCGACGCAGCTTGCATACTGCGCCAGGTCGCTCAACGAATAGCCATCCATCTCCACGAACGCCGCCCACATGCCGTTGCCGGGATTGGTGGTGTTCTGGAAGTTATAGACCTTGTTGAGTTGGGTCGGCAGCAAACCGGCGGCGGTGTAGGGAGCCGCTGCGCCACTGAACGCAGGCGCGCTGGGGCATGACACCGAAACGTTCGGGCGCGCGACCGAGGGCCGGCGCACGTTGCTGCGCGTGAGATCCGCGCCGTGGTTGGCCTTAGCGACCAGGCCGGCGGGGTGCGAGGTGCGCGCGTTTTCCGTGCCGGCCACGTCCAGGATGGACGGGGCGAGGGCGGTGGGCAACTCAATCGCCGTGGCGTTGGCGAAAAAGGTGCGGCCATCCGGCGCGCGATAGGTGTTGATGTGCGTGTGCAGGGCCGACTCCACTTGGGCGACATTGCCCGCGAATTGGAGGAAGAGTCCGCCGCTGACGCTGCTGGTCAGGCGCAAGCCCTGGCCCTGGAAGTAATGCTCAACGGCGTTGAGCGCGTTATGGTCCGCGCCGAAGTTCAGCGCGAACTGGGCCGGCGTAAGATATTGGTGAAACGCGCGGCTGTGCGGCTTCGCCACGTCTGCCGCGTAGGCCTTGAGGTTGGCCTCGTTGCGCGATTGCAGCGTGACCGCGATGGTCATGGGCTGCGCGCCGCTCAACGAACCGGTGACGTGCGCGCCGGCCACCTGGGGGGCGACGGACTGCGGCAAACTCACCCACGGCGCAGGGGCAGCGTTGGCATAGCGCAAGCCCGCGCCGATTGCCATGCCGACCACCAGCACCGCGCCAAATACCAACAGCCCCTTGCGCAGCCAGGGAGACATCCCGAAGCTGGCAGTGGTGTCGCGCTTGCCCTCTGAAGAGGATCGCTGATCCACGAAGGGTCCATCCTTTCGCCGCTGAAAACTGCGGCCTTGCGGGAGACACAGCGAGACATAGGCTGTGCGGCTCCCCGTCTGTTATGGTTCGTCTTCGTCTGCCCCCAGGCCGCGCCCCACATGGGCGCATCCTTGCCATTAGGAGCCGGTGCCTCTCGCGCCGCGCGCTGCACACAAGCTCGGATCAGTCCTGTAGCTCTGCCCAGGGAATAGGGGGGCTAAGTCCATCATACGGATATGTCCAAATGGTTACACGGCCCTTTCCCTTGTGGGCTGCGAAATGGCGAGCAGGACGGGAACACGAAGGCCACGAAGGGGACGAAGGCCACGAAAAGGGACGGGAGGAGCCGAATCCTAGCCCGGAGGGGTTCCTTTGCCGAGCCGGGGCAAATGTGTTTGCAGCACAACCCCCGGCGGGCGGGCGGCGACACGGCATGGCCCCACCCCCGGCCCCTCCCCATCTGCGGATGGAGAGGGGAGCGCAGACAGTGTAGCGTGATCGACAAGATTTACAGATAAGCCCCTAAAGCCGCTGTGCCTTTAGGCCATGCTGAGTGTCAAGTGATCGGCCTATGATCGCTGATTGGCGGACAGGAATGTCCGCCCCACGTTGTATGGGCGCGATTCATCGCTCCCGCGTCACCCCCTCTCCATCGGCAGATGGCCAGCGTCTCGTGGGCTTCCTTGCTGATGGAGCCGAAGCTCATGGCGCCGGTG
>DAIDGU010000020.1 GCA_027459785.1 Ktedonobacteria bacterium | reverse complement strand
TCCATCCGCAGATGGGGAGGGGCCGGGGGTGGGGCCGCCGGGGGTGGGGCCACTTTGGCTCAATCCAGTTCGCCGCGCCCGTCCAGGTGTTGCTGTTCAGCATAAACGTTTGACCAGGCCCAGGCCATACGATCATAGCAGCCGTCGTGGGCGTGGCTGTTCTTGTCGGGGCCAAGCCAGGCCCAGCCACTGATGCGCTCATTGCAGATGGCGCACTTCATGCGCCCCATGCTGAGGACGCGCTTGCGGCTTTGGTAGAAACGCTGCATGGTGCGAGTATAGGACAACAGGGGCGCGCCATAATTAGTGACGGTCGCCGAGACGCCGACCAGGGATGGCACGGGGGGCGCTTCTGCCGGTATCAGACCACGCTCTTCATAGTCATAGTGCGCGAGTTCCTGGCCACCATAGTCCCCGTAATCGCCATAGTCCGTATAATTTTGTTCGTCGGCCTGGGCATCCCACTCATCGTATTCGGCGCGCTCACGTCGCATCATAATTGTGTTCCCCTTTGCTGCGCGGGCGATCCAGGACCACCGTTGCCTGTATCTCTGCCCTTTGGGACCGAGTATAACATGCGCCCGCGCCTGGGGCAAGCCCTATACGACTATTGGGGGAGAGAAAGAAATCCTAGTCCGGCGGCCCCACCCCCAGCCCCTCCCCATCTGCGGATGGAGAGGGGAGATCAGACAATGGACGTCGATCGCGTGGATCTTGCCGATCACTGTGCGAAGCGTATGGACTGATCATACGCGATCAATCTCCGCGTCTGATCACCCCCTCGCTATCCGCAGATGGGGTATAGGGGCAGGGCGACCACAAGGGTCGCCCCTACATGTGGTCGCCCTGGGGGATGGGACCACCTATTTCTGGTCGGTGGTGATTGGCGGCAAGACGGGAGACTCTAAGGGGCGAATCGTGATGATCTCCAGCGGTGTCGTACCGTTGAAAAGCGTCAGGAACGCGCCGCTATCCAGGCTGCGCCATTCGAGCAAGTATTGTCCGGGTGGCACGCTGGGGAAGTCGAAGTACCCATGCGCGTCGGTGTCGGCGTAATATTGCTGGCCACCGGTGGTATAGGTGCCATTGGCTACGGTCCAGGTGCTGGAAAGCCGAACGGTGGTATAGGGAACGACCGGCGACGTGCCATTCGCCCGGAAGAGGCGTCCGATCACCGTTTCACCCTGCGCCAGCAGCTTTTGTGCCGTTTTGCCCTGGGGAGTGTCGCTATAATTCTTGGCGAGATCGGTGAAGTGAGTTGCGGCATCGCTGTACCGATGCGCCTTGGTCAGCGCGTTCGCCCATGCCAGCAAATCGGCGGCGGCTTGCTGATGCGCTTGCGCTGCTTCGGCAACCGTGGCAAAATTTTGCGTGATGAGTTGATAAGTAGCATAGGCGACATCATAATAGCCAGCTTGCTGCTCAGCGTTGCCCCATTTCAGGAACGCGCCAGGCATCGCGCTGTGCGCTTGGGCTGCTTCTGGCGACGACGCGAACTTGGTCAGCAGGATCTGATATTCCTCGCCCGCTGTCACCACATCGTTCTGCTGCGTGGCGTATTGCGCCCAACTCAGATGAACGCTCGGCAGGAGCGCGAGGGCCGTCGCCGCCTGGGGCAACGTGGGGAAGTTCTGCGCCACATAGCTCAGGTGTGTCACCGCGCCGGCATAGGCTTTCAGGCTAATCTCCGCCTTACCCCAGTCCAGGTAGGCTTGGGCGAGATTGGTATTATACGGGGCTTTTGCGCCGGTCGCCTGCAAAGCCGTAACCGCCGCACCATAATTGCCCTGCGCTTCGGCACGGGTGACGGCATACTGATACGCCGCGCCGCTACCCAGCACGCCGATCAGCGCGACCACGACCAGCCCACCGGCCACGAGCGCCCACATGGTCCGGTTCGCGCGCACCGTATCCAGCGCCAGCAACACGATGGCCCCAGCGGCGACGACGAAGGCTGCGATGCCGGCGGCGGTGGCCGCCACACCAAAATTGGGTGAAAGCAGCGCGACGATGCCGAGTAAAACAATGCCGCTCACCCCATAAACCGTCGGAGTGAGCCAAGTGGGCAATGACCGTGCAGGCATGTTTGCCTTAGGCAAAATCATGGTTGATGCTTGATCGTTCATAAAATGATGCAACCTCGATCTTCAATCCGCCTTATAGCCAGCGCCAGCCCAACCGGACTTGCGCCGCCTTTTAAGGCTAGTATAGCGAGAAGATTGCTCGTCGTCAAGCATGGTCCCCACTTGGCTTATCCCGCGCAGCGACCTAGGGGCGCATACCCAGCTTTTCCAACCGGTCCAGCCGGGCCTGGTGCAGCAGCGCGTGCGCGCCGAGCGCGATGGCCCCGATGCCGCTGGCCAGCGGGCCATAGGCGAAGAAACTGTGCGAGCCGGCGGTGAACAATTGGATGTTGAGTAAGCGCAATCCTGACGACACTACACTGATCAACGATCCAACGAGCGAAACACCCAAACGTACTAGGGTGGCGTCGCGCCCGATGGCCCCGACCAACCCAACGATGGCTTCGCCGATGCTCCACACGATTCCCGCGAAGGCGGCCAGGGAGATGGCCCCCACGACCTCCGCCACTGGATTCGCCAGACCGAAGACCGTGCTGGGCCGGGCCGCGCCGATGGCATAGCCGAACAAACCGCCGACGAGCGCGACAAAAAGCACGCCCACGGAGACGCCCACGCGATGATGACGAAACATATGTTCACTCCTCCACAGCTACCACCGGCGCGCGTTGCCGCGTCTGGGCCGGGGTGGTTGGCGCAGTCCCGCCAGCGGTCTGATGCTCCGCGCCGTTGTGCGCATTGTATCACTGCGCCGTTCGGCTGAGAAGTGATGCCCCTCACAGAGCAAGACCCGCGCCCCCGCCACTGTGAGACAGGGGCGCGTTTTCATGGGATCAATAGCTTCATCCGGAGCGGGATTATTGGACCGCCTGGATCTGGATCGTCCACGACACGTCGGCATCGACTTTCAGATAGAAATCGCCGGAGCCGCGCTCAATGGTGGTGTCGTGCATAGTGCCGTTGCAGACGACATTCGCGGCAAGCGGATCAAAAATGGAACCATCCGCGTTATCGACTTCCACACTGAAGTTGCCGCCGAATTCGCCGCCTTGACAGGTCCACACCAAGGTCCATTGATTGGCACTTACGTGGAATGTTTGGGTATTCTTCTGGCTGGTGCCGCTGAAGCTGGCGATGGTCGTCAGCTTGGGGGCCGGCGTCGCAGTCGGCGGCTTGGCCGTCGCGGTGGGTGGCTTGGCCGTGGTGGTCGTATGCGTGCCGCCGGTGCCGGCCTGCGCGGCGTTCGTCGTGGTTGTGCCGGCGGCGCTCGACGAGCCGGCCAGGCCATAACCCACGCTGCACGCGAGGAGGATGCCGAGAATGAGCGCCCAGGTGGGCAGAGCGCGCTTTGCCTGCAAAAAGGCGGTGAACGGGTTCTTCTTCCCCGACGTGGGCGCGGGGGTGGGGGTGGGATTGTACTGGTTGTCCATGATAGCTGGCCTCTTTCATATTTTTCTTGTATTGCATATCATATTTATGCAATACGGTGTTCGTGGTGAACACCTTTGTTCATTCGGCAGGATGGCTCGAAAAACGGCAGGTACTAGGACTACCTGCCATTCCCGATCTGCGGCTGGGTCATTTCCCCGCATACACTGATGGAAACGGTATTGATTTCGCCCGCATACTAGATGGATAACCTAGCCAATTTGGTTGTGGATAAGCCGGTGGATGAATTCGTGGACAACTCACCGGCTAACGGGATAACTTGTGGATAGCTATCAACGGCGGCCACGAACAATGGCCACGCCAGGATCGCCGCACCGCTCCCCACCTGGCCTGGCGCAGCGGGCATGCCCCCAAGTTATCCACCGTGCAAAGGAGCAGTGACGGCAGGCGGCGGTTTGCGTTTTGCCCATTTCGCGGGTATATAGTTGAATACCTTCTTCGCGCGGTTAGCCGCCTGTCGTACCGGCGTGGTATCCTAGAAAGAAGAAGTCTTAGAACGCCCATTCTACCCAAGAGCGCGCCCGCCGCATCCCTTGGCCGTGTGTCATGTCCGCGAGGAGTCAGATCATGGAACGCTTACCGCCGCAAAATATCGAGGCCGAAGCCGCCGTGCTGGGGAGCATCCTCATCGATCCCCAGGCGCTTTCGGTGGTGGCGGAATTGCTGCGCCCCGATGACTTCTACCGCGACGGCCACCGCATCCTTTTCCAGGCGGCGCTGGATCTATATGCGCAAGGCCGCCCGGCGGATCTGGTGACGCTGACGGACGAGATCGAGCGGCGTGGCAAGCTGGATCAGTTGGGCGGGGCGGACTACATCACGATGTTGGTCAACGTGGTGCCGACCAGCGCGAACGTGGAACATTACGCGCATATCGTCGAACGCACGTCGGTGCTGCGCAAGCTCATCCACGCGGCGGGGCAGATCGCCGCGCTGGCCTACACAGCGGATGATGCCTCCGTCGCCCTCGATAAAGCCGAGCAGTTGATCTTCGCCATCAGCCAGAACATTCAGCGCGCCGACTTCGAGCATATCCGCGACATCCTGGACGCCTACTATGATAAGCTGGACCACCTGCACAACCATCGCGGCGACATCGTGGGCATCCCCACCGGCTTCACCGACCTGGACAAAATGACCGGCGGCATGCAGCGGTCCGATCTGGTGATCCTGGCTGCGCGACCGAGTATCGGCAAGTGCCTGACGGCGCACACGCTCATCGACGATCCCGTCACCGGCGCGCGGCTGACGATTGAGGAATGCGTGCAGCGGCACCAGGCGTCCGTCTTTGGGCTGAGCGATGCCGGTCAGGTGCGCGCCACCGCCGTCAGCGATTGGATCGACAGCGGCGTGCAACCATGCTTCCGCGTGCGCACGCGCACGGGCCGCATGGTGGAGGTCACGGGCCATCACCCCTTCCTGACGGTGCATGGTTGGACGCCTCTGCACGATCTCGCCGTTGGCGACGCCATCGCCATCCCCGCGCAGGTGCCGGCCTTTGGCTCTGATGAAAGCTGGCCGCTGGAACAAGTGCGGCTGCTGGCTTATTTCATCGCTGAGGGTGGACTTACCGATAACTCGCCTGAGTTTACCAACACTGATCCGGCTATCATCGCGGATTTCAAACGGATCATTACTGGACACTTCCCTGCTTGTGCCATTAAGCAGGAGCGCATCACCTATGTTGTGGCTCAGCCCCGTGTGGGTATGACGATCATGCCGCCTAATCCCGTGACCGTATGGCTGCGTAAGTTGGGTTTGTGGGGCAAACTGGCGAAAGAAAAAAAATTCCCCGCGTGTGTGTGGACTTGGAGCCAGCGTTACCTCGCTGAATTCTTGTGCGTCCTTATGAGTTGCGACGGCTCGATCTTTGCTATAAATGGTTATCCACGCATCGAGTTCACCGTCGCCGCCCGCCAATTGGCAGTAGATGTTCATCACGCCTTCATCCGTTTCGGGCTGACGGCGAAGTTTTACCAGACATCGCAAGGTGCCTGGCGTGTGGAGATCACCGAGCCGGCATCGGTACATCGCTATCAAGAAGAAATCGGCTGGATTGGCGAGAAAAGCACGCGCTTTGCTGATTACGAATGGAAGATCCCGGCACGGTTCAGCAATGTCGGACATCCTCCAAATGAAACATGGGAATTGGTGAAATCTGCTGCACATGAGAAAGGATTGGCGCTCATTGAGGTCGCACGTCAGAGCGGCGAAACGCTGGCATCTGGCAAATATAGCGGCTACAACTCACATACGAATCGATCATTACCGCGCACGCGCTTGGCTGGCTATGCTGAGGTGTTGGATAATGATCATCTGCGCAGGATCGCCAGTTCAGATATCTTCTGGGATCCCATCGTCACCATCGAAGACATTGGCATGCAGCAGGTTTATGATCTGACGGTGCCGGACGGGGCAAATTTCATCGCCCAAGATATCATCGTTCATAATACCGCTTTCGCCCTCTCGCTGGCGCACAATGCCGCCGTGCGCTTCAAAGCGAGCCTGGCATTGTTTAGTCTGGAAATGAGCAAGGAGCAACTGGCACAGCGCCTGCTGTCGATGGATGCCGCCGTGGACCAGCAGCGGCTGCGCACCGGCTATATCAGCGATGTGGACGACGAGTGGACGCGCATCAGCCTTTCCATCGGGCGCTTGTCGGAATCGAACATCTATATCGACGACACCGCCGGCGTCTCGCTGCTGGAGATGCGGTCCAAGGCGCGGCGGCTGATGGCCGAACACGGCTTCGACATGCTGATCGTGGACTACCTGCAACTGATGCAAGGCACCGGCAGCAAAGGCGACGGCAATCGCCAGCAAGAGATCTCCGAGATCAGCCGTGGTCTGAAGGGGTTGGCGCGCGAACTGAACGTGCCGGTGCTGGCGCTCAGTCAGCTTTCCCGCGCCGTAGAAAGCCGCCAGTCGAAGGTGCCACAACTTAGTGACCTCCGTGAGTCCGGCTGTATCACCGGCGATTCCCTGGTCTATCTGCCGGAGTGCGGGCGCTATGCGCGGATTGACACGTTGGTGGGCCAAAGCGGCTTCCACGTGCTGGCGCTGAACACCGCGACATGGAAATTGGAGCCGCGCGCAGTGACGCGCGCCTTCGCCACTGGCCGTAAGCCGGTGTTTAAGATAACGACGCGCCTGGGCCGTACCATCCGCGCAACAGCCAACCACCAATTTCTGACAATCCACGGCTGGCAACGGTTGGACACCCTCGCACCTGCCATGCACCTGGCCCTCCCACGCCACTTGCCAGGGCCGACAGAGCAGACGATGAGCGACGCGGAATTGGGATTGCTGGGGCATCTCATCGGCGATGGCTGCACGCTACCACGCCAGCCTATCCATTACACGACGAATGATCCTATTCTCGCCCAAATTGTTGCCGATCTCGCTGTTGCGGCATTCGGTGAGGCGGTAGCGCCGCGCATCAACCAGGAGCGCACGTGGTATCAGGTTTATCTCGCCGCGACCGCGCATCTCACGCATGGCAAGCGCAATCCTATCGCCGCTTGGCTTGATAATTTGGGTGTCTTCGGTTTGCGCTCATATGAGAAGCACATACCGGATAAGGTCTTCATGCAGCCGGCACCAGCCATCGCGTGCTTCCTGCGTCATCTATGGGCGACAGATGGCAGCATCAATCTGAGTGAAGGTGTGAAACATTACGCCAACGTTTATTATGCATCTAGCAGTCAAAAATTAGTATACCAAGTTCAGTCCCTATTATTGCGCTTAGGCATAAATGCAACCTTGTCGCATCATAGTCAAGGCGCTAAGGGGCGCGACCAATACCATGTGACGGTGAGTGGTAAAGAAGATATCGCAGCATTTTTGACGCAAGTCGGTGGCTTAGGCCGCTTGAAGGCTGCCCATCAAGCAGCGATGCAAGCGTATTTCGCGGAGCGGGTCGCCAATACCAACCGCGATGTCATTCCGCGTGAGGTCTGGCGTTTGCATGTTGTGCCAGCGATGGCACAGGCGACGATAACCAGCCGCGCGATGCAGACTGCCCTAGGCATGCAGTATTGTGGTACAGCCCTCTATAAAAGCAATCTCAGTCGCCAACGAGCCGCGAAAGTAGCGACAACTGTTCGCTCACCTGAAATAGCTAAGCTTGCTGGGAGCGACGTGTATTGGGATTCTATTCTCGCCATCGAACCTGACGGTGATGAGGAGGTCTATGACTTGACAGTAGACGAGCTACATAATTTCGTCGCTCAGGATTATATCATCCACAATTCCCTTGAGCAAGACGCGGATATTGTGATGTTTATCTATCGTGACGAAATATATAATCCTGAGACCGATCGCCCGAATATCGCGGATATCATCGTGGCGAAGCACCGCAATGGGCCGGTCGGCACGATCAGCCTATATTTCCAGCCCAGTCAAACCCGCTTCCGCGATCTCGAATTGCAGCGGGTCGAAGATCTCTAGAACCAGAGCAGGAGCCGAGAGCGATGGTCGCATTTGCGGGTTTTCCCAGTGGGCGCAATACGCTTGTGCCGGTGCCGGAGGTGTTTTTCTCCTCCGTGCTGCCGGATATCGAGGATGCGAACGAACTGAAAATCACGACATATCTTTTCGCCGTGCTGAACCAGAAGCGCGGCCAGCCCCGCTGTGTGAGCGACCGCGAATTGCAGTCCGACGCCGTTTTGCGCCGCGCGATGCGCCGGCGGGGCGATCCCCGTCCGCCGGAGGAGAAGCTGCGCCTGGGGTTGGACCTGGCGGTGCGGCGCGGGACGTTGCTGCGCGTGCGCGTGCGCGTGGATGGTGAGGTCGTCGCCTGGTACTTTTTCAATACGGAACGGAATCGGCGCGTGGTGGAACGCCTCTTGCATGGCGAATTATCGCCGTTGCGGCTGCTGGAACTGGAAGGTACCGCGACAGAGGGCAGCGCACCCGCCATCGAGGTCGAGCGGCCCACGATCTTCGCCCTCTACGAGCAGAATATCGCGCTGCTGGTGCCGTTGGTGGCCGAACAATTGGCCGATGCGGCGGAACAGTACCCGCCGGAGTGGATCGAGGAAGCGTTCCGCGAGGCCATCGAACAGAATAAACGTAGTTGGAGCTACATCCGCGCGATTTTGCGCCGATGGGAGACCGAAGGTAAAGGAGGCAAGCGCCATGAGACGGGAACGCGACGCCGCACGTCCACCGCGATCTGATCCGTCCGTTGCGCGGCCTGTGCCGCCCACGTTCGGCGGCTTGCGCCCGCCGGAGGCGCTGCCTGGTGCCACGCGCCCCTATGTGCCGCCGGCCTATCCCGCCGTGCCACCGGCGGATGTGCTGGGGCCGTTCGCTTCCGCCGCGTTGCCGGCCCCGCGCCGGCCTGCCGTGCCGGCGGTGCAATTGGCCCAGGAACCGCCCGCACACCCCACGCGCCGCCCGCTGCGCCAACCCGCGCCAGCGGCGGACGAGGCCACGCCGCGCGCCCGCACCGTGCCGCCGCGCACGCCGACCACTGAGCAGGCGAATGCAGCCGCCCTTCCCGCGCCGCCGTCCTGGCAGGGCCAGGTGCCTGCGCCGCGTACACGGCAAGGGGAATCGCCCACGCCACCGCCGGTTGCGCCACCCGCGCCCAGTGCGCCGCCCACTGGTGAGCGGGTCTTGCGGCGCGTAGATGGATCGCCGATCCAACCATTACGCACGCGGCCCGCCGCGCGCCCGAAAGCGCCCGCGCGCCAAGCGCAGGCAGCATCACCTGCGCCGATGCAGACGGCACCAGCGGTCGATCTCGCCGCGCACGAGATCATCCTGGAATTGCCCCCGCGCCCGGCCCCCGCCGCGCCCGTGCCGCCGCCGAACCAGCGCGCCGCGCGGCCACCAGCAGCGTTGCCGACGCGCACGCCCCACCTGGCGGATGCTCAGTTCGATCTGCCAGCGGATCATCTGCCGCCTGGCACGTGTCCCATCTGCCACGGCGCGGGATATTTGCGCCACGAGGTGGCTGTCGGGCATCCGCTTTTTGGCCGGGCCGTCCCGTGCCGCTGCAAAGAAGAGGAGATGGAGCGCCGTCGCCGGGCGGACTTGTGGCGGCTTTCCAGCCTGGATGCCTTTCAGGAAATGACCTTCACGACTTTCAATCCGAAGATCGCCGGCACGCGCGAGGCATGGGAGGTGGCACGGCGCTATGCCGAAGAGCCGGATGGTTGGTTAGTATTGAGTGGGCCGTGTGGCAGCGGCAAAACGCATCTCGCCGCCGCCATCGCCAATCACCAGTTCGCTCAGGGGAATCTGGTGCTCTTCGCCATCGTCCCGCAACTGCTGGATCACCTGCGCGCCGCCTTCGCCCCCAGCAGCGAGACAACCTACGACGCGCTCTTTACCAAGATCTGCGAGGCCGGCTTGCTAGTGCTGGACGACCTGGGCGCGGAACACACGACGCCGTGGGCGCAAGAAAAGCTCTTCCAGATCATCAATCATCGCTACATGTATGGTCTTTCCACCGTCATCACAACCAACCTAGAATTGATCAACGATCTCGATGACCGCGTGCGGTCGCGCCTGACGGATATCAGCCTGGTGCGCCACGTGCGCCTGACGGCGGCAGACTTTCGCCCGCGCCACACGCCGCCACGCCGCTTGGCCGGGGAGTGAAAAGGAGTGGCGGCAAGGGTAGGCGGATGACATAACGGCCAGGAGACGCGGGCGGTTGAAACCGCGCCTAAGCGCCTAGCGGCGACGAAGTCCGCCGTCGCGGACTCGGATCCGAACCCGCGTCGGCGGGTTTTGTGGCCGGATGGCCCCACCGGCGCGGTTTCAACCGCTCGCCGTCCCCGCCCGCCATCCGCGTTCGCCGTCCCCGTCCGCCTATGACCTTTGGCCGGACGACGAGCGGCGTGATATGATCAAAGGCCAGGGGCGATGTTTCGGGTTCGCAGCACAAGGAGCGGGAAACAGATGAGGCAGAGTGAATCGGCGCTGTCAGCATACGGCGCGTGGCGGCAGATCTGTCGCGTCGCTCGCGCACAGATCAGTCCCGCGATCTATCGCGCGTGCTTCGCCGGCACGCTGGGCGTGGCGCTGGACGCGGATGCCCTGCTGGTGGCCGTGCCGACCGCGACCGTGCGCGACCAGATCGAGCGCCGTTTCGGTCCCCTCTTGGGTGCCTGGGTGCAGCGCGCCTTGCATCACCCCCTGCGCCTGCGCTTCACCGTCGCGGCACCAATCCCACCAGCGACAGATCGCAGCGCCGAACGCTCGCCAGGGGCTGCCCCCCCCGGCTCGGAAATACAAACCCCTGACGGGCTGATGCGAAGCGGAGCTACGGCTATTGAGCAAGCTGCATCGGCTGCCGGACGATCTGACGCGGCGACGTTGGCGGAGTTGAATCCGCGCTATACGTTCGCGTCGTTCATCGTGGGCGACTCGAACCGGCTGGCGTTCGCGGCGGCGCAAAACGTGGCGGCAGCGCCGGGACAGAGCTATAATCCGCTGTTTCTGTATGGCGGCGTGGGGCTGGGCAAGACGCATTTGCTGATGGCCGTCGGCCAGGTCGCGGCGACCCAAGGGCTGCACGTCCATTACGTCACCACCGAGACGTTTACCAACGAGATCGTCACGGCCATCCAGAAAAACACCCAGGATGCTTTTCGCGCGCAGTATCGCGCGTTCGACGTGTTGCTGGTGGACGACATCCAGTTCATCGGCGGCAAAGAGCGCACGGAAGAAGAGTTCTTTCACACCTTCAACGCGCTGCATATCGCCAATAAGCAGATCGTTGTCACCAGCGACCGCCCGCCGCGCTCCATCCCCACGCTGCACGACCGTTTGCGCTCGCGCTTCGAGTGGGGTCTGCTGGCCGACATCACCGCGCCGGACTATGACCATCGGCTCGCCATCCTGCGCGCCAAGGCGGCGACGCACGCGCTCCCCATCCCCGCGTCGGCGCTGGAATACCTGGCGCGGCCCGACGGCAGCAGCGTGCGCCAGCTTGAAGGCGCGCTGAACCGGCTGGTGATGACGGCGCAGATGCGCGGCACACCCGTCACCCTGGCGCTGGCGGCAGAGACGCTGCGCGAGTATTTCGGCGCACGCGGGCGCACCGATCTCGCGCCGGAAATGGTGGTCGCGCTCGTCGCCGAGCAGTACCATATCACCGTCGCTGACATCCTGGGCAAAAGCCGCGCCCGCACGGTCGCCTGGCCCCGTCAGGTGGTGATGTATCTGCTGCGCGAAGAGACTGAGCAATCGCTGGCGCAGATCGGCGTGGCGCTCGGAGGGCGCGACCACACGACGATCATGCACGGCTGCGAGCAGGTGGCCGAGATGCTGCGCCACGACGAGCACGTCCAGCGCGAGATCGAGGCGCTGCGCGGCGCGCTGCGGGCGCTATAGTAGGTGAATGCATGAAATTTTATGGCCCCTTTCGTGAATTGTTTGAACACATTTACCAGCGATGTGCCAGGAATGGTTGGTTTGGTCCCGAAGTAGATTGCCACATCCGAAGAATGGCTTCACCTGTGGCTGGAAGACAATTTACCCAACCTCGCTTAGAGCAAGTTGCACAAAAATCGATCAAACTTGCCGCGTTTTAGTCCGCGCAGGCGGACTTCGTCGCCGCTAGGCGCTTAGGCGCGCAAATGGCTTCAATCAATACCGCCCGCGTTGTGCCGGCGGACAGGAATGTCCGCCCCACGATGACCTGGAGGACAGACATTCTTGTCTGTCACACGGCGGACAGGAATGTCCGCCCCACGACGATTGATGTCCGCCCCACGTAAGACAGAGTCTTTACCCACAAATAGTATAGTATCCGGCTACAGCGCGGCGATCTTATCCGCCATGCGTGTCGGCTCCGGCAGGCGATAGCCGCGCAGGCAACGCAGGATGACCGCGACGGCGAGGTCCAGATCGATTTTGTTGCCGATGGAGATGAAGAGGGGATTCGTGCGCGGCTTGCTGCGCAACACCACGCCGATCTGCTCGCCGCGATCATAGAGCGGGGAGCGGTCGCCCGCGTTGGGACCGGGATCGGTATACTTGCCGGTCAAGCGCGATTTCGCGCAACCGATGCTGGGCATATCCAGCACCACGCCCATGTGCGCGGCGATGCCCATCCGGCGCGGATGCGCGATGCCCTGGCCGTCGAAGATCAGCACGTCGGGCCGCACCTGGAGTTTCTGCATGGCGTCTTCCACCGCCGGTCCCTCGCGGAAAGTGAGCAGGCCGGGGACGTAGGGAAAGACGCTCTCCCGCGTGGCGAGCGCCTGATCGATGATCTGCAATTCTGGGAAAGAGAAGACGACCACCGCCGCGCGCCCGACCTCTTTATAGGAAGCATCGATGCCGGCGACGGTATGAATCGTATCCAGCGTGAGGCTACCGGTACGCTGCACCTGGGGAGCCAGGGCACGCTGAATGGCGACTGCTTCCCCCTCCGTCACATCCCATTTATGCTGCATCGTCACAACCCGACGTGGACGGCGACGAGTGCGCTGGTGACGCCCACGCCCCAGCCGGCAAGTACCTGGCCAGCGGTGTGGCGCTTCAATTCGACGCGCGACCAGCCGACGAGCGCCGCGCCAGCGGCGGCGGGCGGCCCCCAGCCGGGGGCGAGTTGCCAGAGCAAACTAGCACACATCGCCGCCGTAGTGGCGTGCGCGCTGATCTTCCAGAAGAAGTTGATGATGCCGTTCACCGCGTTCACCAGCGCCATGCTGGCCGTGGCAACGATACTTTGGCGGGGAGCATGCAAGCGGTAGAGCGCATACATCAAAAAGCCCAGGCAGGCCAACGTCAGGGGATAGAGCGCATAGCGTTGGGTGCGGCGCGACACATCCAGATCCGACCACTTGCCGCGTTTCACCTGCACGTAAACGACCAGTGCCACCGGCAGCGCCGTCAGGACGACGGCGACGATGGCATAGAGCAAGGTTTGGCTGATGTTGCCCTGGGTATAGATCAGGCTGATGACGATGATCGTCAGCAATGGAAACGCCAGAGGGTGGACGATGGCGGAGATGAGGGCGGCGGCATCATGGCGCACGATGGCGGCACGGCGGCGTTGAATGATAGGCGCGTCAGTTCCGAGATCTTTGGTGGGGATCTGGGTCATCGAGGTTCAATTCCCTTCTGGCGGCGGGTAAAGTATACACGAATCAAAATCTGCTGGTTGCGCCTCTTATTGTACAGGGCTATGTGGCATCCTGTCAACGGCGGTCAGTGGCGGCGGGCGCGGCGGCGACTACCGTGGGCGCGCACGAGCGCGCGGGCCGGTTCGTGGGCAGGGGGAGCTGGGGGAGCCGCCGCCTCTGGCGGCAAGGGCAGCGGCGGCACATCCGGCGCTGTGCTCGTCGGTGGCAAGGCGGTGGGCATGCGCGGTGGATCTGGCGCGGGCAACGGTGTTTTATTATCCTGCGTGTGCTGGTTGTCGGTGAGCGCGGCAGCCGCATCGGGGGTCTCGTCCGGCATCTCATGCTGTGCCGCCGGTTCTGCTGGTGGGCCAGGCGGCGTGGCATCATCAGGATGCGCCAGCACCGCCTGGATCTGCGAGATACGCCGCCGATTTGTCGCCAACACGGTCAACGTTACCTCAGCCGTAAGCACCATGTCGCCGACCACGGGAATCTTGTCGAGTTGCGAGAGCATGAAACCGCCGATGGTATCATACTCCTCGCCGGCTTCCAGTTCGGTGCCGAGCAATTCGTTGAAATCGTCCAGGTTCATCTGGCCGCTGACGACATAGGTCATCGGGCTGACTTGCTCGTACTCCTGCTCCTCGCGGTCATACTCGTCCTGGATGTCGCCGATAATCTCTTCGACCAGATTCTCAATCGTCACCAGGCCGACGACCGAACCATATTCGTCGCTGACGATGGCCATGTGGACGCGCTGATTCTGCAACTCGTGCAGCAGATCGTCCAGCTTCTTCGATTCCGGCACGAAGTACGCCGGGCGCACGATCTCGCGCACGGGGCGCTGGGTGTTACCGTCGCGCATCTGCGGCAACAGATCCTTGGCATACAGCACGCCGATGATATCGTCGATGGTGCCGTCATAGACGGGGATGCGCGAGAAGCCGGCGCGCGTGATGACGGCGACCGCGTCGGTCAGGGTAGTACTGCCAGGCAGTGTCACCATGTCGATGCGCGGCACCATCACCTCACGCACCGTCGTTTCCGACAGCTCGAAGATGTGATGGATCATCGTGCGCTCGCCTTCCTCGAAGACGCCCTCTTCCTCGCCGACGTTGACCAGCAGGCGCAGTTCCTCTTCCGTCACCGAGGGGCCGGTGCGCTCCGTGGGGATGCCGAAGATGCGCAGCACGGTCCGCGTGATGCCGTTGAGCAGCCAGATCACCGGCCTCAGCAGCCAGGCCAACCCGCTGATGAGCGGGATCAGGCCGCGCGCCCAGGCTTCGGCATTCTGCACGGCGGCGTTTTTCGGCGTCACTTCACAGAAGACCAGCACCACCAGCGAAATGATCAGCGTCGCCAGCACTTCGCCCCATTGCGGCGACAGCGTCAGCGCGATGACCGTCGCCAACGACGAGGCCAGGATCACGGCGACGTTGTTGACCACGAGGATCGTCGTCAGGAAGACATTCGGTTGCGCCAACAGCCGTTCGATCTGTTGCGCCCGCGCGTCGCCTTCTTCCGCCAGATTCTTGATGCGGATGCGGTTGAGCGAGGTCAACGCGGTTTCCGAGGCCGACGAGATCGCCGAGGCGATCAGCGCGATCACCAAGATCGTGAACTGCAAGGGCAGCGCGTCGCGGGCGACTGCGGCGATGGCTAACGGGACGGGGCCAGGATCAGACATGGCGCTCACCCCTTGCATGCGGGGCGCATCCCATCAACAGATCGGCGCGACAGGGGCAGAAGGTGAAAGAGGCGGAACGCCGGCACAAGGCGGCGACCACCCATAAGGGAGATAGAGGGTACTCAGCGCGGCTGCGCCGGGTACTATGGTCCTCCGCATCATCGGATCCGGAGCCGAGGACCGATTGGTGATAACGCATAGGTTGAGTGAAACACGCTCCTTACAACTTCCCTCTGGGACGCCCGCAGGTTCGCTGGCGTGCCAACAGGAAGGGCTGGGGCACCAGGATTCGAACCTGGGATCGTGGATCCAAAGTCCACTGCCTTACCGCTTGGCCATGCCCCATTATGCCCACAGAGTCTTTCATCGACTGGTACGGTGATGCCGCACAGCCCCGATTATCCCTGCTACACGCATGTAGTGTACCACACGGTGTCATAGGATGCAAGTCACGCAGAGGAAGTACCCAGGGCTTTTGCACTATGGCAGCGCCGGCTAGCGAGTAAACCCGCGCATGCGCGTGCCAAGCGTGGCTAAGCCAGTTTGGAGATCAGTGCTGGCGATGATGTCCGCATCAATTAAGGATCGCACGTTTGCCCCCAGGTTTGTGCCGGGGGATTTTTTGTCTGGCGGTGCTGTGGCAAGCGCGCATGCTACAATCTGAAGGAGAAAGGCGGTGGTGATTGATGTCACTGGCGGATATGCGCAAAGAATATATGCTGAACGGGCTGAGCGAGGGGGATCTTGATCCCGATCCACTCGTGCAGTTCCGCGCCTGGCTGGATGCGGCGGTGGCGGGGCAGGTGCCGGAGCCGACAGCGATGACGCTGGCGACGGTGGATGCCGATGGTCATCCCTCGGCACGGATGGTGCTGCTGAAGGGCGTGGATAGCGGCTTCGTGTTTTATAGTAACTATACCAGCCGTAAGGGGCGCGCCTTGGCGCAGACGCCGTATGCCGCGCTCGTCTTCTATTGGCCCCAATTGGAGCGCCAGGTGCGCGTCGAAGGCCAGGTGGAAACCATGCCGCCCGCAGACTCCGACGCCTATTTCCACAGCCGCCCGCGTGGCAGCCAATTGAGCGCGGTGGTCTCCGCGCAGAGCCAGGTCATCCCCAGCCGTGCCGACCTGGAAAGCCGGCTGGACGCCCTGACCGCGCAATATGCCGACCAGGAGATCCCGCTCCCTCCACACTGGGGTGGCTATCGCGTCGTCCCCAGCGCCATCGAGTTCTGGCAGGGCCGCGCGAACCGGCTGCACGACCGCCTGCGCTATCGCCGGCAAGATGCCGCCGGCTGGCTCATCGAGAGGCTATCCCCTTAACATCCTCCCCCGCTGCAAGATACTGATGGCGAAATCGGTTGGCCAGAAATAAGCGGAGACATGCATCCTGCCTGAAAGGAGAAACACCTCCTGCCTGAAAGGAGAAACACCTCATGCGCACCCCCTTGCCCCTCGGCGAGATTCCAGCGACCACCGACGCGGTGGCCCACGCCTTTTACCCTGCCGGTAATATGGTGATGCAGTTACCCGATAGCTACCCCGATACTGC
>DAIDGU010000019.1 GCA_027459785.1 Ktedonobacteria bacterium | reverse complement strand
TCTCGGTCGCGCCCAATTTGGCCGCTTCGTTGACTGCCGTCCCCAGGTTCGTCAAGCTGGATGAAGAGGCTTCGACGAGCAGGATGTGGCAGTTCGGGCAGATGGCGCTGACCATATCGAGATCCAGCGAGATCTCCTGCGCCCAGCCGCCGTTGGCCTTGGGATAGCTGGTGCCGCCGCTCTGATTCACTTTGCGGAAGCAGCCGTTGGCCGTCGTGCAGGCGGTCAGACCGAACGCGGCGCGATAGGTACCCAGATCGGCTTCGGCGTTCGGGTCATCGTAGGCATCGACGATGCCCACCGTCTGGCCGCTGCCTGCCGTCGCGCCATCCAACTTGTACGCGGCTTGTAGGTCGCACGAGGTATAGCCCGAACCGGGATTATTCGTGCAGCCGGTGCCGCCCCCGCCCCCCGTGCTGGTCGGCGTCGGCGTCGGGTTACGGACGGGCTTGCCGTCGATGCGCACGATGGCGTTGCAATGAGCCGCACCGGCAACTGCCGGGCAGCTATGGAAGTAGCTGAAGGTGGGACGGGCAGCGGGTTGCGCGGCGCTTGCCCGATTGACGAACACCATGCCAAAGATAAGGGCGGCGGCGGTGAGACCCACGCCGACGACAGCTAAAACGCGAGGAAAACGCATGTGAAAGGAATTCCTCCTGCCGTTCTCTGCCGCACTAGGTGGCGGCATTACCCCAGAACTCTATCCGTACCTCTTGGAAGAGGAGAGCCGGCAACTCCTGCTGAGGAAAAATCATCCATTGATTGCCAGGCCACTGTTATGATCAAACGTTCACACAACAGCCCGTGATTAGATAGTTCCCAAAACCACCAGAATGTTATGCGAGATTACCCTAACATGAGTGCAGAAACACGTTTTGCTCCATTACGCCGGGCGTTTGTAAAGAACCATTCGTGCAAGTAGTATAATAGAGAAAATGCCCTAGGAGACGGATGAACCATGGCTGACATACAGGGAACCGGACGCGACCGCCGGCTGTTGAATAACGAGGCACTGAACACACCGCCCGCTGTGACCGAACATGTGGCGGGTAAGCGCGAAGTGGATATGTACATGCGCACCTACCGCTCGCTGCTGCGCAGTTCGGGCGATGTGGGGCTGAAGGCACTGATTCAGGCGCACTATAACATCGATTCGTCGCTGCACCCCGAAGCGCGCGGCAACGATCCTGATATGTCGGCCTTCATCTATAGCATCTTGCGCCTGCCGCCAGAGATCTTGCGCTGTTCGCGGGTGTGGCTGGGGCAATCAGATGAGGTCTTTCGCCAGCAGAATATCCCCATCGACCAATGGCAGGCGGTGACGGCCTCGGCGCGGCGGCGCAAGTGGTATTTCGATGGCAAGACGACGCTGGCCGCTTTCATCGCCAGCGAGAGCGATATCGACGACATCATCCCGACGCTGGTGGCGCTCCAAATCGAGTGGAACAAGTTCCACTGGCTACTGAATATCGATCCGACGACGATGCAACTGCTGGAATCGCGGGTGGATCGCTCCTCGCCGGTCTTCGCCGAGATCACCAAGGTGGTGCGCGAGCGGCTACACATCAGCATCGAAGACTGGAAGCGGCTGGAACTGATGTGGGGCGATCTGCTGTGGCCGAACCTGCTGGTGCTGGGCCGCGACCGGCGCAACTTCACCATCCGCATGCTCGGCGGCTCGTATGTCGATTTCGCCCGCACGGCACGGCGCTGGTGGCAGCCTATCGAGAAGCTCGTCACCGATCTGCGGCTGGATAAGCGCCCGGTCTATTTCGTGTCGAGCAACATGCACAGCCTGGCGAACCTGCTGGGCGGGATGGCCGTGCGGCGGCAAGACGAACTGACGCGCTTCGCCCTCAGCGGGTCCGATCCCTTGCTGGCGGAGGAGTGTCGCAAGCTGAAAGAGGGCAGTTCCGCGGGCAACTGGAATAACTTCCTTTATTATGTCGCGCGCGAATACGCGCGCACGCCCGCCGGGCGCGACTATGCCCGCGCGCGGCCTGTGGAGGAGCAGGAGCGCGGCATCTGGTACGTGGGGGCGCGGCACGGCATGGAGATCGACGCGCAGGTGATCGACCTGGCCAAGATCCGTCCGGGCGACATCGACGAGCGCGTGCGCGTGGCGGGCAGCGACCGCCTGCCGGACGCCAAGGGCATCATCCTGAACATCGACTATCCGCTGGGCATCGCAGCCTATCGCGTGCTGCGCGAGGTGATGACGAACATCATCGATCTGCGCGGCGTCTACATCTTGGGCAAGGCGGCGACGTTGAACGCGAGCATCGGCGACGTGCTGATCTCGAATGTGGTGCTGGACGAGCATAGCCAAAACACCTATTGGCTGGATAACTGCTTCAGCGCGGGCGACCTCAGCCGCTATCTGATGTTCGGCTCCGTGCTGGATAACCAGCGCGCCGTTTCCAGCAAAGGCACGTTTTTGCAGAACCGGCAGTACCTTGATTTCTATTACGCCACCAACTTCACGGTGATCGAGATGGAAGGCGGGCCGTACCTGGATGGGGTCTACGAGGACATCTATTCGACACGCTACCCCACCGGCGAGAACATCAACTTCTCGAAGATGCCGTTCGACCTGGGCATTTTGCATTACGCCTCGGATACACCGTATACGCGCGGCAAAAACCTGGGCGCGGGCAGCCTGAGCTATTTCGGCATGGACTCGACCTATGCCGCCGCCATCGCCATCGTGCGGCGCATCCTAGACCACGAGCTGGCGGCGATAAATCGCGCGGGGCAGCCGGGCCAGGGCGGCACACTGGAACCCGCCGCGCCGACCGGCACGGGCATCTTCCGCGCCTCGCGCATCGCCGGCCAGCCCAGCCCGCCGGCGAATCCCGCGCCCAACAACGGCGGGCGCATGCCAACCTGAGCGCGGCCCCACCCCCGGCCCCTCCCCATCTACGGATGGAGAGGGGTGATCGCCATATTCTCTGGTGATGCGCTCACCCGCTGCACTGCCAGCACGCCCAGCGCTTCGATCAAGATGCTGATGATCGAGGCGTAAACGATGATCTTTTGGCCGACCACCTGGATCACCTCGCCCGCCGCCGTTTTCGATGAGGGGCCGAAGGTCAGCAGGCCGATATAGCCGACTAGCAAGACGGTGAAGGCGACGAAGACCCAGCCCAGCCAACGTGGCAGTGCGGGGGTGCGAAAGATGGCGATGGCATCCAGCGCCACGGCCAGTGGGAAGGTGCGGAAAGCCCAATTCACGAAGGTTACGTGTGCCGGATAAAAGTGATCGTAGGGCGCGGCGGCGACGCCGACGAAGCACGCCGCCGTCACACATGCCACGCCGGCAGCGATGCGGCTGAGCCAGCGGTTCGGTGGATCGGCCACGAAAAAGCGTGTGAACGCGATGAAAAAGAGCGCCAGCCCGGCACTGACGACGACCATCGCGATGATGAACAGTACCATCGAGGCCGTGTTCGCCTGGCCGGACTGCGTGGCCGTGCGACCCAGGTCGCTGAAAAAGTTCTGCGTGAAGGAATAGCCCTTGGTCGTGGGATCGGCCACGGTACCGCCGGGGTAGAACAACATGGCGGCGATGGTACAGACGATGAAGACGAGGCAGGTGGCGACGCCGAAGCGATAGACATCGCGTTGCCAAAACGAAGCGCGGTTGAACAAAACTGAGCCTCTTTGATGGAGCAGGATCGCCCGCACCCTGGCGGGATCTGATCCATACTGTACCCCCTGGCGGCCCTGCCGTTCAACCCAGGAAACCGCCCGCTCTTTCTGTCAGTGGCGCGGGAGGATGAAGCGCGCGCCAACATTGCGGATGACCTGGATATAACGCGCCCAAAGGGGGTCTGGCTCGATCTTGGCGCGCAAGGCGTCCAGGTGGGCATCCAGCGTGCGCAGGCGCGTCGCGGGCGCGACAGGGCGGTCGCCGGCTAACGCGCGGGCGAGGTCGGCGTGCAAGAAGAGTTGGCCGGGCCGCGCCAGCAAGAGCGCCATGATCTGCGCTTCCGGCGGCACCAGCGCCACCACACGGCCATCCGGCAGCGCCAGGCTGTGCCGGTCGAGATCCAGCCGCACGCCACCGGCAGTGATGAGGCGCGGCACGGGCTGCGGCGCGCGACGGCGCAGCACGGCGCGCACGCGCGCCACCAGTTCCGCCACCAGCACGGGTTTCGCCAGGAAGTCGTCCGCACCGGCCTCGAAGGCGCGCAGCCGGTCGGCGGTGCCAGCATGACCAGAGATGAAGATGATGCCGACATCAGCATACGTCGCGCGTAGCCACGCCGCCACATCATAGCCGGAGGCGTCCGGCAGCGTCACATCCAACAGCACCAGGTCCGCGCCCTGCGCGCCCAGCGTCGCCCGCGCCTGGCTGGCGGTCGGCACGGCAACGGCCCCCAGGCGTTGCTGCGTCAAGGCTTCACGCAGATAGCCCGCCGAAAATTGATCATCATCAACGATAAGTAAACGTCCCATTACCACCGCTTGTTCGCCGCTTGGTAGGGCGACTGCCGCGCAGTCCGCCTTCTCTTCCACTATAGCCACCGCTCCACCATCCCCATCTCTGCACCAAGCTGCGCGCCGCCCCTGCACTCGCGCCCGCGTCGAATATTCCCGCGCACCATGCAGCATATCAAATCGGCGGCTATAATGCCAGGAAACGCTATGACAGTACTATGGGCGCTTTGCGTCGCCAGTTTTGCGCGTGTCGGTCGCCTTCGCCTGGTTGCATCACGCTCCACTGCACGTGGTAGCCTTGGTTGGCTCGAAGGAGAGCTTCAGCGCGGTGGCACCGTCGGGCAGATCGTCGCTGAGCAGAAACGCGCCGTACTCGTGATCGCCCAGGTAGATTTGCGCCTTGGTGGTCCCACGTAGCGCGGTCAGATACACGCCCGTTCCCGCCAGTGTTTGACCATAATAGGTCATGTGGGTGGTCTTCATCGCGGTGACACACCGCCAGCCGTCTTGCGGCAACCGCGCCTGATAGAAGGCGATCAGCGTGTCTTCGGAGCTAGTGGCGACGCTATAATACCAGTTTTGCACGTTGTCGATGAAATAGGTCTCGGTGCGGGTCAGCGTCGCGTGCGGGGGCAAAGCGACGTTCGGCGGTGTATGCGCCGCTGCGGTTGCCGGCGCGGTGTTCCTGCCGATCAGATAACCGCCAGCACCGATGGCAATGACGAGAACAGCGGCCAGAACGGTTATGATCTGTTGGCGTGATAGTTGCAAAGCGGTATCCCTTTCTCATCCCTACTAGCGCAAACGCGCCGGATCATTCAATTGTGAACAGGTTAGCCTTCGACAGCGTGGCGGATGATCTCGATTGCCGGCGGGCCATGCGTGAGGAGGATGCTCACCACGTCGATGCGCCAGGGGTGGTCGAGCTGGCCGTGCTGGGCCAGATATTCTTGCGCGGCGGCGACCAGGTGGCGCTGCTTGGGCGCATTCACCGCCTCGGCGGGGACGCCATAGGCCGTGGAACGACGGGTCTTGACCTCGATGAAGACGAGATCGCCGCCCTCTTCCGCCACGAGGTCGATCTGCCCGCTGGGCATGCGCACATCCGGCTGGATGGCGTGATAGCCGGCCCGTACCAGCGCCTCTGCCGCCAGGCGCTCGCCCCGCGCGCCCAATTGCTGGCGGGCGGTGGGTCGTTTCGGCTTTGTTTCACGCGGCATGAGATAGCATCCTTTCGAGGATTGGTGGGCGTGGCACACCCACAACCGCATGGGCGCGACAGAACGACAAGGGCGCAATTCATCGCGCTCATACACTTCAAAGGTGGTGATCACTGGAAGTGGTCGGCCAGCAGATCGGTCACATGCTCCGCTGCCTCGTGCTGCACCCAGTGTGAGGCGTCGGGCAGCATAACCAGGCGGCCATCGTCGCAGAGGTCGGCGCTGGGCTGCGCCATTGCGGCATCCAGGAAGCGATCCTGCGCACCCCAGATGACGAGCGTGGGAACGTGGACACGCGGGTCGGCGGGCAGTTTGGGGCGACGCTGGAAGGCGGCGCGATACCAGTTGATCATCGCTGTCAGCGCGCCAGGCTGCGCCCACGCTGCGCGATACTGGACCAGATCCGCCGGCGTGAAGGTGCCAAGATGGCTGCTGCCAACGAGCGAGCGCACGCCGAACGCTCCATCGTTGGCGCTGATGAGGCGTTCGGGCAAGCCGGGGATCTGGAAGAAAAGCATGTACCAGCTTTTGCGCACCTGGGCCGGGCTGCTCAACAGGTGGCGCAGCAGCACGGTGGGATGTGGCACATTGAGGATGCCCAGCTTCAACAGGCGGTCGGGATGCTGCAATCCTAGCCACCACGCGACCCCCGCGCCCCAGTCGTGGCCGGCGACATAGGCGCGCTCACGTCCGGCGGCATCGATCAGCCCGACGATATCAGCCGCCAACCGATCTATCTGATACGCACCGATGCCCCTGGGCTTATCGCTCAGGTTATAGCCGCGCTGATCCGGCACCCACACGCGGAAGCCGCGCCGCGCCAGGCCAGCGATCTGCGCGTGCCACCCATACCAAAACTCCGGGAAGCCGTGCAGTAAGATCACCAGCGGCCCCTCCGCCGGCCCTGCCTGCACCACGTGCAACCGGATACCGTTGGTCGCCACCATGTGGTGTTCCAGTTCGATGTCGCGCTCGGTTGTGGCAGCCATCGCACATCCTTTCGGCGATCACTCCTGCGCTGGCGGTGCAGCGGCAGCAATAATGGCCGCCAGTGCCGCGCTATCGGAAATCTCAGCGGTATGCAAGATCAGGCGGCGCAACACCTCCTGGTCTGCTAGCGCCGCGATCCCTGCAAAAATATCCGGCGCGACATCCGGGAAGCGCTGCGCGACCGCGTCGTGCGCCAGCAAGCGCATCGCCTGGAGTTGGCCTGCACTGAGACCTTGTTCCCGCCCTTGCTCAAGACCTTGCTCCAGCCCTTCGGCGCGGCCATCGGCCAGACCGCGTTCGCGTGCGACATCGTAGATCGCTTCGGCGAAGCTTGACTCTTTCCAGATATCTTCGATCATATGGCTCCTCCCAAGTGCTTGCGCGATGGCATCTTTGGGAATGCGCAGCCCCGCGAGCAAACCCAGAATGCCGATCAACTCACTCTTATCCTGTCTTGCCAATGGCTCAGCCGCGATACGCTCAGCGACAGCGTAGACGAGTTCGCTTGACGTACCGGCCATCAAGCCAGCCAGTGGCCACACATGGGGTTGTGGCATATTCAGGATCAACTGGGGATCGATTTCCCATAAGCGAATAATACCATATGGGCAAATCAAACTCTGGTGTTGTCCGTAACCGATGACGAAGGGCGGCGCGGGAATATTGTTGGCAGGGCGTAGATAGATGACGAACGACCGCACCGGCAAATGGTAGCGATCATAGATTCGCACGATGTACTCGGCGATACGGAAGCCGATTTGCTCATCGACATACGTCTGCAATTCGAGGTGGAGGACGATGCGCGTGCCTTCATCGACCACCTCCCACAACAGATCCGCCAGACGGACACCGCCAGGCAACTCGGCGGCCAACGCGCCACGCCACACGGCATTCGGCAGGATCAGCGCCAGGAACGCGCCATGCGCGATGGTGAGCAGACGCTTCATCGCCTGATCGAAGCGGGGATGTATCTCCAATGCTGCTGTCCCTTCTAAATTGTAGCGAACACTGCCTGTATCTAAATGTATTATGTGCATATTTTCGTTACGCTGGCCAATCGTTTGCAAGATAACGCGCGATATATGCAGTATGAGAAAGTGGACGGCTGAGATCGGTGATCGCTCGGTTTGTCTCATAATCCCGCAGCACCAAACACACAACTTATTCTAAAAGATGATACAGTAGTATTATGAAATTTGCTGACGTGGAGGGCGGCATGCGCACAGTTCCCTTGCACGAGTCGCTCAGGGTGGAATTCAAGAGCGATGCGAAACGCCTGGCGGATGATGAATTGCTGGCTGCCGCTGTGTGTCTTGCTAATACCGAGGGTGGCATGCTGTATATTGGTGTGGAGGACGATGGCACCATCACCGGCTTACATCAGGCGCACCAAAATACAACATCGCTGATTGCCATGATTGCGAATGGCACGAATCCGCCATTGAGCGTGCGCTGTGAGCTGTTACAAGAAGAAGGGCGAGCTGTCGCGCGGATCGAGGTACCAAAGTCCGAACGACTTGTCGCCACTTCCAAAGGGTTGCTGCAACGCCGACGCATCCAGGCCAACGGCAAACCGGAATGCATTCCTTTTTATCCGACCGAGTTTATGAGTCGTCAATCCGATCTGGGCTTGCTGGATTATTCCGCCATGCCGGTGATGAGTGCCGAGATAACCGATCTCAATCCGCTGGAACGCGAACGCTTGCGCCAACTCATCGACAAATATGGCGGCGATCGCTATCTGGTTGGGTTGAGTGATGACGAACTTGATGGCGCGCTGGGGTTGATTCGACGCGAGCAAGACCGGCTCGTACCGACCGTCGCGGGTCTGCTCATCCTGGGCCGCGAAGCAGCGTTGCGCCAGCACGTGCCGACGCACGAGATCGGGTTTCAGGTGTTGCAAGGCACCGATGTCAAGGTCAACGAATTCTATCGTATGCCATTGTTATGGATATTCGAGCGCGTCATCAGCCAATTTACCGCGCGTGTGTCGGAAGACGAATTGCAATTCGGCCTGTTTCGCGTGCCTGTGCCGGACTATGATCTGCGCGCTTTTCGGGAAGCCTTCGTCAACGCACTGGTACATCGTGATTACACACGCCTCAACGCCATCTACATTCAGTGGAAGGATGAGGGCATCACGATCAGTGATCCAGGTGGTTTCGTGGAAGGCGTCTCGCTCGCTAATTTGCTGGTCGTTGAACCGCACCCACGCAACCCGTATCTAGCCGACATTTTCAAGCGCGTCGGGTTGACAGAGCGCACGGGGCGCGGCGTCGATCTCATTTACCAGGGGATGTTGCGTTATGGCCGTCCCGCACCGGATTACTCGCTGAGTTCGCGCGAAGCCGTGCGGGTGACGCTGGCCGGCGGTGAGGCTGATCTGGGTCTGCTACGCATCATCCTAGAAGAAGAGAAACGCATGAACACCAGCACCCTCCCCGTCGATACGCTGCTCGCCCTCAACCTGCTGCGCCGCGAACGCCGCATCGACACCTCTATGCTCGCCCTGGCTATCCAGCGTGACCAAGGTGCCGCGCGCACTGTGTTGGAAAAGTTGGTGGAGACGGGCTTGATCGAAGCGCGGGGCATTAAAAAGGGGCGTATGTATGTCCTGAGTCCTCAAATGTACCGCATTTTGGGGCAACCTGAAGGGTATATCCGTCAAGCCGGCTTTGACGATATTCAACAAGAACAGATGATCTTGCAATATATCGACGTAACCGGCAAGATCACTCGTAATGAGGCCGCCGACCTCTGTAAAATCAATGAGGATCAGGCATTTCGTTTGCTGAGGAAGCTAACTAAGCAGGCAAAAATTCGACGAGAAGGTGAGGGAAGAGCGACTGTTTATATGAAAGGTACTTCAGCATGAGAAAATACGCGCGCGCGCGTAAAATTTACGCGCGCGCGCGTAAAATACGCGCGCGCGCGTAAATTTTAACGAACGCGGACAGGGGGGACGACGGATGCAACCGATGACGGCGGACCGCCGGGCGGCGGA
The DNA here is from genome assembly GCA_027459785.1 of Ktedonobacteria bacterium. Classification (GTDB taxonomy): domain Bacteria; phylum Chloroflexota; class Ktedonobacteria; order Ktedonobacterales; family JACDGC01; genus JAJPKG01. The sequence continues at coordinate 74,873 of DAIDGU010000019.1, read as the reverse complement.
TAGCGACGCGCTGGCGCGCGATGGCGTGGATGTGCTGGTGATCGGCGGGGGCATCACCGGCGCGGGCATCGCGCTGGATGCTGCGACGCGCGGCTATCGCGTGGGGTTGGTGGAGAAGAACGATTTCGCCAGTGGCACCAGCAGTTGGTCAACGAAACTTGTGCATGGCGGCATCCGCTATCTGCCGCAGGGCGACGTGCCGCTGGTACACGAGGCGCTGGTGGAACGCGGGCGGCTGCTGCGCAACGCGCCGCATCTGGTGCATCCGCTGGAATTCGTGCTGCCGCTGTATACATCGTCGCGCCAGCCGGTCGGCCTGCCCTTCGCGCCGCCGGGCGGCGTGGGGTTGGGGATGCTCCTCGACATCGGCCTGGGCATGTACGATCTGCTGGCCGGCAGCCACAACGTGGAGCGCCACCACCGCCTGACGCGCGATGAGGTGCTGGCCCGCGCCCCCGCCCTGCGTCCCGACGGCCTGACGCAAGGCTTTCTATACGCTGATGGGCAGACGGACGACACCCGCCTGGTGCTGGCGATCCTGCGGTCCGCCGCGACGGTGGGCGCGCGGCTGATGAACTATGCCCAGGTGACGGGCTTCGCGGCTGGCGCGGATGGGCAACTCGCCGCAGCGCAGGTGCGCTTGACGGGGCCGCAGGACGGCGGGCGGGCGCTCACCATCTCCGCGCGGCATATCGTCAATGCCACCGGCATTTTCGCCGAGCAGGTGGAGGCCATGACCGGCATGCCGCCGCACCTGGACATCGAACCGAGCAAGGGTGTCCATCTGGTGCTGCGCCGCAGCGATCTGGCGCTGGGCGACGACGCCGTCGTGTTGCCCGAAACTGAGGATGGGCGCATCATCTTCCTCGTCCCCTGGCGCTCGCGCGTCATCGTCGGCACCACAGACACCGGCTCCGGCGACCTCGATCATCCCCGCGCGGACGTTGCCGATGTCGATTATTTGCTCGATCACCTGAACCGCTCTATCGTGCAGCCCATCGCGCGGGAACAGATCATCGGCACCTATGCCGGCTATCGACCGCTGCTGAAGCTGCGCCAGGGCCGTTCCACCGCGCGCCTCTCGCGGTCACACGAGATCGTCGCGGGCGCGACCGGCCTCATCAGCATCTCCGGCGGCAAGCTGACCACCTATCGCATGATGGCGCAAGAGGTGGTGGACCGCATCGCCGCGCGCGACAACAACCGCACGCCCTGCGCGACAGAAGATTGGCCGCTAGCCGGGGCGGTCGGCTGGCCGGCAGCGGCGGAAGATCTGGCGACACGCACCGCCGCGCTGGGGTTGAGTGCGGCCACGACCGCTCACCTGGCGACGAGCTATGGCACGCTGGCCCAAGAAGTGCTGGACCTCGTGGCGGCTGATCCCGCACTCGCCGCGCCGCTTGCCCCCGATCTCCCCGCGATCCGCGCCGAGGTGGACCATGCCGCGCGCACCGAACTGGCGCTCACCGTCGCCGACGTGCTGGAACGCCGCCTGCGCCTGGGCATCGAAGCGGCGGACCACGGCGTGGGGGCTGCGCCCTACGTCGCAGATCGCCTGGCTGCGATTCTGGGCTGGGACGCCGCCACGCGCGACCAGCAGATCGCGGATTATGTGGCCTATTCAACGATGCACGCCGCAGGGATCGCGGTGGATAGGTCATAAAATTTTTTACAGAATCATTATGTAAGAAAGGTTAGAAGCACATGCCTCCACCACCGCGCGTTTGGCAGAAGCAGCAGGCATTTTTGGCAAGTGCAACGTTGTCAGTCTGTGTCAAGCATATCAACATCACTCCTGAAGAGTTTCGTTTCTTTTTCGCTGCGAGATTTTCGGGTACGGATAGCGGTACATGGCAAATTTCAGTTACAGCAGTAGCAAAATCATCTTTGCAGTTAGGAGCGACAATCCAATATTTAGGTTCACTTCATGAATGGAAGATAGGCGTTATCCATGTCGAGCGTACTAATAATCCTGGACAAATAATCAAGTTACAGTTTTCGCGTCCTGATTATGACGATTCTTTACTGCAATTGGTTCCTTTGCGCCAACTCGTGTGGCAGCCACATCAAACTACGAGCTGGGCAGAGATATCAATCGGACACAATGAGATGCCTGATATCTATTGGTACGGGCCGGTTATGGTTGAGCACGTCGGCTATTTTGCTCCTCAGCCAACAGAGCAAGTTTCAGAAAATAGTGAAGCTATTTTTATTAGGTTTGATCATCCTACTCAGGTTTTGACCATCAGCCAGGCTGAATATTTCGCTATTGTTGGTCCATCTAATCCGATACGCTAATAAGTATGCTTAAAACCATCTCTGCTCCCTATTGACTTCCCCTTCCCGCATATGCTACACTGTTCGCACATACGGCATTTACCGCACGTTCTGATTCGATCATACAAAGGAGTCGCTATGCCTGATCCCGAACACGTCACCGCTGAAGTTCCCTTGTTGCCAGAAGATGTGCCGGTGACGCTGCCGCCGCTGCCGCCGACCTTGCTGATCAATACGACCCAGCAATATAAAGCGATGGGCGATCCGACGCGGGTGAAGATTCTCGCCATCATCCAGCAGCAACCGGCGACGGCCAAGCAGATCGCGGATCGGCTGGGCATCGCGCCTGGGACGGCGGGCCATCACTTGCAGGCGCTGGAAGCGGCGGGGCTGGCGCAGGTGGTGGCGCGGCGGCTGGTGCGCGGCATCGTCGCCAAATATTACACGCGCACCGCGCGCCTGTTCCTCTTCGAGCGCCCCATGTCGGGCGACGAACACCTGACGGTGACGCTGGATCTGCTGCGGCAAATGCGCGACGAGATGGCCGATACCCTGGCCGATGCCAATGAAGATCTGGTGCTGCATGCCGGCTTGCCCCACGCGCGGCTGACCCCAGCACGCGCCCAGGAGTTCACCGAACGGCTGCGCCAACTCTTTGACGATTTCATCGCGGAACCGCCCGCGCCCGATGGTCAGGTCTATAGCCTGGGTGCCGCGCTCTTCCGCGCCCCCACGTATCTGCAAGTCGATCCCGACCCCGACGACGAGGCCGGCTAGAAAGAAGTGGAGTCCTATAGCATGGATACTCTTGATACCGTACCAGAGAGCCAGCCGCAAGCTGCATCGCCCGTGGCAGATCCGCCCGCGCCCAAACCGCGCTCGCTGTGGCGCAACCGCGACTACATGTTGCTGTGGAGCGGGCAGACGATCTCCGCCACCGGCACAGGCGTGTCGGGCATCGCCTTTCCGCTACTGATCCTGGCGCTGACGGGTGACGCCTCGAAGGCTGGTTTCGCCTTCGCGCTGCGCTCGCTGCCCTATCTGTTCCTCAGCCTGCCGGCGGGCGCGCTGATCGACCGCTGGAATCGCAAGCTGGTGATGATCCTATGCGACTCAGGCCGCGCGCTGGCGTTGGGTAGCATCCCCGTGGCCTACTTCCTGGGCTACCTGACGATCACGCAATTGTATATCGTCGCGTTGGTGGAAGGCACGCTCTTCGTGCTGTTCGACATCGCGGAGGTCGCGTGTTTGCCGCGCGTGGTCCCCAAGGCGCAACTGCCCGCCGCCACAGGCCAGAACCAGGCCACCGGTGGTATCGCTACATTGATCAGCCAGCCCTTGGGCGGCGCGATCTATGGCATCAACCAGTTCTTGCCGTTCATCGGCGACGCCGTCTCGTATGTCGTCTCCGTCGTCTCGCTCATGTTCATCAAAACGCCGTTTCAGGGCGAGCGCGGCGGCGAACGCCGCCGGCTGGGCGCAGAGATCCGCGAGGGATTAGCGTGGCTATGGCACCAGCCGCTGATTCGCTACATGGCCTTCCTCACGGGCAGCCTGAACTTCGTCTTCGGCGGCGCGTTCCTCTGCATCATCCTGCTGGCGCTGCACATGGGCGCGTCACCGTTCCAGATCGGTCTGATCGGCGCGATCTCGTCGATCGGTGGCATCCTTGGCTCTATCGTCGGCGCAACCATCCAGCGGCGCTTCAGCTTCGGCGCGGTGATCATTAGCACCCTGATCGTTCAGGGCATTGCCTGGCCGCTGCAAATCCTCGCGCCCAATATCTACATCCTGGGCGCACTGGGCGCGGTGATCTTCCTGATGGGGCCGATCTATAATGTAGTGCAGTTCAGCTATCGCATCGCGCTGATCCCCGACCGGCTGCAAGGGCGCGTGAATAGCTCGTTCCGCCTGCTGGCCTTTGGCTTTCAGCCGCTGGGCGGCGCGCTGGCGGGCATTTTGCTGCAACAGTTCGGCACCACCAGCACGATCCTGGCGTTCGGCGTGGTGTTCGTCGGCGCGGCGGTGCTGACGATCATCAATCCGCTGGTGCGCAACGCGCGCCCCATCGCCAAGCTCGATGCCGCGTAGCCCCACCCCCCGGCCCCCTCCCCATCTGCGGATGGAGAGGGGGAGAGCAGACCGCGATCGTTTGAGCGTTTTGATATAGGGTTGGAGGATGGATGCGGTTTTGCTGGCGTTGGCGGCGGACGATACGCGAGCAATCCAGGACCACGCGGCGATGCGCCAGGTGCTATGATATTTTTGTTAGGTCTGCCTGGCGCAAAGAATAGGGGGACAGCGCATTGATGGCCAATGACACGTTCGGCGACAACGAAGAGCTACTTTTATTGCTCGAACGCTTGCAAGAGCATGAATCCCTCGAACTCGAATTCAAGACGGCGCGCGGCGGGCTGCCGCGCGGGTTATGGGAAACCGTGAGCGCCTTTGCAAACACACATGGCGGTTGGGTCATCCTAGGCATCGCTGAAGAGCGTCAGCAAACTATCATCGAAGGGGTGAAAAATCCCCAACAGTTGATGCAGCAATTTTTTGACTTGATTCAGAATACACAAAAGCTCAGCTACCCTGTCTGTGGCAGCAACGATATCAGGATCGATCACGTGGACGGACGTGATCTCGTAACGATTCGTATCCCACCAGCACCACGCAAAACCAAGCCGATCTACATCGGACAAAATCCCTATGGCGGCACCTACGTCCGGCGGCATAGCGGCGATTATCACTGCGCCAAACCGGAAGTCGATCGTATGATGCGCGAGGCGGCGGACATTGGGGCGGATGCCGCTGTGTTGCGCCGCTTCGATTGGGCTGATCTTGACGTACACATGTTCAAAGGCTACCGCCGGAGATATCAAACATGGAATCCTGATTCCCCCTGGAATACCTACTCTGATCAAGACTTCCTTACCGTTCTTGGCGGCTATCGTCTGGATCGGGAAACAGGGGAAGAGGGTATTACCATCGCTGGTTTGTTGATGTTTGGTACCCCGCTTGCCATTCGGGATTGGCGTGGTCGCCATTTGATTGATTACCGGCAGTATCAAACACACGATAAGGAGCAGTGGGATGATCGCCTGGTATGGGAAGGCAATTTACTAGGTGCATTCGATGCTATCTATCCACGCCTCATCCGCGATCAGCCTGTGCCATTCCGGCTGGAAAACGGGGTACGTGTCGGCGAGGGTCCGATACAAACGGCCTTGCGCGAGGCGTTGATCAATTGTCTGGTACATGCGGATTATGGCGAACAGCAAGCCACGCTCATCGTTCACGATACTGAAGGGTTTTTCTTGCGCAACCCTGGCCTTTCGCGCGTCCCCGAACCGGATATGCTGCTTGGTGCTCACTCTGATCCACGCAATCCAACGTTAGTGAGCATGTTTCGCCATATTGGCCTCGCCGAAGAAGCCGGCACCGGCGTCCCACGTATTCTGGCAGCTTGGCACAGGGCCGGTTTCAGGGAACCTTCGTTTGCGATTGATAGTGAGCGTTACGAGTTTGTCGCCCAGCTACGTTTAGCGCATCTGCTTTCCCAAGAAGATCGCCAGTGGCTACAAGCACTGGGAGATCATTGGACTGAAGCTGAGCAATTAGCATTGGTCATCGCCCGCCATGCCGAGACGGTAGATAACCTCTCGCTCCGCCGCCTCACCGGCCAACATCCCGCTGATACCACCAAAGTCTTATCGAGTTTGCGCCAGCGCGAATTCCTGGCGGTCATCAAATATGGCAGCAAAGCGAGTTATCGCCTTGGTCCGCGTGCATTGATCTCAGAAGGCGCTGAGATGAGCATGGGTGATTTGTCCACGAGCATGGGTGATTTGCATCCCAACTCTGGTGATCTGCGTGTGGACTCTGGTGATCTGAGCGCGAACTCTGGTGATCTGATAGAGATATCCCCCAAACTCAGTAGGGAATTAGAAGAATTGGCGGAAAAAGCTCGGCAGCAGCGAAATCTCGATATATCTGAACGCGAACAGATTATCGTTTTGCTATGCAGTAAAGCTCCTCTTTCAGCTCGCGAATTGGCTTTGTTGCTTAACCGACGAGCCGATTATGTTCACAAAATCGTACAGCCGCTCATTGCCAAAGGGCGTTTGGGTTATTTTTACCCCGATAACCCCAACCATCCCCGCCAGCGGTATGTCGCCGTCACTGCGGAGGCATAGGGCTAGCGCGGCGGAAGCACGTGAAAGGAACGAACCAACCCATGACCACCCCTGTTACCGATCCCATCCTGCGCGAACTGGCGACCCAGCCCGGCGTCGTCGCGGTCGTCGGCTTCTCGCCGCGCCCGGAGCGCGCCAGCCATGGCGTGGCCGCGTACCTCATCGCGCAGGGCATCACGGTGCATCTGGTGAACCCCGTGGCGGCGGGGCAGACGGCGCTGGGCCGCACGATCCTGGCATCGCTGGCCGATGTGCCGGAGCATATCCATCTTGTGGATATCTTTCGTCGCCCGGAGGAAGTGCTGCCCGTCGTGGACGATGCGATCCAGGTCCAGGCGGATGCTGTGTGGTTCCAGCTCGACATTATCAATCCTGTGGCCATCAGGCGCGCACACGATGCCGGCCTCGCCGTCGTGGTGGATCGCTGCCTGAAGGTGGAACACGCCCGTTTCACGCGGGGCGGCTGACGGTGGATAATTCTGTGGATAAGTCCCAGCATGATGCGGCGGATGGTCCCACTGGCGAGCGTCTGCAAAAGTATCTGGCGCGCTGTGGGGTGGCCTCGCGCCGCCAGGCGGAAGAGTTGATCGCTGCCGGCGCGGTGCAGGTGAACGGCGTCACCATCACCTCACCCGGCACGCGCGTGGCTGCCGCCGATGTCGTCACCGTGCGGGGCCGGCGCGTCGCGCCCGTCGCGCAGACCATCACCATCGCGCTGCACAAGCCGGTCGGCTACATCTCCACGGCGCATGATCCGCAGGGGCGGCCTATCGCCGCCGATCTGCTGCCGTCGCCGCTGCGCGCCCAGCGCCTCGTGCCGGTAGGCCGGCTGGATGCTGATAGCGAGGGCTTGCTCTTGCTTTCGAATGACGGTGACCTGACGCTGCGCCTGACCCATCCGCGCTATGAGGCGGAAAAAGAGTATCACGCGCTGGTGGAACCCGTGCCGGATGACGAGGCGCTGGCGCAGTTGCGGCGCGGCGTGGTGCTGGCGGGTGTCAACGCGCGGCCCACCGCCCCGGCGCGCGTCTGGCGCGTCGCTGGTCCGGCTCCCGCCGGGCAGGGGTGGATCGCTGTGGTGCTGCGCGAGGGGCGCAAGCGCCAGGTGCGCCTGATGTGTGCCGCCGTCGGCGTGCGCGTGCGGCGACTCATGCGCGTGCGCGTCGGCCACCTGCGCCTGGCGGATGTCACGCCCCAGCCCGGCATGTATCACGTGCTGACGCCGGCGGAGATCGCGCTGGCGCTCGCCGAGGATTGACGGGGCGCGGCTTTTTCGTCAGATCAAACGGCCAGCCCTCACACGACGGGGACACGTCACCGTGGGCCGCGTGAGGGCTGAAAGGAACGAGAAAAGGGGATTTAGCGATTGAAGAGGCGGAAGGCCGACGAGCGTGCCTTTTCGGCCTGCTTTTTTTCCCATTGGGCGAAGTCATATTGCGCGACGCGCTCGCTGGCGTCATCCAGGATCTTGCCGGCGACGGCCAGGGTGGGGGTGAGCAGACCGACGAATGCGCCCAGGCGCTGCGCCTCGCGGTATTGCCGCGGCGTCGGCTTGTGGTTGGCCTTCGCCGACTTCTTGCCGCGCTTGCCCGTGAACGGCACGCTGACGCGCACGCGATTCCACGCCGTCACCGACAAAATGAGCGAGGCCGCCGACAGGCCGTAGCACACCTTGGCCGACGTAGCCAGCACGAACGGCATCGGCGAGGGGCGATAGGCGCTTGGCTGCGGCTCGCTATGATTGACCAGCACCTTCTGCTGGGGCTGCTTCTCTTGAACCTGCTGCATTGAAATCTTGAAACCTCCATCGAAAATCATGTCCCCAACAGATTCATCGGCACAGCCTTCCCAAAATCACAGCATCTTGCCTGGGTAAAGCAATGACCGGAGACCAATGGCGGCTCAAATCGGGAAACTAGAAGGATTTACCCTTCCATCACGGCGGACAGACATTCTTGTCAGTCTAGTTCTCCGATACTCATACGAATGCGTTGAAAAGAGTGTTATACCTTATTCGGGTGAATAGTATGGATAACGGAGGACAGACATTCCTGTCTATCGGCCCCAATGACCACCGTCTTTACCCGAAAGGGGTATTATTCCATGCATGAATCTGGTATGTAAGTGCGATCACAAATAATATTTTACTCATTTACAGCTTCAGTGTAATTTTTCTATTTTCAGATTTGTCATAAAAAACTGACAAGGAGACGATCTGCTGGTATCATTGCTCGAGCTAGTTAGATTGAGCGTGCCAGCATGCAAACGAAAGGAATGTGCGATCCTCTCGCGGTTCGACTATGTCTGGTAAGCCGGCGGTGACATTACCTCCCTTAGAAGAAAGGAAGTTGCTGGCATGTTTTTGCGAGCGTGCCAGTGGCAGGGACATCATATGAAGCCATTGCGAACGTGCTTTTTCCTGGTATGCCTCATTGCCCTGATCGGCTGAGCCAGCCAACCGACGACGGCGAAACCCATAGCGACGTGGACGCCTATGCCGTTCCCATCCCCAACCACGCCACCACCGACGCCCATCACCATCAATCAAAGGCCGCTGACCGTGACGCAAGCGTGGGGCAGCGGCCACATCAGGCAGTTTCCCGTCACTTTCGGCGACCGCGATTTCAATTTCGGTGGCAGTTACGGCGAGAACACCATCTCCGCTGATGGACAGATGTGTGGTGACATCGACACCAACACGTTGCCATAAATGCGCTCGTGTTGGTAAGCAGCGGCACGCCTTGCGGAGCGCGGATAGGTTGCCATAGCTACCGTCCGCGCTCTCCCTATCTTGGCGCGGTCATCACTCCGGCAGGGCGGCGCGGATGGCGTCACCCAGCGCGACGGTCGTGGCAGTGCCACCGAGATCAGGCGTCAGCGTTGCGCCTGCCGCCAGCACAGTTTCGATGGCGTGCATGATCTGGTCGGCGGCCTCGCGTTCGCCCAGGTGGCGCAGCAACAGGCTGGTGGACCAGATAGTGGCGATGGGGTTGGCGATGCCGCGCCCCGCGATATCCGGCGCGGAGCCGTGGATGGCCTGGAAGAGGCTGGGGTAGCGCCGGTCGGGGTTGAGGTTGGCGCTGGGGGCCAGCCCCAGGCTGCCGGAGATGGCTGCGCCTAGATCAGTCAGGATGTCGCCGAACAGATTCGAGCATACTACCACGTCCAGGCTGGCGGGCCGCGTGACAAAGCGCGCCGCCAGCGAGTCGATCAATTGCTGCTCGTGCGCGATGTCGGGATACTCCGCCGCCACCGCCGCGAAGATCTCATCCCACATGACCATGCTATATTGTAGGCTGTTCGATTTCGTCGCGCTCGTCACTTTCGCCCGTCCCTCGCGCCGCGCGTACTCGAAGGCGTAGCGGATGATGCGCTCCGTGCCAGCGCGCGTGAAAACGGCGGACTGGATCGCCACCTCGTCGGGCATGCCGCGATGCACGCGCCCGCCTGTGCCAGCATATTCACCTTCGGTGTTCTCGCGCACACACACGATGTCGATATCCGCCGGCTGCACGCCGGCCAGCGGCGAACGCACGCCGGGCAACAGGCGCACCGGGCGCAGATTCACGTATTGGTCGAGTTCCTGGCGGATCGGCAGCAACAAACGCCAGAGCGTGATGTGGTCCGGCACGCGCGGGTCGCCGACGGGGCCGAAGAGGATCGCGTCGAAGCCGCTGCCCATCAGCGTCGCCAGCCCGTCCGCCGGCAGCATCTCGCCCGTGCGCAAGTAGCGCTCCGTCCCCCAGTCGAACTCGCGCATCGTAAAGCGCAGGTCGCCGCGCCGCGCGGCCAGTGCGTGCAGCGTGCGCGCGCCCTCGCCGATAATCTCCGCGCCGATGCCGTCGCCCACGACGACAGCGAGCTGATACTCACGCATATACTACCTATCCGTTCTGCTCAGTATTATTGGCGCTACATACATAATGATAGCACCAACATTGCGGGCAAACTAGGGCGTGGCTGTCGCCGTTGGCGGCACAGCAGTGGCCGTTGGTGGTACAGCTGTCGGCGTGGGCAGGGTCGGCGGCGCGGTAGGCGTCGCGGGTGGCTGGGGCGTTGCACCATAGATGTCGATGGTCGCACCAACGTTAGCGAAACTCCTCAGCCAATCAGACGCCGCGACGGGCATTTCCACGCAACCATGACTGCCGGTTTCCTTCGTGCCGTTAGGATTGGTATGGGGATAATTCGTCCCCGGCCCGAAATAACGTCGCCATGGAGCATCATGCAGGTAATAGCCCACCGCAAGGAAGTAAAAAGCATGGTTCACGTACTCCGGCGGGTAGTAATAGGGTGAACCAGGCGGCCAGGCAGAGTTGAAGTAGACATCATCGAGAATCTCCTGCATCTGATAGATGCCGGTGGGCGTCGGCAATTCCGGCATGCCGGACGTGATTGGCGTGTCATAGAGCAAATGCCGGTTTTGGTACACCCACATCCATTGCTGCGCCAGGCTCACCAGAATGAGTTGGCCGCTCAGCGCCGGCACGCCGCCATAGGGTGTCGGCCCGGCGGGGGGCGGCGTCGCGGTCGGCGCGACATAGGGCGTCGCCGTGGCAGCGGGTAGGGCGGTGGCTGCCGGGATCGCGGTCGCTTTGGGGGTGGGGCGGGGCGTTGGTGTGTGATGCCTGGCGACCACCGTCGGGGGCAGATACGGTACCGTGGCAATCGCTGTCGGCGGAACGGCGGCCAATGTGCTTGTCCCCGACGATGCACCGCAACCCACCATAAAGACGACCATGCTCACCAGGCTCAACACCAATACGAGCAGCCTGCGCCGCTGCGTGCCTGCTAGTGAAAACATCAAAACCCACTCCAATTTTAGCGGAGATCACGATAACTTGTTACCTTGCTTCGATTATACTGCCAGTATTCTATTTGTCAACCACAGCAGAGCATTTCACGTCGTTTCCTAATGGGGCAGTAAGTCAATAGCTCAAGCGGACCACGCTTGGTTCAGCAGGTGCTAATCGCCAGAATAGCCCCCAAAAAAGATCTCCGTGGGAACATCATTGCGATAGATGATGACATATGTAGAGAGCATCAGGATCAAATGCCCACATCGCCGCCATCTCTTCCTCACGTTGCTGTCGCCATTCCTCTTGGGTAAGCGTCTCTACATAGCTCACCTCGTCCTTGCGCCAGTTAGCGAATTCGCCGCTCTGAAAGACCTGCTGGCGTAGCTCTTGAAGGGCTTGCTCGATATCGTCCTGATAAGGAACAACGTGCCACCATCCAGATGAACCCATCGACTTTATCCTCAACATAATTGGTATGCCATCATAGCTTTTCTTTTGGGATGACACGTGATTGGATCATCTGGGCCGCTGATGTATCTGTTCCCGCATGAATGCCGGTCGTCCGATGTCTTGTTTGGGACTCAGGTCAGTAGGCGCAAGGCAACACTTCTTGTCGCATTATGTCTTCTTTGAGATACAGGATGATACTGTCGCGCTCGATATTGGCAACAAAGTCGGCATGCCATTCAGCCAACGTGCGCGTGCCGAATAACACGTTGATATCACGGGGAGCGTCCAGATGACGATCGAGCGCTTGCAGGATCGTTTCCGTGATGAGCAGTCGCTTGGCCAAGCTCAGGCGCTCACCCGCTTCGAAGATAGCCAGCACGTCAACATCGCTGGGCTGAACATCCGCCAAGGGACGCTCTTCGCCGCGCGCTACCGAGCCGAAGAGGATAACGGCGCGTAGGATATCATGTTGCCTTTCTATGAGCAAGCGCACGGTCTCTTCTAAAAGAAGGCGGCTTTGCTGGTCAAGATGAGTGGGAATGGGAATAGGCAGCGATAATCTCGTCTGCACTGTCAAATTCCTCCTTTATTTTAGGTTGTTGCCCAATCATGGATTTGTTGCAGCAACGCCAAAGCATCTAGCATATCCTGCTCTGTATCCTGATAATTATACCATCCTCCATTGCGCATCCGTTCCAGTTCTGCCCACAATGTCGCCGTGGATGTTTCGCCCAACTGACGCAAGTTCCTCGCTAGCCCTTGATGATTATCAAAGTGTTTGGCGTGGAGTTGCTGGCATTTCTATGCGATCCAATGAAAAGCAGCTCCCCATGCGTCTTCAATGACCGTGCGCGCATGCCGTGGATCACCCTTTAATGTTGCAATGGTGTATTCAAGATCTTCGGCGGCTTTGCGATGAGCGTCCGCTTTCATTTTTCTCACTCCCCCGCGTCGTCGTCGGTTCCTAGCATCGCGGCGATCTCGGTGAGGCAGCCGGCGCGGTCTTCGACCCAGCGGCGATAGGGCAGGCGGTGGACCGTCCAGCCGGCGCGCTCCAGGATCGCCTGGCGGGCGACGGGATCGATGCCGTCGGGCAGGGCGCGCGTTTCCGGCACGCCGTCGCATTCGATGGCGATGGTGCCGGCGTGGTGCGAGGCCACCAGCGGGATCTGGAAGCCGGCGACGGGATAGTCGTACCAGACGGTGTAGCCCTGCGCTTGCAGCGCCAGGCCCAGTTCGCCCACGAAGCCCGCCGGCGGGCCGTGGTCCTCGGCAGCCTCCGCTTCCAGGCAATCGGCGGCATATTGCAGATATTCCGTCACCAGATGGTCACGCGGCAAGCCCTTGAGGTCCAGCGAGGTGAAGATCACCTGGCGCTGGCGGGCGCGGGTGACGGCCACGTTGAAGAGGTTTTCCTGGTTCAGGAAGGTGATCGTCGCTCGGTGCGAGGTCGGGTCCACACAGAAGCTCAGCAGCATCACGTCGCGCTCGTCGCCCTGGAAGGTGTGCGCCGTGCCGACGGTGATCTGGTGCTCTTGCAGCGTGCGCGGCTTCAGCTTCGTCGCCAGTTGCTTGTTGAGGTAATTCACCTGATCGCGGTAGGGCGAAAGGATGCCGATGCTCGTCTTGGCGCGGGCGTCGCGCTTGGCCTCGGCCTTGGCGATGCGCTCGATCTCCTTGATGATCGCGTCGGTCTCCTCGACGTTATAGCCCTCTTTGCGCCGCTTGCCGTTCGCCACCTTCTTCAGTTCCACGCTGCGTAGGCCGATGGTGTCGGGCCGGCGGCTCATCACGCGAAGCGACCCGCCATAAAACATGCGGTTGCTGAACTCGATGATCTGCGGCATGCTGCGATAATGCTCGTCCAGCAGGATCACATCGTCCTGCGTCGGCAGCGCCTGGTTCACCGCGTCCAGCAGGCTATGGGTGCGATAGTTCCACTGCTCGCGCTCGATGGCCGTCAGCCCGTGCTGCGTGGCGATGGCGCGCAGGCGGTCTTCGCGCAGGAATGACAGGTGGCGCAACTGCTTGGGATCGCCACAGACGATGGCATGCTTGCCGCGATAGAGCAGCGGCAGCGCGCTGGCGATGTCACACTGCGAGGCTTCGTCGATGATCACCAGATCGAACATCTCGCGCACCAGCGGCAGGAACTCGGCCACGTGCTGGTTCGTCACCGCCCAGATCGGGAAGGTGCGCAGCAGCGCGCGGAAGTCCATCTCGCGGAAAATCGCGTCTTGCGCGGCGTCGGACTTCGCGTTGAGCGCGGTATGGAAGGCCATCAGCGCGCGGCGGTCGTTGCGCAGCGCCTGGGCCAGCGCGTCGCGTCGGCGCACGGCCAGCAGTTCGGCGACGAGCTTGCCGCGATCATCGCGGGCGCGGGCATAGGCCGTGAAGAGCGCGTTCAGGTCGCCCTGCGCTTCCAGGGCGCGCGTCGTCGCCAGCCAGCGCAGCCGCTCGCGCTCCTTCGCCGCGATGGTGGGGATGGCCTCGCGCTGCTCCTCCGCCAGATCCAGCAGCGCGCACAGCACGCTCAGTTGGCCCTGGCCGCGCCGCTGCATCGCCCAGCCGACCAATGGCGCGGTGTTGCCGCCCAGCTTGCGCGCCTCGTCATAGCGGCGCAGCAGTTCATCCGGTCCCAGGGCTGCCGCTTGTTCGCGGTCGTAATTGGGCGCTTCGATGGCGTTGGTGGCCTCGCGCGCCTCGGTCCACACCAGTTCGTTGCCCAGCACGCCGGTGATAGCGCGGCCCAGCCGCTCCATCTCAGCGTCGGCGGCGCGCAAGCGATCTTCCAGCATGGCGATCTCGCCGGGGCGGGCGGCCTGGGGCATGCCCTGCGGCCCCGTGTTGGTCAGCAGCCCGCTCAGCCAACCGCGCATCTCCTCGCGGTGGTTGCGGTCGCCGCCGCGCAAGATGAACGTCTGGCTGCCCAGATGTGGTTGCAGCTTCTCGATGACGACATCGACGGCCTTGTTCATCTTCGAGGTGATCAGCACCGTCTGGCCGCGCGCCACCGCGTCTAGCACCAGTTGGGCGGTGGTGAACGACTTGCCGGTGCCGGGCGGGCCGATCACCAGCGTCAGCGGACGGGTGCGCGCGTGATGGACGACATTCTGCTGCGCCAGGCTGAGTTCGGCGGCGGCGAAGATCGGCTCCGCGTCGGCGCTGGGGTCGCCCCCGCGCTCGTTCGTGGGCAGCGCGGCATCGTCGAAGATCGCAGCGAGGGGGATGGAGGTGTCGCCCTGCTGACCTAGGATCTGCAACTCCGTCAGCACGCCCTTGGCCTCGCTGGGCCGCGCCGCCAGCAACATCGCGGAGGCACACACCAGGCGCATCGGCCCGTTCATCGCCGCCCGCACCTCATCTTCGGTGAGCAGCGTGGGGAAGGATCGCAGCGCCTCGGTGTCCAGATCCGGCAGCAATTCGCCGACCAGGCTGGCTAGCTCGCGCAGGGAATCGGGTTGCAGCGGCGGCGACGGCACCTGTGCCAGGATCGCCTCGGCGTAGGCTTGCGCCTGCTCGTCGCTCTCCGCGTCGATGAAGGTCGAGAGCAGCGGGAAGTTCACGTGCTGCTCGTCCAGCGCCACGCTAACATATGATGACGCGCCTTCCAGTTCGATATGCGCGGGATAGTACAAGAGTGGCGCGCAGAAGCGTTCCCCGGCATTCTTGCCGCGCGCCTGGCCTTTGCCCACCAGGAAGACCGAGCCATAGATCAGAAAGCGTTCGCGCCGATTGATCTCCGCCGCGTTGTGGACCTCGATGCCGATCTTGACGGGGACTTGCATGCGCGCCTCCGCCGCCGTCAGCAGGAGTTCCGTGCCGCCGGCGAAGACGCGGTAATCCGTCTGCTCGAAGACATCTTTCAGGATGCCACCGCGCGCGTCGGCGGCGAAACAGTCGTGGAAGTAGCGCGCGACACGCAGGAACGCCCCCGAACTGCTCGCAGGCGGTACCGCCTGGGGCGGCACAGCGGCAGGTTCCGTGAAAAACGCGGCGGAAGGGGTCGATTGGGCGTCTGTCCGTGTCATATGGTGCGCTCCCCATCTGATAAAACTCGGCTGTGGCGCTCCCTGAATATGGCAGCGCACAAGAGAGCATACCGTGACACAAGAGGGCCGTCAAATTGCATAGGACTTCTGGCAAGTGGCGTAGGAGCATGGGGGGCCGGCAGGTGAATCGGCACCGCCAGTGCCGCGTCTGGCTGCGCCAATCGGCCCGATTGGCGCTATTGGCGCAGTGATCGTGATTGTCGCGGTCATCGGTGTGGGACCGTTGGCTGGGAAACGACGTTCGACGCCACCAACACAGCAGTGTATACGACGGTGATGAATAGCTTCGCCTTCCTGAAATAGCTCAGCGTACGCTCACACCGGCTTGGATGGTGTCAATTCAGGAGTACATGATGCCGCTAAGCGCTCCAAACGTGCGGCATCCACCGAACCAGGACGTGCGGTAAAGACAAGCAACCGTTCCGTCTCATTCTCCGCGGTCAGCGTGTCGCAGGTCAGTGCGAGGATGCCTATCTGCGGGTGGACGAAACGCTTGAGCATCGCGGCACGACTCGCCACCTCGTGCTGGACCCACAACTGCGCGAATTCCTCGCTCTCGTGCAAGAGGTGCGCGACGAGATCCTCTGCCTCGGGATCTAGGCCGCTGCCCCGGTAGACGGCCCGCAGTGCAGCAACATGGCTGCGTGAGAACAAGGCATGATCATCCACCAGAATAAGGCGCCGCTCTGCTGCATCTATAAACCATCGATAGATGATGCTCCGCCGCAAACCCGTATAGGCGGTCTGCACGCCGACCAACGCCACTGCGAGCGCATTCTGACGGAGGGTTACTCCCAGATCAGAGACGATTTGCGCGGGGGTGACGAGCTGTTCGAGTACACGCTGCAAAGCCAGACTCGGCTGCTCCGCACGCACAGTGCGCGGCGGGGGGGTGTGTCCAGCGAGCGCGAAGAGGTGGTCCCGCTCGTCCAGCGTCAACTGTAACGCACGGGCAATCGAGGCCAGCATGTCTTCAGACGGTCGAGCGCCGCGCCGTTGTTCCAAACGGGCGTAAAAGTCGGTTGACATAGATGCCAGCCAGGCCACTTCCTCGCGCCGCAACCCCTGAGTCCGCCGCCGCCCTCCGGCGCTCAGGCCGACGTCATTCGGGTGCAGAGCCTCGCGGCGACGGCGGAGGAAATCCGCGAACCCATCTCGATCCATATCCATATATTCAGTATGCATCATCCGCCGCGCTATATCCAGGGATAGGTTGTCCCTGGATAGGTGGTCTCTCGTCATGCACGTGCAGCGACCCTACAATGGGTACAGCACGAGTGCCGCGCGGGGATCAGTGCCTCAGAAGTTGGCGCGCTCGTGACACTCTCGCAGAGGAGTCTCACCTTTCTATGGATATTCCAGGCAAAGTCGTCGTCATCACAGGCGCATCATCGGGCATCGGCATGGCAACGGCACGCCGCGCCGCCGCCCTGGGAGCGCAGGTCGCGGTGGTCGCGCGTTCCGCCGACGTACTCAATACGCTCACCGCCGAACTCAACGAACAGGGCGCGACAGCAGTGGCCTTTACCGCCGACCTGCGTGATCCCGCGCAGGCGCGTCACGCCATCACGGCGGCGGCGGAGCGGTTTGGGCGGATCGATGTGCTGATCAACAATGCCGGACAGTCGGCGGTGGGTCACGTCGCGGATGTCGATCTCGACGCCTTCCGCCAGATCGTCGAACTCAACGTCTTCGGCCCCGTCGCGGCGATGCAGGCGGCGATCCCGTTCATGCGGGCGAATGGGGGCGGGGTGATCGTCAACGTCAGTTCGTCGGTCGCCAAGATGCAGATCCTGGGTCTGGGCGCGTATGCCGCAACGAAGGCCGCGATCAGCAAGCTTTCCGCGACGGCGCGCGACGAACTGGAGCCAGAAAACATCCGCGTGCTAACGTTTTATCCTGGCCAGACCGCAACCGCCTTTGGCCACAACGCGCTCGGCAGCCAGCAGGCACGCCAAGGACTGCGCGGCAGCTTATCGGGCCAGCCAGACGCGCCCGAACTCGTCGCGGAGCGCCTCCTGGCGGGAATCGCATCTGAGACGCCAGAGTTCTCTATGCACGATCAGCCGAGTGAGATGAGCAAGTCGTAAAGGGAGGAACGAGAACACGAAAGGGCGCGAATAACGAGAAGAGGTAATGCGCTTGCACTCTAGCGAGAAGCAGAGATGAACATCTTCATTGCTGCGCGCTTCGCTGTCGTATCCCATCAGTGCGATCATCTTGACACTGCCTATATTTTGATATACACTATCATTATATACAAAAAACCAAAAGAAGGTGAATGCCATGAATAACCTGGGTGCGCGCCGCTGGTGGGCGCTGGGCGCGATGATGCTCGCCGTGCTGGCGGTGGGTCTGGATGGCACGATTATCAGTGTCGCGTTGCCGACCCTGGCGACCGCGCTGCATGCATCAGAATCGGATCTGCAATGGTTCACGTCGGGATATTTGCTGGTGCTGGCGGCAGCCATGTTGCCCGCCGGTTTGCTGGGCGACCGGTTCGGGCGCAAAAAGGTCGTCGCCGTCGCGCTGGCCCTCTTTGGCGCTGGCTCCGCCGCGTGCGCCTTCGCGCCCACCGCCGGTGCCTTCATTGCCGCGCGCCTGGCATTGGGGATCGCGGGCGCGGCCATCGTGGTGATGGCGGTTTCCGCGCTGACGGTGTTGTTCGCAGAGGCCGAACGGCCCCGCGCCGTGGGCATTTGGGCGGCGGCGAACTTCTTGGCACTGCCCGTCGGCCCTATTCTGGGTGGCTGGTTGCTCAGCCAGTACTGGTGGGGATGGGTGTTTTTGATCAATGTGCCGGTGGCCCTGGTGGGCCTGCTCGCCGTGCTGGTGTGGGTGCCGGAATCGCGTGCGCCGGAGCGTCCGGGGCTGGACCCCGTTGGCATCCTCACCTCCACCGCCGGCCTGGTCGTCCTGACCTACGGCTTGATCGAAGCCGGGCAAAACGGCTGGGGCAACATGGGCGCGTTGGGCGAGATGGGAGCAGGGCTGGTGGTATTGGTGGTATTCTTTCTGTGGGAACGCTGGTTGGGGCGTCGCCCCCACGGTCGCCCACTGGTGGATCTGCGCTTGTTCCGCTCGCCGGCTTTCACCTGGGGCGTGATTCTACCGGGCATTGGCATTCTGGCGCAGATCGGCGTGTTTTTCACCATGCCGCAATATTTCCAGGCAGTACTGGGGATGAACGCGACAGGGTCCGGGCTGCGTCTGCTGCCGCTGATTGGCGGCCTGGTGCTGGGTGCCGTACCGGCGGATCGCGTCGCGCGCCTGTTGGGGGCGAAGATCACCGTCGCTACCGGCTTCGCCGTGCTGGCGGCTGGGTTGATGCTGGGGGCGCGCACGAATGCCGGCTCCGGCAGCGGGTTCGTGGCGCTATGGATGGCGCTGACAGGTTTGGGCATGGGGCTGGGGCTGGCGACGGCTGCATCGGGTGCCTTGTCGGAACTGCCCGCCGAGCGGAGCGGCGTCGGCGCTGCCGTGATGAGCGCGCTGCAAAAAACGGGCGCGCCCTTTGGCGCGGCGATCCTGGGCAGTGTCCTGAACGCCGTCTATCAGGCACACTTGGGTGTCGCCGGGTTGCCTCCGGGTGCGGCGCAGGCGGCGCGCGGCAGCGTCTTTGGTGGATTGGCGGTAGCTCACCAGCTTGGTGCGCCCACCTTGGCCGCAGCGGTGCGCGCGGCTTTCGTCGCCGGCATGGATGGCGCGCTCTGGGTTTCCGGAGGCATCGCCGTGGTGGGCATTTTCTTGACGCTGGCCTTCCTGCCTGGGAAGACCCGTACAACTGCACAGGCAGGTACATCTTTGCCACAAGAGGAACAGCTTGTCGCCACATCATGATGCCGCCGCGCCGGGCTGGCGCGAACGCAAAAAAGCGAAGACCAAAGCCGCGATTCAACACCACGCGCTGCGGCTTTTTCAGGAACAAGGCTACGCGGCCACGACGATTGAGCAGATCGCCGAGGCCGCCGAGATCTCGCCGAGTACGTTCTTCCGCTACTTCCCCACGAAGGAAGATATTGTGCTGTGGGATGACCTCGATCCGCAGCTTATCGCCGCCTTCCAGGCCCAGCCCGCTGAGTTGGGGCCGATCCAGGCGATGCGCGGGGCCATCCACGATGTGCTGACGCGCTTGCCCGCCGAGGTGGTGGCCCAGCAAGGGGTGCGCTCGCACCTGATTTTCACCGTGCCGGAACTGCGGATGCGCATGCTGGATCAATTCGCCGGCATGATCGATTTGATCGCGCAGTTAGTGGCCGAGCGGGTAGGGCGTCCTGCTGCTGACTTCGCGGTGCGCACCTTCGCGGGTGCCATGATCGGTACGATGCTGGCCGCGTTCTTCACCGATACGACGAATCCGCTGGCTGAATATCTCGCGGCGGTGGATGCCGGCCTGGCCTACCTGCAAGCGGGCCTACCCCTGTGAGTTGGCTCCTTTGCACAGGACTTCTGGCAAGTGGTGTAGGAGCAACAGGGGCATGGAGCGGACGTGCCGATCTCACTGCACTGGCAGCCCAAGATCTGATAGAATCAGGGCAAGTCTTATCTTACACACCAAGCGAGGTATCATATGCAGTGTGCCACCTGTGGGCGCGAATTGAACGCCAGCGCGTTCAGCACGGGCGTTTGTCCCAGTTGCGGCGCGCCGGTCAATGCGGCAGCGGCAACCCCACCGCCAGCGGACGCCCAGCCTGATCCGGTGGGGACGACGGTGCCGATGGCTCCCACCACGCCCACCACCCTCGACGCCATCACTTCCCAGGCATACCCCACCGGCTATCAGCCGCCCGCGCCCTCGGACGTGCCGCCAGCGGCAACCCCACCGACGCGCCGGGGGGGTAGTGGCGCGCTGCTCGGCATCCTCGCCGTCGTCGTGATCGTGGTGTTGCTGGGCGGCCTGGCGCTGCTGGGGCGCAGCGGCAGCGGTCCCCTGGCAGCCTTGGCTGCGCCCACGGCTACCGCAGTGCCGACAGCGACGCCCGTGCCGGCCACGCCCAGCCCCACCGCCGCACCGACCCTGCCCGTTCCCGCGCCCGGCCCTGGCTTCACCACCTTCGTCGCGCCGGATGGCACCTATGGGCTGAATTACCCGCTCAATTGGGTGCCGGCGCAGCAGAGTGCTGGCGGCATCACCGCTCAGGCGTTCGTCTCAACCGATTTCGCTAATTTCTTTCTGGTCGTGCCGCTGACGCAGACCGTGCCACCCAGCCAATACGCGACCATTGCGGAGCAGGTGGGTCAGGCGGCAGGCGTGAAAGACATCAAGGTGACGGCGGGGCCGACCAAGGTGACGCTGGGTGCGACCACCTGGAACAAAGTGACGGGGACGCTGACGCTCAACGGCAAGCCCTACGACAGCACGATTCTGGGGACGGACCGCAGCGCGGGAACCTTCCTGCTCGTCTACCTCGCGCCGCCCACCACCTTCGCCAGCGTCGAGCAAACCGACTTCCTGCCGATGGCGACGAGCATCACCTTCGGCTCCTAACCTGCCAGCCGATATACCAACAGCGAAGCGAGAGAGAACGAGATGTCCCAGCCCTACCTGCTCTATGTAACGCCGGATGGTGCCATCGCCGAGGCGCGCGACCTGGCCGCCGTGGATTACGAGGGCCAGCCGCTGGACCCCGCCGATCTGCTGCCGTTGCCGGCTGGCGCGACGGTGGCGATGATGCCGGGCCGGCGGGCGGTGGGGCGCGACAACGCGGGCGCGCGGGTGGCGCTGCCAGCCCAGGCGGGCTGGGCGATCTCCGCCTTCCTGCCAATCGGCTACACACGCACGCGCGTGCCGGGCTACCAGATGGCCGATCCGGCGGAGATCCCTGCCAACGCGGAGACGCTGCCCTTCTTCGGCTATACCGCCCTCGCCGGGCTGGATGGCGCGATCTACGCTGCCGCCGTGCCGACGGACGATCCGGCGCGCTGGCACCCCGACGCCTTCGATCCCCGTCAGCTTGAACGTCGCGTGCGCCGCCGCCTGCTGGCGGAGCCGGAAAATCGCGTGCTGGCGCACCATGCCCACTGCGCGCTGGACTACCAGTGTCCCACGGCGAGCAACGTGTTTTTCGAGCGTTGGGAGGGGGCTGTCGCGGTCGCGGGTGGCTGCAATGCGCGTTGCGTCGGCTGCATCTCGAAGCAGGAGGAAGACGGCCTGGTATCGCCGCAAGATCGCCTGGCCTTCGTGCCGACGATTGATGAGATCGTCGCCGTGGGTGTGCGCCACCTGACGCATGCGCCCGATGCGATCTTCAGCTTTGGCCAGGGCTGCGAGGGGGAACCGTTGCTGCAATGGCACACCATCGCAGGGGCGATCCAGGGGATGCGCGCCCAGACGGCGATGGGGACGATCAACATCAACACTAACGCCAGCAATCCCCGCGCGGTCGCGCGCCTGTGTGCCGCCGGGTTGGACACGCTGCGCGCCAGCACGATCTCCGCGCGCCCCGCCACCTATGACGCCTACTATCGCCCCATCGGCTACACGCTGGACCACGTGAAGCGCAGTCTGATCGTGGCGCGCGAAGCGGGCATCTATACGTCAATCAATCTGCTGCTTTATCCGGGCCTGGCCGACGCAGAAGACGAGGCGGCGGCGTGGATCGCCTTTCTGCGCGACACCGGCACACGCCTGGTGCAACTGCGCAACCTCAACATCGATCCCGAACTGCTGCTGCCCAAACTGCCGCCGCGCGGCCCCGCGCTGGGCCTCCGCGCCTTCATCGCGCTGCTGCGCCGCGAACTGCCAGACCTGCACATCGGCAACTTCAGCGTGCCGGTGCGCCAGGGGCCGGACGGCGTGCGGCTGCCGGCGCACCCGCGCGGGGTGGTGGCATAAGCTGGCCAGTGCCACCACTATCATCCGCTGGAATCCGACGTTTTTGCGCACAACATCGGCTACCGATGACGAACTCGCCGCGCTCAACGCCTACATCACAGCACAAACGGGGCTGCCGCTTTTCGATTTAAAGCGCATATGATGGTGGGTGACATAAACACAGCGGTTTGTAGTCTTTGCCTTTTTTGTGGTATCATACAAATATCCCAAAGAGAGTAGGATACGTTTTTATGGCAACAAAGCTTTTGCAATTGGTGGAACAGGCACGCGATGCACAACAGCGGCTTGCCCAAAAAGGGTTGCTTGAAGAAGCACAGATCATAGAAAAATTGGTCGTTGAACTGACCGCTCTTAGTCCACAAACGCCTAAAGCCTTTTACACGGCAAGTGAAGCGGCAACAATTATCGGTGTGACGAGCCAGACAGTCAAAAACTGGGTAACTCGCGGGATTCTGAAAGGTTATCGGTTAGGCGGGCGTGTCGTGATTCCAGTGGATAGCATTGATGCATATCGCCCCTTAGCAAATGCCCTTATATCTATCGAGCCACTTCCATCCCAAGAAGAACTCAATGAGGAGATTCAGCGCAGTCGCCGTCCAGTGGTGTGGCCGAAAGATGAGGCGAAATAACACACGGGATTTTCCGCCACGTAAATCTTTTGCTGGCGTTCGTTATATGACCGCAGTTGAATTTCTGGAAGAATTAAACACACGAAATCCCGAACAGCAGTTGCAGGAATTATTTAGGGGTGCCAACTACCGCTTGCCTTAGCGTGTCAACAAGGCAATGATGCTAAAGGTAAAATATAGATTTGGCTCCTTCACACCACGCTCGCCGCGCTGAGGACGACGAGCAGTAGCAGCAACAGCACGAAGGCGCAGAGTAGCGCGGTGACGATGATGCCGCCGAGCGTGCGGCGACCGGTGCGGCGGGCATCCGCCACGCGAGCGAACGCCACTTCGTCGTCACGATATTCCACCGTCAGCACCGCCAGGGGCGTCGCCAGGATGCGCCGCTCACGCCGCAGCACCTGCACCGCCTGCCACGTCCCCGCGAGCCATAACGCCGCGAAGGCGACCAATCCGCCGGTGTAAACAACAACCCTGCTGTTCATTGCCGCGATAATCATTGCCCGCTCCTTGCGCCGTGCCACCACGCCATATGCTCGCCTGAGAATACCACAACAAAAAAAGCCCCAGGTCACACGACCTGGGGCAAGCAATGGTGCGCCGACCGAGACTCGAACTCGGGACATCCTCCTTGGCAAGGAGGCATTCTACCACTGAACTACCGGCGCGTGCCAGCGGTACATAGGATGTACCGCTGAACTACAGAGATATTATAATCACAGTTCGCGTGATTTGTCAAGCCTTCACCACGAGTGGCGTTGCAACTCGTAATAAACAGTAGCGGTGACATCCAAGGGGTCTAAATCATGGGTTTCGGCATAAAGATACGCGGCGGCACGTTCAAGAAAAATTATCTTTTCGCGCGCTTGCCCGATAAACGTGTTGCAACGAACACACAATAATCCACGCACGACGCCTGTCGTATGGTTATGATCGATATGTAATCGATGCTTAGTACTGGGTGTGCCACAGATGCCACACGCCTTGCCTTGCCTCTCATATAACGCTTCGTACCGTTCGGGAGTAAGGCCATAGCGACGTTCTGCCATAACTTCTCTGGTTTCCCGCCACTTGCGTCGTTGCCGTGCTGCTTCGCCTGTTGATTTGCATCTTTTGCAACGGGGGTCGAGACCCCATACCCCACTCCGCAATCTATAAAACTCTGAGAAAAGCTTCTCCTCACCACATTCCTTGCATCTTTTTGTTGTAACACCAGGAGGTGGGACTTTGGGATGTAATGCTAAGTCACGTACTTCTATAACGTGTTTCTTTTGGGCGGTGCAGACTTTGCAGGTTGCACGTGGCCGGTAAATCAAAGCTGGATCTTTAAGGGGGTCGAGCGGAAATTTGATACGGAACTTGGTGATGGGGCGATATGCTTGGCAACGGAGGCACAGGATCAGGTGTTCGTCGGCACTCATGGGATTCGCTGCTCCTTTGTGGTAATAAGTGGTCGCGCTGTTTCAACAGCTAGTATATCTGTCCAAGCATACGTAGTCAAGAGGGAATGGATCGGGCTGGCGTTGTAGCTGTAACGCCGGCAGCAGGGGGCGCGACTGAAAAGGGGAGTGGCACCGCATGCGCGATTCGCGCTACGATGCAGAGTGATCATCTCGCCACAGGAGCATCGCCATGACCTTGCAGCGCGAACCCGTGCGCGCCCCCGCCCTGGTGGGCAGCGCATGGTTGAATACCGAGGAGCCGCTCACGTGGGACAAACTGCGTGGCAAGCTCGTTTTGCTCGACTTCTGGACGTATTGTTGTATCAACTGCCTGCATGTGCTGGAAGAGGTACGCGCCATCGAGGCGAAGTATGCCGATCAGCCCTTCGTCGTCATCGGCGTGCATTCTGCCAAGTTCACGAACGAGCAGGAGATCGCGCACATCCGCGCGGCGGTCGAACGCAACGCCATCCGGCATCCCGTGGTGGTAGACGCCGGCAACCGCCTGTGGGACGCCTTCAGTGTGCGCGGCTGGCCGACGCTGGTGTTGGTCGATCCGCAGGGCTATCTGCTGGCGACGGTGCCGGGCGAGGGCCACGGCGCGCAACTCGACGCCGCCATCGGCCAGGCATTGCGGGTGCTGCGCGAGCGCGACGCGCTGGACGACGCCCCCCTGCCGCTGCGCCTCGAATTCGCGGAGACGCCCACCACTGCCCTGCGCTATCCGGGCAAGATCCTCGCGGACGCGACGGGCGACCGGCTCTATATCGCCGACAGCGGCAATCACCGCATCGTCGTCACCACACTGGCGGGCGCGCATATCGCCACCATCGGCACCGGCCAGCCGGGCAACACAGACGGCCCCGCCGATGCCGCCATGTTCAACAGCCCCCAGGGGTTGGCGCTGGACGCCGCACAGCAAGTCCTTTACGTTGCCGACACGAACAACCATCTTATCCGGCGGATCGATCTGGTGACGCAGGTCGTCAGCACCGTCGCCGGCACCGGCGCGCAGAACCGGCTGCGCTTCCCCGCTGGCCCTGCCCGCGCGACCGCGCTCAACTCGCCGTGGGATCTGGCCCTGCGCGACGGCACGCTCTGGATCGCCATGGCCGGCCAGCACCAGATCTGGGCGCTGGATCTTGCTGGCGAGACCATCAGCGCGGCGGTCGGTTCCAGCGGCGAGGGACGGCGCGACGGCGACGCGCGCGAGGCAGCCTTCGCCCAGCCGAGCGGCCTGGCGCTGAGCGATGATGGGCGGCATCTGTATGTCGCCGACAGCGAGATCAGTTGCATCCGCGCCGTTGACCTAACGGCGGCGGAACCGACGGTCACAACGCTGGCGGGTGGCGACCTCTTCGATTTCGGCTTGCGCGACGGCACGGGTGACGCGGCGCGCTTCCAGCATCCGCTAGGTGTGGCCTGGCACGGCGACCATCTCTACGTCGCCGACACCTATAACCATGCGATCCGCCGGCTGGACCCGCCGACGGGGCGCGTGCAGACGCTGGCGGGCGACGGCACCGCCGGCGACGCGAATGGCGCGGGGCGCGACGCGCGCTTCTACGAGCCGGGTGGCATCTCGGCTGCCGGGGATGTGCTTTACGTCGCGGATACCAACAACCATGCGATCCGTGTGGTCACGGCGGCGACGGGGCGCACAGCCACGTTGGCGCTCAGCGGCGTCTGCGCGCCTGGTTTGTGCCTGCCGTGAGGGGGTGGGACACGGCGCGGGAACCAGGGCGACCAGTCGCACAACCAGGGCGACCAGTCGCACAACCAGGGCGACCACAAGGGTACGCCCCTACACACCGGATGGCAGAGGGATCGCCAAAGGGACGGGGGCGAACCTTCCTCCATCGTGGGGCGGACAGGAATGTCCGCCGACCCGACAATTCAGATGATGGGATGATCGCCAGACAAAAAAAGACCCCCTCGCATTGAGGGGGATTGGCACGGGAGAAAGGACTTGAACCCTCAACCGCCCGGTTTGGAGCCGGGTGCTCTGCCAATTGAGCTACTCCCGTACACGCTTGCGCGCACTCTCAGGATACCATCCGGCGCGGCAAAAGTCAAGAGCGCGGCGGCAAGGAACAGGTAGATGAGCGTCAACGCGGCCTATGCTTAACACTATTAGGGACAATGACGGTTATTCCTATCCGCCCCACGATGGGGAATGTCCACCCCATGACCTTTGTATGGGCGCGATACATCGCGCCCCGCGCCCAATATATACACGATCCCCTATGCCATCCGGTCTGTAGGGGCGACCCTTGTGGTCGCCCTGGTTGTGCGACTGGTCGCCCTGGCCCCAACGATCCCCCTCGTCATTTGATTCTGGTCGCTCGCCCTCACGGCCATTCACCGATCCCCTAGCTGTTCTTCCAGTTCATCAGGATCGGTCACGGGCAACTTGCAGGTGAAATTCGTGCAAACGTAGGCCGTGGAAAGGCCGGCGATGGAGGGCCGCCCGGCGAGGAGCGCGATGGCCTCGTTCGCCAGGAGGTCGTCCGGCGCGGCGCAGGCGATGACGGAGTTGGGCCGATAGCGCGCCCGCGCGATGCTGATGAGATCCTCTGTTTCCGGCTCTTCCAGGTCGCCGATGATGGCGATCTCCTGCGAGGGTGCCAGCCAGCGATCCAGATCGCACAGGAAGTTGCCGAAGCCGCGCGGACTCTGCGCCATCAGCGGGGCCAGCTTCAGCAGCAGCGTTTCGGCGCGGGCGCGATAGCCACGCTCGCCGGTCAGCGCCGCCAGCCACAGCAACACTTCCGCCGCCGCGCTATTGCCGCTGGGCGTCGCGTTATCCGTGATCTCGCGCGGGCGACCGACCAACTGTTCGTGGTCGCTGGCGGTATCGAAGAAGCCGCCCTCGGCGTCATCAGCGAAAAGCGCGATCATCTGGTCGGCCAGCTCGCGGGCGGCGACGAACCAGCGCGCGTCGAAGGTCGCTTCATACGTCGCCAGCAGGCCCAGCGCCAGGCAGGCATAGTCTTCCAGGAAGGCGGAGATGTGTGCTTTGCCGGCGCGGGCGGTGCGCAGCAGCCGGCCATCCTTGGTGCGCAGAGTATTCAGCAGGAAGGCGGCGTTGTTCGTCGCCACTTCCATATAGGTGTGGGAGTCGAAGACGGCGGCGGCCTCGGCGAAGGCGCGCAGCATCAGCCCATTCCAGGCCGTGACGATCTTGTCGTCCGTCCCCGGCCACACGCGGCGTGAGCGCGCGGCGAAGAGCGCCATGCGCGCATCCGCCAGCCGGCGCTCGGCCTCCTCCGCGCTGATGCCTCGCGCCGCCGCGACCTCCGCCACGGGCCGCGTCAGGTGCAGCACCGATGCGCCGCTGCCCTCGAAGTTGCCCTGCGGCGTCACCCCATAGACGGCCATGCAGAGATCGGCGTCGTCGTGGTCCAGCACCGCCGCGATCTCGTCGGGCCGCCAGACGTAGAATTTGCCTTCCTGGCCCTCGCTATCGGCGTCCTGCGTGGCATAAAAGCCGCCCTCCGGGCTGGTCATGTCGCGCCGCACGTAATCCAGCGTCTCGCGGCAGATGCGCGCGTAGCGTTCCTTGCCCGTCACCTGATAGGCATGCAGGTAGACGCGCGCCAGCAGAGCGTTGTCATAGAGCATCTTCTCGAAGTGCGGCACCAGCCAGTGATCATCGGTGGCATAGCGATGGAAGCCGCCGCCCAGGTGATCATAGATGCCGCCGGCGGCCATCTTATCCAGCGTGCGCGTCACGATGCTCAGCGGCGTCAGTTCGGGCGCGTTGGCCTTCGTGCCGGCAAGTTGAATGCGGTTCAGGCGCACGGGATGCTGGGTCTCGCGCAGATGCATGCGCAGCAGAAACTCCAGTTCCATCGCGGGGGGGAACTTGGGTGCGCCGCCGAAGCCGCCCTGCGTCACGTCGAAGGCGCGCTCCAGGTTGCGTTCCGCCGTGGTCAGCACGCTCAGGTCCACCTCGCTGGCGGCGATGGGCAGGTTACGCAGACCGGGCAGCGCCAGCGACCCCCGCTTCTCATAGAAGGCGCGAAACTCCTCGGCCTGGGCGTCTACCTCCGCGCGCCGCGTCTTGTAGAACTGAGCCAGGCGCAGCAACAGCGTGGGAAAGGCGGGGATGGCATAGCCGGGGCGATCCTCCGGCGGAAAGTACGTGCCGGCGAAAAACGGTAACCCCTCCGGCGTCAGCCACACCGTCATCGGCCAGCCGCCACTGCCCGTCAGCGCCTGCACGGCGTCCATATAGAGCGCGTCGATGTCTGGGCGCTCCTCGCGGTCCACCTTGATGCAGACATAATGCAGATTCATAATCGTGGCGATGCGTTCGTTCTCGAAGCTTTCGTGCGCCATAACGTGACACCAATGACAGGCAGCATAGCCGATGCTGAGCAGGACCGGCTTATCTTCGGCCTTGGCCCGCGCGAAAGCCTCCGGCCCCCAGGCATACCAATCCACCGGATTATGCGCGTGTTGCAGCAGATAGGGGCTGGTTTCCTGGCTAAGCCGGTTGGTATACCGCTGCTCGTCGGGGGTGGCGAGATTGGGGGGAAGATTGGTATCGCTCATAACACTGCACCCTTCCTGGCAAAGAAACACAGCCGCCATGCTGTCGTGGCAGCTTCGCCTGATCCGTCGGTGTGCCGTAACGCGCCTTGTACTGCCACGGTATCACATCGGGCGGCGTGTCAACAAGGGAAACCGGGAAGAGATCGCGTGCCGGAATCGCGCGGGGTTGACGCGCCGCCCAGCGGCGTGCTACGCTGATAGAAAGTCCGCGTGAGGTCGTCCGTATGCATTTTTTCGATATCATGGCTATTCTCTATATCGTCATCTGGATCTATGGCGCGCTCGCCATCATGCGCGAGGCACGCTTTCAGGGCAATCTGGTGCGCCTGATGGCGCTGATCGCCATCATTCTGGGGCCGCCGGGCATGCTGGCGTACCTGGGGCTGCGCTACCTGGGCAACGCCCTCGCCGTTGGCATGCTCCTGCCGCCCGCGCGCCGCTCGCACCTGGGTCCGCCGGCAGACTGACGCCGGCAGCGGCGACCAGTAGCCCATCCATCGTGGTGCCTTCCCACCCGTAGTACAATAGCCCCATGGAGCGTCGCCGCGCCAACGCGGCTCACGATGAATGGAGCAGTACATCATTATGGCGGATATCACCGTCGGAATCGCGTCGTTTCTGGGCCTGATGTTGTTTATGGGCGGGTTGATGGGCAGTAACCATGCCGGCCACAATAAAGAGCACGCACGTCTGTGTTGTTGGTTGACCCTGCTGGGAACAGCCTTTCTGGATGCCAGCCTCTTTTATCTTCAGTTTGATTCCAGTCATCATCAAGCCGAGGCTGATGGCATCGTCGTCTTCCTATGGGGCTTTACGGCGGCAATGGCGGCGCTGACCGTGGTGCGCGCCTTCCGTCCCTATCGCCTGCGCAAGCAGTGGTGATCAAAACCCCATGCGCAGCAGCGCGGGCGTGATGTCCGCGAGGGTGGCGCAGCCGGCCAGCGCCAGCGCTTGCGCGAATTCGTCGCGCAGCAACGCCAGCACGCTCTGCACGCCCGCCGGCCCCGCCGCCGCCAGCCCCCAGAGGATGGGCCGGCCCACCAGCACCGCCTGCGCGCCCAGCGCCAGTGCCTTCAGCACGTCCGTTCCCCGGCGGATGCCGCCGTCCATATAGACTGCGCAGCGGTCGCCAACGGCAGCCACGATCTCTGGCAGCGCGACGATGCTGGGGATGGCGCTGTCGAGTTGCCGTCCGCCGTGGTTCGAGACGACGATGCCCGCCGCGCCATGCGCCACGGCCAGTTCGGCGTCTTCCGCCGTCAGGATGCCCTTGAGCAGGAACGGCACCGGCGTGAGGGTGCGCAGCCAGTCGAAGACCTCCCACGTCAGCGGCATGATCGCCCGTTTCGTCTCCGTGGAGGCATAGTTGCCGTAGATCACCTGGGGCGGCTGATCGAAATCGCTGCGCAGGGCGCGTTCTTTGCGACCCCAGCGCGGCGCATCCACCGTCAGGACGATGGCGCGATAACCAGCCTCCGTCGCCCGGCGCACGTGCGCCTCGGTCGTTTCGCGGTCGGCGGCATAGAGTTGATACCACAGGGGACCGGTGGCGACGGCGGCGATGTCTTCCATGCAGCGCGAGGCGGAATCGCTGACGATCATCAGCGTTCCCTCGGCTCCCACGGCGGGGGCGGTGGCACACTCGCCGTCCGGATGGGCCAGGCCGTGCAGTGCCGTGGGCGCGACGAGAATCGGCATGCTGACTGGCGTTCCCAGCACGGTCGTCGCCATCTCGATCTGCCCCACGTCGCGCATGAAGCGGGGGCGCAGCCAGATGCGCGCGAAGGCCGCGCGGTTCGCCCCCAGCGTCACTTCGTCATCCGCGCCGCTCTGGTAATAGTCCCACGCGCTCGGTGCCAGCTTGGCCGCCGCCAGCCGCTCGTAATCGAAGACGTTCACCACATCCATCGCTCGCGCTCCTCCTCGCTGTGCTATGATACAGCCATGACACAGCATACACCACCTGAACCGTATGACGCCATTGCGGCATGGTATGACCTGGAGCATGCAGACTTCGCCGATGACCTGGAACTGTATCTGGGCCTGGCTGGCGCGACGGGCGATCCCATTGTGGAACTTGGCTGCGGTAGCGGGCGGCTGCTGGTGCCGCTGGCCCAGGCGGGATATCGCGTCACAGGCGTGGATACCTCGGCGGCGATGCTGGCGCGCTGCCGCGCTGCGGCCTCGGCGGCAGGCGTGGCGGAGCGCATGACCCTGGTACAGGGCGACATGGCGGGGCTGGCATTGCCCGCACATAACTTTCGGCTGGCCTTCGTGGCGCTGGGATCGTTCCAGCACCTCGCCACGCTGGCCGCGCGGCGCGCGGCGCTCGCCGCCCTCCGCGCCCACGTCCTCCCCGGCGCAACCCTGGCGCTGGATCTCGCCCAGGCGGAGGCCCGCCGCTTCGCGCAGGCGGCGGAAACCGGCGCACTGCTGCACATCGGCACCCACCACGACGCCGCGACGGGCATGATCCTCACCCACACCGCCGCCGCCCACTACGGCGCGTCCCCCGGCACGCTGGCGCTGACCCACTGGTACGATGCCCACCCCCAGGCCGGCCCGCTCACCCGCACCTGCGTCGCAACGATCCTCGCGCCGATCACGCGCAGCGAGATCGAGCTGTTATTGGCCGCAACGGGCTGGCATCTACGCGAGACGTACGGCGACCACGCCCTGGACCCGTGGGACGACCTCAGCCCGCGCCTGATCGTCATCGCCCAGGCAGCAGAGATGTGAGGCCGCCGGCGGCGATTGATGCAATAGCGCAGCGAGAAGAGCGGGCGGTATGAAACCGCCCGATCGTTCCCCGCCTGCTCGTCCCCAACCCTTCACCGTGCGGCCAGCGCGAAATTGCCGGAGTTTAGCTTGCAGGTGATCGTGCTGGTGGGATTGGGCGCGAGATCGCCGGACATGCGCGTGGCGGCATAGCGGCGCGTGATGGTGAGCGGGAAGCCGTTGACGTGTAATGCGCCGGCTAGCGCGGCAGCTTCCACGTGCGCCGCCGTCGTTTCCGGCAAAGTCAGATTGATGGAGCCGGAATTGATCGTCAGGCGCAGGTCCGCGCTGTCGGCCAGGGTCAGGTCGCCCTTGATGGTGCCGGAGTTCGCGCGTAGATCCACCGTGGCGGCGAAAGTGACATCGCGCAGGAGGATATTGCCGGAGTTCATTTCCAGGCGCGTCAGCGCGGCAACCGTGACGTTTTCCAACTGCACATCGCCGGAATTGAGGCGCAATTCGCCTTGGTCGATGATCCGCATGTCACTGGCGGTCAAATGGCCGGAGTTGACATGAACGACGCAGGCTCCCGTGATGCCGGTGAGCGTAGCCGCGCCGGAATTGAGCACCAGGCGCAGGTTCGTGGCGCGTGGCACCGTGACGGCGATATCGATGTTGATCCGCGTCCCGCCGGTGAAGATTTGCCTGAAGGCACCGTGTTTGTCGAAGCGAGTTGCGACGCTGATGGCATCGCCCGTTTGCGTCAGATCAACCTCGATGTTGTCCAGGATCGCGCGGGCAGTCGCGTCATCCTGGGCTTTGGCCTCTTTCGTATAGCTCACGTGAACACTATTGTCGTCGCCCGGCACGATACGCACATTGCCGCTGGTGTTTGCGATGCTGACGCTGGGGATGCCGCCGACGGTGAACGCCTGGGTGTTGGATTCGGTCAAAGTCGCCATCTGGATCATGCCTCGCTTTCAGTGGTGCAGGGGGTGAGAGACGGGAACACGAAGGCCACGAAGGGAACGAAAGACACGCAAAGGGAATGCCGCTACAGACCAAATTGTCCACAGCGATGCCCGAAGGACATCCCGCGTGATTCCGCGTGCCGTCCCTTACCTGTCCTTCGTGTTCGGTCTTTTTCGGCTACAGGTCGCGCAGTTGGGCGTCGGCCTGTTCCAGGGTGAGGGTGCCGTTCTTCACCTGTTCCAGGATGGCGCGACGGCGAGCAGCGCGATCATCCGTAGGCGTGGTATCGACATGGGTCGCGGTGGCGTCGATGGGATCCTGGTCGATGGGGATGCGCTGGGCGGTCGCGCCCTTGGCCTTCGGCTGCGAAGATCCGCCGGTGGTCGGTCCTTCGGCGTCGAACTCGGCCATGATCTCGCGGAAGGTGTTTTCCAGTTCGCCGACGGTGCGTTCGATGGCACTGCGCACGTCGCGGCTGACGGCATCCCAATCCGTCTCGCGGGCGCGGCGCGAGGCGCGGTCGGCATAGTCGCGGAACTTCTCGGCGGCTTTGCGCGCGGCACGGCTGGTGCGGTCACTGAGATCATGCAAACGCTCTTCAACATCAGAGTAATCGCGGGGGGTGTTGTCTTCGGACATGGTGAAAGCTCCTTTAAATGGTAGCGCGGCCAGGATGTCGCTGAGATCGCTGAGGCCGCTGATGTCGATAGCTGAACCATGCGGCCCATTGCCGACATGGACACGGAAGTTACCCGATTCGCCGCGTGGGCGCTCGCGCCGTGGGCGTTCGGCGCTCTCGTTGCCGGCGGCGTCCAGGATGATGTCGCCGCCGGTGCTGATGAGCGTGACGGTGGCGTCGCCCTGGCCGATCACGCCGGCCAGCGCCGTGCGGTGGCGTTCGATGGTCAGCGGCAGGTGCGTGCGGATCTCGCCGCCCTCGCTCTGGGCGACGAATTGCGCGCTGATCGGGCCGCGGGCGCGCAGGACGATATTGCTCGCCGTGATCTGGTACGTTTGCCCGGCGACGAGGCGCGTTTCCAGATAGGCATCGCCTTCGGCTTCGGCGATGATGCCGCCGGCGAGATCTTGCGTGGAGAGATCGCCCTCCACTTCAGCCAGGCGCACCTGGCCCGCCATATCGCGCAGGCGCGCGTCGCCTTCGACCTTGGTCACTTGCAACAAGCTCTGCACGCCGACCGCCGTCAGGTCGCCCTTGACCTGGCGCAGCATCGCGCGAGCCAACTGGGCCAGCGTGGCATCGCCGTGGACATGGCGGCCCACAACCAACCCGTCGATCTCCTGCACGCGCAGGTCGCCGTGGACGGACATGATATCGACCTGGCCGGCATGACGCAGGTTGACATCGCCATGCACGCTGTCGATGCGCACCGTGCCACCGACCTGATCGAGCGAAAGATCGCCCTGCACGTTGAGCAACGTGAGGTCGTCGCCCAGATTGACGGCGGTGGCCTCGCCCTGCACTGTGTTCAGCACGACAGGGCCGGTGATGCCGTCGAGGACGGCGTCGCCCTGGATAGTGGCAACGTCCAGCGCGCCGCGCAGCCGCACGGCAGAAAAATCACCTTCGACCGTGGCGACAGCGACATCCAGCGCGCCAGCGACAAGCACGATCACGTCGTCATCCAGCCGCGCGTCGACGGTCGCGCCCGGCTGAAGGTCCAGCCGCAGATCGTCGCAGTGCAGGCGCGCGTGTGGCGGCGTTTCCGGCTCGCCAGCCCATGCCTGAATGCGCAGGTCGCCGTGGACGTGACCCAGGCGAATCGTCGCGGGTGGCGGCGGGGCAGTGGTACCGTGTGGTGCGCTCGCGGCCTCCCCGGCGGGCGGCGCGTCTGGTTGCGCTGCGTCCGCCAGCGGTGGTGCATCCGGCACCGGCGGCGGGGCAGCATCAGTGGCAGCCGGCGGCTCATCAGGCGCGGGTTGCGGCGGCAGATCGGCGAATTGGTTCGGGTCCATACGTGGCACATACCCTTTCACAGGCGGGCGGGCGCGGTGGTGGCGGCAGCACTGCGCTGCACGCGCACCTCGCCCATCAAAATGAACACGTGGATATCCAGATGGTGCTGGGCGGCAGGATCATCGTCGCCGTCGTC
Organism: Ktedonobacteria bacterium; assembly: GCA_027459785.1. Taxonomy (GTDB): domain Bacteria; phylum Chloroflexota; class Ktedonobacteria; order Ktedonobacterales; family JACDGC01; genus JAJPKG01. Next base: position 39,835 of record DAIDGU010000019.1, on the reverse strand, counting down.
GTGGGCATAGGCGAAGATGCCCTCGGAGCGTTCGCCCAGCGCGCGGGACGATCCCATCAAGGTGAAGGCGTGGACGGTGACATCGGCGTTGGCCGGCACGGTGATGCGCACCTCGCCCATCAGCAACGCGATGTTGAGCGTACCGCTCTGGGGCAACGCGGCCAGGGTGAGGTCGAGGTTGATCGCGCCCATCAGCGCGACGCCGGTGGTGTGCGTCCCCATCTTCCAGGGGTGGCGCGTGCGATTGATCTCGCCCATCAGCGTGAAGAACGTGCGGCGGCGCGGCAGGCGGGGCGTGCGACGCGGCACGGGGATGGCGGCGGGCGGCGACGCGCTGCGATCCAGCGCGGCCAACACATCGGTCGGCGCGGTGGGCAGTTCGTCGAGGATGCGCTGACACGCGGCGGGATCATCCGTCTTCAGCAAACGTTCGAAGGCGTCGCGGAACGTCTCGTAGTCCAGCGCGCCGCACTCATAGCGGTCGCGTACCGCGCGCAAGGCCGCCTGCTGGGGAGTTAAGCCGGCTGATGATGATGACATGCTGCTTCGTTCTCCTGCATCTTCCTCACTCGGTTGCGCCTTTCAGTTTGCGCAACAAGGCATGGGCATCGGCGGGCGAGATCCGTCCCTCGGCCAGATCGGCGGCGATCTCGCGCTGCTCGCGGCGTGCCTCGCCAGAGGCAGCCTCATCGGAAGGCGAAAGGCCCATCGCGGCGATGACTTCATCCAGCCGATTGCGGACGGTGGGATACGAGATGCCCAGCATCGCTTCGACGGTCTTGATGATGCCCCGCGCGCGGATGAAGGTTTCGACGAAGGCGAGTTGCTCCGGCGTGAGCCGTGCCAGTGCGCCAAAGTGCGCCCCCGCGCCCCCGCGCGCCTGGGCGGCCTCCGGTGGCGGCGCGGCCAGCGCTGCCGTGCTGCCCTCGAAGCGCGTGTGGCAGTCCTGGCATTCGACCACCGCCAGGGCGAGCTTGCCGCCACAAATCGGACATTCTTCACGGATAAACGGCATAAGCGGATCGATCCTCCTGCTGCTAGATATGATACCCGATGATCTTAAGAAAGTCAATATGATCATGACCACAGTTCAATTAAGTTAATGAAATCCGTCCGACCAAAGGATCGCTATAAAAAAATCAGGCGCATGGCCGCACCCTTTGCATCTTCACGCGCGCTTGGCAATCGCCGCGCCATTTGGTTGTGCGATACTTCTACAGGCGCACCCTAGCGCCCACGTCAGCTCTACGATTCTTTTCTCCCGAAGGAGTATGCTCTGCCATGCCACACCGCCCTGATCAGCATCACCAGGATATGACGGCCCCCGACGAGGGCGACCACAGCGGCATTGCGCCGACGATGGATGATTACCTGCAAGGCGCGCCCATCGTACCACGCCGCATCGAAGCAGGGATGACGGCGGCGGACCTCATCGACACCGCCTTCCAGGCGTATAACGCCGGGCGGCTGAATGAAGCGTGCCGGCTCTATGCGCAGAAGATGCTTGATCCGCAGAACGACGTGACCATCGCGCTGACCGTCGCGGGCGCGATGACCCCCGCCGGTGTGGGCGGCGCGATCATTTCGCTGATGGAGCGCGGCATGGTCGATCTGCTCGTCAGCACCGGCGCGAATCTGTATCATGATATCCACCACGCGCTGGCTTACACGCTGCACCGTGGGCGCTTCGATCTTTCGGACGTGGCGCTGCAAGAGGCCGGCGTCATTCGCATTTATGACGTACTGTTCCCCGATCAAGTGCTGTTGGATACAGATGCCTGGTTGCGTGCGGCGTTCAAGACGTTCCCGCAGCGCCCGATGGCTACGGCGGAGCTACACAACCTCATCGGCCAGCGATTGCTGGCGATCGGCGTGCAGCCGGAATATTCGGTGGTGGCGCAGGCGGCGAAATTCGGCGTGCCGATCTACACGTCCTCGCCGGGCGATTCCAGCATCGGCATGAACCTGGCGCGGCATCAGCTCGACGGCAATGCCCTGACCATCGATCCCCTGTTCGACGTGCATGAGACGACGGCGGTGGTCCAGGCGGCCAACCAGAACGGCGTGATCATCCTGGGCGGCGGCTCACCAAAGAACTTTTACCTGCAAACGCAGCCGCAACTCTGGGAGGTGCTGGGCATCAACAAGGGCGGCCACGACTACTTCATCCAGATCACCGCCGATGCGCCGCACTGGGGCGGTCTGTCGGGCGCGACGCCGTCTGAAGCGGTTTCGTGGGGCAAGATCAAGCCGGATCAGTTGCCTGACAGCATCGTGATCTACGGCGACACGACGATCAGCTTCCCCCTGCTGACGGCCTACGCGCTCTCCCGCGCGGAGCCGCGCCCCCTGCGCCGCCTCTACGATCAGCGCGACGCGCTGCTGGCAGAACTGCGCGCCGGCTACCAGGCGGGGGCCGGCGCACGCGCGGCTGAACCAGAGGCGGATTGAGTCAGCCGGATGGGACGGCGTACAGCGAAATCCGTTTCATGTGGATTCGTCCACCCGTCTCACCCTTATGGCTTTACCGGGAACGGGGGGTGCCGCGTCCGGCGAGCCACCACGCGCCAGGCAGCGCGATGACGGCGATGACGAGCTTGATGGCGTCAAAAAGCAGGAAGGGCTGCACGCCGAAGGCGATGGCTTGCGCCGGCGTCAGATGCAATACGAGCGCCAGCCAGGCCGCGCCCAAAAGATAGATCACGCCGTTGCCCAGTACCATCGCCAGCGCCATCAGCCAGGGCGCGCGATCCCATCCGCGCTCTGCCAGGTAGCCGACGAGCATGGCGGCGGCGATGAAGCCGACGAGGTAGCCGCCGGTCGTGCCTTCCAGCGTCCCCAGGCCAGCATGGCCCTCGGCGAAAAACGGTAGCCCAGCCAGACCCGCGCCGACATATGCCAGCAGCGCCAGCCCGCCGCGCCGCCAGCCCAGGGCCGCGCCGACCAGCAGCACGCCCAGCGTCTGCCCGGTGTGCGGCACCGGCACCTGATGGTCCGATACCTGCGCCAGCGCGGCGACGATGACGCTGCCGCCGACGATCACCAGCAGGTCGCGCAGCAGCCCTGGCAGCGCCCGGTGCGGGCGCGGATAAACGAGATCGGATAACGTGCGTACAGAAGTAGCCACGAAAACAAACTCTCCTGATTCTGTAGTGAGGTGAGCATGATGCCCGCCTCATTATAGATCAGGAGCGATGGAGATGATCAGGAGCAGTGTTGTTTGGGAGGAGGTGGGGAAGGGCGGCGGACATTCCTGTCCGCTGTCCCCGCCGTCCCCCATCCCCCGCCCGCTTCTCCTTAGCGGCTGCCTAGTAGCGCCCGCACGGGGGCGAATTGTGTCAGGCGCTGGGCCAGCTTGGGGCGTTCCGTGGTGGAATGGGTCTGGGTCAGGAGGGCGGCGGCGATCTCGAATAGGCCCAGGCCGATGAGCATCGCGCGTGACTGCGATCCCTTGTGCATGAAGGCGGAGCCGCAGAGGAGCGCGCCGCTGCCGGCGTCCAGCGCCAGGTGTGCCGGCATCGGCAACACGCGCCAGATGCCCCATTCATAATTCGTTAGGGTGCTATAAGCGACCGTGGCGGCGGCGAAGCCATACATCACGCGCTGGCCGATCTTCGTCGCGCCGAAAAGGTGGGGCGTCGCCACGAAAGTCGCTGCCGTCAGGTAGTCCAGCGCGCCATGCACGCTGGTCGGGATCGGTTTTTCCATGTCAATTTCTCCGGTTGCTGATTAAGATAGGTGGCGCGCAGTGCGCACGCGCTGGTTTTTCCGCATGCGGGAGGCCAGGCATGCCCAAACGTCCCACGATCATTGCAAACTTATGGTATGCTAGGTTGCGGAACGGCTGCAAGCCTGGACTGCGAGGGGGAAAACTAGCATGAGTGAACGACCGCCGGATGATGACGCCACACGCCACCTGCCGCGCCCCTCCGTGCCGCGCGATGGCACCTTGCCGCGCCTCTCGCTGCCAGCCATTCCCGACACCGTGCTACCTCGTCCGGCCCATCCATCCCTGCCACGCGAGCGCACCCCGCACCCGCGATCATTGGTGCCGCGCAACCCGACGGCCCAGCGCATGCCGCCGCTGTCGCCTGGCACAACGATCATCCCGCCGCCGCACAAACCACCTGCTCGCCGCCCCGGCCTCGTGCCGCTCAGCGGCCATGCGCGGTCACGCGCCGCGCGCCTGAGCGCGGTCGTCGGCGTCGTGCTGGCGTTGGTCGTGTTGATCTCGTTCACGCCCCTCGCCGCGCTGGCGCGGCCCCTGGTCCCTTGGGTGGTGAATAGCAATCTAGCTATATATCCCACGCCGACGCCCTCGCATCCGGTGGCCGCCGGCGAACCGGCCTTCGTCTGTGCCGCGCTGCCCTTTGCACGGCTGGCGCAGCAGGAGTTGGTGGCGGGCCGCCGACCACAGCCGCACCCCTGGTACGTGTCGGTGATCCTGGCGCAGTGGGGCATCGAGCAGGGCTGGACCATCCCCGGCTACACGGGCTATAATTGGGGCAACTCCTCCGCGCTGGACGGCTATCCGTCGGTCCCCGGCACGAATCAACCAGGCTCGCCCTCGCGCTTTGCCTATGCCACCAGCGCGGAGATGGGCGTGGCGATCTACGTCGCGTTCGCGCAAAATGGGCTGTATGATGCTGTCGCCGCCGCCTGGCCGCAAGGCCCACAAGCGCAAGCCCTGGCGCTGGGGGCATCGCCGTGGGACGCCGCCCACTACACCGGCACCGGCCACCCCGGCTCCTCGCTGCTCGACGTGATGGCGTACTATCACCTGACTCGGCTGGATCAGCCTGGTGCGACCTGCACGAACGGATGAGCGGTTGGCGAACACGCCGGCCACGAAAATTCGACGTGAAACACGAAATAAAGAGTACATGGTGATGGATGAACAAGGGACACCGCGCCTGGTGGGCGTGGATATCGGCGGCACATTCACGGACGTGGTGCTGAGCGCGGGCGGGGAACTGCGGCTGCACAAATTGCTCAGCACACCGGCTGCGCCGGCGCGGGCGCTACTGGCGGGCCTCGCCGCCATCGGTGCCGTGGGCGCGACCGTCACCCACGGCTCGACCGTGGCGACAAACGCGATCCTGGAGCGGCGTGGCGCGCGGACGGCGCTCATCACCACGGCGGGCTTCCGCGATCTGCTTTTCATCGGACGCCAGAACCGGCCTGCCCTCTATGCGTTGCACCCGACGATCCCGCCGCCGCTCATCCCGCGCGCCTGGTGCTTCGAGGCGCACGAACGGCTGGACTTTCAGGGCAATGTCATTCTGCCGCTGGACCTGGCCGCGCTGGATGCCGTGCTGGACGAGGTGGCGGCGCAACCGATTGAATCCATCGCCATCTGCTTGCTCTACAGCTACATCAATCCCGCGCATGAGCAGGCCATCCGCGCCCGCATCATCGCGCGCGGCCTCTTGCAGCCGGAGCAGATCGCGCTTTCCAGCGACGTGCTGCCGGAGTTCCGCGAATTCGAGCGCGCCAGCACCACCGCCATCGATGCGTATGTGCGCCCCATCGTCAGCCGCTACCTGGCCGAAGTCGAAGCCGGCGTGGCCCCTTCCCCCTTATTCATCATGCAGTCGGACGGCGGGGTGGTGCGGGCGGCGACCGCGCGGCGGCAGGCAGCGCAGATGGCGCTCAGCGGGCCGGCGGCGGGGGTGATCGGCGCGGCGCACTTGGCGCGGCTGGCCGGCTTCGACCAGATCATCACGCTGGATATCGGCGGGACATCGACAGATGTGGCGCTCTGCCCCGGCGGTCCCACGCGGCGCACGGAAACGAGCATCGACGGGCTGCCCCTGCACCTGCCGGTGATCGACATCGAGACGGTCGGCGCGGGTGGTGGCTCGCTGGCGCGGCTGGATGCCGGCGGGGCGCTGCGCGTCGGACCGGCCAGCGCGGGGGCCGATCCCGGCCCGATCATCTATGGGCGCGGCGGCACGGCGGTGACGGTGAGCGATGCCCATGCCGTGCTGGGCCGGCTCGATCCTGCGCATTTCTTGGGCGGCAGCATGCCGCTGCACCTCGCCCCCGCCCAGGCCGCGCTGGATGCTCTGGGAGAACAGATGGGCAGCGACGGCGCAACGGCGGCGCAGGGCATCATCGCCGTGGCGAACGCGAATATCCAACGCGCGATCCGCCGCATCTCGGTCGAACGCGGCTATGACCCGCGCGACTTCACCTTGCTGGCTTTCGGCGGCGCGGGGCCGCTGCATGCCTGCGAGGTGGCCGCCGGCCTGGGGATGACGCGCGTGCTGGTGCCGCCCTTCCCCGGCGTGCTGTGCGCCTTCGGCCTGCTGGTGGCGGAGGTCGCCCGCGCGGCCAGCCGCACCGTCCTCATGCCCGCGACACCAGCGCAGATCACCGCCGCGCTGGCGCTCGTTGCCGACATGGCGGCGCGGAGCCGCGCCGACCTCATGGATGAAGGCATCGCATCGGCGGCGATCACGACGGACACGGCGTTCGCCATGCGCTACCAGGGGCAGGGCTACGAGCTTGCCGTCCCCGCGACGGCGGAGGCCGTCGCCGCGTTCCACGCTGCCCACGCGCGCCGCTACGGCTTCGCGCTGCCGGAACGCGCGGTGGAACTGGTGACGCTGCGCGTGCGCGCCGTCGGCCAGCGCCCCCAACCCGTCCTCGCGGCAGAAGCATGTGTCCCGCAGGATGGCAGCGCCGCGATCATGGCGACGAACAATCTGATCATCGACGGCACGCGCTATCCTGTTGCTTGCTATGATCGCGCTGCCTTGCGCCCCGGCGCGACCTTCGCCGGCCCCGGCTTGGTGCTGCAACTCGACACCACCACCTATATTCCCCCCGGCTGGCATGCCAGCGTCGATGGCTGGCGCAACCTGCGCCTCACCCTGGCTGTCGCTCATCCCGTTGTGGCATGAAAGCCGAATCCCCCGGTCCCCGCTTTTATGGAGGAGCAGCATCAGCGCATTGAACAGATGCAGGCCAACGTCCTTTAAATTCAGCAGCCTGCCCACTTTTAGCTACCACTCTTGCTAAATCTAAAGAGCGTAGCACAATCAAAGTGTGAGATTTTGCCACTTGCCGACGTATTACTCCATACATGGGAAGAGTGTGTGTCAAACCCTCGGATACGCTGTGTCAACCGTAACATAGCATAACACATATCTTCTCGTTGCATAAAATGATGGAACCAAGCACATGCTGCAAGTGGCAACCCTTACAGTTGTGTCTGTGGATCATCTCATGCGAAAGGGAACCCGCCATGCTTCGACGCGCTCCACGGATGTTGTTTTGCCTGACACTTGTAAGCCTGACATTGCTCGCTGCGTGCGGCAAAACGTCTGGCCAAAACCAAGCTTTGGCCAAGAATCAGACCCTCACCATAGCCAACTCCGGCATCAGTGAAATCGCCACGCTCGATCCGGCGCTCGTGACCGATTTGAACTCAGCTTCGGTAGTCAGCATGGCGTTCGCTGGCCTGGTTGGCCTCGATGCCACGACACTGGCCGTGAAAGCTGACCTCGCGCAAGATCTGCCCAGTGTTGCGAATGGCGGCATCACTAACGGCGGCTTGACCTATACGTTCCACTTGAAACCGAACCTCAAGTTCTCGAACGGCGATCCCATCGATGCTAGTGTCATCGCCTATAGCGTCGATCGATCGCTGAACCCGAAGTTGGGCGCACCCTATGCTACATTCTATCTTGGCGCGATCAAAGGTGCGAACGATCGCTTCGCTGGCAAGATTCCAACCATCATTGGTGCGCCTGGCTCCAGTGCGGGTATCGTCGTCGTTGACCCGACAACGATCCAGTTCAATTTGACCTCACCCATCGCATATTTCTTGGACGCGCTGACTTACTCAACCGCATTCGCCGTTGATCCACTACAAGTGAATGCAGATCCCAGCAACAAGGCATACACGGCGAAGTGGACCGACAGCCCCGACACCTCTGGTCCCTTCATGGTAGATCAGTGGCAGCACAACGTGCAGATCTCGCTGGTACCAAACCCGAACTGGTACGGCAAGAAGCTGACGCTGACGAAAGTTACCCAGGTCTTCGTCGCCGAACCCAACACGGCCTACTCATCCTACAAGACCAACCAGTATGACATCGACGGCTATGGTGGCGCTGCGATCTCCTCCGACAATTATCAGGACGCCCAGAGCTTGCCCAATGGCCAGCTCCAGCAAACCCCGTACCTGTCGATCAACTACGTGGCGACGAACTGGAATGTCGCGCCGTTCACTAACCCGACCGTCCGCAAGGCATTCGCCGAAGCGATTGATCGCCAAACTATCGCCAACCAGACCCTCAAAGGCAGCGTAATCCCTTCGGACCACATTGTGCCGCAGGGCATGCCAGGCTACTTTGCCGGCCTGAAAGGCATCCCGTTCAATCCGCAGCAGGCAAAAACCGATCTGCAATCGGTCTACCCTGACCTCTCGAAGTTCCCCCAGGTCACGCTGACCTATCCGAAGACATCGGATAACGACAAGATCGCCGCGAAGATGCAGGCCGACTTTGAGGCCTATTTGGGTCTGAGTTCCAATCAGATCAAAATCTTTGGCGAGGACTTCAACAAGCTCGTCTCGGACGTGCAGACTTTCAAGCTACAGTTCTACATCCTGGCCTGGATCGCCGACTATCCGGATGCGCAAGACTGGCTCTCCGGCCAGTTCACCTCAACCTCGGCCAACAACGACCAGAACGCGCGTATCCCTGGCTTCGATCAGCAGGCGGCCAAGGCTGATGTGGATCAAAACCAGACGGAGCGGCTCTCCATCTACAATCAGATGGAAGAGGAAGCGGTCGATAATGTCGCCTGGATCCCGTTCTCGCAGAGCAAGAACCTCTATGTGGTCGAGCCGTATGTCCACGGATTCACCATTGATGGTGGCGGCCTGACGCCCGATGATGTGTGGGCGAACGTGTATATCACGCAACACTAGACGATGACTGCGAGGGTTGGCATTGCGAAGATGGCCATTTTGCGCTACAATCATCGCAAAGCCAGTCCAACCGGCAAACCTCTGACTGGCGCATCTCCTCACTACTTGGTGAGATGATGCGCCAGTCCGCTATCACATGGTTCGCATCACCCAAGCACACAGTGGGGGAAAGGCTATGCTCCAATTCCTGTTACGACGCATCCTTGGGCTTGTGCTCGTCGTACTCGTCGTCACCTTCGTCACCTTCTTGATGGGGCTCAACGCGCCTGGCGGTGATCCCATCGCTATCTTGCTCGGTCTACATAATACGCCTGCTGAACATGCCAAGTTAGCCCATCAATATGGTTTAGATCTGCCCTGGTATCAGCAATACGGCAACTTTGTTTTGCATTTACTGCAAGGCAATTTTGGCTATTCATACGCCTTCAGAGGGCAAAGCGTCAGCTCCATCCTAGTCCCTGCCATCCAAGTTTCAGCGACACTCGGTGTATTTGCATTCGTGATCGCGCTGATCATCGGCATCCCTGTTGGCATCCTGGCCGCCTTGCGGCGCAATACCACCACCGATTCCGTGTCAATGGGGGTCATGCTCGCCCTTTATGCCATTCCCGCCTTCGTGATCATCCCCTTCTATCAGGCATGGATGGCTTTTGATGCCACGCATGGCTTGTTTTACCTGCCGACTTCGGGCTGGACGGCCACTGAGTTGAGCGGTAATTTCTTCAATGATGTGTTCATCTATCGCGTGGTGCCAATCTCGATCTTGGCGTTCACTGAAATGGGATATTTCGCCCGCCTGACGCGCACCGTCATGCTGGAAGTGCTGGGCCAGGATTACGTGCGCACAGCGCGGGCAAAAGGCGTGTCCGAGCGCGCGGTCATTTATATCCATGCGCTGCGCAACGCTATGTTGCCGCTGCTGACCGTCATCGGTCCCTCACTGGCATTCATCGTCAGCGGCGCGTTCGTCATCGAGTTCCTTTTCAATATCCCCGGCGTGGGCTATCAGGGCGTCCATGCGGTGACACTGCATGATTGGCCGGTGCTGCAATACACCGTCGTCATTCTAGCTATCGCTGTGGTAGTGATGAACTTGCTCACCGACATCGCCTATAGCATCGTCGATCCACGCATTCGCATCTCGGCCTGAAGGAGCTTCATGATGAATTTCGAGCAACGCTCTGAACAACTCGTCAACGAGTTGGATCCCACGCCCCTGGAATTGGATCCCAGTCGCGTCACAGTGGCGGATGCCGATATGGTGGCGCTGCAAGAAAAAACGGCCTCACCCCTGCAAGATTCCCTGCGCCGTTTCGCCCGCGACAAGCGCGCATTAGTCTCACTGGGAGTCTTTGTGTTGTTATTGATCGGCGCGGTTTTCTTCCTGCCGATCTACGAGCACATTGGTCCAACCCTCGCGCGCGAACATGGCTACATCCATATTGGGCCGGCACAATATCACGGGCCGACCTATCTGGATGATGTCAACTCCGATTCCGGCCCAACTGCACTGCATTGGTTGGGGACGGACGGACAAGGCCGCGATTTGCTGGCGCGCGTGCTGGCCGGCGTGCAGGTTTCGCTTATCATCTCGTCACTCGTCGTCATCGTGCTGGATATCGGTCTGGGAACCTTGCTCGGCGTACTGGCTGGCTACTATGGCGGGATCATCGATACGGTACTCGCGCGTTTCACCGATCTCGTCTTCGCCTTCCCAGGCTTGCTCTTCGCCGTGCTCATCGCCGGCTTTTTCAGCCAGGCAGTGGACGACCGCTTCGGGCTGCCTGGAACAGTGGTGTTGGTAGCGGTGACGCTGGGCATTACCATCTGGCCCCAGATGGCGCGTTATGTCCGCGGCCAAACCTTGCAACTCAAAGAACAACAATTCGTCGAGGCGTCACGTACCATTGGCACCTCGTCCTGGCAGATCATCACGCGGCATATCATCCCCAACATCCTCAGCCTGATCATTGTCGCGGCGACGCTTGACTTCGCGGCCACCGTGGTCAATGAAGGCGTGTTGAGCCTGCTGGGTATCGGCGTGCAGCCGCCCAATGCCGACCTTGGCTTAATGATCAATGAATCGCTCGGCGCGATTCCTTACCACCCCTTTGAGGATCTGTTGCCGGCATTGGTGCTGGTGCTGATCGTGCTGGCATTCTCGTTCATCGGCGACGGCCTACGTGATGCTTTCGATCCACGAAGCAAAGACTAACCTCCCGGAGAGGAACACCTAATTCATGGACTATCTGCTTGAGGTGCAAAACCTCAAAACAACCTTCCACACACGGGCGGGTGATGTCAAGGCGGTCGATGATGTCAGCTTCGCCATCGCGCGTGGCGAAACATTAGGCATCGTGGGCGAAAGTGGCTCCGGCAAAAGTGTAACGGCGCTTTCTACCATGCGCCTGCTGCCTATGCCACCGGCGGAGATCGACGGAGATCACGTGCTTTTCGAGGGACGTGACGTATTGGAAATGAGCGACCATGAACTGCGCGCATTGCGCGGTGGCAAGATCGCCATGATCTTCCAGGATCCGATGACCTCGCTCAATCCGGTCTTTTCCATCGGCTATCAACTGATGGAAGCGATCCAACTGCACCTCGACATGAATCACAAGCAGGCGCGCGACCGCGCGATCGACATGATGCAACGCGTGGGCATTCCCAGCGCGGAGAAACGCATCAACAATTATCCGCATGAGTTCAGCGGTGGCATGCGCCAGCGCGTGATGATCGCAATGGCCCTGTCGTGCAATCCCTCGCTGCTCATCGCCGATGAGCCGACGACCGCGCTGGATGTGACGATTCAGGCGCAGATCCTGGAATTGATGAAGGGGCTATCACGCGAGTTTAACACCGCTATAATGCTCATCACTCACGATCTGGGCGTGGTGGCGGGCATGGCGCAACGGGTACTCGTGATGTATGGTGGCAAGATCGTTGAAACCACCAACACAAAGCAACTTTTCGCCAAACCGGCCCATCCCTACACCCAAGCCCTGCTGCACTCGATCCCACGCCTGGACGAAGCGCCCGGCACGCGCCTGACGCCTATCGTCGGCTCACCACCTGATCTGCTCCATCTACCCAAGGGCTGCTCTTTCGCGCCACGCTGCCCCAAGGTGCAGCCGCGCTGCCGGCAGGAAGTGCCACCCTTGATGGAAACCGACCCCGGCCAACGCGCCGCCTGTTTTTATCCCTATTGATAGAGCGAGGTTCGTAATCGATGATCGATATCACACAAAGCATGGTAGATCAACACGCGGCGGCCAGTGATATGCTACTGGATGTCCGTGATCTGAAGGTGTACTTCCCAGTTGGTGGCGGCAATATTTTCGGTGTACGAGGAGCCATCAAAGCGGTGGACGGCGTGAGCTTCGCTCTTAAAAAAGGCGAAACGCTCGGTCTGGTGGGCGAGTCTGGCTGCGGCAAATCCACTACGGGCCGCGCCATCTTGCAACTCATTCCCATTACCAGCGGCCAAGTGCTGTTCGCGGGTCAGGATCTCACGAAGCTGAAAGCCAGTGCCATGCGTCAGAAGCGAGCGGATATGCAGATGGTCTTTCAAGATCCCTTTGGTTCGCTCGATCCGCGCTATACTGTCGAACAGGTCGTCTCCGAGCCGCTTATTAACTTTCAGCGTGGCAATCGCAAGGAAATCCGGAATCGAGTGGTGGAATTGTTGGAGTTGGTCGGCTTGAAATCCAACTTCCTCAACCGCTTTCCTCATGAATTCAGCGGTGGACAGCGCCAACGCATCGGTATCGCACGCTCACTGGCGCTCAATCCATCGCTGGTCATCGCCGACGAGCCGGTATCCGCACTGGATGTCTCCGTGCAAGCCCAGGTGTTGAATCTGCTGGAAGATCTGCAAGAACGCCTGGGGTTGACCTATCTGTTTATTGCCCACAACCTCTCCGTGGTGCGCCACATCAGCAACCGCGTCGCGGTGATGTATCTGGGCCGTATCGTTGAGATTGCCGACAACCGCACACTTTACGCCATGCCACTCCACCCCTACACCGAAGCGTTACTCTCAGCCATCCCCGTACCTGATCCGCTTGTAGAGGAAAAGCGCCAGCGCATCGTCCTCACCGGCGACATTCCCAGCCCGGCCAACCCACCTGCCGGCTGTCACTTCCATACGCGCTGCCCCCGAACGCAGGCGCTGGGCAACCCGGAGATCTGCCGCACCGTCGTGCCGCCCCTGGAATTGAAGGCGGTGGGGCATTACGCGGCGTGCCACTTTGCCAATGAAAAGCTACCATTCGAACAGGTAAGCCTTGAAGGCGCGTCATAGACACGAAAGAAGTGAGGCGTATGCGGCGTGAAGGCATTGTAGCGACATTTTCCATCGTTGGACGCGATTCAGCAACGGGCGATCTAGGTGTGGCCGTGCAGTCGAAATTCCTTGGCGTGGGCGCGGTGGTGCCGTGGGCGCGGGCGGGCGTGGGAGCCATTGCCACGCAGTCTTATGCCAACACCAGCTATGGGCCGCGCGGCCTTGAATTGTTGGCTGACGGCATCGATCCCCAGGCGGTGCTGACGGAACTGACCCGCGATGATCCCGAAGCCACGCAACGCCAGGTAGGTATTGTCGATGCGCAAGGCCGCGCCGCCACATTTACGGGTGCTGGTTGCTATCCCTGGGCCGGTGGGCGCACAGGAACCAATTACGCTTGCCAGGGGAACATTTTGGTGAATCCTGAGACCGTGGACGCGCTGGCCGACACCTTCGCGCAACACTCCGATCTGCGCCTGTGGGATCGCCTGTTGATGGCGCTGGCCGCCGCGCAAACTGCTGGAGGCGACCGGCGTGGACAGCAGTCCGCCGCGCTGTTGGTCGTACGCGAACGGGGCGGCTATGGTGGCTTCAATGATCGCTTCATCGATCTCCGGGTCGACGAGCATCCGCATCCCATTGATGAACTCCGGCGCATTCTGGAATTGCATAAACTCTATCTTTTCAAGACCGATCCGGCGGATACAGTGCCGCTGACGCCGGAACTTATCCGTGAGTTGCAGGGCATCTTGCAGAGCACGGGAGATTATACCGGCCCTCACACTGGCACCTATGATGATGCCACCCGCAGCGCCATGAATATCTACGTGGGACGCGAGAACCTCGAAGAGCGTTGGCCGCCGGATATTACCCAGCCAACTGTCATTGACCGGGTAGTACTCGACTTCATGCGGACACATTGAGCGCAGGTAATATAATAGATATGCACGCATAACGCCCGGTCGATTCATATAGGACAGGTTGACGTTTGCCTCGTCTATGGCATACGATCCTATTGAGCGAAAGGAGCGGATGCGATGTTGTCTGCGGTGGAAGTGTATAAGATGTTGCCCGATGGCTCACAGTGGGGGCGTTGGCAGGGGTTTTGGCTGCCGATCAGTGACGCCTGCCCGACGGTATGGACGCCCGCTGGCACGCCGATGCATTGGCGCCCCAACACCTGGCACGCCGCGCACAACGAGATCACCTTCATCTGGCCGGGGCAATGGTATGTCATCCATTCCTTTTATGATCCGATGGGCGATTTCGCCGGCTGTTACTGCGATATCGTCATGCCCAATCCGCCGGTGACGCCGGATGCCACGGAGGTGCGCTATACTGATCTGTATGTGGATGTTGTCGTGCGCGCGGACCGCAGCGTCTTCACGAAAGATCATGAGGTCTATGGTCGCGCAGCAGTGGTGAATCCCCACCTGGCGGAGTTGCGCGCGGAGGCGTTCCAGGCATTAGACACGCTGGAAGCGCATGCCCTGGCATGGGACGGCCCCTTCGCCGCCGTGGTCGCGCACCTGGACCGCCTGGACTGGCAAACGCTCGATCCTACCAGCACCAGCTTTGCCGCCGCCTGCGCCGCACAGTGGAATGGACTCTTGCCTTTATGAGCAGCTACCCACCCCATCGCCACCCGCGCCGTCGCCGGCAGCCGCTGATCGCGCCGCAACTGGTGGTCGATAAACGCAAATACGATGGCTCGCTGTGGGGATCGTATGCTGTCTTCGTGCTGGATCGCACCCCGCAGCGGTATACCTTCTGGCAGCCGCGCGGCACCTATATCAATCGTAATCATGGCTGGACGATGCGCCACGACCACCTGCAATTCTTTTTTCCTGGTCGCTGGTTCGCCATTTCAGCCAATTATGATGAGCATGGATGGCTGAGCCACTGCTATTGCGATGTCATTTTGCCGTGGGTGCCACCCCAGCCGCTCGACACAGCCACGCGCTTTGTCGATCTCGAACTGGACCTGCACGTCAGTGCGGATCGCAGCATGCGGATCTATGATGAAGATGAGTTCGCCGCCGCCATCGTGAAGATGCACTATCCCGACGATGTGCGGACCGGCGCGGAACAGGCGCTGCAAGACTTGATCGCTGCGGTCGGCGAGTGGCAGGAACCCTTTGCCGGCGTCCCACTGGCCTTGCCGCGCCACGACTACCACCGCCTCGACACGGTTTCGCCCCTCTGGCATGAGGCGCTGGCCGCGTTGGGTTTGGGGTGAAGGCGGGTGGCCCGCTCATCACGTGAGGCGCGGCACTGCCGCGCACATTCATGCTTTGGCGTTGTTCTTGCACGGGAGAATTATGACAAGTATTACATCAATAATGGAACGGTATTTAGAGGAACGCCAACATGAACGAAGAGACCTTCGATCCCGAAGAACATCCCTGGCTGGACGTGCCGGATGATAGCCTCAGCGCGCCGACGGTGCAGTGGACGCCGACCAGCGCGCCTTTCAGTGAACAGGGCGGACCAACTCTACCGGCTTTCATGATCGAATCGGATGTCATCACCACGCCGCAGTACAGCGCGGCCCTGCGCCGCCAACAACGCGCGCTGGCAATCTATAGCGTCAGCGCCGTGCTGGCATTGTTCCTGATGTGCGGGATGTTCTTCGTATTAGGCGGTCGTTTTGCACCAGACGGCACACCACATCTCACGTTCTTGCCTTCGCGCGCCAGTGTGGGCGGGCAAACTGGTGCCACGCCGACGGCCACGCCCGCGCCGACCAATACGCCCGCTCCGTTGCCGGTCGTGCAGCCGACTACTCCAACGCCGACGCCCCGCAGCACCCCTGCCCCCGTGACCGGCATCCGTCCGGTGCAGCCTGGCCCACTGCCCAAGCCAACCGTGCCACCCGCCGCCCCGCCCAAGGCGACGCCAACGCCACCCGCACCCCCACGAACGCCAGCACCGACGGCAACCTCCACAGCGACGGCAACACCCGCGCCCACAGCGCCTGCCGCTACCCCTTTGCCATCGCAGGCCAAAGGCACAGCCACGCTCAGCGCGCCCGCGACACTCACGCTCCCCTGCCATCCCGTCCGAGAGCGCGTGGTCGGCCATACCGGCAATCAGCTTCAGACTCCTCCACCGGCGCTGACCACCACGCTGACGTTCACGAATACCAGCACATTGCCGGAGCGCTGGTCGCTCAGTACGCTAGCTGGTCCGTTCCGCTTCGCGCCCAGCCAAGGAACTTTGCAGCCGGGCGAACAACAAATTGTGGCGCTCACGGATATCACAAGCAATGGCGCGCTGGCCATCCACGCCGGAGAACAGCAACAACGAATAAACGTTGATCTGTGCTGAGGAGATCAGCGCGGGATGGTCTGGCCGTCGGTGTAGCGCGCTTTGGCGTGTGCGGTGAAGATGGTGACACCCCCTTGCCCGGCCACCTGCCAGCCATCGGCGGTGACGACCAGCGCCGTGCTGCCCTCCACGCCGGCTGTGTCGATTGTCGGTCCGGCACGCCGGATCTGGTTGCGGATCAGGGCGGGCATTTCGTCGAAGTGCGGGATGACGGCGACGCCGTGGGCCAGCCCCAGCGCTGGCAGGGTGCGCCAGATCTGCGGGAAGTCGAAAAGCGCCTCGCCCAGCACCATCGCGCCCGCCGAGCAACCGGCCACCACACCACCCGCCGCGTATATGCCCGCCACCGCGCGCCAGCATGCCGAATCGCGCAGCGTTTCCAGCAGATAGCGCGGCTTGCCGCCGGAGAAATAGACGAAGTTGGCGGCGGCGATGGTTGCCGCCAGTTCTGGCGATTCAGCGTCCTGGCGGGTCAGCAGCATCACCGGCGCGACCGCCGCGCCCAGTTGCGTGAAGTGTTCGACGCCCATGCGCGCCCAGCGTTCTGGCACGCCGGGACCATCCGGTGCCGCCGCCGTCGGCAGGACGGCCACGCGCGGTGGCTCCGTCAACCGCCCCAGCAACACGCGATCCAGCGGGATACTCGCTGGCAAAAATTCGCCTGAGCCTACCAAAGCCACCGTTCCACTTGTCGTCATCTCGCGTCCCTCTCAAAAGCACCTTGTCGCTATATCGTATTCAAACGATAGCATAGCTTGGTGTGCCAGTGCTAGAGAAACATGCAAATATGCGGCGCGAGACATTCGGGCATGGAGCGGGGTGGCCCCACCCCCGGCCCCTCCCCATCTGCGGATGGAGAGGGGAGTCTAGACGTGGGGCGGACATTCCTGTCCGCCACTACGTTCCCCCGGAGGACCGCCATTCTCCATCACCACGGAGGACAGCCATTCCTGTCTGTCCGGCCCCGCTGACCACTGTTATTACCCGAAAAGGATATCAGTCGCCTGCTCGTTGTCTACCCGGTGACGCAGACGCCGTAAGCCGTCAATTGCAGTGGGCCGGGAGTAGGCGGCGGACCGCCAGGACCGGAGACTGGTGGGGCATAGAAATTCAGCACTTTGGCCGCCCAACTGGTCGGGGCCGTTGCCAGCTTGAGGTCGGTGACGAGCGCATTCGCATTATTGGCATTGGCGAAACCGCCGCCCACCAGGGTTTGGCCGGTGGTGCAGGTGGCATTCGCCGCGCCGGTGGCGTTGTTGGCCAGCGTCGCGCCCCCCGTGGGCAGGCTACCCGCCGCCAGGCCATTGCTGGCGCAGACTGCATAGGCATTGTAGGGGACATGCTGAATGCCACCGATCTGACTGGTATGCCAGGTATTGGCGACGGGATATGAGGCGGCGATGACGTTGGCACCGTTTGCATCTTGCTTGAAACCACCGCTAGTAAGCACCGTGCCGCTGGGGCAGGCCGCCACCGCATTGCCGCCGCTGGCCGTCGCCGTGGCGATGCTGGTGGTGATCGGTGGTGTCGCCTGCGCGCAGTAGGCATAGGTCGTCAGGGTGATCGCGCCGCCGGACTGCGGGTTGAGTTCGGTCGCGGTCCAGGCGTTCGCGGCGGAGGGGTAGTCGGCGCTGATCGTGACGAGTTGGGTGGGGCTGGCGAGGGTGAGGCTATACCCGCCGCTGACTAGCGTCGTCCCCGCCGGGCAGGTGGCCGTGACGGCGATCTGCGCGGCGGTGGCATCGGTGCCGCTCTGCGCATTCTGCGCGGCGACGATTGTTGGCGCGGCGGGCGCGGGGGTACTGGTCGGCGCGGCGGTGCTGGTGGACGATGCCGGGCCGGTGACGGTCACGGTGTCGCCACAAGCGGCCATGAAAAGCGCGACAACGCAGAGCGCGGCGCTGGCCAAGGTTCGCAATATGGGTGTGGACATCGGATCAGACTCCTTCATCTTCGGCTGGAAATGCGGATGATGGTGACACAAGGAGTAACGCGACCGGGGGCAATTTTGCGGCATTTGGAATGGGTGGTGAGCAAGCGCAAACATTACGTGGCAAGGGCGATTGCGGTGGCGAACGATGGGCCACGCTGCGGCAGAGATCCGCTGATGTGTATGCTGGATGGAGACCGCGTGCGGCGCGCTTTTTGCGTTGGGGTGATCGATCGCACGCAGCAATCACACTCAGGATGGAACCGATGGCCGATACCCACGCGCGCGCAACAAATCGTTTTACAGGGGCGGGTGCCAAAGCGTGGGGCGAGCGCGCGTTGGCCGCTTTATCCTGCCGCTATCCTGCCATGCGGGTCGTTGTGCCGCTTTTCCTGCTCTCGCGCGGGTGGCTGATCGCCGCTACGCTCGTGGGGGCGCGGCTACGCCTGCCGTCGGTGCTGAGCCAGCCTGTCGCCGTGCCGCTCTGGCACACCTGGGAACGCTGGGACGCCCAAATCTATGCGCTTATCGCCACCAATGGCTATCAGATTGCCGACATCCACACGACGCCGGCGTTCTTCCCGCTCTATCCCCTCGCTGAACACGTCCTCGCGCCGCTGGTGGGCGGCGCTGGCGGGCTGGCCGGCCTGGTCATCGCCAATGGCGCCTGGCTGGTGACGTTGCTGGAACTGCACGCGCTGGCCCGCGCAGATTTCGGTGTGCGGGCGGCGTTTGGTGCCGTCCTCGCCCTCACTGTCTTTCCCACGGCAATCTTCGGCTTCGTGCCGTATCCCGAAAGCCTCTTCCTGGCGCTCGCCGTCGCAGCGCTGCGCCAGATGCGCGCCCGCCGCTGGCTGCCCGCCGCGCTCCTGGGCCTGCTGGCCGCGCTGACACGCCAGGCCGGCGTCTTTCTCATCCTCCCGTACCTCTGGGAAGTCTTCACCACCTATGCCTCGACCACTGATCCTGCGCTTCCTGGGAGCAGTACGTTACCGCGCCCTTCGCGCGTCATATCTCGCTCCATTGCTCCTTCCACATCCTGCGCATCCTGGGTGGCCTGCGTGTCTCGTCCTTTGCTCCTATCGCTGCTGATCCCGCTTGGCACGGCGCTCTATGCTCTCTGGCTCTGGCATGCCGTCGGTGATCCGCTGGCCTTCTGGCACGCAGAAGCGACCTGGCACCGCGCCACGGCGTGGCCCTGGCAGACGCTCTGGCTCGGCCTCCGCGCGCTCCGCAGCCAGCCCAGCCGCTATTTCGCCCTGCGCGCTGCGCAGGAATTGCTGACGGTGCTGGGCATGGGGGCGTTGTGCGTTGCCGGTCTGCGCCGTGCGCCGCGCAGTTACCTGGCCTACGCCATTCCGCTGTACCTCGCGTTCCTGGCGCAATATACGCCCGCCTGGCCGCTACTCTCGCAGTCGCGCTTCATGCTGGAACTCGTTCCCCTTTTCATCGTGCTGGGCGATCTGGTGAGCCGCCGGCGCTGGCGCATGGGCCTCCTCGTCGCGCTGTGCCTGCCCCTGCAACTGGCCTTCATCATCATCTTCGCCCGCGCGGGCTGGATCATCTGATCTGGCAGATAGTACCCCTTGCGAGGAAAGACAGTGGTCAGCGGGGCCGGACAGACAGGAATGTCTGTCCTCCGTGGTTATGGAGAATGGCGATCCTTCGGGGAAGGGTGACAGACAGGAATGGCGGTCCTTCGGGGGAGCGCAGTGACAGACAGGAATGGCGGTCCGTCGATACGTTTCTATCTGTCCGCCGGTATCCATTCTGATCACCTGGAAAGCGTATGACTACTTAGCGCAAACTTGCGTAGCGCCCTATCGCTGCTGCCGTCCATTGCCGAATAAGAGGATGAGACGCGGTTGCACGATGGGGAGGGTAGCGATGGCGCTGACAGTGGTGGTGACAGCGATGCACAGCCCGCTGCTCTGGGGCGGCGCGGTGCTGGCGTGTGCGTGGGCCGCTGTGCTGGTGAGCGCGCTGCGCGCCCGTCGCTGGCGCAGGCTGTGGCTGGCGGCGCAGACCCACGCCGGGACGGACGCGGCCACGCGGGTGATGGAAGCGCATCTGTGGGCGGCGCTGGCAGAAAGCGACCGCATGCGCATGGAATTGGAGACGATCTTCGATACCGTGCAGGATGCGCTGGCCGTGTTCGGCCCCGACGGGCGGCGGCTGTATGCAAACCCGCTGTTTAAAACCCTTTTTGGAGTGGATAAGCCGACCGATATCGACTGGTTGCGCATGGTGCAGGTGACGACGCTGGCCGGCGTGCCGGTGCCACTCAAGCAGCTCCCCATACTGCGTGTGCTGCACGGCGAGGCGGCGGTGCCGCCGATGACGCTGCGCGTCCGCCTGCCCCGGCGTTTGCCGCTGATCCTGACCATCCACGCGGCCCCCTTATGTGACGCAGCAGGCGAGCTTATCGGCGTGCTTACATCGACCCGCGATGTCACGACAGAACTGCGGCATGCGCGCAATAACGAGATCATGCGCGCCGTGGCGCGTGCCTGTGCCAGCGCGGCGGAAGAAGTGACCGTCGCGGAGACCGCGCTGGCGGAACTGATGACTGGATTGGGCTGCACGAATGGCTTTGTCATCGTGCGCGATGCGACCCGCCCTGGCTATGCGCGCGGCTTGGCGTTGCATCTCGATCCCACTATCCCCGCCGCCGTGCAGACGCATTGGCGCACCATCATCGCCACCGAGGCCATCGGGCCGCAGGCGTCGGCGGTGGGTCTGCGCATCATCCACACTGGCCAGGACTATTTCGACCGCATCCGCATGCCCGGAACCACGGCGGCGGATAACATCTGGCTGTACTCCTGCGTGGTGCCGTTGCGCTTCGAGGGGCAGGTGTTCGGCGCGCTGGGCATCGGTTTTGCGCCGCAGGCCATTCAGGATGTGCGTGAGATCGACCGCGAGTTGATCCGCTCGGCGGCGGATGAGATCGCCACGGCACTGCACCGCGCGCGGCTATACGAAGAAGCACGCCACCAGGCGTTGATCGATCCGCTGACCGGGCTGCGCAACCATCGCGCCATGCAAGATCTGCTGCGCCGGGAACTGACGGCGGGGGCGGCGCAAGCCCTACCGGTCTCGGTCATCATGCTGGATCTCGATCATTTCCGGCGCTTCAATGAGACGTTCGGCCACGATGCGGGGGACCATGCGTTGCGTGTCGTGGCGAAGGTGATCGCGGGGGAGTTGCGGCCCGGTGATGCCGCCGCACGCTATGGCGGCGAGGAGTTCATTGTGGTGTTGCCGGCGACGGACGCCGCCCATGCCGCCGCTATCGCCCAACGCCTGAACGCGGCCATCGCGCTCACCACGGCGCACGTGGATGGCACCGGCCAGCCGGTGCGCCTGACGGCGTCGCTGGGCCACGCGACCTTCCCCGTACATGCCTCGGCACCGGCTTCGCTATTGAAAGCGGCGGACCTGGCGCTTTACACAGCCAAGCGCATCGGGCGACATACCGCGGTCGCCTATAGCCCCGCGATGCTCGAAGAGAGCGGGCAATTCCTGCCGGGCGCATCGGCCTTCGGCGCGGCGGAGGCCGGCGAAATGACACTGCCGTCGGGTGCGGATCTGGAAACGGTGCAGGCGCTGATCACGGCCATCGACCTGCGCGACGGCTACACGGCGGCGCATTCCGAGGGCGTCGCGCGCTACGCGGTCGCCATCGCCACGGAGATGAACCTGCCGGCGGAGTACGTGGAGGTGCTGCGGCTGGGCGGGCTGGTGCATGATGTCGGCAAGATCGGCGTGCCGGACCACATCCTGCGCAAGCCGGGCAAGCTGGACGGCGACGAGTGGCGGCAGATGCAGGCGCATCCCACGATGGGCGAGGAGATTTTGCGCCCCGTGGAGCAATTGCATCACCTCTTGCCGCTGGTGCGCTGGCACCACGAGCGACTGGACGGCTCCGGCTATCCCGACGGGCTGCGCGGCGACGAGATCCCGCTGCTGGTGCGCATCCTCAGCGTGGCGGATGTCTTCGAGGCGTTCACCGCCGAACGGCCCTACCATCCGGGCCGGCCCGCCGTGGAAGGGCTGCGCCTCTTGCAGCGCGAAGCCGCCGAGGGCAAGATGGATCCCTACATCGTCGAGGTTTTCGAGACCATCCTGCTCTGCCAGGGTCTGATCGAAGACGCCTTCACGGTGGGCGAGCGCGATGTGCGCGTGGCGGCGTAAAGATATGGTGGGCGACCTGTGTATAGTGGCGAAATGATCGAATGAGCGTAGCTTAAGGTGCCGGCGGTTGAACCTGCGCCACTCCCCGTCAGATCCCTATCATACTCCTTGTGGGTAAATAGTATGGATACCGGAGGACAGACATTCCTGTCTGTCACTGTAACCCGGAGGACAGACATTCCTGTCTGTCCGGTCCCAATGACCACCGTTTTTACCTGCAAGGGGTATCATACTCTTTTCGGGTAAAGATAGTGGACAGCGGGGCCGGACAGACAGGAATGTCTGTCCTCCAGTAATAGAGTATCAGATTCAGATCATATACTGAAACAGATCACCTGATAGATGGCAAGGAGCCTCTCAGATGCCGTTTCCGAATTTCGCCGGCAAACATGCCCACGATGCATTTTTCACCGCGCAGGATCTCGTCGCTTATCATCGTAGCATTGGGCGTTTGCCGGAAGATCTGGGGCTGGCGGGGGTCATCCTATGTTATCAGCGCGGGTTCGCGCGGCAGGCGCTCAGCCGCCAGCAAGCCGAGCCGCAGCCGGGCCTGCCTGGCGAGATGTACATCCTGCGCGACACCCCCCGCCCGATCGGCGTGTGCCTGGGCTTCGGGATCGGTGCGCCAGCAGCCGCCACGTTGATGGAAGTGCTGATCGCGCTGGGGGTGCCGCGCTTCGCCAGCATCGGCACGGCGGGCGCGCTGCAACAGGTGCTGGCCATCGGCGATGTCGTGCTCTGTGACCGGGCGATCCGCGATGAAGGCGTGTCGCACCACTACCTGCCTACGGAAACGTTCATCGCGCCCTCGCCGGATCTCACGGAGCGCCTCGCCGCCGCGCTGACGCAGCCAGCGCCGCCCACCACCGGCACCACCTGGACCATCGACGCGCCCTATCGCGAGACGGTGGCCGAAGCGCGCCATTACCAGGCCAAGGGCGTGCTGACTATCGATATGGAGGCGGCGGCGCTCTTTGCCGTGGCCCAGGTGCGCGGCGTGCAGGTGGCCTCCGCTTTCGTCATCAGCGATTCCCTGGCCGATCTGGTGTGGCAGCCGCACTTCGAGGCAGGCGCGGTCGCGGTGGGCTTTCAGACGCTCTTTACCGCCGCCCAAACGGCGCTCCTGGCGGAATGAAAATGGGGCGAATGGGGGCATCTGTGGTGGAGGGGACGGCGGACGGACGGTAAAAACCGCGCCAGGAGACGCGATTGGTTGAAACCGCGCCAGAGATGCGGGCGGGGACGACGCGGGCGGTTGAAACCGCGCCTGAACGTCTGGCGACGACGAAACCCATCTGCATGGGTATCCAGCCGCCCATCGTCCCCCGCCGTCTGGTCCGCTAGATATCCAAATATTGCGTCAATGTATATGACCCGCTGGCTGGGTGTGGCTTGGTTTTCCTGTCGGCGGATGACAGCCTTCATCCCCAGGGATGATAGCGTTCTTCCATTTGTGGTTGTAGAATAGAGAACATGGGGCAGTGGTGGGGTGGGGCGAGGGATATTCAGATGGGAGACAAATGAAGGCATGGAGACGAAGAGCTTCCAGTCATTGGAATGGCGCTGCATCGGGCCGCATCGCGCGGGGCGCGTCGTCGCCGTCGCGGGGCATCCGACCGAGCGTGAGACGTTCTACTTCGGCGCGTGCGCGGGCGGCGTGTGGAAGACCACCAGCGGCGGCGCGCTCTGGGAAAACATCTCGGATGGTTGGCTGACGACGGCGGCCATCGGGGCTATCGCCGTCTCAGACTCGGACCCCAACGTCATTTACGCGGGGACGGGCGAGGCGACGATTCGCGGCAATGTCTCGCACGGCGACGGCGTCTATCGCTCCAGTGACGGCGGGGCGACATGGCAGAACGTGGGGCTGGCAGACTCGCGCCATATCGGCGATATCCTCATCCACCCCAAGAACCCCGACATCGCCTGGGTGGCGGCGCTCGGCCATGCCTGGGGTCCGAGCAAGATGCGCGGCGTGTATCGCACGACGGACGGTGGCAAGTCGTGGCAGCAGGTGCTGTTCAAGAGCGAGCGGGCCGGCGCGGTGGATCTGGCGATGGACCCGCATCATCCTGATGTGCTTTTCGCCACGATCTGGGAGACGCAGCGCCATCCCCACGCGCTCGTCAGCGGCGGACCGGAATGTGGGCTATGGCGCTCGACCGATGGCGGAACGACCTGGACGGATATCACGCGCGCCAAGGGGCTGCCGCAAAAGGGCATGCTGGGCAAGATGGGCGTGACCGTTTCGTCGGCCCAGGCCGGGCGCGTGTGGGCGATCATCGAGGCCAGCGACGAGAAGGGCGAGGATGCCGGCGGCCTGTTCCGCTCCGAAGACTGGGGCGCGACCTGGCAGCGCGTGAATCAGGATCTGAGCTTACGGCGGCGTCCGTGGTATTACATGCACATCTACGCCGACCCGAATAACAACGAGACGATCTGGGTGCTGAACGTGCAGTGCTTCAAATCCACCGATGGCGGCAAGACCTTCACCACCATGCCCACACCCCACGGCGACAACCACGACCTGTGGATCGATCCGCGCGACTCGCTGCGCATGATCGAAGGCAACGACGGCGGCGCGGGCGTCTCGTTCGACGGCGGGCGCGTGTGGTCCACCAACCTCAACCAGCCGACGGCGCAACTCTATCACGTCATCGCTGATGACGAGGTGCCATATCGCGTTTATGGCTCGCAGCAAGACAACTGGGCGATCCGCCTGCCCAGCATCGCCTTCGAGGGCGCGATCAGTTGGAAGGATCAGGTTGAACCGGGCGGCGGCGAGAGCGGCTACATCGCCATCAGCCGGCGCGCACCCTATCGCGTCTTCGGCGGGGCCATTGGCTCCGGCACCGGCGACACGCGCATGATCGCGTGGACCCCCGCGACGGGCCACAAGCGCAACGTCTCCGTCTGGCCGGACGATCTGGGCAACGGCATGGGCGGCAGCAATATGCGCTATCGCTTCCAGTGGACCTATCCCATCGAGGCTTCGCCGCACGATAACGCCGTGGTCTATGCCTGCTCGAATCACGTTCACCGCACTACCGATGACGGCGGCAGTTGGGAGGTCATCAGTCCCGACCTGACGCGCAACGATCCTGATAAGCAAGGGCCATCTGGCGGGCCGATCACCGCCGACAACAGCGGCGCGGAAGTCTATTGCACGATCTTCGCCTTCCGCGAGTCGCCCCACGAGGCGGGCGTCTTCTGGGCCGGCTCGGACGACGGCCTGGTCCACATCTCGCGCGACGGCGGAGCGAACTGGCAGAACGTGACGCCGCCGGAACTGCCCGAATGGGCGCTGATCAGCATCATCGAGCCGTCGCCGCACGACGCCGGTACCGCGTATGTCGCCGCGACACGCTATAAGCACGACGACCTCAAGCCGTACCTCTTCAAAACGAACGATTACGGCGCGACCTGGACGGCGATCACCAATGGCATCCCTGACCACGAGTTCACCCGCACCATCCGCGAAGATCCCAACCGGCGCGGGCTGCTCTATGCTGGCACAGAGACGGGCATCTACGTCTCCTTCGATGACGGGGCGAACTGGCAACGCATGGAAAGCAACTTGCCGATCACCCCGATCCATGACCTGATCATCAAAGGCACCGACATGGTCGCGGCGACGCATGGCCGCTCGTTCTGGATTCTGGACGACATCACGCCGCTGCATCAAATGGCTGATGCCCAGGCTAACAACGGCCTCACACTGTTCAAGCCGCGCGCCACCACGCGCTTCCGCCGCTATGGCTGGGGCTTCATGCCGCAGCCGCCGGGCTATGTGGGCTACAAGATGACGGGGCCGGTGACGGTGGCCTATCGCGCCGTGGAAAACGAGCGCGGCACGCAGGACGAATTCGTGCTGAACGCTGGCAAGAATCCGCCAGACGGCGTGATCATCCATTACGCGCTGGCGCAGGAGCCGGAGGGCGACGTGACGCTGCGCATCCTGGACGCGCAGGGCAACGAGATTCGCGCGTATAGCAGCGCCAGCGACGATCCGCCGCGCGTGCCGAAAACGGTCGGCGCGCATCGCTTCCTCTGGGATCTGCGCTATCCCAAGGTGACGGCGCTGGAGGAGACAGAGAAGAAAGAGGTGTCGCCCTACGCGCGCATGCAAGATCAGATGCTCGCGCCGCGCGCGCTGCCGGGCGAGTATCAGGTGGAAATGAAGAGCGGGGATACGACCGTGACGCAGCGCTTCACTGTGCTGGCGGACCCGCGCATCAGCGCCAGCGCCGACGACCTGCGCGCCCAATTCGAGATGAAGCGCGAGATCCGTGATCTGATCGAGCAGCTTCACCAGGCGGTGAACCAGATCCGCCGTGTGCGCGGCCAGATCGATCAGTGGGCGGAGCGCGCCAAATCCGCTGAGGACGGCCAGCGCCTGATCGACGCCGGCAACGCGCTGAAGGAGCAGTTGCAGACGGTGGAAGACGGCCTGGTCAACCGCAACGCCGACAAGATCCAGCCGGGTCTGGGGCAGGTGAACGAGCGGCTGAGCGCGCTGAGCATGCAGATCGACGAATCCGATGATCCGCCGACGCACAGCGCCCGCGAGGTCTACGATCATCTGCGCGAGATTGCGCAAGCACAACTGGCGCGCTGGCAAGCGGTGCGCGAGCGCGACATCCCCGCATATAACAACCTCGCCCGCGAAGTGGCCGTGCCGGCCCTCGGCTGACGCAGCTCCCATCCCCGACCTGGGCCGGGGGTGGGATCGTCCCATTCCCTGACGCAATTCAGCCCCATGAGCACCAGCGCCGCCGTGCGATGCCCGTAGCCATGTGATCGTGGTAGTATCGTAGCAGGGCAAGTTTGGGCATGGCGCGGCGACGAGGTGGGGCATAGATGAGCGTATTATTCTGGGCGGTCGGTGCATTGATGCTGGCGGAGCGTATCTGGAAAGAAGCATTGGTGATCCGCTTCTTCCAGCGTCCGCTCCCGCCGCTGCCAAAGCCGCCGGCATTGGTGAGCATCTTGCAGCCGGTCATCAGCGGCGATCCACAGTTGGCGGAGGTGCTGGAAGGGACACTTCGCGCCCGCTGCTCGTATAACCGTGAATTTCTCTGGCTGGGCGACGAGAACGATCCGGCATGCCAGCAAACGTGTGCGGCCATCATCGCGCGCTACCCGGATCACGCCATCCACTATGTCGCGCTGCCGCCGCCGCCCCAGGGTTTCAACCCGAAGATGTTCAAGCTGATGATGTGCGCGCCGATGGCACGCGGCACGGTGGTCTGCGTGCTGGACGACGACACCGTCATCCCGAACGACGGCCTGGAACGCTGCCTGCCCTACCTCGATCAGCCGGGCGTGGGCCTCGCTTTCGGCCTGCCCTATTATGTCAGCTTCACGAACCTGTGGTCCAGTATGACGGCGATGTTCGTGGATAGCAATAGCTTGCTCACTTACGTGCCGTACACCTCTGTGACGCCGCCTTTCACCATCAACGGCATGTTTTACGCGATGAAACGCAGCACACTGGCACGTGTCGGTGGGTTCATGGGCCTGGAACCTTACCTGGCGGACGATTTCGCCGTGGCGCATCGCTTCCGGGAACATGGCTACCGGCTGGCGCAGACGCCGCTGCTGCACCCGATCCGCACCCAGGTGCGCGATGGCGCGCACTATCTACGTTTGTTGCGCCGCTGGTGCATCGCCCCCCGCGAATCGATCATGCGCTACATCACGCCCCGCGAACAGGCGATCTTTTACGCGCTGGGCCTGGTGCCGGCGCTTTTTCCCCTGCTGGCGCTGGCCGCGCTGCTCCTGCGCCCGTCGGCCTGGACGCTGGGCTACGCGCTGCTCTACTTTAGTCTCAGCTTCGCCATCTTCGCTTATAACAACGCGCGCTATCTGCACGGGGCCGCGCCGTGGCGCTACGCCTGGCTCGTGCCGGTGATGCAGCTTGTCTTTCCGCTGCAAGCTCTCGCCGCGTTGCTCGCGCCCCAGCACGTGAACTGGCGCGGCAACGTGATGCAGATCGAGCGCGGTGGCACCTTCCGCTATGTGCATCGGCGATAAAGACCAGCTACTCATTTTTTTATATGAGAGGGATCAGCGATGCGGCCATATCGGCACCTGCTGGGTGTGCGGCCATTCCGGCTGCTGATCGGCGGGCAGGCGATCTCGACGGCGGGCGACATGCTGTATGCCGTGGCGCTGCCGTGGCTGGTGCTGGGCCACGGCGGCACGGCCCAGGCGCTGAGCGCCGTGCTGGCGGCGTATAGCGTACCGCGCGTCGCCACTGTGCTGCTGGGCGGCTGGCTCAGCGACCGGCTGGGGCCGCGCCGGGTGATGTTGCTGGCGGACGCCGCCCGCGCGGCGCTTGTCGCGCTGCTGGCCGGGTTGGCGCTGCACGGCGTGCCGGCGCTGTGGGCGCTCTGCGCGGTGGCCGCGCCGTTGGGCGCGTGCGAGGGCGTCTTCCTGCCGGCATCGTTCGCCATCATGCCGACGATCCTCACTGCCACTGACCTGCCGGCAGGCAACGCGCTCAACGCCACCACCGTGCAACTGGCGAACCTGCTCGGCCCCGCCCTCGGCGGCCTCGTCGTCGCGCGGCTCAGCGCCGCCCCCGCGCTGGCGGCGGATGCCGTGACTTTCGTCGTCTCCGCGCTGGCGCTTTCGGCGATGGGTGGCCCCACCCCCAGCCCTCCCGTCGCTTCACGGGAACCCTGCTCCCCATCTGCGGATGGAGAGGGGCGCAACGGGAGGCGCGATGCAGCGCGCCCATACAAAGCCGTAAAAGATGAATCACGCCTATACACAGCCATGAGAAATGAATCGCTTGAAACGCGCCGATCACTATCAAAGACTGATCACCCCCTCTCCATCGCCGATGGGGAGGGGGCCGGGGGGTGGGGTCGGTTGCGGCATCTGGTGCGGACGTGGCGGCTGTTGCAGGTGGCGCTGGTGATCGTGATTGTGGGGAATCTGACCATCGGGGGCATGATGTTTGTGGCGCTGCCAGCGCTGGCGCATGGGCCGCTGCATGCGGGGGCGGGCGGCTATGGCGCGCTGCTGGCGGCCTTTGGTGGCGGCGCGCTGGTGGGTGGCTTGCTGGCTGGCGCGGCGGGGCGCTTGCCGCGCCCGGCGGTGGTGATCCTGGGTCTGACGCTGGTGCAGGCTACCGGGGTGGCGGCGCTGCCCTTCGCTGGCGGCGTGGCCGGCGCGGCGGCAGTGTTGGCGGTGGCCGGGTTAGCGACGGGCATCACCAATGTGCTGTATTTGACGCTGGTGCAGCGCACCGCGCCGCCGGACCTGTTGGGGCAGATCATGGGCGTTTTCGCCTTCGCCACGCTGGGCCTCTATCCCGTTTCCGTGGCGCTGGCGGGCGTTGTCGCTACGCGCTGGGGGCCGGCGGCGATGTTCCCCCTCACCGGCCTCGCCATCGCCTGTGCCGTCTGCTACGGTTTGGCGCAACGCGAGATCCGGGAGATGGAAGCGTAGGGTTTGACGCAGCCGGACAGACGTGGAAGAGGGGCTGACCAAGGGCGCGCTGGTGCCAGGCGTTGCGGTGAGTGGCTCGCGTGAAAATGCGGCGCTTATACGTCCCAGCCCTTGACAGCGCACGCCCCGACATGGTATTCTTGACAGTGTTAGCACTCGATGCATGTGACTGCTAACACTCATGCGCTGGCAATGCTAGCATGGCGCATAATTGAATGCTAAGGCTGAGGCGCAGACGATGCAGCAACGGTTGAATCCCCGCAAGGACGCGATTTTGCGCGCCCTGGTGGAAGAATATATCCGTACTGCCGAGCCGGTGGGATCGCACACTTTGACCGCGAAATATAGCCTGGGCATCAGCGCCGCTTCCGTGCGTATCGACATGAAGGCACTGGAAGAGGATGGCTACATCTATCAGCGCCATTCCTCCGGCGGGCGCATCCCGACGGACCTGGGTTATCGCTACTTCGTCGAACGCCTCATGCCGGATTCGGCACTGGAACTGGACGAGCAGCGGTTGATCCGCCATCAATTCTATCAAGTGCAATATCAACTCGACCAATGGGTGCGACTGACGGCCAGCATCCTATCGCAGGCGTTGGGCAGCACCGCCGTGGTGACGCTGCCACGCGCCCGTGAGGGCCATCTCAAACACTTCGAGTTGCTCGCCATTTATGATTCGCTCGCCTTGTTAGTGTTGGTCCTGCGCGACGGCGCGATCAGTCAAGGACGTATTTTCCTGCCGGACCCCGCCACCCAAGATGACCTCAGCCGCACAGCGCAGGTGCTCAATGCCCGGTTCGCCGGTCAGAGCGCCCGCGAGATCGCGGACTTCATCGACGGCGGCGGTTTGCATGCCTTTAGCCCCAACGAACAGACGATCATCATGGCGCTGGCCCAGCACGTGGGCAACCACGACGCCTGGGAGCCGGAGGATGTCTATCAGGAAGGGCTGACACGCATGCTCGGCCAACCGGAATTTACGCGCATGGGCGACGAGCAGGAACGCAGCGAGCGCATTCGCAAGGTGGTGGAGGCGCTGGAACAAAACGCCTTGCTCCCGTTGCTCGGCACGCAGATGGCGGTTGAAGACGGGGTGCAGGTCGTCATCGGCGGCGAGACCGCCCGCGCAGATCTGAAGGACGTGAGCATCGTCGTGGGCCGTTACGGCTTGCCGGGCATGCCGGGCGGGCTGCTCGGCATCGTCGGGCCGACGCGCATGCAGTATAGCCGCGCGGTGGCGCTGGTGCGCTATATGACGGAGATCATGAACGATCTGCTGGCCGACTGGTTCAGCGTGCCACGCGACCCCCACGATCCGGAGGCGGAGTGATGACGCAATCAGCGTGTAATGGCGAACACGAAAGCCACGAAACTACACGAAAGGATACTAAAGATTTCGTGACCTTCGTGAAATTTTCGTGGCCTTCGTGTTCGGTTTAATCGCCCTTTGGGGCCAGTGTCCAATCTTGAGGAGGACGACAACAGCATGGCGAAAGTAATTGGCATTGACTTAGGCACCACGAACTCCGTGGTGGCGGTAATGGAGGGCGGCGAGCCGGTCGTCATCCCGAACGCGGAAGGCTCGCGCACGACGCCCTCAGTGGTGGCCTTCACGAAGGGCGGCGAACGCCTGGTGGGCGAGGTCGCCAAGCGCCAGGCCGTGACCAATCCCGAAAACACGGTCTTCTCGATCAAACGCTTCATGGGCCGCAAATATCGTGATCCCGAAGTGAACCGCGACAAGCAACTGATGCCGTACCATGTGGTGGAAGCGCCGAACGGCGACGCCTGGGTCGAGGTGCAGGGCCGGCAATACTCGCCGCCGGAGATCTCGGCGATGATCCTGCAAAAGCTCAAGCAGGACGCCGAAGCGTATCTGGGCGAGAAGGTGACGCAGGCCGTCATCACCGTCCCCGCGTACTTCAACGACGCCCAGCGCCAGGCGACCAAAGACGCCGGCAAGATCGCCGGTCTGGAAGTGCTGCGCATCATCAACGAGCCGACGGCGGCCTCGCTTTCGTATGGTCTGGATAAGAAGAAGGACGAGCGCATCGCGGTCTATGACCTGGGTGGCGGCACCTTCGACATCTCGATCCTAGAACTGGGCGAGGGCGTCTTCGAGGTCAAAAGCACCAACGGCGACACCCACCTGGGCGGCGACGACTTCGACCAGCGCGTCATCACCTGGCTGGCCGATCAGTTCAAGGCGGAGAGCGGCATCGATCTGCGCAGCGACAAGATGGCGCTGCAACGCCTGAAAGAGGCGGCGGAGAAGGCCAAGAAAGAACTCTCCTCGGCGATGACCACCGAGATCAATCTGCCCTTCATCACGGCGGATGCCAGCGGGCCGAAGCACCTGAACATGACGCTGACGCGCGCCAAGCTGGAGCAACTCACCGGCGACCTGATCGACAAGACGCGCGAGCCGGTGATGAAGGCGCTGAGCGACGCGGGCGTGCAGGCCAAGCAGGTCAACGAAGTCGTGCTGGTCGGTGGGCAGATCCGCATGCCGGCGGTGCAGGCGCTGGTGAAGCGCGTCTTCGAGCGCGAGCCGAACAAGAGCGTGAACCCCGACGAGGTCGTCGCCGTCGGGGCGGCCATCCAGGCGGGCGTCCTCACCGGCGACGTGCGCGACGTGCTGCTGCTGGACGTGACACCGCTCTCGTTGGGCATCGAGACGCTGGGCGGCGTCTTCACCAAGCTGATCGACCGCAACACGACCATCCCCACGACCAAGGGCCAGGTCTTCTCGACCGCCTCAGATAACCAGGGGAGCGTGGAGATCAACGTGCTGCAAGGCGAACGCGAGATGGCGAAAGATAACCGCTCGCTGGGCCGCTTCATTCTGGACGGCATTCCCCCCGCCCCGCGCGGCATGCCCCAGGTGGAAGTGACCTTCGACATCGACGCCAACGGCATCGTCAGCGTCAAGGCGAAGGATAAAGGTACGGGCCGCGAGCAACACATCACCATCCAGGCATCCAGCGGCCTTTCCAAAGATGAGATCGACCGCATGGTGCGCGATGCTGAATCGCATGCCGCCGACGACCGGACACGCCGCGAGGAGATCGAGACGCGCAACCAGGCCGACAGCGAGGCATATAACGCCGAAAAGACGCTGCGCGAACTGGGCGACAAGATCTCCCCCGACCAGAAGGCCGACGTGGAGAGCAAGATCGCTGATGTGCGCGCCGCCCTCGGCACCGACGACGTGGAGCGCATCAAGTCCAGCCGCGAGGCGCTGCAACAGGCGTTCTATAAGATCTCGGAGCAGATCTATAGCGCAATGGGCGCGACGGGCAATCCCGATCCGGGCAACCCGCCGGGCGAGCAACCCAACAACGGCGGCGACGACAACACTGTCGAGGGCGAGTTCAAAGAGGTGTAAGCCTTGAACGGAACACGAGATGACGCGAAACATCCACGAAATAACGCGAAATAGGCTTTGCTGGCCCTGTGCTCAATGCGCAGGCGCACAGTTCAACCTTTGGCAGCATCCCGTGTCATCTCGCGCGTATTTCGTGTCATCTCGCGTTCCGTCTTTGCGCTGATCCTGGCAGACGCACCCCAAACGTGCTAGCACACCCGTTTGTCCTTTGCGCTTGTGCATAGCAGAGGATATGCTATAGTAGCGCTATATCTCACAAGAAGCGCTCTTCTTGCGATTCATTCTCTGAGGAGACCCATCATGGCGGCGAAACGCGATTACTATGAGGTGCTGGGCATCCAGCGCACGGCCACGGATGACGAGATCAAGAAGGCTTTTCGTCGCCTCGCCCGACAGTATCATCCCGATGTCAATAAAGAGCATGATGCCGAAGTGCGCTTCAAAGAGATCAGCGAGGCGTATGAGGTGTTGAGCGACGGCCCGAAGCGCCAGGCATATGATCGCTTCGGCCATGCGGGCGTGAACGCCGGGGCAGGCGCGGGCGGTTTCGATTCCAGCTTCATGAATATCAATGATATCTTCGAGCAATTCTTTGGCACGGCACAACGGCGCGGCACGCCCCAGCGTGGCGCGAATATCAATTATGACCTGACGATCTCCTTCGAGGAAGCCGTCTTTGGCTGCCAGAAAGAGATCGAGATCCCGCGCTGGGAGACCTGTGGCACCTGCCACGGCAACGGCGCGCAACCGGGTACATCCACCCAACGCTGCACCTATTGCCAGGGGACGGGCGAGATCCGCCGCGTGCAGCAGTCGA
Organism: Ktedonobacteria bacterium; assembly: GCA_027459785.1. Lineage (GTDB taxonomy): Bacteria > Chloroflexota > Ktedonobacteria > Ktedonobacterales > JACDGC01 > JAJPKG01. Next base: position 5,480 of record DAIDGU010000019.1, on the reverse strand, counting down.
TCTTCGGCCAGTTCGTCAACGTGATGGTCTGTGATCGCTGCCGGGGCGAGGGGCGCGTTATCACGACGCCATGCGAACGCTGCCGGGGCCAGGGCCGCGTGCGCAACAACCGCCGCGTGGCCGTCAACATCCCCGCCGGCGTGGACGATGGGGTGACGGTGCGCGTGCAGGGCGAAGGCGAAGTCAGCGGGCGCGGCAGCACGGCGGGCAATCTGCTGGTGAACCTCACCGTCAAGCCCCACCCGTTCTTCAAGCGCCAGGGCAACGATATCATCTACGAGCTGCCCTGCTCCTTCACGCAGGTGGCGCTGGGCGACGAGGTGGAAGTGCCAACCATCGATAATACCGCTACCATTCTGAAGATCCCCGCCGGCTCACAGACCGGGCGCTCCTTCCGCATGAAGGGCATGGGCGTCCCCATCGTCCACAGTCAGGGGCGCGGCGACATGCACGTGGTCATCAAGCTCGTCACCCCCACCAGCCTGACTACGCGCCAAAAAGAACTGTTGCGCGAATTCGCCGACATCGAGAAGTTGCAGAACGAGCGCGGCAGCAGCATCTTCGACAAGATCAAGGATGCCTTCCAGGGGCAGTAAACTTTTGCTGTTCGTCGCGTTAGGCGGACCTTTTGGTCCGCCGCTCTTCAAGCCCATCGTAGCAATACCACACCGTCCCCGTACTGCCACCTTGTCGTATAGGCCGTAAGGCGGTCATACTGCTCATCAGATAGGGGTACATGGACGATATGGCTCATGGCGCATCCCTCCTCAGATAGTGAAATACCAATCACCGCATCCACATGGCTCGTGTCCCCATAGGCATACGCCCCCGCCGGTCCCGTTGTCAAGCGATTGTTCTGGTCGTAGGCATACGTCGCCGTGTACGCCACGATGCTCAGGCTACTTGGTACTCAGATCTAATGAGCAACACCATTTTAGTGATAGTTAGCTCTAGGTTTTTAACCTCATGCTAAAATTTTAAACTATAACTCCTTTGAACAATCACTAATGACGCTTTTTTAGTCTAATAAGATATATAAATAACGATAATATTATGAATTCCAACACAACAACAAAATATAAAAATAATGGCACTGTTTGGCTCGAAGTTAAAACATCACTACCATATTCACTCAGTCTTCCAATATCATGTATAAAAATTACTAAAGGCACCAATGAAATTACAGCCGTTACTATACTACAAATCAACATAATCCAACCTCGAAAAATAATATAGCTAAGTAGGCAATTGAGTGACGTCATAGCAATTATGATAAAGCTTATGAATATGGAAAGTAACATTGTGTCCCCTCTTTTCTCATGCAGCAAACTTAGCATCCGCCAAATGCGGGGGAAGTTTGAACAATCTCCACACATTTAACATCGCCATCGCCATAAAAATTTACACCAAACAAATTCCATGTCGCATAATAGAAATCAGACTCCCCTTGATAGGTGTATTTATGTTCTTGGCTGAATAAAGATGACCAATCCCCATAAATTTGTGCAATAGCAAGTAACACTCCACCGATGGCTGCTATGAACGCGGAAACGCCGGCTAATATTGCGATCGCTGGTGTAGCTAAACCAAAAGTTATAGGAATTGATGGAATGGCGGCAATAGCAGCAGCGGCGAGACCTAATCCCCCAAGGGCTGCGATAAGGGCACCAATTACATTGAGCTTAGATGCATCCTTTCCAAGTGCATCCGATTCTGTATCTAATCCTTCATAGGTAAACCTATCTCCGTATATTCGTCCATTGTATCCATTGCACGGAGAACCGACGAAGCAGAAGTTTACTTCTGTCCCGCAACTTGCTCCATCGAAACCCGGACACTTCGGCTCCGCATCATTTACACCAAGCTCTAATTCAATAATCTGTAGTACCGCATTTGCAACAGCAAACAGCTTATCCGCAGGAACACCATGCCCTGCCAAATACGCGCTGATAAATGCATTTAGGGTATCCATGTGCGCATTATCAGGTTTGATGACAATGGGGGAAGGATATTTGTTATGCCCTGGCCCATGATCCGTGCCACCTGGATTCCGTGTCGGGCAATTGACCACATGGCGATCATCCGCACAATCAGCACTGCCAGTGCCGGTACCGATGGAACTTCCGGCTCCCGTACTCCCACTCCCCGGCCCGAAGTGGCAGATACCATCGTCGGTCGCCATGCCATTGCACATGCCAAACTGCCCGGTAGGATCGGTCGCCGTCTCCGGGTTGCCTGCGACATAGCCGTACCGGTTTGGTCCCTGCACCGTATCGGCACTGATGAACTGCCCGGCCACCGGATCATAGTAGCGGGCGTTGAAGTAGCTCAGCCCACTGCCATCCTGCCGCTGCCCGGTGAACGCTTGCGGCCCTGGGAAGCTGCCGGTGCTGTAGCGCACGGCCCCGTAGGGTGCGAACAACTGCGCGCCGTCCACGCTGCCACTGCTGGATAGGCTCTCACTCACACTGCCCAGCCCATCATCCACGAGGTACGAGATCGTCCCATTCACCGACACCGCACTCTTGCCGTAGTACTTGGTGATGGTCGTGCTGCCATTCACGCTGGTCACGTCCTCATAGCTGCCGATGGTGTACGTCACCGTCGTCGTGCCGCCCGTCGTCACCGCTCGTTCCACCCGTTGCCCCTCGCCATCGTAGACGTAGCCCTCGGTCGTCGTCGGGCTGCTCGTCTGATTCTGCCAATGCAGCAGGCGGCGCAGTTGGTCATACAGCATGCTTTGCCCCGTCGCCGTGCCGCTGCACGTCAGGCTGCTGCTCGGCGCACGGCAGGTCATGTCTCCTGCTGCGTCGTAGCTGGCGGTGTAGCCCCCGCTGGTGCTGGTCACGGCATCCACATGGCTGGTGTTACCATAGGTATACGCCCCCGCCGGTCCCGTTGTCAAGCGGTTGTTCTGGTCATAGGCATAGCTGGCCGTGTAGGCGGCACTCGTCAGGCTGCCCGGCGTCAGGGAGGTGCCACAACTCGGCGTGCCGGTGCTGCCGGCCCAGGTGAGCCGGTTCTGTTCGTCGTAGCAGAAGACCTGGTTGTCGGTGCCGGCGGGCAAGGTGGTACTCACGCTGGTGACGTTGCCCACATTGTCGTAGCCCCGCGTCTGGCTGAACAAGGTACTCTGGTCGTTCATGTTATTCATTCAGAAGGCGTAGATCTCTGTAAAATCGACAGTAATAACAGTATATTAACAACTAACATAATAGCGCTGATCAATACTAAACCGAAGTTTTTTATCAGCATATTAAAAACAACCGAAAGCAAAAGAAAACTCATCCCTATAATTCTCAATCTAATAGCTTCTCGCTTCTGTCTCTCATTCATAATAACCCCTATTTTCAGTGATTACAAGATGGATAAGTTGGAGGAGGACATCCATTCCGATTTGGATCAGGTGTTACCGTAGGAAGTATGGGATAGAGTGGATTACTATTTCCCCCTGATTGCTTTATGTATTCCATAAGTTTTGGTCCTTCTGTTACCATTTGCATATAAAAATCAGCTAACCCCCCAATTGCTGCACCTAAATTACCCAACGCAAACATCAAGGTTGCTGCATCATCTATTAGCAGGAAAAAGTTACCTGTAGCGACAACAATGCCCATTAATGTTACTAAATCTCCAGCAAACATCATCATACTTAAGAAACCGCGCGTGGCCGGATCATTGATTCCCACTCCGCTAAGAATATCGTACCATGCCGCCATAGCAGCATGCATTGCCATACCAATTGTGACTAAAACAATGCCAGCAGTCTTTTCTGCTAAAAACTCCCCTATAAATGGTACTTGTAATTCTCCACCGATACCTGTTAGCGCACCAGCTGCTGTAACGGCTAATCCTATTGCACCTATTAGCTCACCCACTCCCTTTATAATTTCTCCTAAATTAAAGCTGTGAAATGCACCTCCCCAAGAGCTTAATTCGTCAGCAATGGTAAAGCAAGTACCAATGCATACCGTTTGCGCAAGCAATGCGTCATAGCGTGAATTATCCTTTTTACTACCTTTTCCCTTTCCGCTTCTTGAAGATCCTGTCGTCGGGGTGGTAGTAGTAGCTGTTGCTGATGTAGTTGCGGGAACCGAATACCCTCCCCGCACGAGACAGGAGCCGTTGTCATCCAGCACGCGGCAGTTCAGTCCCATCTGCCCCGTCGGATCAGTGGCCGTCTCTGGGTTGCCGGCGACATAGCCATACCGATTCGGCCCCTGCACGCTATCCGCGCTGGTAAACTGCCCCGCCACCGGATCGTAGTAGCGTGCGTTGAAGTACGCCAGCCCGCTACCGTCCTGCCGCTGCCCGGTGAACGCTTGCGGCCCTGGGAAGCTGCCCGTGCTGTAACGGGTCGTGCCATAGGGGGAAAACAACTGCGCCCCGTTCACACTGCCACTGCTGGACAGGCTCTCACTGACGCTGCCCAAACCATCATTGAGCAAGTACGAGATCGTGCCGTTCACCGACACCGCACCCTTGGCATAGTACTTGGTGATGGTGCTGGTCCCGTTCACGGTGGTCACGTCCTCGTAGCTGCCGATGGTATACGTCACCGTCGTCGTGCCGCCCGTCGTCACCGCTCGCTCCACCCGTTGCCCCTCGCCATCATAGACGTAGCCCTCGGTCGTCGTGGGGCTGCTCGTCTGGTTCTGCCAATGCAGCAGGCGGCGCAGTTGGTCATACAGCATGCTCTGCCCCGTCGCCGTGCCGCTGCACGTCAGGCTGCTGCTCGGCGCACGGCAGGTCATGTCCCCCGCTGCGTCGTAGCTGGCGGTGTAGCCCCCGCTGGTGCTGGTCACGGCATCCACATGGCTGGTGTTACCATAGGTATACGCCCCCGCCGGTCCCGTTGTCAAGCGGTTGTTCTGGTCATAGGCATAGCTGGCCGTGTACGCCGCGCTGCTCAGGCTGCCCGGCGTCAGGGAGGTGCCACAACTCGGCGTGCCGGTGCTGCCCGCCCAGGTGAGCCGGTTCTGCTCGTCGTAGCAGAAGACCTGGTTGTCGGTGCCGGCGGGCAGCGTCGTCTGCACGCTGGTGACGTTGCCCACGTTGTCGTAGCCGCGCGTCTGGCTGAACAAGGTACTCTGATTGCCGGCGAGTTGCGTACTCGTGCTGAGCGGACGGGCCATGCCGTCGTAGCTGTAGCTGGCGGTGTAGGTGCCGTTGGCCAGCGTCGCCGTCGCCGGCTCCATCGCTGCCCCGCCAATGCCGCTGTACGTCACCGCACTCAGCAGATTGTTGGTTGTGCCGTTCAGGCTCTCGGTCACACTTTCCGGCCAGCCCTGGCTGCTGTAGCCCGTGGTGAGCTGATCCCCATCGGGATAGCTCACGCTCGTCGGCATGCCGGCGTCGTTGTAGCCGGTGGTGAAGGGGTAGCTCACGTTGTTGATCGCCATCGTCCAGCCCGTCTGCTGGCCCCGCGCGTCGTAACTGTAGGCATACGTGCCGTTGACGCCGTTGCTGGTGAAGGCTTC
>DAIDGU010000018.1 GCA_027459785.1 Ktedonobacteria bacterium | reverse complement strand
GGGGGGACGGGCGGGCGGGGACGGGCGGGCGGTTGAAACCGCGCCTAAGGGCTACGCCACGAAGTCCACCTGCGTGGACTGGAGTCGGTTTGTAAAAGTGGCGCTCATTTTGGTTTCTTTATATGCTATTATGGCGATGTGAAAGGAGCGTTGGCCGATGACTTACCCTGAGCGCGATCCGAATTGTCTGTTTTGCAAGATCATCGCGGGCGAGATCCCCGCGAAGAAGCTGCTGGAAACACCCGACGCCATTGTTATCGCGGATATCAATCCCCAGGCACCCGTGCATGTGCTGGCGATCCCGCGCCGGCACATCCCTTCCGCCGCCGCGCTGACGCCCGCCGATGCCACGACGTTGCTGGCTGTCATCGCCGCCGCCAACACGGTCGCGCGGGATACCGGCATCGAAGCGACGGGCTACCGGCTGGTGATGAACCACGGGGCCGATGCCGGGCAATCGGTCGATCACCTGCATGTGCATCTGCTGGGCGGGCGGGCGCTGGGCTGGCCGCCGGGCTAGAGCAGGTAAGGACGAGAACATGAAGGCCACGAAATAATCACGAAGAACAACGACAATCTGATGACGACACCACCTGCCGCGAAGGCGACGCCGTTCCTGAAGTGGGCGGGGGGCAAGGGGCGGCTGCTGGCGCAGTACGCGCCCTACTTTCCCCGCGACGCCGGCACATATTACGAGCCGTTCTGTGGCGGGGGCGCGGTCTTCTTTGCTCGCGCGCCGGAACGGGCGGTGCTGGCGGATATCAATCCCGAACTGGTGAACGTGTATACGTGTGTGCGCGACGACGTGGAGGGCGTGATCGCGCGGCTGCGTGAGCATGCGGCGCAGCACAATTCTACCTATTACTACACGGTGCGGGCGCAGCAACCTGGCGATCTCGCGCTGGTGGCGCGGGCCGCGCGCCTGATCTACCTCAACCATACGTGCTTCAATGGGCTGTATCGGGAGAACGCGCGCGGCGAATTCAATGTGCCGCTGGGGCGCTACACGAATCCGGCGATCTGCGACGTGGCGAACTTGCGCGCGGCGTGCCGCGCCTTGCAGGGTGCCGCCATCCTGCATGCGCCCTTCGATCATGTGCTGGAACGTGCCTTGCCGGGCGACCTCGTCTACTTCGATCCGCCGTATGTGCCGCTCAGCGCCACCAGCCGCTTCACCAGCTATTCGCGCCACACCTTCGGCCCGGCGGAACAGACGCACCTGCGCGATGTCTTTGTGGAACTGGCGCGGCGCGGCGTGCGGGCGCTGCTCTCGAATTCCGACTGTGCCGTCACCCGCGACCTGTACCGCGACTTCCCCATCGTCACGATCACCGCCGCCCGCGCCATCAACGCCAGGGCCGACCGGCGCGGCAAGATCAGCGAGATTTTGGTGCGCAACTGGCCGACCTGAAAGGGACAGACCCAGGGGCGATGTCATTGGTCTGCTGCTCCTCACCGCTTATCCGTGTGCGGGCGCGATGATATAACGTGATGCAGTCAAAAATACCTTATGCCTGAAAGGCAGCGGCTTTTATGGCAGGCAGACACAGGGGCCGCGACTAACGGTTTGAGCAGAAGGCTTTACCCAGATTATGGTCAGGTGGACTGAACGTTGGGGGGAACCACGACGAGTGGTTTTTGTAGTGGCAAATGTCCCGAATTTGCGCTATACTAACAGAAAAGGCTAGTCAATTTGGGTTGTGTACTTTCCTGGCTACCAGGAAATGGGGGGGTATCATATGCTGCATCCGGTTTTCGCCACGATGACGTTGCACTTTTCCACGGACATCTATACCACGATCGTGCTCAGCCTGGCACTGAGCGCCTTCGGGTTCTTCTCCGGGGGCTATTATGCCGGGCATTCGACTCTGAGCCATGAGACGGCAGCAGGGATACGGCGCGCCTGGGTGCCGATTTTCCTGCTTATCGGATTGGGCGGCCTGCTCTTTGCCATGCAGAACATCCTATTCACGCCGTCACCAAACGGTGCCTATGCTGATCCGGCCAACGTGGCCATCATCGCGCTGGTGAGCGCGTCGTTCGGGCTGGCGGTGACGCTGGTGGCCATCGTCGGTCTGCATGAACGCTTCGGTAAGGCGACGGCCTGGACCATCGCCACGGTGCCGGCCACCGCTTTCACCATCACGGAGATCTTGGTGATGCGTGAGGCGCTGCGCCCCTATGGCGTGAACCAGGGACCGGGCAATGCGCTCTTTTACTTCGGCGCGTTCGAGATCACGGCCACGCTCTTCATGCTCTTCGTCGTCTATGGGCCGCGCGCCCTGGGCGAGCGCGATCCTAACGCGCTGCTGATGCTGACTGGTCTGGTGCTCTTCCTGGTCGCGCCGCTGATTTACACGCTGGGTTCGCCGAATGCCGGCGCGAACGCGCTGATCGATCCGGCGGGTTGGTTCATCGCGTGCCACTTGGCGGGCCTGTTCTTCGTTTTTATGGCGTCGCTGCCAGCCGGCGAAGCGGCAGCCCAGCGCGTGCCGGCGCTTGACCCCGTCGCTGAAAAGAATGCGCCAGTGCCGCTCTCGTCAGCGGCCCCACGTTACATCGAGCGCGACAACTCCATCCCGTCCATCGCGCGCTCGGCAGCCGCTGTCTCGCGCGCCACGCGCTGAGGCATGTCCATTCGTCGCTGGACCGCATACCAAACCACCGCGCCTTTGGGAAACCCCCAATGGTGCGGTGTATCCGTGCTTTCTGCTCCTTGCTCATAATCCCAGTAGCGCCCTCACCTCGGCTGGTGTTGGCGAACCAGCAAGCGTTGAGGGCAAGCACAAGGCATTGCCCCTCCACGATTACCTTGCCATGCGGTTTATACCCGTTGCGGGTACAGACCGTGGTCAGCGGGGCCGGACAGACAGGAATGTCTGTCCTCCGGGGTGAGGGAGCATGTCTGTCCTCCGGGGTGTGAGGGAGCATGGCGGTCCTCCGGGGTGAGGGAGCATGGTGGTCCTCCGGGGTGAGGGAGCATGTCTGTCCTCCGGGGTGAGGGAGCATGTCTGTCCTCCGGGGGATCGGAATGACCGACAGGCATGGCGGTCCTCCGGGGTGTGAGGGAGAATGGTGGTCCTCCGGGGGATCGGAATGACCGACAGGCATGGTGGTCCTCCGGTACTCCCGATAGTTGTCCGCCAGGGGATAGCGTGATGACCAGCACAAGGTGTGAGACCAAATGAGTGATACGCGAACCGCGCCTTCATGCCCCTTTGATCGAGGGTGGTCCCGCCAGCACGTGCATGCCGATCTGCGGCGGTGTGGCCTCTTCGCCGAGCAGGCGCACGACGATGGCACTGATGTTATCGACGCCGCCATTACCGTTGGCTTCGTCGATAAGGGCTTCGCTCAGGGTGCGCAGGTCGCGGTGGCCGCGCAGCAATTCTTCCAGGCGCGGGTTGCGCACCATCTCCCACAGGCCGTCGGAACACAGCAGCAATTGATCGCCGGGTTGCAGCACGACATTGAAGGTATCGACCTGGACGGTTTCCTGTTCGCCCAGGCTGCGGAAGATCTGGCTGCGCTTGGGGTGGGTGTACACATCGTCGGGTTCGATGATGCCGGCGGCGACCAGGCTGGCGACGACGGAGTGGTCATTCGTGATCGCGCGTAGTGGGAGATCGGCTTGGAGATGATAGGTGCGGCTGTCGCCGACATTGACGATGAAAGCCATGTCGCCCGTCACCAGCGCCGCCGTCACCGTCGTTCCCATGTCGGAACGCTGGCGCAGGTTGCGATAGTGCAAGTGGCCGTTGGCGCGCTCCACGCTCGTCTTCAGCAAGTCCAGCAGCGCCTCGTCGTCCAGTGGGTGGCCGTCCAGCAGGGGTTGCAGCACGTGGTCCGCCATCACGCGGATCGTCTCGCTGCTGGCTTCGCGCCCGAACTGATGGCCGCCCATGCCGTCCGCCACCACAAACAGGCCGAACGCCTGGGGCGCGCCCTCGTGCATCCGCGCGCCCTGCACCGCCAAAATCGAGTCCTGGTTGGGTGCGTTGCGCCGCCGCACACCCGGATCGGTGATGCCGACGGCGTGCAGCCCCAGCCGGCGCGCGATGCGCGTCTGTTGCAGCGGCAGCGTTGGGCGGCTGACCGTAGATCGCCACGTCGGCGACACTTCATCCGGATCGGCGCGGCGTTCGTTGGGTCCGCTGCCGTTCTTGATAGCCGGAGCCTTCGCGGTGATGTCGGCGTCTTCCGGCGCGCTACCGTTGCGGTGCGCCGTCACCGGCACGGCCACGGCGGCGGCCATGGCGGCATGGTTACGTCGGCTCTGCGCCAGGGCGCGCAACCAGAAGGCCAGGCCCACCAGCAACGCCAGGAGCGCGACGCCCAGCGCGGCCAACTCTGTCTTGCTCTGGATCGGGATGCCGGGAATGATATCCGTGGCCGGCGCGCTCGACCCCGGCGCGGTCACAGGCGTCGCAGTGACGCCGAGTTCCGGCGCACCCGCCTGGGCGGATTGCAACCAGGGCGTGACGCCGCCGAAGGCGGCATACTGCGCGTGCAGGTACTGAAACTGCGCGGCGGCGGTCGCATAGTTCGCGTCCTTGGGGTTTGTCGGGCTGGCGGCATAGAACGCGCTCAAACCGGCGTCCCAGTGTTGGTCGAACGGGCCGGGCGCGGAGACTGCGCCGGCGGCATGCAGCGCCTTCGCCACGGCTCCCACCCCTGCAATCGCCGGCCCCTGCGGCGTCAGCAGGACGATGCCCGCGAGCGCGCTGGTGCCGTTGCCGGCATCCGCCAGCAATGGTGCGCCGGGACTGACCACCGGCGCGGGCGTCGGCGTCAGGTTAATGGCGATGGGCGTGGCCGTGCCGGCGGCGGGCGTGGGCGCGGCGGTGCCGACAGGAGTCGGCGTCGGCAACACGGGTGGCTGGCTCACATTCGTCTCAATGGCCGTCAGCGCCTGGGGAACGACGTTCGCCGTGATCGTATCTTGCGTATAGGGCTGGTTGGTGGTGTCACCGAGATCCAGCAATTGCGTTGTGCCGGTGGGTTGTGTCGTGGGAACGGTGATGCTCGGAAGATCGTAGGCCGGCGCGGTATCCGTCGCCAGCGGCAGCACGATCGGGCCAGCGGTCAGGCCCAGCGTGGGGATCGTGGAGATATCCAGATCGAAGGCGAGCGCGCCGACCTGCTGACTGCTGTCGCCGGTATAGGCGGTATCGAGATAGGCCGTCACCTTGGTGAGCTTCCAGGCTGACGGCGGCGTTTTATTGGCGTTGCGATAGGCGATGCGTGCGCCGGCGCAGGGCAGCACGGGGCTGACGAGCTGCGCATCCGTCAGGACGAAGGCGCGTGTGTTGCCCGCGCCCGTGCCAGTGGTGCCGACGAGCGTCCCCAGGCCGGTGCAGAGCGCATCCACCGGCGTCAAGCTGCCGCCGCTGGTCTGAGCGTAGTATTGCACGGTCAGGCGCACGACGGCCAGCCGTGCCGCCGCGATGAACTGGCGTGGTCGTGGGGTGGCGTGGGGGCTGGCGGCTTGGGCCGCTGACCCCAGCACTGCCAGCGCCAGCAAAACGCCGAGTCCCACGGAACGAGCCGCGCAGGACGCGAAGGAGCCGAAGGTGTTCAAAGAAGAGCGCCTCGTGATCTTCGCTTCCTTCGTTGATCTTCGTGTCTCGTCGATCGGTGTCACCACACAAGAACCTCTTCTAAAAAATAATGCCACGCAACACCTGCTCATGAATTGATCGGACGGGTCAGCGGTTTTTTGACGGCGCGGGTCGAACGCCGGAGACGGTTCAAGGTCGCCATCGCGCCCGTGTCGCGCGGGTCCACCTGCACGGCATATTCCGCCTCGCGCAGCGCGTCCGCACTGCGCCCCTGGTGCTCGTAGACCTGCGCCAGCAAGTGCCGCGCCACGGGCAGGGCGGCATTCAGGCGCAGCGCCTCCACGAAGGCGCGTTCCGCCTCGGTCCACTGCCCCTGGCGTAGCATCAACTGGCCGTAGGACATGTGCGCCGGCACGTAGTGCGGTGCCAGCCGCACGGCGGCGGCATATTCGTTGCGCGCCTGGTCAAGCTGTTGCGTTTGTTCATAGCACATGCCCAAGAAGCGATGCGTTTCATAATCGCTCGGATTCAGCCGCAACGCCCGCAGATACGCTGAAATAGCCTCGGTCGGCTTCTGCTGCAAAAAGAGATAGACATCGCCGATCAGGCGGTGTGTCTCCGCATCATTCGCATTCAGTTGCAGTGATTCTTGATACGCCGCCAGGGCGCGCGAAGCATCCGGCGGGCGAGAACGCGCGTACACGATGCCCAACATCTTGTGGCCGACGGGATTGACGCGATCAACCTCGACCGCTTTTTTTGCCGCTCGCTGGGCGTCTTGCCAACGCTCCTGGTCCAGATACGCCCGCGCCTGGGTGATCAGATCTTCGTAGGGCAGCAGGGGCCGCGAGGGGGCAGTGATGCGCTGGCTTTGGGGGATCGGCACGGCGATGATCGGCGCGCTGGGGGCCAGCGGCGGCAACGCGCGGATGGCGCGGCCCATCTCGCCGGCGGTGGTCCAGCGTTCCACGGCGCGTGGCATCAGCGCCCGCATGATGATCGCCTCGAAGGCGGGGGTCACATCGGGCCGGATGGTGCGCACCGGCGGGAAATTGAAGATCAGCGGCTTGTTATTGTTGGCATCGTGGTTCGTCAGCAGCCGGTGCATGGTCGCGCCGAGCGAGAAGACATCGCTGCGCGGCTCGGCGTTGTTCTGCAACTGTTCGGGCGCGGCGAAACCATAGGTGACGATGACCATCGCCTCGCTCTGCGTACGCAAGCTGCGCGCGATGCCGAAATCGATCAGCTTCACGCGGTCGTCCTGCCCCACCATCACGTTCGCCGGCTTGAGATCACGGAAGATGATGCCCTGGTGATGCAGATAGCTCAGCACGTCGCACAGTTGCAAACCCCAGCGCCGCACGCGCTCTTCGGGCTGCACGCCCTCTTGTTCCATCACCTCGGCCAAGTTGCGCCCCTCGACGAAATCCATCACCAAATAATAGCGCCCGTCATGCTCGAACGAATCGCGCACACGCGGGATCGTCGGGTGGTTCAGGTCATGGAGCAAACTGGCTTCGCGCTTGAACCACTCGACAACCTGCTCGCGGTCCTTGGGGTCGGTGTAGGTGTCGAGCATCTCCTTGACGGCGCACGGGCGGTGCAGATTCTGGTCCTCGGCTTTATAGACCGCGCCCATGCCACCCAGCGCGACGATACGCACGATGCGGTAGCGATCATGGCCCAGCGTATCGCCGGGTTGCAAGCGTGGTGTCGTCCGTTGCTGCTCGATCTGGTTGCTTAGCTGATAGCCCTTCGCGCCATACAGGTTCGCTTCGGGTGCGCCGGGGTATGCGGCTGCGCCGACTGCCGGCCCCTGCACGGCCACGGTGGTGGCCAGGGGAAACCGGCATGACACGCACTCCGCCGCATCATCTGGGTTGGGCGTGCCACACGATGAACATTTCTGCATGCCTTCTCAGTCCCTCCGGCTCACGCAAACCAGCGGCGCGAACCCATTCGCGCCAGATGTAATGTTCAGGCGCATGAAAAGCCTTGCGCCCATTATAGCATAGGATGCCGCCGTCTGAAACATCTGTGATGTGGCAAATTTCTTGATCGGCGTGCTATGATCAAGCGGTCTAGGATGCGAGCCAACCTCCGCGTGCTGGCTCAGCAGTGTCTATCATCGCTCATAACGGAAGTGAGGTCAATAGGTGTCGCAGTCTCCCCGCCGCTGGTGGCGCTTCGGACGCAGATCTGATGCCGATACGACAGCCGCCACGACCACGGCTACCGCCGAACCCGCCATGCCAAACCCGCCCGCGCGCGATCCGATGATCCCCAAACCACCCGAAAATCCCTTCAGCGCCTTTTGGGCCAGTGGGCGCGTCCCCACCCGTGCCAACACATTCCTGGAGATGGCAGCCAAGGCTTCTGCATTGGGCAAAGAGCGCAGTTTTCAGATATTGGAACTGCACGCGGGTAGCACGGTGTTGGATGTCGGTTGCGGCAATGGGCGCGATGTCGCGCGCCTGATGGAGTTGGTTGGTCCCACCGGCGAAGTGTGGGGCGTGGATAACAGCGCCGTGATGATCAACGACGCCAAAGCGGCCCATCCACGCGGCCTGTTCGTGGAAGGCGATGTCCATCGGCTGCCCTTTCAGGATAACTTCTTCGACGCCGTGCGCGCGGAGCGTGTGCTGATGCACCAGGATGATCCTTTCCATGGTTTCGGTGAGATGCTCCGCGTCACCAAGCCCGGCGGCATGGTTCTGGCGATGGATGCCGATACGGAAAATTACTACGTTTACCCGTGCGATCCCGTCGTTTTTCAACGCTTCATCTCATATACCGCGCGCCGCATCCTCAAACACAGCCGTTTGAGCTTGGAACTATACGACGCGCTGGTGCGCCAGGGCGCGCAACCGATCATCGAACTGTCGGCGGCGCTGCCTGGCACATATGAGACGGTCAGCGCCGACATCGCCAGCGGCGCGCCCATCAGCGCCTATGCCTTCTTTAATCCGCCCGCGCGCTTGCACGCCGTCCAGGCCGGCGTGATCACCGAGGCCGAGTCGGCGGCGCTGGCACAAGCGATTCAAACCGGGTTGGATGACCAGACGATCCTTTTTCTACAGAATCAGATCATCGTCGCCATCCAAAAACCCCTGACGCCGAGCGCATAGGCACGCGCTGTGCGCAAGCGGTGAGAGGAAATCGCAATGTGTCCGACCTGTGAAGGCACCGGCCAATGTTCCTGGTGCGCCGGCGCGGGTACATTGCCAGCCGCTGAAGCAGGAGGACTGGCACCATGCCTGCGCTGTTACCAGCCCGGCGATCCTGCGACCAGCACGCCGGGTGACGGCCAATGTGCGGTGTGCCACGGCACCGGCCTGCACACCGCCTCCCCGCCGAATGACTGAAAGCCCAGTTTGATCTTTGGCAGTAAGGAATGAGCGATGCGTGTCGATCTCCATACACATTCCACGGCCTCCGACGGGCTGTTGCCGCCGGCGGAATTGGTGCAACGGGCGCAGGCCGCCGGGGTGACGGTGTTGGCGCTGACGGACCACGATACGACGGCGGGTGTGCCGGCGGCGCGGGCGGCGGGTGTGGCGCTGGGCATTGAAGTCATCGCGGGCGTGGAGATCAACACCGATCTGCCCAAGGGCGACGCGCATGTGCTGGGCTACTTCGTGCATGACGCTGATCCCACGTTCCAGGCGCAGCTCGCAGCGCGACAGGCGGAACGGGCGGCGCGGGGCCAGCGGATGGTGGCGCAGCTTCAGGCCGTCGGCGTCCCCATCACATGGGAGATGGTGCGGGCGCACGCGGATGGCGCGGTAGGCCGCCCCCACGTGGCGGCGGCGCTGATCGATCTCGGCCTGGTCAGTAGTGTGCAGGAAGCCTTCGACCGTTACCTGAATCGCGGCATGCCCGGTTACGTACCACGCGCGCCTTTCACCCCTGCGCAGGCCATCGCGCTGATTCGCAGCGGCGGCGGCGTAGCGTCGCTCGCCCACCCCAAAGACATCCTCAATCTCGAAAGCTTGCTGGCCGAACTCGTTCCCGCCGGCCTCACTGGCCTGGAAGTCTACTATGGCCCCTATGCCACGGCCACCGTCGGACAACTGCGGGCGCTGGCCGACCGCTTCGGCCTCATCCCCACGGGGGGCAGCGATTATCATGGCCCCGGCATCCATCCGACGCCGCTGGGCCACCAGCCTCAGTTGCCCGCGCCGGCCCTGGCGCGTCTGCGCGAGGCAGCGGCAGCGGTCAGCGCAGAGTAATAATCCTATCGAGTAACCAGTATGGATACCGGAGGACGGTCATTCCTGTCTGTCATTTCGATCACTCGGAGGACAGCCATTCCTGCCTATCCTGGGCTGCTATGCATGATGCGGACCGAAACGGGTGTGAACACGCCGGTGGTTAGCTGGGGCGCTCCGCCGGCTGGCGCGCGTGGCGTTGCAGCCACACCAGCAGCGCGCTGATGTCTGCTGGCGTCACGCCTTCCACGCGGCCCGCCTGGCCCAGCGTCAGGGGGCGGATGCGCGCGAGTTGCTGCCGCGCCTGCGTGCGCAGGCCGGTGACGGCGGCGTAATCCAGATCCAGCGCCAGGGCCAGGTTTTCCAGCCTGGCGGTGCGGGTGACGGCGCGTTCCTGTCGTTCGATGTAGCCGGCGAACTTCACGCGGCACTCCACCTCCTCCGCCGTCGCGGGATCACTGATGGCCGGCAAGGGCTGGCCGGCGCGCTCCGCCAGCGCCGCCACCTGGGCATAGCTCGCCGCCGGGCGGCGGAGCAGTTCCGCCGCCGTCATCTTCTGGGGGATCGCCGCCAGCCCCGCTTCGGCGGCATAGCTCTGCATCGCGGCGGTCGGCGTGAAGCTGGTCTGCGCCAGCGCGTCGCTGGCCTGCGCGGCCAGGTGGCGCTTGCGCGCGACGGCCTCCATGCGTTCGTCGCCGACCAGGCCAAGCGCATATGCCCGTTCGGTCAGGCGCAGATCGGCGGAGTCTTGCCGCAGCAACAGGCGGTGTTCGGCGCGCGAGGTGTGTAGGCGGTAGGGTTCAGTGATGGTTTGCGTCGTCAGATCGTCGATCAAGACGCCGATATAGGCTTCGTCGCGCCGCAGGATGAAGGGCGCGCGGCCCTGCGCGTGGCAACCGGCATTGATGCCCGCGATGATGCCCTGCGCCGCCGCCTCCTCATAGCCCGACGTGCCGTTGATCTGCCCCGCCAGGAACAGGCCCGCGACGGTCTTCGTCTCCAGCGTCCGCACCACCTGATCCGGCGGCACGAAATCGTACTCCACCGCGTAGCCGACGCGCATGATCTCGGCGTGGGCCAGCGCGGGGATGGAACGCAGCATGGCGAGTTGCACGTCTTCCGGCAGGCTAGTATTCATCCCCTGCACGTAAACCTCGCCGGTACGCCAGCCTTCGGGTTCCAGGAAGATCTGGTGATCGGGCTTCTCCGCGAAGCGCACGACTTTATCTTCGATGCTGGGGCAATAGCGCGGCCCCACGCCCTGGATCACGCCGGTATACAGCGGCGAGCGATGCAGGTTGGCGCGGATGATCGCGTGCGTCTGGTCGTTGGTATGCACCAGATAGCACGGCAACTGCGGTCGCCAGGCCGTGACGGCCTCCGGTGGCTGCGGATAGAGCGCGGCGGGCGGGCCGGGCGGCAGCGTGATCGCTGGTGGCTCAGCATCGAACGAGAAGCGCAGCGGGACGGGCGAGCCGGGCTGCACCTGCGTTTGGGCGAAGTCGATGGTGCGGGCATCGATGCGCGGTGGCGTGCCGGTCTTCAGCCGCTGCACGCGCACACCCACCCGCTGGAGATCCTCCGCCAATCCCAGCGCCGGTGGTTCGCCCGCGCGCCCGCCAGGCGTCGTGCGGTCGCCGGTGATCAGTCGCCCGTTGATGAAGGTGCCGGTGGTCAGCACGACGGCCCGCGCCAGGAAGCGCCGCGCCCCGCTGACGACGCCCATGACGCGCGCCCGCCCATCCGGCCCCGGCGCGGGCTCGGTGATGAGGCCGTCGACCGTCCCCTGGCGCAAGACGAGGTGCGGCTGCGCTTCCAGCGCCCACTTCATCGTCAGGCGATACGCATGCTTGTCGCACTGCGCCCGCAGGGCTTGCACGGACGGTCCCTTGCCGGTATTCAGCATGCGGATCTGGATGAAGGTGCGGTCGGTGCAGCGCGCGATCTCGCCGCCCAGCGCGTCGATCTCGCGGATCAAATGCCCCTTGGCCGGACCACCCATCGACGGGTTGCACGGCATCAGCGCGACGCTATCCAGGTTCATCGTGATGAGCAAGGTGCGGCAGCCCATGCGCGCCGCCGCCAGCGCGGCCTCACAGCCGGCATGCCCCGCGCCCACCACGATGACCGCATACTCCTCGGCGGGGATCACATTCGGTTCAGTTTCCATATCATCAGGTATGATAGCAGATCGTGGTGGCAGACAGCAAGTAAGATTTTAGCTAGCTTGCCTGTGGTTAGATATCCTGTAGTTCTGACGTTGGCACGCCGTACCACCAGTCGGCATGCCGCACAACGCGCCCTTGCGCTTTCAAGCTGATATAGTCGGTCAGCATGACAGTCTGATCTTCCAAGGTAGCTAAGTCCGGATGCCTTGCGACAGAGCCAAGTGGAATCGACATACCCACGTTCGGCCATTCTTCAAGCTTGGCAAAGTCTGCGAACACTTCTTGCATACCGTTCTCTGCTACATCGACATGGGGATCAACGGGTTTAGCCATTGTCAAGCCCCTTTCTCTACAGGCGCTTTAGCAGAATCTTGGCTTTATCGACTGGCCATCATATGCGACGGCAGAAGGCGGCGTCAAATCACAGCAATTGCAGTTGCGAGGGCAATGGCTCAGGCCGCCACATTTAGAGAAAACATATAATCAACTACCAGGCAGAGGAGTGGGGCGCAGCCGATGCGCCGTCTGCGAGCGGCTGCAAACGCACCGGCGTGGGCATGCCACGCCCGCCCCGCGCGGCATGTGCCGCGCAGCTATCGCGCCACGGCGGCAGCGCCGCGCCACAGAGGATGCAATGTCGGCTAGCATAAGGGACGGGCGCGGTGGCGGGCGCGGTGGCGGGCGGTTGAAACCGCGCCTGAACGCTACGCGACGAAACCCGCCTGCGCGGGTTCTCATATGGCAGGTGTCCTGCGTGGGGTGGACGCTCCTGTCCGCCATGCGCCTTTCGAGGAGAAATGATGGGCATCTCGCACGTGTTGAGTGCGGCGGGCGATTGATAGCGCGGGACGATGCGACGCAGCCGCAGCCCGTGCGGCACGCGATGTACCTGTGCCAGTGCCACGGTGGCCGGCGGCGGCGGTTCCAGCATCACCGATCTGCGAGAGGTGGACATAGGTAGACCCTCCGGGGGAGCATGGGAGCGCATGGCGGGGCATGCCCCACCAGCGTTTCCGTCAGCGTTGTGCCATCGCATGCATCTCATCGGGAATAGGATTGCCCAGGATCAGGGCCATTCGTCATCGTTCTTTAGGCATGTCGGGATATGCTACGATCTGAGCAAAGATCCTGAGCAAAGATCACAGGTGAGGCAGGCGAACGATGGCGACGATTGAACAGGTGGATATTCCGGCGCGGCACGGCATTCTGGAAGGCTTGTTGCGCGTGGAGGCAGCGGAGGCGGCCCCACGGCTGGCGGCGGTGGTATGCCATCCGCACCCGCTGGGGCAGGGGACGATGCACAACAAGGTCGTTTTCACGCTGGCGAAGGCGCTCGGCGCGGCGGGCGTGCCGGCATTGCGCTTCAACTTTCGTGGCGTGGGGCGCAGCACAGGCGCGTATGCCAACGGCATCGGCGAGGCGGAGGATGTGCGCACAGCGCTGGATTGGCTGGCGGATCGTTATCCCGCGACGCCGCTGCTGCTGGCCGGCTTCTCGTTCGGGTCGTGGGTCGGTCTCCCCGTCGGCTGTGACGACCCGCGCGTGACGCACCTCATCGGTGCTGGCGTCCCCACCGGCACGCTGGATATCGCCGCGCTGGACGACTGCCGCAAGCCCAAACTGATCGTCCAGGGTTCCGCCGACGAATATGGTCCGCCCCCCGCGCTGGAAGCCTGGTTCGCGCAGGTCGCCGCGCCGAAGACGATGCGCATCATCCCTGGGGCCAGCCATTTTTTTACCAACGAACTCGCCGCGCTGGCCGACGCCGTGACGGATTGGATCCAGCAGCAAATGCTGCGCTAGGATCGGCGCTGGCTGTCTTATCCCACTCCACGTGCCGCATCGGTTTCCGCGCTTGCCTTGTTTCGTACTGTGGCCTCCGTGTTCCCGTTCCCCCCTCATGGGGATTGGCTGCAAAATCCCGCGAATTTCCCGCTCTATGCACGTTTGACAGAAGCGCACCCCTCGTTCCACAATGAGCGGGTGAAACTGCACGAATTTCCCATGTAGCTCCCCCGCTTCCGCGACGAGGCGAGGCTGAATAGTATCTGAGTGAGGAGCAAGCGATGAAGATTCACGAGTACCAGGCGAAGGAGATCCTGCGGCGCTACGGCGTGCCGGTGCAGCCGGGCAAAGTGGCCACGACGCCCGACGAGGCCGAGGCCATCGCCCGCGAATTCGGCGTGCCGGTCGTCATCAAGGCGCAGGTGTATGTCGGCGGGCGCGGCAAAGCCGGCGGCATCCAGTTTGGCGACACGCCGGAGCAGGCCCGCGCGGCGGCGGCGAAGGTGCTGGGCATGGACATCAAGGGCTTGACCGTGCAAAAAGTGCTGGTGGTGCCGAAGCTGGAGATCGCCCAGGAGTATTACATCGGCATCATCATGGATCGTGCCAGCCAGGCGCCCGTGGTGATGGTCAGCGCGGCAGGCGGCATCGACATCGAGGAAGTGGCCGCCAAGACGCCCGAAAAGATCATTCGCCGGGTGCTGGACGTGCGGTGGGGATTGCTGCCCGAACAAGCGCGCGGCATGCTGGCCGAGGCCGGCGTCCCCCACACCGTCGTCGCCAAGGGCGGCGCGATCCTCGCGCAACTGGCCCAAGCCTTCATCGCCGCCGATGCCACACTGGCCGAGATCAACCCCCTGGCGCTGACGCCCGATGGTCAGGTGCTGGCGGCGGATGCCAAGATCCTCATTGATGACAACGCGCTCTATCGCCAAAAAGAGTTCGCCGCCTGGGCCGAGCCGGAAGAGGCGAACCCGCTGGAATACGAAGCCAAAGCGGCGGGCCTGACGTATGTGAAGCTGGACGGCAACGTGGGCATCATCGGTAACGGCGCGGGCCTGGTGATGACGACGCTGGACATGGTGGCGCGAGCCGGCGGCCAGCCGGCGAACTTCCTGGATATCGGCGGCGGCGCGAAGGCTGAAGTGATGAAAAAGGCGCTGCTTTTCGTGGCGAAAGATCCCCAGGTGCAGGGCATCCTGGTCAACATTTTCGGCGGCATCACGCGCGGCGAGGAGGTGGCGCAGGGCATCATCATGGCCCAGGCCGAGTTGCCCCCCGGCATGCCGATTGTCGCCCGCCTGTCGGGCAACGGCGAGGTCGAGGGCCGCGCCATGTTGGCGAACGCGGGCCTGATGTGGGGTGCGGATATGCGCGACGCCAGCCAGAAAATCGTCGCCGCCATCAAGGAGCGGGAGCAACACTAGATGAGCATTCTTTTCGACGCCACTTCGCGTGTGATCGTGCAGGGCATCACCGGACGCGAGGGCAGCAACCACACGCCAAATATGATCAAATCGGGGACCAATGTGGTCGGCGGCGTCACGCCCGGCAAGGGTGGCACCACCTTCGCGGGCGTCCCCGTCTTCGATACCGTGGCCGAGGCCATGCAGCAGACGGGCGCGAACGTCTCGTGCATCTTCGTCCCCCCGCCCGGCGCGGCGGACGCGATCATGGAAGCCGCCGAGGCGCGCATGCCGCTGACGATCTGCATCACCGAGGGCATCCCGGTCAACGATATGGCGCGTGCGGCAGCCTTCCTCAAAGAGCATCCCACGCGGCTGATCGGCCCCAACTGCCCCGGCCTGGCGACGCCCGGCGCGGGCAAAGTGGGCATCATCCCCTATCAGATCCTCACCGAGGGCGACATCGGTTTCGTCTCGCGTTCCGGCACGCTGGCCTATGAGGTGGCGGCGCTGCTGACGGCGGCGGGACTGGGCCAGTCGTCGTGCATCGGCATCGGCGGCGATCCGATCATCGGCACGACATTCATCGACGTGCTGCGCCTCTTCGAGGCGGACCCGGCCACCAAGGCCGTCGTGATGTGCGGCGAGATCGGCGGCAGCGACGAGGAAGACGCGGCGGCATATGTGCCGCAGATGTCCAAGCCGGTGATCGGCTTCATCTCTGGCCGCACGGCCCCGCCGGGCAAGCGCATGGGCCATGCCGGCGCGATTGTTTCCGGCAACACCGGCACGGCGGCAGGCAAGGTCGCCGCGCTGGAAGCCGCCAAAGTTCCGGTCGCCGATACCATCTTCGACATCCCTGGCCTGGTGAAACAAGCCTTGGGCCGCTAACTGTGCGGCGCGTCCTGCGCCATTCGTAGTGGGGAGTGCGTTGCCAAACACTCCCCGCATGATCGCCAGCAAATGGAAAGCTCAAGCCCGCGCCCCCACCTGCCGATACAGAAGAGCAGGGCGGCAAACCCATGTGAAGCCGAGCCGCCGGCTGTATCAGGGGCCAGGGGTAGCGTATGCGGCAGGGGATCGCGTGGCTTGCGCGGCAGTGGTTCGCCTGGACGCTCCCACGCCTGGCAACATCCACCACGGCGGAACGCGACCGGCTGCGCAAAGCGCATCTGCTCAGCATCGGCGTGTTAGCGGCGGTGGTGCTGGGGTTGCCACTGCTGGTCAGCCAGATTGCCGCACACGACTGGCTGGCCATAGCGGATCTATTGGTCTTCGAGGGCGTGCATTGCACCGCCGCCATCCTCAATCGACGCGGGCGCGTCAGTCTGGGCAGTTGGGTCTATATCATCGGTTATATGACGACTGCTGTGTGGGGCTTGCTCATCATCTCACCCTCGGAAGGGTATACCATGTTATGGGGCTGGGTGCAATTGCTCCTCCCCTCGATCTTCGCGGGCCTCTTTCTGCCATTTTGGACGCCGCTGCTGTTCGGCTTGCTGGATGGGCTGCTCGTCATCGTCATCAGCAGGACCGCGCCAGCCGCTGTCGTGCTGGCGCGCCTCCCCGCTCAAGTGCAACTGTCATTCTTCATCTATGTGTATGTCATGATGGGTGCGGTCTCCATCATCTGCACCGTGTCGTCGTATAGCGTGGAACGCGCGGTGGCCGAGGCGGATCGCACGCAAGAACTGGCGGCGGCGCATGCCGCGCTGGAACTGGCGCACGCCGATCTCGCGCATGCCTATGCCAAACTCGAAGAGCTAGCGACCATCGATCCTATCACCGGCTTGCTGAATCACCGCGCCATGACCGCGCGCCTGGCGACAGAGGTGGCGCGTGTTCACCGCACAGGAACGCCGCTAGCGGTGATCTTTGCTGATCTCGACCATTTCAAGCATGTCAACGATACCTGGGGGCATCATGTCGGCGACCACGTGCTGGCCCACCTGGCGCACCTGCTGCGCGACCACGTGCGCGCGGTAGATATCGTCGCGCGCTATGGTGGCGAGGAATTTGTGCTGATCCTGCCGGACCATGACCATGCCCAGGGTGTGCGGGCGGCAGAACGCCTGCGCCGGCTGGTGGCGGAAACGCCGCTGGTCTTCGCCGAGACCGTGCAACTGGATGTCACTATCAGCATCGGTGTGGCTGTTTTCCCCGCCGACGGCGCGGAGATCGATGACGTGCTGATCGCCGCTGATGCCGCCATGTATCGCGCCAAGCACGGCGGGCGCAACCGCGTCTGCTCCACCCACGACGACACAGCGAGCGCGGCGGCATAAATGCAAGAGGGCGCGAGGTGGCCCCACCCCCAGCCCCTCCCCATCTGCGGATGGAGAGGGGAGCGCAGACAGCGAGCGTATCAGCGTGGGGCGGACATTCCTGTCCGCCGCCCCGTTCCTATAGCGACAGCGTTCATCATACTATGATCGGCTATGCATGGTGAGAACCCGTGTAGACGGGTTTCGTGGCGGCACGCCCTTAGGCGCGGTTTCAACCGCCCGCCGTTCCCCTCCGTCCCCCGCCGTCCCCGCCGGCTCGGCGAGGTTTTACCTCTCGCCCGATCCCTGGCAGAACGATCTGGGCAGTTGCCCATCATTGTTCGGCGGATCGCTCCTTATCTGGCGTGGGGGCGGTGCTGGCTGTGGCGGGCGGGCGTCGGCGGCGGGTGGTCGCGCGTTGCGCGGCGATCTGCGCCTGGTAGCGTGGCACCGCCAGCAGCACATAGACGGTGGTGAGCGCCAGCAACCCTGCGAAGATGCCGGCGACGAGGAGGGGCGACGTGCCGGCGGGCAATTGCGCGGCGGGCGGGAAAAGCGCGCCAACGAACAACACGCCGAAGATGCCGATGGTCAGCACCGGGATCGTCCAGCCGCCGGGGATCAGGAATGAGCGCGCCGCCTGGGGCTGGCGGCGGCGTAATTGCAGCACGCACAGGCCCGCGACCGCGTAGATCATCGCTTCCAGCGCCGCGCCAACGAGGATCAAGACCTGGAACGCGCCGGTGGCGAAGATCAGCACGGCGATGAGCGCCGAGGCGGTGGAAAGCGCGACAAGCGTCACCCACGGCACGGTATAGCGGTTGAGCCGCGCGAAGATGGCCGGCATCGTCCCCTCGCGTGCGGCGGCATACAGAAAGCGCGAGGCCGTGGCGAAGCCGCCGTTAAAGGTCATCACGCCGGTAAACAGCGTGGCGATCAGCATCCACCACGTCCCCGTCGCACCCAGCGCCGCCCGCGCCATCAACATCTGTGGGAATGCGGAGGCCACGACGTGCGCCGGCAGGTGCCAGCCACCCTGCGCATCCCGCACGCTTAGTAGATTTGTCGTCGCCAGGGTAAAAAGGCCGTAGGCCACGAACAGCACGCCGATGGCGATGAACATGCCGCGCGGGATCAACCGATGATCAGAGATCTCCTCCGCCAGTGGCGTCACCCACTCGAAGGCGGAAAAGACGAAAACGCCCGCCGTCACGGCATTGAATAGGCCCAGCGGTTGGTGCAGCGCGGCGAACGGCGTGTGGAAGTGGAAGCCGTGTGTGGCCAGGCCCAGGATCGAGATGGCGACCGCCGATACCAACAGCGCGTAGGTCGTCACGTCTTGCAGCGCGCCGGCGATGCGGATGCCCACCAGATTCGCCGCCAGCGTCAGCCCCAGGATCGCCAGAATCCACAACAGCGTCGGCGTCTGCGGCAAAAGATACGTGACGGCGCTGCCGACGACATAGCTATCCGCCGCGATGACAGCGACGATGGTGACGGTGTACACGAACGCGATGATCAACGCGATGCGTTCGCTATACGCTGCCTTGATATACAGGCGAATGGCGGCGGCGGTGGGATAGAGCGCGTTCAGTTCGGCAAAGCAGCAGGCGGCCAGCAGCGCCAGCACGCCCGCGATGAGGATCGCCAGCCAGGCGCTATCGCCGGCCACCGCGTTCGCTACCAGCACGCAGCCCAAAAAGCTGATGGCGGCATAGGACAGCCCCGCGCTGGTCGAAAGCACCGTGCGCATGCCCAACACGCGCCGCAACGCCGGCGTGCCGGCTCCATTGTCGGCCATAATGATGATTCCCCCCAAACGATGATGCCGGATGTCGCCTCAGCATAGCCGACCGTGGGCGGGTTGTCAAAGACGCGCGAATTTGCCAAGCAACTTACCAGAAAAGATATGGCACAATTTGATGCGGTGGCAGGCGTGGAGCTAGTGATATGGTTGGCATAGGCAGTGGATATGCTGGCGTCGGCTGGTGGCACTGTTCGGGGGTATCCTGGCGGCACACGTATAGTGGCCGCCAGCGCATGAAAGCATTGAGGCTGTCACTCAACCACGGCAGCAGATGGTGTCGGCGCAGTGGTTCGGCCAACCTACCTGGCCATCACCGCGCGGTCTGGAAGTAGTGGCCCTGGTCAAGATCCGCAAGGAGACCGGGCTGCGTCGGTTGCCAGCCTAGCATCGCGCGGGTCAGGGCGCTAGATGCCGGCGCATCGGCCCCGATGAAGGCTCCGAGCCACCCGAAATGTTCGCCCGCGTTTTCAGGCGCGATGGCAACCACCGGCAGGTTGAGATGCCGTCCGATGATCTCGGCGATGGCGCGGACCGGCACGCCCTCGTCCGCAATCGCATGGAGGGCCGACCCCGCCGGAGCCTGCTCCAGAGCCAGGCGGAAAAGGTGCGCTGCATCCAGCCGGTGGACAGCAGGCCAGCGATTGGCTCCTTCACCGATATAGCCGGAGACGCCCTTGGCGCGGGCGATGCCCACCAGCGTTGCCATGAAGCCGTGATCGCCAGCGCCGTGAACCGTGGGAGGAAGGCGGACGACCGACGTGCGGACGTTACGAGAAGCGAGGGCGAGCGTCATCTGTGCATTGGACAAGCGAACCGCTGGCCCACCGTTCAGATGCGCCATCGCCGCATCAGGGTCTTGTCCGTCGCGTTCGGTCGCCATTCTCCCCGGTGCCAGGCCGAGTGTGCCAGAAGCGATGACGAACGGGCGATCAGAATCGGCAAGCGCCGCACCGATGGTTTCGATAGCGCGGCGATCGGCGATGGCAGCGTCCTGGAAGCCGCCTGAGAAAGCGATGTCGTGCTTGAACGCGAGGTGGATCACGCCATCCGATGCGGCAGCTTCACGATGCAGACTTTCGACATCATCGATGGTGCCGCGCAGCACCGCTGCGCCGATGGCGGTGAGGGCAGCGGACGCTGCATCCGAGCGGGCGAGACCGACAACCTGATGACCCACGCCAATGAGTTCGGGAACGACTGCGGAACCAATCCAGCCAGACGCGCCGGTAACAAAAACTCGCATGAAAATTTTTTCTCCTGTAACGGTCCTTTCTGGGATCGTTGTTTTCGACATATCTAAATTGTATACTGAAAGAACGTTACAGCACTTCCTCGATCAACAAGGTCTCAGCCCAGCCTTTGTGACCGGACGACGCTGGGAGGTGATTGCCGGGAATGAAGCTGCCCGTGTCGTCTTTGGTGATTATACCCTTTTCTGGTGAATAGTATGGATAACGGAGGATAGACATTCCTGTCTGTCCGGTCCCAATGACCACCGTCTTTGCCCGCAAGGGTAAATAAGTAGGGATGTTTGGGGAACGAACAAAAAGATAGGGCATGAGAAAATATTTGTCATACGCTATGCTTTGGTGGTGCGGTGCCTCACGGCACCGTCTCGTAGTCCTCGCCAACGATCTGCACCAGCGGCGGGGCATCGTTGGCCACATCGGGAGCGGGGTCGGGGATGACCGACAGCACTTCGCGCCGCACGCTCTCATTCACCACCTGATTTTCGATGGTGCGTTGCTTGCGCACGCAGATATATTCGGTGATCACGGTTTCCTTGTGGATGACGAGACGCTCTTCCGTGATGGGAATGACGATCTCATCAGGGTTCAAGGGTTGCGTCGCATCCCACTGATCCGCTGGGATGCGCTCGATGATGGCGGTCTCCTGGCTGACGGGGACGGCGATCTGTTGTTGCTGCGTTTCCACGCCTTTGTGCAAGTGAATGATGCCGCGCTGCATTGGGCGCGTGGTGGCCGTCAGTTCTTCCGTCGCCAGGGGAATGCGCACATCACCGTTCGGCACTACGGTTGCCGCGACCCGACGTGCTGGCAGCGCATCTTCTGTGACACGGAACCGCACCAGATCGCGCGGTGTGAGCGCGAGCCAGGCCATTTTGTGGCCGTCACGGCGCTCGACGTGCTGCACCAGATCCAGCGGGAAACGGTAGTGCCACTGCCCATCCTCGGAGCGCACGTAGGCTAGCTCGGCCTGCTTTGCCCCGTCGTGTTCGATCTGCTTGACCATGCCGATCAAGCGATCACCCGCATAGAACGATGTACCCTTGGTGACGGCGATGTGCTGGGGCATCATTCCCCTCCTATAATGCTGAACGGGGTGGCCGTTGCGATTCATTGCCACCCCGGCTCAACCTGGCACCTTCTACGGCTGCTGCATGTTGGAATTGTCGTTTTGGAGGCCATCGGCATTCAACTGCACATTAGGGTCGCCTTCCACGTGGAGGCGCTCTTTGCGCACCGTGTCGGATACCTGCTGCTGCTCCGTGACCGTCTCCTTGTGCAAGCGAATCTCCTCAGCGGCTTTCACGCGCTTGCCAGCCACGACATCTTCGCCCATCACGGGTACATCGATATCGCGCTCGACGAAGGCGTCATCCGAGGTGGCGGCGGGATCGACAGCGACCCGTTCAATCTGCACTTCCTCATGCGAGACCGGCACGGCGACGTTCTGTTGTTCCGTGACGACATCCTTATGGAGATGTACGTGGCCCACCTCTTCTTGACGCTTGCCTACCACCAGTTCTTCTTCCCGTAAAGGCACACGCACATCTTGATTGCCCGCCTGCTGGGTAGTCCGGTCGTTCGTCCTCGCCGACGCCCTGTTGGCCTGCCGGCCCACGGTCTGATCTGCTGCCGGCGGTTGTGACCAATCCTGGTTCTCTAGTTCGTCTTTGCTATAGCGCAACTGCACGCCGTCCTGAGTGACATTGCTGATCGCGCTGCGTGGAATGTACACATCCTGCTTGAAAAGCCAGCCTTTTTCCACGACGAGATAATTGTTATTCGTGTCGTTTTGCAACACCGTGCCGACTCGATGGCCATTGCTGTCATAGACGTTGGCTCCGGTCGGAACATCTTGATTCATCCCTTGCGAGCGATTACCCTGCATCCTGATCCTTCTTTCGCTGAAATCACGATCCCCCATATTGGATCGCCTCACGTCTTAGAGCAACGCACAAAGGGGACCAGCAGACAAAGGGGGCATTGAAATGACATGTCATTTTTTATAATTGCATTCGGATACCGGCCCTTATGCTGGCAAGCCCATCAGACAAAGCATCACGCCACCACCAACTTATAAGGAGCGGATGCGGGGGTGCGAGCGGGCAGAGACGCGCGGGCGGTTAAAACCGCGCCTAAGGGCGTGCCGCCACGAAGTCCACCTGCGTGGACTGGAGTTAGTCCGCGACGGCGGACTTCGTCGCCGCCAGGCGCTTAGGCGCGGTTTCAACCGCCCGCCTGCCCCAACCGACCGACTTCACAACCATCCTCTCGCCGCCTGATCTTCACAGCCCCGGCAGCCCGAAGGTGAAGTAGTGGTTGAGGTAGATCAGCCAGCCGTTGAAGATGACGACGCCCATCAGAGCGAGGACGATGCCCGTCACGCGCTCGATGGTCCCCAGGTGTGGCGCAAGGCGCTTGAGCAGCGGGGCCGCGCGGCCAAACGCCGCGCCCAGGATCAGGAACGGCACGCCCAGCCCCAGCGAGTAGACCGCCAACAGGACGA
>DAIDGU010000017.1 GCA_027459785.1 Ktedonobacteria bacterium | reverse complement strand
CGGCGCACGGCTGCAACAGATCATCTATGCTCTGGCTCAGACGTTGCAAACGGGCAGTCGTATCACCTCCCGTGCAACACACCCCGCTACCTATCAACTCCTGGCTGCGCCTCGTCTTGGGTACGTACCTTAATGCCTATGGGCTGAACCGCTTGACAGCCCCTCAGAACGAATCTCCTAGGGGTACTCAAGCAAGTACACAGGATTTGTGCTTTCAGCCAACTTCTTTCAATAAGCTGAACCTGTAGTTGTGGAACACGGGTGTGATCGCTGTCAGCAGTAACCACGGTCAAGTGATGCACCTGTGCCGTTGCCGCGATCAGCGTGTCTACATCGCCTATCAACCCTGGCCCATGCGGAGGCCGCATCATGCGCCGTAAATCGGCATACCGTTCCATAATGGGATAATCAAGTGGCAAAGGCTGAATATCCACTAGAGCATCTTGTAAATTTGTTCGCCGCTGGGCAACATCCGCAAAGGAGCGGAGATATTCGATAATTTCACCATACACGAGAATGCTCGTAGCCGCTTCATCAGTGAGAATCCACGGTTCAACCAGGGTAACAATCTTTGGTCGCCCACGGAGATACGCAGAGAGGACACCTGTATCAAGCAAATATATCGCTTCATGCATTGTCCTCATCTGCAAAAGGGGTGGGCGGAACTGCATGCCGCCATTGATCCAAGGTCTCTTCCATATCGTCAGGAAGATCAGCCCACATGCCAGCATGACTCCGGCGCGGCATCGCTGATGGCGCAAGCGCAGCAGCAAGCTGTTCGATTTGTTCAGCAACCGTTTCTTGGACGTTGGGCGGCAGCGATTCTAACGCTGCGACGGCACGTTGCAAACGATCAATCATGACTACACCTCCATAGCGTACCATATCATTTTATCACAACTTTTGCTGAGTTTAGCGCCACGTAGCATCGCGCCGCAGGGCAATTGCATACCCAAGAATTAGGGGGCGGTATCTGCCAGGAGCGCGAGTAAGTGGAGCAGATAGGCCAGATCCCATCCAGCTTGCAAACGGCGGGATTTCACCCCGCCCGGCTTGGCGTGATCCTGGTGGAAGACGTTGAGGACCAACCGCCGCAGCAGGGCCATGTTGGCTGCGCCATGGCCGACGCGCACCCGGCTGGCATCGTCGCCAAACGCCATATCCAAAATCCAATGGGCACTATTTTCAATGCCCCAATGCGTGCGTACCGCCCGGTTACCGGTCGCGCCATCCAACGGCAGACTCAGCAAGTAATAGCGGGTCTGCCGTTGCACCGTGCCATCAGGGAAGCGACGTTCTGCGGCGATACGTCCCATCGCCTGTAAACCCGGCCAGGGATGGCGGGCTTGTAGCCAGGCCAGGGTGGGATCATCGGTGATGATGGTGGCCGCCCGCCGTTCGACCCGCCCGTGGGCTTTGCCGCTCTGCACGTCCTGGCTCACCTGGACCTGGTCATCCTGCGCCTGGGCGGCAAAGCAGTCCACCACTTCCTGATACAAGGTCTCCTGATTCTCTTTGAGCGCGAGAACGTACGCGGCTCCTTGATCGAGAATCTGATGGGCAATCGCCCGCTGACCGCCCATCGCATCCACCGTCACCAGGCAGCCCGCCACATCGAGGTGGCGTAACAGCAGGGGAATGGCCGTGCTCTCAGTGGACTTCGTCTCCACGGCTTGATTCGCCAGAATGCGACGGGTCTCACTCGCCCACACGCTGACCATGTGGAATGCTGGCTGGTCGTACAGGCGATCATGACTGCGGCGGCTTTGCTTGCCATCAATCGCCCGGATGCGCAGGGGCGCGGGATCGGGAACCGGCAGGCGCGCTTGTAAGGCTGCCACCCAGCGGGCAAAACTGCGGGCCAGTTCGTCGGGGTTGAGGTGGGCAAAGACGCGACCAAACGTATCATGGGAGGGGCTGCCGTGGGGGAACACCAACCAGGTCTGCAACCAGTCCTGCTTGGCACGGCCAAACGCCGCCACATCTACCCAGGTATCCGCCCCAGCACATAACGCACACAAGGTGATCCCCACCATATCGAGCAGGTGGTGCTCCACCAAGGCGGGGCGGCGCGGATCGGTGAGATCGCTAAAGGCATCCAGTAAAGCCATGCTGTTCCCTCTGCTGCAAGATGCTCTTACCCTCTCATCCTCGTCTACCCCCCCCTTCTTGGGTATGCAATTGCCCTGCGGATGGGGTGCTTTTTCATAAGGGAGGCATCTCGGCAAAAAAGGCTGATTGGAATACGCCCTCGTTAGAGCAATCAGCTTGAGCCTCAACGAGCTACAGGGTTCATGTAGCGCGCAGATGCTTGAGCGTCGCGTCCTTCATTCCCCCTGGTCTTCATTTCCCCCAGCTTGAATTTTCTCCACTTTTAAAATCCGCTCAGCTAAATACGTGTATAAATGGCGCCGCTGGCTTGCCCGAAAAGTCCCGTCGCCCTTGCCGTCGCATGATCTGCCGTGGTATGATGGATGGGTGCCAGTAGCGATCCTTGATTGATCTGTCGGCTGGCAACATCAGCGAACGCCCGCGAGTCACTGCGGACCTGTGCCACCAGGAGGGCATTTTTTTTATGACTGCGAAACATGGCAAGAAGTATCGTGCTGCCGCCACGCTCGTCGAAAACGAGAAGCTCTATCAACCAGCGGAAGCCGTTTCTTTGCTCAAGAAGATGAACTATGTCAAGTTCGATCCGACTGTCGAACTGCACATGAAGCTGGGGGTGGACCCACGCCACGCAGACCAGATGGTGCGTGGTGTCACTACCCTGCCAGCAGGGACCGGCAAAGAAGTCAAGGTACTCGTCTTCGCTCAAGGCGACAAAGCCACCGAAGCACAAGCTGCTGGCGCAGATGTCGTCGGGCTGGACGACGTGATCAAAGAGATCGAGGGCGGCTGGCTGGGCTTTGATGTCGCCATCGCCACGCCTGACGTGATGGCGAAAATCGCCCGCCTGGGCAAGCGCCTGGGGCCGCGCGGTTTGATGCCGAACCCCAAGGCCGGCACAGTCACGCAAGATGTTGGTCGCGCTGTGCGCGAGGTGAAGGCGGGTCGCGTGGAGTTCCGCGTCGATAAAACCGGCCTCATCCACGTCCCCATCGGCAAGCTTTCTTTCAGCGAGGATCAACTGATGGAGAACCTGACGGCTACCATCAACGAGATCGTGCGCCAGAAGCCTACGGGGGCCAAGGGCCAATATGTACGCAGCGTCGTCGTATGTAGCACGATGTCGCCTAGCGTCCGGCTGGATATGCCCGCCGCGCTGGCACTCAAGCCCGCGTAAAGTGTTCCACTGCTCGTCTGCTCATCCGTTTGCGCGATGGATGAGCAGGTTTTTTACGCCTCTTACCGCTTAAACTTCAGCCATATGTTAATGAATTACCAAAATTCCTATTCAGCCACCTTTTTAGGGTTTGCGCGACTTACTGAATCCCTGTGTAAAGAAGCATGCCCCAGTCCGCGACGGCGCGGGCCGACCCCATGGAGAAGCAGGGCGACCACAAAGGTATATTCCACCAGAATTAGGGTTGGGCGTTTGCCTGGGTGGTGCGCGTGCGGAGGCTGAGCCAAGTAGCCCCGCCCATCAGCAGCGCCGCCAGCAGGCCAATCACCAGCGCCACCGCGCCGGACTGGAAGGCAAGGATCGCGCCGCGTAGCGCCGCCAACCCTACGAAGCAGGAGCCGATCAGCACCAGCATGCGCGTGCGTGTCCCCACGCCCACGCCGACCAGCGCCACCGCTTCCAGCGCCAGCGCCAGGGCATAGAGCCAGTTGGGATCGCTGCCGAAGGATTGCGCCAGGGTGGGGGCCAGCAGGAGCAACGCGCCCACCAGCGAGGCCACACGCCCCACGTTCACGGGCCGGCCCAGCGCATCATCCACCGGCAGCAGCGCGCCGATGAGGATCTGATAGCTGCCCGGAGCCAGTACGAACGCCTGGATGTTATTCGCGCCCAACCAGCGCACCTCCCAGGTGAGCGCCAGCACCAGGCATTCGCCCGCCAGGTACATGAAGCCTCGCCCGCTGCCGTTGATGGCGAGCAACGGATCGTGGTCGCGCCCACGCCAGAGCAACAGCAGGCCCAGGCTCAACAGCGCGGCGACAGCGGCCTGCGTCTGTGGCTGATGGCTGGCGAAGCCGGTGGGCGCGAAGCCCGCGACGAGCGCCGTCCCCGCCGCCAAGATAAGGCTGGTCCACCGGTGGACGCGCACACCCAGCAGACGGGCGTCCGGCGCAGGCGCACCCGCCCCCAGTTGCCACCACGTGCCGCGCACCAGCCCCAGCCAGGGCAGCGCCCGCCAAAGATACGCCAGGACGGCGTAGCCCCATGCCAGCGCGGCGAACGCCAGCGTCACCTGCCAGGATGCGAGTGCCTGCCATTGCGCGCCACTGGCCAGTGCCAGCGCGCCTACGATGAAGCTGACCGGGATGACATCGGGCCGCGCCTCGACGGCGGCGATGACATAAGCCGCCAGGGCAAGCGTGGCCAGCGCCAGCGTCTCGAACGCCAGATCACCCTGCGCGTGGAATGCCGCGCCGAGAGCCGCGACCACAGCGGCGGCATAAGGCGGCCACACCCAACGCGGTCCCGCTATGCGCCCGATGACCAAGCCCACCGTCGCCAGGCTTAGCGCCAGCGGCAGCAACACATGGGCGTCTGGCTGGGCCAGCACCGCGCCTGTCGCATACAGCACCGGCACGATGCCCGCCAGCGGCGCGCGTTCCAGCGCCGCCAGGACGTATGCCACCGCCGCGAAGACCAAGAGCCATGCGGCGACGTGACCGCCATCGAAGGGCGTGATGCGCGCTACGGCGATGAGCGATGCGCCGCTGCCCAATAGGTAGGGCGCGATGGCCCAGCGTGTGCGGCTCAGGCGGCTGATCACCACCCCCGCGAGTGCCGCTCCCAGCGCCACGCTGACCGTCGGCGCGAAGGTCGGTGCGGGCGTCAGCGCGACAGCCACCAGGCCGAAGATCGGCATGGCCAGTGTCAACCCCATTCGCCGCTGCTGTGCGCCCGCGAGATACACCATCCCTGCAAGCGCCGTCAGGATACTTTCTAGCACCGCCGGATCATGCGGCAAGGTGAAAATCAGCAAGAAAGCGATATAGAGCGCGTTGACCAGCACGACGACGTGCAACATCAGTCCATACGTGCGCAAACTGGCGCGGCTACCCAGCAGCATGCCCGCGCCCCACAGCGCCACGACGAAAGCGAACTCGCTCCACGCCAGGATGAGCGCGCCAAGGTGATAATCTGGCTGGGGCGGCGCGTTGGCGGCGAGAACGCTGGTGACGGCGATAGGCCAGGCCAGCGCGGCGGCTCCGCCGCTCACCAGCAGCCAGCCAGGCAGCCGTTCCGCCAGGGTAAGTGCCAGCGCCACGGCGGCGCAGGCTCCCAGCGCCAGCACCAGCGCCCAGTTCGGCTGCGGCGCGAAGGCGACGGTGAAGACGCTGAAGAGCGGCCAGGTCAGCCCCAGCGCGAAGAGTCCCCAACGCAGCCCCACCCGTCTCGACAGGCTGAAGCGCACCAGGACCGCGCCCGCGCCTTCGGCCATACCTAATACCGCCAGGACGCCCGCCAGGGTAGCACGATCAGCCCCGGCCCACTGCGCGCCGTCGCCGAGCGCTACCGCTGCCAATGCGGCGGCCAGCACCTCCATCACGTCCAAGCTCGCCAGCCGGTTCGCGGCGTTCGTCCAGGTGCGCGCCCGCAGATAGCCATCCCAGGCCAGCGCCAGGGGGACGAGCAGGAGGGTGCCGAGGGTGATCGCCGGATGTGAAAACAGGGATGCGCCGAAATTGACCCAGAGCAGCAGCGAGAGCAATGCTGCGCCGGCCAACGCAGCGGCAGAGGTCAGCGCCGCCACGACGACTGCCGGTTCAGCTAGCGCCCGTGTGCCAGGCAAGGCGAGCCGCGTGACCAGCATCACCAGCGCGGCGGCGGCGAGTGCCACTACCCACCATTCCCCCGGCGCGGCGGACCATGCAACCGCAGCGAGGGCGGCTACGCCAAGCGCCACCCAACCCAGGTAGCCATACGTCGTGAACGTGGTTTGCCACGCCAGGATGAGATAGATGATCGTGGCATAGGTGGCGGCGATGCACACCATTCCCGCGACGGCAAGGCCCAGGCCGCGCAGCGCGAAAAGGTAAACGGCCAGTGCCACCAGCGGCGTCAGCAGCGCGAAGACCCCCAGGTACGCGCCACCCACCGTGCGCAGCCGGCTCACTCCGCGCAACCACCCCCCCAGCGCGCCGAATAGCACATAGACGGCGACGACCGCAGCCAGTTTAACCGTGTCGCCCAGCCCGCCACCGCCGATCTCAAAGCTCAGCGTCGCCATCAGCAAGAGGAAGCCGCCCAGATACGCCATGATGGCGATGGCCTGATCCGCGATGAACGCGCTCCACGAGAAGGCCGGTCCGGTGGGCGCAGTCGGTGGAGGTGCGCCAATGGCCGGAGCAACGAATGTGGGTGGCGTCGCCGGCATGGCTGCCGACACGTCGCCGGTGGCCGGCACAGCCGCTTTGCTTGCCGCCGTTACAGGTGCCGCACGCACCACCTGATATTTGGCGCGCAACTCATTGCGCAGTTCTATCACCGTTCGCGCGCCCTGGCCCAACGCGATGCGCGCATCGAGATTTTGCAGCGTCGTATACAACCATTGCAGTTCTTTGACCAACACCGGATCAACCGCCTCGCCACATTGAGGGCAATAGCGCGTCCCCGCCGGCGAAACCATGCCACATTGCAAACACGTCACGTCTGATGCTGCCATGTTGTCCCCCTTCTATTGAGCCGCCGCCACGTCGCGGGGCCGGTGCAAATGAACAAACAGCGCATGCGCGAATACAGCAAGCCAGGCAAATCTGCTATTATCGGCTAGACGAGGAGGCAGGGTAGCGCGTCACATGCAGGCACGCAATGGACGGGAGATGGGCGTGAAGGGGGGCGCGAAGCAAAGCAGAAGAGGCTCCGAGAGCAAGAAACAGGGAGGATCGGAGCCTCATCTTGAATGTTGTGGTGCTACAACATGTTCTTATTGTGCCGCCTATGCTGGAGAAAAAATAGGGCTGCGCGGCTCTTGCCCCTCCCACCTTACGCATTCCTTACACCTTTGCCGGCCTCGGTAACAAAACTGCTACGAAATCGCCACACATTTCGCTTTGTTCTGCCATATCCCTCGCTTATACTAGAAAGCGTCAAGGGGAAAAACCGCCCGAACACGTACACGACGGTCTAGGGGGAGCGCAACTATGCACACAGAGCCACTACCACCAGAAGGGCCGCCGGTGTTATCGGGCGATGTCATGCCGACCGCGCAGGCGCGGGGGACAGTGCCGCCCCCCCAGCCGCCGCCGATGGTGGATGCCGCGCGCCAGGTGTCGCGCGCCACACGCTTCTGGGGGCGCTTACTGTGGGTGGTGGGAGTCGTCATGCTGGCGCTCGTGCTACTGGCGGGCATCGGCGGCGGCCTGACCTTCGTGCTGTTGCAGCAACCGCCCGTCACCAGCGACACCACCCAGAGCTTCAGTGTGACGAATCCGCCGCATGTCGTCATCACCAGCCCCGCCGCCGGCGTGGCTATCGTCACCGGCGGGACGAACACGGTGACGGTGCAGACGCACAAGCAGGCGCAGGCGCTCACCCAGGACTCCGCCCGGCAACTGCTGGATGCGATGCATGTGAGCGTGACCCAGACCGGCGACACCATCACCATCGCCGAGCAATCCAGCGATATCGTGACCTTCGTCAGCCATCGCCAGCTTGACTTCACGCTCACGGTGCCGCCGCAAACGAACGTCACGGCGCGCCTTTCTGCCGGCAACCTGAACGCGACGGGCCTGACCGGTCAACTCAACGTTCAGGAATCCGCCGGCAATGTCCAACTGAACGATATGACGATCATGGGCAGTTCCACCGTACATGAGAGCGCGGGCAACATCGGCATCACCGGCCAACTGACGACGGGCGCAACGCTGGACCTGGAAAATAGCGCGGGCAACATCACCTTCGCCGGCGCGTTGGCCGCGGCGAACACGCTGACCGTGCGCGAGAGTGCGGGCAATGTGACCCTGCGCCTGCCCCAGACGACCTCGGCGCACATCACCGCCAATGTCAGCGCGGGCGATCTCACCATCACCGGCTGGCCGGTTAGCGTGAACCACAATGTCGCTTCCGCCAGTGCCAGCGGCGACACGCAGCCAGGCCAGTCCAATCCGACGAACACGATCACCGTCACCAACAGCGCAGGCAACATCACCATCGGCACCCAATAACCGTTCGTTTGTTGGTGGCGGATGGGAATGTTCACCCCACGATCATCCCAGTCCGCAACGGCGAAGGCGACCACAAGGGTACGCCCCTACAGCGTGGCCACCGGCCAGTAGGTGCGGTTTCAATCGCCCGCCGTTCTCACACGAAGGCATCGAAGAAGGGAAAGCAGACATGAAAGTCACAGCGACCCAGCGCGCGGTGCTGGCCATCACAGCGGGTGCGCCGTTGGTGCAGGTGGAACACCTGACGCGCACCATCGCCACCCGCGCCCAAACCACGACGATCCTGGATGATGTCACCTTCACCGTGCCGGCGCTCAGCCTCTTCGCCATCAACGGGCCGTCGGGCAGCGGCAAATCGACGCTGCTGAATATGCTGACGGGCATCGACCGGCCCACCAGCGGGCGCGTGATCTTCGGCGGCACGGAGCTGCGGGCGCAGGGCGAGAACCTGCTCGCGCGCTGGCGCGGGCAACATGTGGGCATTATCTTCCAGTTCTTCCAACTCATCCCCACGCTGACGGCGCAGGAAAACATCTTGCTGGCGCTGGAACTGTGCCACGGCAATGGGTTGCCGCGCAAAGAGTGGCGCGCGCGCGCCCAGGCGTGCCTGGCCGAAGTAGGTTTGGGGGAGTATGCTGATCGGCTGCCCAGCGCACTTTCCGGCGGGCAACAGCAGCGCGTGGCCATCGCCCGCGCCCTGGCGAACGACGCACCCGTCCTCATCGCCGACGAGCCGACCGGCAACCTCGACTCCCAGACGGCGCTCCAGGTCTTCGATCTGCTGGCGGACCTGACCACGCGCGGCAAAACGGTCATCTACGTCACACATGATCCGCGCCTGGCGGCGCGGGCTAACGCGCGGGTGGAATTGCTGGACGGGCGCATCGTCGGCCAGCATGGCGTGGCCGATGTCGTCACCCCGGCGGCGAACGGAGGCCAGTGATGGGCGCGCTCACCCGCAAAGCCGTCGCGGACGTGCTGCGCCGCCCGGCGCGCACACTGCTCGTCATCCTGGGCATCGTCATCGGCGTCTTCGGCCTGACGGCCATTAACGTCTCGAACGACACGGTGTATAGCGCGCTGGCGTATACCGCCAGCGAGACCAATGTCGCCAATGTCACCTTCGACACGCGCGGCGTCAGCGCGGCCATCCTGCCCGATCTCGCCGCCATCCCTCATGTGCAAACCGTGCAGGTTGCCAGCGGCTATGCCACGCGCTGGCAGGTGGCCGCCGCGCCGGGCCACGTCAACCTTGACATCCTCGCTTTTCCTGACGAGCAGCATATCGCGCTCAATGCTTTCCAGGTGACAACCGGCACGTTGCCAGGGCCGGGCGAGATCGTGATGGAGTTTTCAGATAGCGCCTACCAAGCGGTGCAGGTTGGCGACATGATCACCGTCGATTCGCCCAACGGGCCAGTGAGTCTGCGCGTCTCCGGCCTCTCGCGCACCCTTGGCGCGGAAAGCGCGGCGATCAGCGGCGGGGCGACCGGCTATATGAGCATGGCCGGGCTGGATCACCTCGCCAACCTGACCCAGCCGAATCTCGTCCAGGCGGCGCTCGACACCAGCGATCCGACCGCGGGCGATCAGGCCGTCGGCGCGATCTTCAATCTGCTGAAGGCCAACGGTGTCACCGTCCTCGGCTATAGCTACGATACGCAACCGTTCGGCGCGGGGCCGTTGCCGGGCATCTTCGCCATCATGCGCGTGCTGTCGCTTGTCGCGCTGCTGCTGACGGCGCTGCTGATCGTCAATACGGTGACGACGCTGGTGGCGGAGCAGACCAACATCATCGGGACGATGAAGGCGCTGGGTGGCACGCGCGGCGCGATCATGCGCAGCTACCTCACGTCGGTCCTGATCTATGGGATCATCGGCACCCTTATCGGCCTGGTGCTGGGCATCTATGGCGGCTATGCCTTCGCCCACTACATCGCTACGTTGATCATCCTCGATCTGGGGCCGTTCAGCGTCGCGCCAACGGTCATCGTGACGAGCGCGCTCATCGGATTGCTGGTGCCGCTGCTGGCGGCGCTGGTGCCGCTGTGGACGGGAACACGCATGACCGTGCGCGCGGCGCTGGCGGGTTTCGGCGTCAGCACAGGCGGCAGGGGGCGGGCGCGCGGCGGGATCGGCATCCTCTCGCAGACAACGCTGATGGGTCTGCGGAGTGTCTTCCGTCGCCGGGGACGGGCCATCCTGACGCTGGTGGCACTGACGCTGGCCGGCACGGCGTTCCTGGCGATCCAGACGACCAGCTACGCGGTCGATCAGACGTGGGTCCAACTCAACGCCATAGACAATTACGACATCACCCTCGGCGTCAACACGCCCCAGGCGATCACGAAGATGCAAACGCTGCTCGCCGGCATCCCGAACGTGGGCCGCGTGGAAGCCGACATCCACGACGGCGTCACCATCGGCAACCAGGGCAACATCGGCATCAGCGGCCTGGCACCGGATACACACGTATATCGCTATCACCTGCTCAGTGGCACCTGGCTGACGGGCGACACGCCGGATGAGATGGTCATCTCACAGCTTGTCGCGCAGAAGCTGCACCTGCATGTCGGCAGCACGCTCACCACCACCCTGCCCACGGGATCGCAGACCTGGCAGATCATCGGCATCGTGGACGATCCCACCAGCGGCACGGGCTTCATTGGTGCGACCTTCGTCACGATTCACGATCTGCTGGCCTTTAACCGCCAGCCGCAAGGCATCAGCAGCGGCTACGACATCCAGGCGCAGGATCGCTCGCAGGCGGCGGTGAACCAACTGGCGACGACCCTGGATCAGCGCCTGAGCGCGCTGGGCCTGGCCCCTTCCATCGAGACGCGCCAGCAGCAGATCCAGCGGTCGCAATCACAGTTCCAGATCCTTTTCGCCATTCTGTATGGCGTGGCGGGCATCATCGCGCTGGTGGGCATTCTGGGGCTGGCGAACACGTTGACGACCTCGGTGCTGGAACGACGGCGCGAGATCGGCATCCTGCGCTCGATGGGCGCGACGGGCGGCGCGGTGGCGCGCGTCTTCTGGACGGAAGGGCTGACGCTGGCGCTGCTGGCCTGGCTCATCGGCATCGCGCTCAGCTTTCCGGCGGCGTATGCCTTCGTCCAGTTCATCAGCGGGCAACTGCTGGCGATCTCGTTCGTCTATTCACCCCTGGCGCTCGCCTGGATGCTGCTGGCGATCCTGCTCATCACCACCCTCGCCAGCTATGGCCCGGCGCTCAGCGCAGCGCGCACGAAGATCGCCGACATCCTGCGCTATGAGTGAGGCTGGAAGGATGGGAAGGATGATCGAACACGAAAGCCACGCAAGCGCCACGAAAGGCAGGAAAACTGAATAGGAGATCATCCCCGTTGCGGGTGATATCGCTCGTCTTCCAAGCCACCCCGTCAATCTCCCCCTCGCCATGGGCCGCCCCGCATGCTATACTTGCCATAATCCCGACCGTTCCGCAATGATTTCGTCCGTTCATCGTCGAATGCGAGGTGCAGAACATGGCGACTGCGAATGTGGGGGCGCAAGCTACGGCCACACGGGCCGATGCCTTGCCCGCCCGCTCCACCTGGGGACTCATCCAATTGGCGCTTTTCTGGATCGCGGTGAATTTCCATTGGACGATCTTGCCAGCGATCATCCTGCCCCAGCAAGTGCAAGCATTACTCTTGGCGAACCATCCCGTCGGGCTGACTGGCGCGGCGCTCGCCCAGTATGTGGCGAATGCCAAGCCGGGGGCGCTAGCCTTTGTCGAAGGGCCGGGGTTGCTCGTGGCGCTGCTGGCGAATCCGCTTTTCGGCTGGCTCAGCGACCGCACGCGCCTGCGCTGGGGCCGGCGCAAACCTTACATTATCGGTGGCACGCTGGTCAATATTGTCGGGTTGGGCATGATGGCCTTAGCGCCTAACCTGTATGTGCTGGTTGGCGGGCTGATGGTGACACAGCTTGGCAATAACGCCGCCGCCGCGCCCTTCCACGCCCTGCTGCCGGATCTGGTGCCAGCGCAACAGCGCGGCAAGGCCTCCGGTTATATGGGGGTGGGGCAGATGGTCGGCACCATCGTCGGCGCGGAGGCTGCCGCCCTCTTTTTTCACATCGACGTGTCGGCCCTGCTCAATGGCACCCAGAGCTTCGCCACCTATCAACAGGATCTCGTCGCCATCTATGGCTTCATCGCTGTCTTCGTCACCCTTTTCGCCGTGCTGACCGTGTTGCTGGTGCGCGAGGCTCCCCCAGCGGCGCGGCTGGATATGCCCACCGCTGGCGGCATGCGTTCGCGCCGGGCGCTGCTGCGTGATGTGCTGGCGACCGTCGGCGGCATCATCATCACGACGGCGCTCACCATCGGCGTGCTGACCCTCCTGGGCCTGAACTACCAGACGGATCAAAATGCCGCCAATATCTTCGTTCTGCCGGCGCTGCTCATCGGCTCGCTCGGCGTGGCCCGCGCTTTCGACTTCCGCCCGCGCCAAAGTCCCGATTTCGCCTGGGTGCTGGCGACGCGCGGCATCATGATGATGGGCATCTACACCGTCTTCGGCTTCCTCCAATATTACCTGCAAGATGTCACCTTGCACGGCACCAGTGATCCGGCCAAGGGTGCCGTCGCCGCCAGCGGCAACTTCCTGGCTGTCGTCATCGGCACCGCTGCGCTCAGCACCGGCTTCGCCGGCTACCTGTCGGATCGCTTCGGGCGCAAGCGCATGGTGTACATCGCGGGCGGCTTCATGGCATTGGTCGGGGCGCTCTTCATCACGCTCTCGCTGCTCTTCCCCTCCGTCATCAGCATCTTGTACATCTGCGCCGCCATCTTCGGCCTGGGCTACGGCTCATATATCAGCGTCGATTGGGCGCTGGTGACGGATGTGTTGCCCAACGAGGAGAACTTCGCGCGCGACATGGGCGTGTGGAATATCGCGCTCACCGCGCCACAGGTCATCGCTTACATCGTCGGTGCCTATGCCATCGTCGCTTTCAACCAAGGTGGCGTCTTCGCGGTCGGTGGCCAGCCCCACTTCGGCTACACCATGCTCTTCGTGCTGCTGGTCCTCTATGCGGTCATCGGCACCCTCACCGTGCGCTACATCAAGGGCATCAAACGCTGAGATGGCAGAGTCGGGGCGGTGGACGGGAGTAGCCGCCCCACCGATCACCCATGTCCACTCGGTCTAAAGTGGCAGGGCAAGCACAAAGCAATGCTCCTCCTGCCATCGGGTCTGTAGGGGCGTACCCTTGTGGTCGCCCTGGTCCTGGGGCGGGTCGCCCTGCTAGGCAGGAAAGCTGCTCATTCTTGTCGGATTTTAGCCAATTGAAAGGAACCTGCATGGAGATCAACCCAGAGATCGTCGGCGGCAGCATCATTCCGGTCGATGCATCGCCGCCAGCGACCGAGTTAGCGCCGCTGTCGCGGCGAAAAGCCTTCGCTTATTCCAGCGGCAACCTGGGGGCAGGCATCTTTTTCGCCCTCAATAACTTCTTCTTGCCAACACTGCTCGCCAATTTAGGTGCGTCGGCGGTTCTGCGTAATCTGCTCAGCAGCACGCACTCGTTCGAGGGCGCAGTCATCCAACCTATCGTCGGCGCGCAAAGCGACCGCACGTGGAATCGACTGGGGCGTCGCCGCCCCTTCATCGTCTGGTTCATGCCCATCACCATCGTGTTTCTCGTGCTGACGCCACTCGTGCCACAACTGCACGGCCTCATCCCTGGTTTTTCCCACACGAACGTCCTCATCGCCGTCAGCCTCAGCATCTTCATCTTCTCGCTGGCCTTCAACATCGCCTATGATCCTTATCTGGCCTTGCTGCCGGACATCACGCCGGCCAAACAGCGCGGCACGGTGAACGGCATCTTCCAGGCCGTCGGGGCCATCGGCCAGGTGGTCTTTCTTTTGATCGCGCTGACGCTGGTCAGTACCATCGGCGTCGGGCCGCTCTTCTTGATCAGCGCGGGCATCTTGTTGATCACCTTCCTGCCCACGCTCTTCGGCATCCGCGAACCGCGCGTTCTGGTGGGCGTGACACAGCGCCATCGCTATACTTTGCGCGATTACTGGGAGGGACTGCGCAGCGATCCCCAGGTGTTGCTATTTTTCGCCTCGCAATTCTTCCTGTGGTTCGGCATCAATGCCATCACCGTCAACCTTACGCCCTATGCGCAGGACGGCCTGCATTTCAGCCCCGCGCTGGTCTTCTTGCTGCCGCTGATCCTGCTGCTTTTCAGCGCGTTGCCGGTGTGGCCGCTGGGCGTCTTGAGTGATCGGTGGGGTCTCAAGACGGTCTTCGTCTTCGGCGTCATCTGCATGGCGGCGGCCTCGCTGCTGGCCGTCTTCATCAAAGATCTGCTGCCCCTGTGTTTCGTCCTGGCGCTGGCGGGCATCGGCAACGCGGCGCAGACGGCGACCTCCTATCCTTTGCTCACGCGGCTGGTTTTCCCCGACCGGATGGGCCTCTACACCGGCCTGAATAGCACGGTCACGTCCATCGCCGTGCCTGGCTCGGCGGTGCTGGCGGGGCTGCTGATCGATCACGTTGGCTATGTCGCCCTATTTCCGTTCGTGGCGGCGATGTTCCTCATCTCCTTGGTGCCGCTCATCTTGCTCACCATCGAAAAATCGCAGGCGGCACAAGCTTTGCGCCAGGCACAGCCGGATGCCGCGACCGGCACCACAGCGGCGGAATGAATAACAACCTGGCCTGTTTCACAACTCACTGATGCTGCTCATTGCACAATAGCAGCGGGCAGCAGGGTTTTCGCGGCGAAAAAGCGGCGCGACTTTTGAAATACACGAAAAATTCCGGCGAAACCACTTGACAAAACGCGCGGAATCCGGTACCATAGTAATATCAGTTCCGCACTGAGACAGGCTCAAAGCTAAGCCGGAGGGTGAAGCTTTGCATGGAAGGAACGAGGAGAGGAGTTCGCCTATGTTCCCAATGAAGAAGCCGATTCGCGTGTTTTACATGGTGATTCAGACTGACTAGGCATGCCCGTTGAAGGCGGGCGCGCCGACCCCTTCTCCGAGTAGCCATGCTGATGCTTCGTTCGCGCATATATACCCGATATGCGGCTTAGCGCGAGACAAACTGGTAGACCAGCGTCATGCTGGTGAAACGAG
Source organism: Ktedonobacteria bacterium (assembly GCA_027459785.1). Classification (GTDB taxonomy): domain Bacteria; phylum Chloroflexota; class Ktedonobacteria; order Ktedonobacterales; family JACDGC01; genus JAJPKG01. Next base: position 38,081 of record DAIDGU010000017.1, on the reverse strand, counting down.
AAGGCTTACGCCCTACCGCGTGGCACCCCACCAGGTGCCATCTTCTGCGAAGATTGTTGATGTAGGCGTCCGGACCAACGCTGGTCCGGACGTTTTTGGTGTCTAGCGCCCTAGCATCTGCTTCAGGTCACATCGTCTCCATCAGCGTGCCGGTGCCGGGCGAGAAGAGGCGCTGATAGAGCATCTCGGCGTACCGGTCGGTCATGCTGGCGATGTAGTCGCAGGCGATGCGCGCGCGCTGGCAATCGTCCGCCGCCGCTAAAAAGAGGCCGCGAAACTCGTCGGGATAAAGATCGACGGCATCGCGGCGCTCCAGTTCGCGGAAAAGGCGCTCCACGACGACGCGCGAGCGGCGTTCCAGCGTGGCTACACGCTGATCATGGATGATGAGGCGCTGGGCGATGGCTTTCAGCACAAGCGCGCGCCCGTGTTCGGCGGGGGCGATGGCGAGGCGCAGCGCGTAGCGCCCCTGGCCTGGTGTGCCGTCGGCCAGCTTGCGCGGCTTCACCTTCGCCGCCATCACGAAGCGATGGATCAGCGATGAAGTGAGGTCTTTGCGCGCGGCGGCGCGTTTGCGGGCGTCGCCCATCTCCTCCATCGCGCGCACCTGCCCCGCCAGCCAGCGATACGTCCCCTCCATCTGCGCCTGCGTATAATCCGCCGAGGGTGGTGGGATGATGCGCTGCTCCAGATATTCGTCGCTGAGGCGCGCGGAGGTGATCAGCCCCGCATGGATGCCGTCTTCCAGGTCGTGAACGGAATAGGCCACCTGATCGGCCCAATCGACGATCTGCGTTTCCAGCGCGGTCTCGCGTTCCGGCACGCCGCGCGTCACCCACGCCACCAACTCCATCTCGCTGGCATACGCCACCGGCGCGACGATCTCGCCAGCCTCCACCTTGTGCTTCAGCAGGCCATCCAGCGTGGCGCGCGTCAGGTTCAGCCCTGGATACGCCAGCTTCTTCGTTTCCAGATACGCCAGCGTGCGCAGATTCTGCGCGTTGCTCTCGAAATGCCCATACCCGCATGCCTGCATGACGGTGTGCAGCGCGTGTTCGCCGGCGTGGCCGAAGGGGGGATGGCCGATATCGTGCGCCAGGCTGATCGCCTCCACCAGTTCCGTACTCGCCCCCACCGCCAGGGCAATGCCCTTAGCGATCTGCGCGACCTCCAGCGAATGCGTCAGGCGCGTGCGAAAGAAGTTATCATGCGCCACGCCGAAGATCTGCGTCTTGCCCTGCAAGCGGCGGAAGGCGGCACAATGAATGATGCGCGACCGGTCGATCTCGAAGGGCGAACGCTCGTCGTTCGGGCGCAACGCTTCGGCATGGAACCGCTCGTAATCGCGGGCGCTATAGGCGGGCGACGGCAGGGGCAACGACTTCGCTTCAGACATGGCGACCTACAGGGCGGCAGGATGGTGCAAGGGCTGCATGGTGATAGTGTGCGCAGAAACGAGGCGGGAGTGTCAAGCGTTAAGATGCCCGAATCGTTTGCAGGTGATCGAGTTCTAGCAAATTTTTGTAGCGGCAGAAAGGCGCTGCTTGTGATATGGTAGAATATGAGAAATAGGAAAACGGCAGGCATGCGATGATAGGTACAAAGCTATGAAAATGGAGCGAAAAGTTATGAAGAAAGAGCGTCTCTTCCCATTTTGGACAGATCTGGAACGAGTTATTGCTGTCGCACAATCTGATATAGCGAATGGCCTAAAATTGACAGTAGTTTCGATGGAAAGCTACACCCGTTACGGGTTTTTATTAACCATGGAACGTTGAAGCAACCACTCCCAATGGCGTGTTTGATCGCAATGGACGGGGATGGATGCGCGCTACCATCCCTGATCAAGGCGGGAACCACTATACTAGCCACCTTGCCATGATCGGTGGCGTATTTTTTAAAAATTTATTCAGAGGTAGAGCGATTATGATTTGTTTGCCACAGCTTGCAAAACAGACGCAAGATCTGACAATTACGATAGATTCCATTGAATGGGAATATACCGATGGGGCGCAGCCGCCATCCGTCGTGATAGAGGGACCGTGGCAGTTTACGGTTTCCCTTTGACAACGTTGCATTTATTGCACTTACGTGGTATGCTCATGGCAAAAGGTTACGTCAGATAGGCGAAAGGTGGCGACAGGATGATCAAGGAACCACAGGAAGCGATTACGGCGCAGGAGCGTGAGCGCGAGGCGCTCGCACGTTTGGCCGCGCTGTTGCAGGCGGGCGCAGGGGTGCGGTATATGGACGCGACGGGCGAGATCAGCGAGCTGCCGCCCTCGGCGCTGGCTGTGCTGCAACGTGCCGTCCCACACCTGATCCAGGGCGAAGAGGTGGAGGTGTTTCCCGCGCAGACCGATCTTTCCACGAACGAGGCGGCGGATCTGCTGAACGTCTCGCGGCCCTACCTGATCAAGCTGCTCGAAGAGGGCGAAATTCCCTATTTCATGATCGGCACGCACCGGCGCATGCACCTGACGGATGTGCTAGAGTATCAACAGAAGCGCGCTGAGCAACGCCGACGTGGGATGGAGGAACTGGTGCGATTGAGCGAAGAACTTGGTCTTTACGATAACACGTAACTAGAAATATATGCAGGTTGCGGTGAAAAGAACCTTGCTGAGAGAAAAGGAGACATACCGTGGCAAAAAAAAGCATAGCTGTGCTTGATGCGAACGTTCTTTTCCCTGCTTCCCTGCGTGATATTTTGTTAGATGCTGCTGAAATCGATCTGTATCGACTGTGCTGGAGTTGGATGATTTTAGCGGAAATGAGTCGTAATCTTATTCTTCAGCAAAAAGTTACGGAGGCAGGTTCGCAGCGTCTTCTTAGCAGGATGCAAGATATTTTCCCCGAAGCGATGATCACTGAGAATTACGCACCACTGATCGCGTCGATGACGAATCATCCGAAAGATCGCCATGTCCTTGCGGCAGCAGTAGCGAAAGGAGCTTCCATCATCGTGACTTTTAACATTCGTGATTTTCCAGCTACAGCTCTCGCCCCTTATGGAATTGTCACCCAAACACCGGATGAATTTTTGCTCAGCCTCTATGCACTTTATCCGCGCGAGGTCCCCATGCTTATCCGAACGCAAGCACAAACACTGCGCAATCCGCCGAAGACGCCGCTGGAGGTGCTGGCGACGTTGGCACAACACGCGCCGACGTTCACCGCACGGGTGCGGCAAGACGGCGACTGGTAGGGCGAGGGCGATGCGGAAACGCCAGGACTTGCCAAGGGACGCGCCGGACCCGCGTCGCGCGCTGCCAGGCATTGATGCCCTGCTGCGCACACCGGCGCTGGTCGCTAACCAGGGCGCATATGCGCGCGGCGCGCTGGTCGCGGCGGCACGCCAGGCGCTGGATGAGGCGCGGGCCGCGCTCGCCGCCGGCACGGAGCCGCCGGCGCAGGATGCCCTGGTGGCGCGGATCATGGCGCTGCTTGACGCGGCGGACGATCCGGTTCCCCTGCCGGTTATTAACGCGACGGGGATCATCCTTAACACCAATCTAGGGCGTGCGCCGCTGAGCGAGGCGGCGTTGGCCGCGATGCGCGCCGCTGGCGGCGCTGCCGCACTGGAATACGACCTGGCAGCGGGGGAGCGGGGATCGCGCAATGCGCTGGCGCGCGATGCGCTGCGGGCGGTGACGGGCGCGGAGGACGCGCTGGTGGTGAACAACGCCGCTGCTGCCGTGCTGCTGATCCTGGCGGCATTGCTGAGCGATGAGCGGCGCGAGGTGATCATCTCGCGCGGGCAACTGATCGAGATCGGCGGCGGCTTCCGCATCCCCGACGTGCTGCGCCAGAGCGGCGCACGGCTGGTCGAGGTCGGCACGACGAACCGCACGCGCCTGGCCGATTACGCCGCCGCGCTCACGCCGGCCACGGCGCTGATCCTGGCGGTGCATCCCAGCAATTTCCGCGTCGTCGGCTTCACGGAAAGCGCCCCCCTGAGCGACCTGGCCGCGCTGGCCCACGCCCACAATCTGCCGCTGGTTCACGATCAAGGCAGCGGCTGCCTGCTGGATCTCGCGCCCTTCGGCCAGGCACCGGAGCCGACGCCGATGCAGAGCCTGGCTGCTGGCGCGGACCTCGTGTGCTTTTCGGGTGACAAGCTGTTGGGCGGACCCCAGGCGGGCATTATCCTGGGCGACACCGCTACTATCCAGCGCCTCGCCAGGCATCCGCTGCTGCGCGCGTTGCGGGTGGATAAGGTGACGCTGGCGGGGTTGATCGCTACCTTGCGGCTATATCAGCGCGGCCAGGCGACGACGCACATCCCCGTCTGGCGCATGATCGCGCTGGCCGCCGGGGCGATTCAGGCACGGGCGACGGCGCTGGCGCAGCGGCTGGATGCTGGCGGCATCGTGGCTGAGGTGCTGGCCGGCGAATCGGCGATTGGCGGCGGATCGCTGCCGGGGGCGACGCTGCCGACCTGGCACGTGGCGCTGCCCGCCAGCGCGCACGGCGACCTGGACGCGCTGGCGCGGCGGCTGCGGCTGGGTCGCCCGCCGGTCGTCGCGCGGGTGTACCATGACCACCTGCTGCTGGACCCGCGCACCGTGCCGCCGGAACGCGACGCTGAGCTGGGTGAGGCCATTGTGGCCGCCATGGGTTAGAAATTTATAATTGATACTATTCGCATAAATTCCTGCCATTGGTCATGGCACACTTGACACATCGCTTCATTCTGGTTAGGATGGGCGAGAACAGAATGAGGCTGCGTGCCGTCGCAGCCGTGGAATCGCAGAAAAGGACCGACGGCTCATGCCACACTCTTCCCGCACCCCTTATATCGCCGTAGTTTCGCCCCCCGAATATGGACGCGCCGGGCGATTGGCCGACGAACTCGATGCGCTCGGCTACGAGACGGTGATTATTGATACACCGCGCCGCGCAGAACGCGCGCTGGATGCTGACGTCTGCGTGGTGGTGCTGACGCCCGACGGCTGGCGCGATCCGGCGATTGTCGCCGTGCTGCGGTCGCGCCCGCCGCTGCTCATACCCGTGCTGGCCGCGCCGATGGACTTGCCGAACGCGCGCTGGAGCGACGAGCCGATCACGATGCGCGGTTCATCCCGCGCGGTCGCGGAAGAAGTCGCCGACGCGGTGGATGCCGCGATGCGTGCGGGCAGCTCACGCTCGCGTTCTAGTGCTGGCGACCGATCAAGTAGCGGCGACCGTTCCAGTGGCGGCGACCGGCGCGGGGCCAGCTATCCGCCCAGCAGCCGCTCCCGCTCGGATGCCGGGCGCGATGGGCCGGAGCCGTCGCGTTCCAGCCGCCCGCGCGGGGGCTATGACGACGAGCGCGAAGCCAGACCCAGCCGTCCACGTGCGGGCTATGATGACGAGCGCGAAGCACGCCCCAACCGCCCGCGCGGTGCATCTGCCGGCGAGCGCGGCCCGCGCGCCAGCTACCCGCCGGGCGGTGCGGCGGGGGCGAAGCTGAACGCCTTCGGCGAGCCGATTAAGCCGGTGGCCGCAGCGCCTGCCGTCGCAGCGAAAAAGGGAACGTCGCCAGGCAAGGTCTTCGGCATCATCGGCGTGTTGCTGGTGGTGTTGGGTGGCCTGGGCTATGGCGGCTACAGCTTCCGGCACAAACTCTTTTCCCATGCAGCGACCACTGCCGCCGGGCCGCAACCGTATAGCGCAGCGGTGCCGGGGCCGACCTGCGACAAAGGCAACGGTCAATGGAGCTTGCCCAAAGACAGCTCGTATTTCACCACCACCTGCGAGGCTAGCGACCTTCTGGTGAAACAGACAACCAATTTCGCTACCTCCGCCGAAGTGTTTTTCGCTGGCACGGGCCTGGGGCTGCCGCAAAGCTATGACGTGCAAGTGACGGCGAACATCACCAGCGGCGATGCGCTGACCGGCGTGGGGCTGATCGTCCACGGCCAGTCACCAGCAGGTGGGCATGTCTTTTTAGCCCTCGCTGACTCATTGTGGGAATTCGCCGTACTCAATTCCGATAATAAATCGACGGTCGGCAAACGACGCGGCTTTCTCGTGGCCCCCACGAAAACCTTCGCGCTGGATGTCAAAGTGGTGGGGCCGACGATGACCTTCACAATCAATGGCAAGCAGGTGACGAACGTCACCGAAACGTCGTTCAACAATTCGGCGAATATCGGCTTCTTCGTGGATTCCGCTGATAGCAAGCCGGTGGCGGCGCAGTTCTCGCAGTTCCACTACACGCCGCTGCCCGATCCGACGCTTTCCACTAACGATGCCGTGGCGACTGCTGTGGCTGTCAACAGCGCCATTCCCAACCCCTACACGGCGGCAGTGCCAGGGCCGGGGTGCGACAAAGGCGGCGCGCAATGGGCCGGTCCCAGCATCTATGGCGAGACGGGGGGCAAGTTCACCTGCACGTCATCCGGCTTGCAGATTCAAGCGAACGCTGGTGCGGGAACAGACGTCGGCTATTACGGCGTGCATGGTTATTTGCCGACGGATTACACAGTCACCGTCACGCTGACACCAGGCGATCAGGTATCCTGTGGTGGCATCTATACCCATGCCAGCGCCGCTGGCGGCTATGCGTATGATGTTTGTGGCAACGGCGCGTATCAGATCCTGGAACTCAAAGCCGGGCAACCGGCGACGACGTTGGCGAGCGGCGGTATCGGCAGCCTGGGCAATGCGCCTTACACTTTGAAAGTGGTTGAAAGCGGCGCATCACATACACTTTCGGTCAACGGCTTAGCGCTGCCCACGTTCAGCAACAAGGATCTACCGGATACTGACCACATTACGCTCTTCGCGCTGGGGACTTCGGGCAACGCAACGACGGTGAGCTTTAACGGCTTTTCGTTCGCCAGCTAGGAGATTGGTCTTCACCTCAGCGATCATGCTGGCGGGTTGCGCGGACTTACTGCCGACGGTGTAACGTACTAAAGAGAGCAGGCGATTGAAATCGTGCCTAATCGCTACCCCACAAAGCCCGCCGTCGCGGACTGGAATTTACTTCGTTATGCCGTGGTCAGTAGCTCCATCAAATCCTGATGCTTTCCGAGATGGGCTTGGCCCTCGAACGTTCACTGGGCTGGTCCAGGTTCAGTAATTAGCTCCCTTCTGAAACGCATTGAGACTGCCAGATTTTCATTATCTCGCAGTCTCTGAATGAAATGGGAAGATGGTGAGATCCATGAGTAGTGAATCACTGATTTACGGCCATATTGAAGGTGCGAGCTACTTCTATTTTACAAAAATTTACGACGAAGTAAATCGTAAGGTAATCACAATGCTACCAATAGATGATATGTTGCCGAAAATAACCAGAGATATGTTTTCCCTTCCATTAGCTGAAAATACACCTGAAACACAAATAATAGCATATGGTTCATCATATAAAAATATCGAAGCTTACTGGGATAGATGGCTCAGCAAGTTTGAGCAAATACTAGTTAAAATGTATTGGGAGCATGTTGAAATAACCTTGGATTCTGAGATTTTTGGTAATCATAAATATAGCTGGGCAAGTATTGAAGATGATAGATTAAACTCGAAGGAGTTACCTGCACCAGCCCCAATCTCAAAATGGATGTTTAACGGGGGACCACGAAAATTGATTTTGTAAAGCTAATATTTAGGGAAAAATATCAGTTGTAAATATCAAAAATAGAATCGGAATGAACTGATAAGTAGCTGATACACAGGGACTTCTTATGGGGCCACCGGCAAAGTCAAAGCCGAGCCGGTGCAGCACTTCCTCATCCACCACAACACCAACCTGCTCGATGTGACGCTGCATACCGACACGCAGGCAACGCCGAAGGCCAGCCAGCCGGGGGACGCCAGCCGCCGTTCAGTTGCCAGGGGCAAGACCAGGCACCGAGGGGATCATCGTCGCCGTGCGGGCGCCGGGGGATGTTCTGTAAACACATTTGCCCCCGGCTCGGAAAAGAAACCCCTTCGGGCTAGGATTCCAAGCGCTACCAGCCGCGAGATCCAATCGCTCTCAGATTTACCCATTCAAGAATGGATCCCTGGTCGTCCCGAGCCTTCAGGCAAAGCGTACTCCACCGACCATTGCCGCTGCGTTATGAGCCACTGCAACTTCACCCAACGTCCGAAGCGCAACATCTTGATTCAGAACCTTGGGCGCACCTAGGGATGCATGAAATTGATGATGATGGCGAGGCTCAGGAAAATGAGCGTGCCAAGGGCTAAGAAGCTGAGATCTCTGCGCATTTTTTGTCTTTTCGCTGCATCACGCACGTTTTCCACCCGTTCGATCTCCGTTGCGTAATAGAACGCTGCCGCGAAGACGTTTCCAAAAAGAAATGCCAGTGTCCAATTACTCTTTGATTCACTCGGCAAGTTGGCATTATTTGTCATATCCTGGAACATCCAGAGCCAGAATGCGACCAACGGCAGAATGATCATCAATGAGATGATGACCGATGAAGCAGGCTGCGCCATATCAAGCTCCTTAACTGAAATTGTTTTTCAAAGTATAACATAGGATCACAGCTTTTGCGGGTGATCGGGTGATGTCTGTGGTTTAGACACGAGGCGGCGGACAGGAATGTCCGCCCCACGCTCAACGGCGGACAGACATTCTTGTCTGTCACGCGGCGGACAGGAATGTCCGCCCCACGTCTAGGCTCCCCTCTCCAGCCGCAGATGGGGAGGGGTTGGGGGTGGGGCCGCCTATGCCCCCGCTTGCACCGTCGCGCCGACCGCGCGACGCAGCGCATCGACTTTATCCAGCCGTTCCCACGGCAGATCGAGGTCCGGGCGACCGAAGTGGCCGTAGGCGGCGGTCTGCTGGTAGATCGGGCGGCGCAGGTCCAGCGATTGGATGATGCCCGCCGGGCGCAGCTCGAAGTGTTCGCTGATCAACTGTTTGATGATCTCGTCGCTGACCTTGCCGGTGCCAAATGTTTCGACGAAGATCGAGAGCGGGCGCGCGACGCCGATGGCGTAGGACACCTGGATCTCGAAGCGATCCGCCAAGCCCGCCGCGACGATGTTCTTGGCGATGTAGCGGCAGGCATACGCCGCGCTGCGATCAACTTTGGTCGGATCTTTGCCGCTGAAGGCACCGCCGCCGTGGCGGGCCATGCCACCGTAGGTATCGACGATGATCTTGCGGCCCGTTAGCCCTGCGTCGCCCATCGGTCCGCCGACGACGAAGCGGCCCGTCGGGTTGACATAGATCTTGGTCTCCTCGTCGATCATGCCCGCAGGAATGACCGGTGTGATGACATGCGCGATCATGTCGTGGCGAATCTGCTCCGCGGTCGCTTCCTCGGCGTGCTGGGTGGAGATGACGATGGCATGGGCGCGCACCGGGCGACCATGATCATATTGGAGCGTCACCTGGCTTTTGCCGTCTGGGCGCAGGTAGCTCAACTCGCCGTTGTCTTGCCAGGCGGCGCGGCGCACGGCGGCTAGCCGGCGCGTGAGGGCGTGTGCGAAGGAGATGGTGGCCGGCATGTATTCCGGCGTCTCGTTGCAGGCGAAGCCGATCATCATGCCCTGGTCGCCCGCGCCGATCTTTTCCAATTCGTCATCGCTGAGGTGGTCTTTGTGTTCGCGCGACTGGCTCACGCCCAGGTCGATGTCGGGCGATTGTTGGCCGATGGCCGTTGCCACGCCGCAGGTGCGATAGTCGAAGCCGTAGTGCGCATCGATGTAACCGATGTTTTTGACCGTGTTGCGCACGATGCCGGGGATATCGACGTAGGCCTCGGTCGTGATCTCGCCAGCGACGAGGATCAGGCCGGTGGTGGTGGCCGTCTCGCAGGCGACGCGGCTCATGGGATCTTTGGCCAGCAGCGCGTCGAGGACGCCATCGCTGATCTGGTCGCAGAGCTTATCGGGGTGGCCCTCGGTCACGGATTCGCTGGTGAAAAAGCTCTTGGGCGTGGTCATGAAACTGGACACTGGTGTGTTCCCCCCTGGAATGGATTGAGATGGTTATGGCTGCAACCTGGATTTTGCGAGCAAAGGACGGAAAGCGGGATGGATCGGGACGGAACGCGAGAAAACACGAAATATCCACGAGATAACGCGAAATGCCTTAATAGTACTCATTTCGCGTGTTTTCGTGCCGATCTCGCGTCATTTCGTGTTCCGTCTCCTTTCACTCAACGTTTCGTTCTCGCTTCGCGTTTACGTGCCGGTTTCCCACTCCGACAGATATTTCTTCTGTTCGGCGGTCAGGTGATCGATGTTGATGCCCATCGAGGCCAGCTTGAGATAGGCGATCTCGCGGTCGAGCGCGGCGGGCAGGGTGAGCACTTGTGGCGGGAACTCGCCGGCATGCTGCCACATATATTCCGAGCCGAGCGCCTGGTTGGCGAAGCTCATATCCATCACGCTGGCGGGGTGGCCCTCGGCGGCGCTGAGGTTCACCAGGCGGCCTTCGGCCAGCAGGAAGACCGTGTGGCCGTTGCGCAGTGTGTAGCCTTCGACGAAATCGCGCGCGGTGAAGTGGCCGGTGGATAGCTCCTTGAGCGCGGTGATGTTGATCTCGTCATTGAAGTGACCGGAGTTGGCGATGATCGCGCCGTCCTTCAGCCGTTCGATGTGATGGCGGTCGATGACGTTGATGTCGCCGGTCACGGTGATGAAGATGTCGCCGATGGGGGCGGCGTCGAGCAAGGGCATGACGCGGAAGCCATCCATCACGGCTTCGATGGCGCGGATCGGATCGACCTCGGTGACGATGACGTTCGCGCCCATGCCTTTCGCGCGCGAGGCCACGCCCTTGCCGCACCAGCCATAGCCGGCGACGACGATGGTGCGCCCGGCGAGCAGGACGTTCGTGCTGCGGATGATCGCGTCCAGCGTGCTCTGGCCGGTGCCATAGCGGTTGTCGAAGAGGTGCTTGGTGTCGGACTCGTTGACGGCCAGCACGGGGAAGCGCAGCGCGCCCTCGCGCACCATGTTATAGAGGCGGATGACGCCGGTGGTCGTCTCTTCCATGCCGCCGACGATGTTTTCGATGAGATCGGGGCGGTCTTTGTGCAGCGCCGTCACCAGATCGCACCCGTCGTCCATCGTCATCTGCGGGCGATGGTCCAGCGCGGCGTGGATGTGCCGATAATAGGTCTGCTCGTCCTCGCCCTTGATGGCGAAAGTCGGGATGCCCTCGTTGACCACCAGCGACGCCGCCACGTCATCCTGCGTGGAAAGCGGATTGCTGGCGCACAGGACGAGATCGGCCCCCGCCGCTTTGAGGGTGATGGCGAGGTTGGCCGTTTCCGTGGTGATGTGCAGGCAACCGGCCATGCGCACGCCCTCCAGCGGGCGCTCCTTGGCGAAACGCGCGCGGATCAGCCGTAGCACGGGCATGTCGCGCGCAGCCCAGTCGATGCGGGCCTTGCCGCGCGGGGCCAGGGCGATGTCCTTGACATCCCCGTTCGTCGAGATCATGGTTCACTGCTCCTTTGGGTTATCTAAGGGATGAGATGCAAGACGGAACGCGATATAACACGAAATGGGCGCGAAGTAACGCGAAATGCTAAGGGCAAAGACTTCTGGCTACCTCTTACTACAGAGATCTGACAGAAATATCTGCTCCACGCACAAATAATTCGCGTTACTTCGTGCATATCTCGTGTCATTTCGTGTTCCGTTCTTTGGTGCCTAAATTGGTAGTGTTAAGCGCCGGCTTCGATGTGGGTGTAGGCGACGAGTTGCTGATAGCGCATGGCGACGGCCTCCGGGGTGAGCGTGGTGAAACGGTCGATGCCGAAGGCTTCGCAGGCGAACGCACCCATGAGGTTGCCGTGCAGCAGCGCGCGGCGATAGTCGGCTTGCTCCGGCGCGCGCCCGCCGGCCAGGACGGCGGCGAGGTAGCCCAGGAAGCCGCCGGCGAACGAGTCACCTGCCCCGGTGGGGTCGCGCACGTCGTCCAGCGGGAAGGCCGGCGCGGCGAAATACTGGCCGGCCTTGTCGATGAGCAGCGCGCCATAGCTGCCCAGCTTGATGACGATGACCTGCGGCCCCAGCGCCAGCACGGCCTGCGCCGCCTGGCGCAGATTGCTGAGGCCGGCGAATTGGCGCAACTCGTCTTCCGCCATAAAGACGATATCGACCATGCCCAGCACCCGCGTCAGGTCTTCCCGCGCGCTGGTGATCCAGAAGTTCATCGTATCCAGCGCCCGCAGCCGCGCCTGGGGGAGCTGCGCGACCACGCCCTGCTGTACGGTCGGTTGCAGGTTGGCGAGGAAGAGTACGTCGGTGTCCCGATAGGCGCTCGGCACCTTGGGATCGAACGTCGCCAGCACGCCTAGTTCGGTGAAGAGCGTGTCGCGCGTGTTGAAATCCAGGTGATATGCGCCGCCCCAGCGGAAGTTCGGGCCGTCGCCGACCTCGACTCCTGCCAGGTCGATGCCGCGCGCCCGTAGCGGATCGAGGCGGTGCGCGGGGAGATCGTTGCCGACGACGGCGATGAGGTTGACGGGTTGATAGGCGGCGGCGGCCAGTGCGAAATAGGCGGCGGAGCCGCCCAGGATGTTTTCGGCTTTGCCGAAGGGGGTTTCGATCGTGTCCAGTCCGATCGTGCCGACGACGGTGATGCTCACACGCTTCCCTCTTTTATACAGGGATCACCAGCGTAGGCATTCTCGCTGTTGTCACCTGTTTAACCTCTAGTTTACTTCGTGTACTTCGTGGCCTTCGTGTTCGCTACGTCCTTTCCTCCTGGGTAGTACGAAGGTCATGCTTTCTCTTGCGCGAACGGAGGAGAAGATGTACTCTCGTTCTATCGGGTGCTGGCGACAGCGAACAAAAAACGACTCCTCCTGAGAGAAGTCGCATCGCACACGTCGCCGTATCGACGCTCATCTCCCAGAAAACCATTGGTCTTCTGTAGGACTTAGCACCAACACGGATGTTGTGGCATCCGCTGGTTGCCGGGCTTCGCTGGGCCTGTCCCTCCACCCGTCTGGATGAGCTTGCCCTGAGCCGGGCCGGCTATGCAGTTGTCGTGCAGATGATACCACACGGCACTATTGGCACGCAACCATTCCGGCTAGATCATTGGAAAAACCCGGTGGGTGTGCTAGGATTGCAAGCATCATCCACCATTCACGCCGAACAATCTGTTACCACTGTGACTTTGCACCGTTCCATTAACGGGGATGGCATGTATGATTCGCGCAAGCTGAAGCATAGGTGCGCACTGACGTTTTCCCGTGTCACCGGCAACGCGGGCATTGCCCGCATGCTTTTCGATGGAAGGGCGCATCGGACAGCCACGCTCTATCGAAGGGGCAACTGCCGCATGGCTATGGTAGAGTTAGAGAGCACGTGGTCCTTCGAGCGGATCTACGACGAGTTCAAAACTCCCATCTACAACTATATCTATCATCTCGTGGGCAACCGCGAGCAGGCTGACGATCTGACGCAGGATACGTTCTTGAAAGCGTTCAAGGCGCTGCCGAAGATGGATGCCTCGCTCAAGCTGTCGGCCTGGCTGTATCGCATCGCCACGAATACGGCATATGATGCGCTGCGCCGGCGCAAGCTGATCGCCTGGCTGCCGTGGCAGGATCTGGACCACGAACCGGCAGACGTGGAGAGCGCGGACCCGCAAGAGACCATCGAGACGACGGAACTGGTACGCACGGCGTTGCGGCAGATGCCGCCGACGTATCGCGCCGCGCTACTGCTGTATACCCAGCAGGGCTTCACGTATGCGGAGATCGCGCAGACGCTCAACATCGCGGAGAGCGGCGTAAAGATGTACCTGTCGCGGGCGCGGCAGTCCTTCCGTGAGCAGTATCACGCGCAGGAAACCGGCGTCCCCCGCCCCATCAAGGGGGCGTCCCGTTAAGCGAGATAAGGAGGCGGCACAGGGGAAGATCGTGCGTGACGCGATCAGCCGACGTGCCGGCGCTAGCAGATGACGTGTGAATGGGTTGAAGAACAATTAAGCGCCTATCACGACGGGATGCTCGATGCTGCCGCCGCCGACAAGGTGCGCGCGCATCTGGCGACTTGTACCCATTGCGCGGCCATCCTCGCCGATTACGCGCGCTTCGACCAACTGCTCGCCCAGGCACCGCGCCATGCGCCCGCCCCTGAGCTACGCAACCGCATCTTCACATCGCCGGCTTTCCGCGAGATCATGCATGGTCCGCCAGCGGTAGCTGCACCGCCAGCCAGGCCGTCAGCCGCCCCCAAACCGCATGTTTCCGCGCGACTGCTGCCCCAGGCAGCGCGCGTGTGGGTGCCGGTGCTCGTCCTCATCCTGCTGCTTTCCGGCGCGACGGCGGTCATCGGCAAGATCCTGGCGAACCGCGCCACTGGCCCGCTCTATGCCGCTTGCCCCGCCGCGTTACCTGCCGGCGACCGCCTGGTGTATCAGACCAATGGCAGTCTCTTCAGCGATAACGCCCAACTCGTTTGCGAGGCGCGCACGCATGTCACCCGCTGGCAGGTTAGCCCCACCGGCCAATGGATCGCGTATGTGGACGCGACGACGAACACGCTGCGCCTGGTGCGGGCGAACGCGACCGGCGATCACGAGGTCGATACCGACGCCGGCGCGATCACGACCCTCAGTTGGTCGCCAGATGGGCAAACACTGCTGATCGTCACAGCGGCGCAACCACAGGCCGCCAGGAGCGCGCTCACGTTCTGGCGCGTCAGCCCGACGGCGACCGCCGCGACGTTGCTTGGCTCCGCCGCCGCCCCTACCCGCCTCGACGCTGCCCCCGCGTGGTCCGCCGATGGGCAATCCGTGGCGCTGGCGCTGACGACCAACGACGCCAGCGGTAGCCAGCATGGCATCACCATCTACGGCATACAGCAGCCGGTGGCGCAGGCGACGGCCAACGCGCCGGATAGCGCGACGCTCACGCTCGCCGTGCCGGCGCAGGCGCTCGGCTGGACGACCGGCAGCGATCCCACGCTGGTCTGGGCGACGGGTACGTCGACGGCGATCACGGGCTTGGGCCATGCCGCGCGCAGCACCCTTGGCGCACTAGCGAGTGCGGTCCACGCGACGTTGCTCGGCGCGACCGCCGTCGCCTTCGCGCCCGCCACGGGCCAGTGGGCCGTCGCCGCGCCGGATGGCTCCGTCAGCCAGATCGACGCCACGAGCGGCCAGGTGACGCCGCTGGCCCAGATTGGCCCCGTCGCGGGGTTGGCCTGGTCGCCGGACGGTGGCACGCTGGCGGTGACGAGCAACGGCACGCTCTGGCTGGTCACGGCGACGGGCGCGACCAAAGCCGGCAAGATCGACGCTGGCACGATTCCCGCGTGGAGTCCTGATAGCACCCTCATCGCCTTTATCAGTAACAGCGGGGCGCAGATTTATAGCAGCACCACGGGCGCGGCACACGCCGCCAGCGCGGGGGCCAACGGCACCATCAGCGGCCTGGCCTGGTCGCCAGACGGCCACACGCTGGCCCTCTGGGGCAGCGCGGGCATCACGCTGGATAGCCCTGCTGGCACCGTCGTCGCCACCATCGCCACGCTACCCACGGGCGCACCCCAGTGGTCCGCCGCGTAGCGGCCCCACCCCCAAATGTAGGGCGTACCCTTGTGGTCGCCCTGCCCCTCCATGTGGTCGCCCTGGAGATGGGGCCGCTCACCCCTTCTCGGAGGAGACCTGGGCGAAGTTCAGCGCCGCCACCAGCGAGACGCCGCCGATGATGTTGCCGAGCAGCGTCGGGATGATGAACCCCAGATACGCCGTCCAGGGGGCCGCGCCGGCATTCACTACGTAAAGCACTTCCACCGAGCCGGCGATGGAGTGGGCGAAGCCTCCCAGGCTGATGATATAGGTTAGGATGATGATGATATGGACGCGCGCCGTTTGGGCGGCGGGCAACAGCCAGATCATCAGCGCGATGAGCCAGCCAGCAAAGATGGCGCGCAACAGGGTCAGGCCGAAGCCTCCGTGCAACGCGGCCTGTCCGATTGCCAGGAACGCCCGGTTGACCACCGGCTGAAAGATGCCAGTGTGTGCGACCAAAGCGGCGAAGCAGAGCGCCCCCAGCAAATTCGTCGCCAGCACGATAGCCCACAGCCGTGCCAGGCGCAATAGCGTGCGCTGGTTGGGATGCGCCAGCAAGGGCAGCATCACCGTCAAGGTGTTTTCGGTGAAAAGTTGTTGGCGTCCCAGCACGACGAACACGAAGCCCAGGCTATACCCCAGGCTGGCGATGAGCGGTCGCCATGCGGTCGCTGGCAGGTAGGCCCACAGCAAACCCTGGCCCACCAGCGAGAAGCCCATCGAGAGTCCCGCCGCCAGGCCGGACCAGGCCAGCGCATCAGGGGAACGGGTCAGTTCGTGTTCGCCTTCCTCGCGCACCGTCTCGTGGACCACCATGGCGCTGATCGGCGACCGTTCGCGCACCTGCCGGCGATCCTCGCGCGAAAGATTCGGCAACGTTGTGGCCGTCGATTTCGCCTCGTCAGACGCAGCCGGGGAAGGTGGGGGTGGTGCAGATGGTGGGGGAGTTTGGGCGCGACGCATAACGTACCTCATCACACAGCATAGCTAGGGCGCTGCAAGTGGTGTGCCAGCGCACCTACATCCATTCGTCGTTCAATTTGCAACAGCGCGCTGTCGATGAGCTAAATGAAATGATGTTTTCAATAGGCGAGGCGGCGGATGGGGCAACAGGTTTTCATTTGGCAGAACGGCAAACTAAACAAGCAGGGTGCGCCAAAGAACGCGAAGGATGCGCTGCGCGATCCGCATGCGCTGGTGTGGCTGAATCTGCAAGGTGACATCACGCCCTGCAAGGAATTGCTCAGCGATGCCTTCAAGCTCGCGCCGATCACCATTGAAACGATGCAAGAGGCGCGCGAGCGCGCCAAATTCGTTGAGGGCCACGGCTATTTTTATCTCGTGATGCATAGCCTGATCTTTGATGATTCGACGGAAACGGGCGACGTTCCCAAGCTCGATATCGTCTTTGGGCGCAACTTCGTCATCACCAGTCATCAAACCGCGTTGCCCTGGCTGGACGAGCTGCGCGCGTCGCTGCGCACCAGCACGAACGCCGCCGACCTCATGGGGCGCGGCATGGCGCGGCTGTTACACACCATCCTGGATACTCTGGTGGATAGCTACTTCCCAGAGTTGGATGAGATCGACGCTGTCATCGACGACCTGGAGGATGCGACGGTCAACAACGCCAATGATGCCGTTCAGGGACGCATCTTTCGGCTGAAACGCACGGTGGCGCTGCTGCGGCGCGTCATCAGCCCGCAGGTGGAGGTGGCCAACGCGCTCGTCGCCCGCACCGGCGATCTCATTCCCACCGAAGCCGAGCCGTATTTCGCCGATATGCACGACCACCTCATCCGCGCCTTCGAGATCCTGGATGCCTACCGCGACCTGATGAGCGGTTTGCTGGATGTCTATCTCTCTACCGTCTCGAACCGGCTCAACGTGGTGATGAAGCAGCTCACCATCATCGCCACGATCTTCATGCCAATCACCTTCATCACCGGCGTCTTCGGCCAAAACTTCGCTTTTTCGCCCCAGGTCATCCATGACAACGGCTATAATTTTTGGTTCGTCTTGCTGGCGATGGCGCTCATCTCCGCCGGCCAGCTCTGGTACTTCCGGCGGCGCGGCTGGCTGTGATCCCACTGGCGCATAAGTGGCGGCCAGGAATGTCCGCCCCACGAGCATCTGGAGGACAGACATTCCTGTCCGCCCCACGAGCATCTGGAGGACAGACATTCCTGTCTGTCACACGAGCATCTGGAGGACAGACATTCCTGTCTGTCACACGAGCATCTGGAGGACAGACATTCCTGTCTGTCACACGATGATAGGTTTGCCCCCTTGACAACCAGCGGATTTCCAGGTAGCATGGTAGGTAGCACAGCGTTTCCTCCCCCGTGTCGCATGTGTGCCACTTCGTCTGTTCCAGCCCCTCACTGTTGAGGAAGGAGTCGTTTGGTATGGCACTACGTATTCCGCGTCACCTGGCTATCATCGGCGTCAGCCTCGTCGTCGTCACCTTATTGCTGACGACCTTGCACGTCTTCGCTGCCCCTGCCCGCGCTGCCGCGTTTGTTGTCGGCCCCAAGCACTATTACCTCGGTCTGGGCGATTCGCTGGCTTTCGGCTATCAGCCCGACTTCGATTGGACGCACGGTTACGTGCAGGATTTGTATAATAACAATCTCAGCCATCATGGGTCCGGCAGCCTAACGAATTATGGCTGCAATGGCGAGACCAGCACAACCATGATCAATGGCGGCTGCCCCTACTGGTACGCCTTGCACAACTACTACTTCGGCCCGCAGTTGACGGCAGCGGTCAACTTCCTGCACGCGCATCCCGGCCAGGTCAGCCCCGTTACGCTGGACATGGGCGCGAACGATCTGCTACCGGACATCAACTCGTCCACCTGTGCCGTGTCGTCGAAGTGGGCGACCGATCTGGCGACGCTGAACACCAACCTGAAGGATGTCATCCTGCCCGACCTGACCAACGCGCTCAAAAACAGTAGCGGCCAGCGCACTGGCGATCTGGTGATGACCAACTACTACGATCCCTACAGCCAAAAATGTCCGAACTCGCTGGCCTACGTGCAGCAGTTGAATAGTGCCATCGCCACCGATGCCGCCGCGTTCGGCATTCCCGTGGTCAACACCTATGGTGCTTTCGGCGGCAACAACCAGGGCAGTAACATTTGCAACCTGACCTGGATCTGCTCATTCTACGGTGACATCCACCCGAAAGATGCCGGCTACACGACCATCGCCAACGCCTTCGGAGCCACGTTGGGTTACTGATCCCCGTTCGACTCATGCCGCGCATGCGCCTTTACCAGGGAGGAGCGAAGGCGACGTGCGCGGCGTTGTTTTGTTTGCGCAGCAAGCTAGGTCATTCGCGCATGCCATACGGTGAGATGGGGGCAGAGGAAGGGCGTTGATCATGCGGCAGGGAGGTGCGCAGCATGCGGCGCAGCCGGCGGATGCGTGCGCGAAAGGCGCTGGGCGGCGCGAAGGGCAACGCGCTGTCGCCCGGCGGCAGGGCGGCGTGCCACTTGGCGAAGGCCAGGCCAACCTCGGCAGCGAAGAGCGAGCGCGTCGCCCACCACAACCGCGCGCCGCGCGCCAGCAAGAGCGCGCGGTGCAGCCGCTGGCCCGCTGAGGCACGCAGCAGCACGACATATTCATCCGGCGTCACGATGCCCTGGCGCACTTCATCCACCAGATATTCGCGCAGCACGCCAGCCTCGCGGGCCAGCGAACGCAGCAGCATCAGGCCCAGGATGAAGTCGGCGACGAGCAACGGCAGGTAATCGCCGACCGCCGCTAGCAGCGTCACCACGTTGACCAGGGGCGAATTCGGCGAATTATTGTATGCCGCGTTCGCTGCCAACGCGATGAAATCGAAGAGGGTATGCAACAGCACGGCGGCCAAAAAGCCCAGCAGTGGGGGCAGCCAGGGACGAAAGCCAGCACGACGCTCGCGCATGTAGCCCAGGCCGGCTCCGAAGCAGGCGGTGAAAGTGGAATGGCCGAGCCATCCCAGGATCACGCGCCCGATGATCAAGAAGACCAGCGTCTGGCGCGACTCCGCGTTGACAAAGTAGACGATGTTTTCCGTCATGGCGAAGCCCGCGCCGATGATCGCGCCATATAGGATGCCATCGGTGATGTTTTCGAAACGTTCGCGCATGATCAGGAGCAAGACGAGCAGACCCGCACCTTTCGCCGCCTCTTCGATGATGCCGGCGTTGAGGCCCGTTAGAAGCGACCGCACGATGTCTGCGCCGCTATGGGGCAGCAGTGCGGCGATGACCTGATTCACGTTCGTTTCGATGAAGAGCGCCGGCGTGCTGGCGGCGATCGCGCCCCAGAGAAATGCGCAGAGCAGCAGGTGCCAGGGTTCGCGCTCATAGCGGTCGATCAGCGCGATTAGCACGACAATGCCCGCCGCCGGAATAAGCGGGATGGTCAGGGCCGTGATGACACTGGCCCAGTCACCCGACAGCACGCGATGGGTGATGAGCGTTCCCAACGTCACCGCCAGCAAGGTGAAGGCGACGCAAAAGCCGAGCAAAACGATGACCACCCCGGCGCGTCCGAGCAATCCGCGCGGCAGATGCCAGAGGGCGCGCGGCGCTTGCAGCAGCGACACCGAGGGGGAGTGCGCGGTATATGGCCCTTCTTCCGCCAACACCATCAGGCTTAGGGGCAGGTCCGGCGCGACCAATTGCAGGCGCGTGGCCCCAAGCTGGAAGCACTGGCCCGGCGCGATGGAAGCCATCATCTGCGGCGGGACGACGACATCTGCCACCGTCAAAGTGCTTGACTGCGCCAGATTCTCAATGGTCCACACGCCCCGTTGATAGCGCAATAACGCATGTTCGCGTTCGACCGCGGGATCGAACAGCACGATAGCGTTGTGGAGGTCGCTGCCCAACGTGATCATCTCAGCGGCGATGGGAAAAACGAGGTGTTGTTCCGGCAAAAGCTGCCCCGGCGGCGGTCGCCCGGCATCCGCCTGGGGCGACAGCACGCGCACGACACCGAATACAGTGTTCATCAAATGGCTTCCTCATATATGCAGCCAATCGGCATTGTGCCGATGCTCCCGCGTTTCCCCATCCCTATCGTACCACACCTCATGCTGCAAGCATGATGAACCGCATCACATCTGTTGGGGAATGCGGCGGATTTTGGCACAGAGTATGTGAAAGGGACAACAGGGACGGTGGTCGCCGCCCAGGCTGTGAAGCGATTCACATGATTTCACCCGCATGATGGTGTACAATCGCGCCGCCGTGTCATATCATTCCTGACAAGATATCATCCGCATAGCGCGTAAGAGTTTAACGTAGGAGGCCCAAGCATGAACCAACGTGAACCCGTTCCCGCGACCTATGGTGCTGGTGGCGGCAGCATCGCCCCTGGCGCGGCCACCGCCGACGAGCGCCGCAAGATGGGCCGTCGCGCCCTCATCGCTGCCGCTGGTTTGGGCGTGGTCGGCGTCGCCGTCGCTGAGAAAGATCGCATCATGGGCGGCATCGGCGATCTGACCCAGCAGGAGATCCAGAACGCTGTCAATGCAGGACGCCGCGCCCTGGCGACGGAACTCGCCAACCTGGAAGGCGTGGGCATCGATGCCGCTGAAGGCGTGGCGGATGTCACCCACAACGCCGTCAACCTCTTCGTCGTCCCCATCGCCGGCCTGCTCGCCGGCCTGACGGAGATCACGCTGGATGTCTGCATCGGCGCGGTCGAAAAGGCGCAAGGCTTCTCGCAGCTCTTCAACTTGCAGATTCAGGCGCTGCAATCGCTGGATGGCATCTTGAAAACCTGGCGGACCAACGTGGCGGCCTTCCCCGTTGTCGTGCAATCGCTGAACAATACCGACACCGCCGCCGCCAAGACCTATCTGACCGCGCTGAAAGCCAAGCTGGAGCGCGAAGCCGCGCAGTAAAGATCAGCCGCCATACCTATCAGCCGACCAGGCGCAGCGAATGCGCCTGGTTTTTTTGTGCGTCAATTATGGCATTTTGGGCGATGCAACGAACCGCTGAGGCACTTCATTCGCCGCTGCGTCGCAGGGCCACGTCGGTCGAATGGCGCACCACCAGGTGCGGGCGTACCAGCGTCATATATGGCTCCTGCTCGCTGTGATCGATCAGGCGCAAGAGCAGTTCGGTGGCGGCGCGGGCCACCTCGCGGCGGGGCGTGCTGACGGTCGTCAGCGGCGGATGGGCATAGGCCGCCTGGGCGATGTCGTCTACCCCCACGATCGCCATATCGCCAGGGATCGCCAGGCCGTGGCGTTCCACCGCTTCCATCGCGCCCAGCGCCATCCAATCATTGCAGGCAAAGATCGCCGTCGGGCGGTGGGGCAGCGCCAGCAGATCCAGCGCCGCCTGGTAGCCGCTGGCGAAGGAGGAGTCGCCGGGGCGGATATAGACGGGGTCAGGCACGATGCCCGCTTCCAAGAGCGCCATCTGGTAGCCTTGCAGGCGCGAGTGCTGCACGGGTTCTTCGACGATGATGGCGATGCGGCGATGCCCCCATTCCAGCAAGTGGCGCGTCGCCAGTTCGCCGGCCAGGCGAAAATCGATGTCCACCACGGGCAGCAGTTGCAGGCGCGGATCATGGTTCCACATGCACACGACCACGGGATGATCCTGCTGCATCAAGGCGACGACATCGCTGGTGTCGGCGGCCATGCCCATGACGATGAAGCCGTCCACGCGGCGGCTGGCCATGCGCGCCAAGTGGCGCCGCCCTTCGTCGGCGTGATTATGCGTCATGCTCAGCAACATCTGATAATCATGCTGGTCGGTCACGCGCGCGACTTCTTCCACCACTTCAGCGAAATAAGGGTTGGTCAACGTCGGCACGACCAGCGCCAACGTCAACGTCTTCCCCAGTGCCAGGCCGCGCGCGACTAAGTTCGGGCGATAATCGAGTTCTGCGATGGCTTTCAGCACGCGGTCGCGCGTTTTCGCGCTCACCGGCACGCGCTGGGTGATCACGTTCGAGACCGTCGCCGCCGTCACGCCCGCCCGGCGGGCCACATCAGCAATCGTCGTCATCGGCGGTGGCATCCTCAATTGTGGCTGTGAGATTTATCCGCATAAATGCGTATACGATCTCTGGGACCATCTTACCACATGGGATACGGATGAGTCCAGGGCGATCTGTCGGGTTCACCTTTAACAGCAGGAGATGCGCGCCGGACCGCGCTGCCGGTCGCCTCCATCAGTCAAAAGGCTGGTGCGGGCTGGTGCCAGCACGCCTTCATGCCGAGTGAATATGAGCGTTGCCGCTGGATGTTGGCGGGGGACTTGACAAAATGACGACGCATCAGTATACTGGTATTTAACCGATTAAATCTTTAACCGGTTAAATCGCTTCCTAGCACTGATGCAGTAACCAGTATGTGACACCGAAATGGAGGACTTGGCAACGTTTCCTGCTATGAAGCAGGGATCGGAGTACATCCTCGGTGGTTCTTCAGCTCGATGTCGAGTGAGACAGTGGAGGGTTTATCGTGAAACCAAAGCAAGACCCAACCTCGCAGACCGCTGGCCAAATGGGTCGGCGCGGCTTCCTCGGCAAAGCGGCGATTGGTGCCGCCGGTGCCGCATCCTTGCCCGCCATCTTGGCGGCGTGTGGCAGCAGCACCAACGCAGCCGGTGGCGGCAGTGAAGGACTGCTCCCCAGCCATCCCCAGTGGAACTTCGTCTTCGTCAACCACGTGACCACCAACCCCTTCTTCACCCCCACCCAGTACGGCATCGCCGATGCTGCCTCAGTGTTTGGCTGCAAGTATCAGTGGACGGGTTCGGCCACCAGCAACGTCTCGGAAATGGTCAATGCCATGCAGACGGCCATCTCCGCCAAAGCCGACGGCATTGCGGTCGCCATCATCGACCCCACCGCATTCAACGCGCCCACGGCGGCGGCCATCGCGGCGGGCATTCCCGTCGTGTCGTATAACGCCGACGCACCCGCGAACAGCGGCAACAAGCGCCTGGCTTACATTGGGCAGGATCTCTATCAGTCGGGCTATCAGATGGGGACGCGCATCGCCGGGCAAATCACCTCCGGCAAAGTGGCGGGTTTCATCGCCACGCCTGGCTCCCTGAACATTCAGCCGCGCATCGACGGCTGCAAAGCCGCGCTCCAGGCGCTGGCCCCCGCCGTGCAGTTCACCCAGGTGACTTCTGGCGCGGCGGTCAACGACGAGTTGACGGCGGTGGATGCATACTATCAGGGCCATACGGACCTGAAGGGTATGGTCGCCGTGGATGGCGGCAGCACGCAAGCTGTGGCGCAAACCAGCCAGAAGTACGGGCTGGCGGCCAAGGGCGTCGTGACGGGCGGATTCGACCTGTTGCCCAAAACGCTGCAATTGATCCAATCGGGCGACATGGGCTTCACCATCGACCAGCAGCCTTACCTGCAAGGGTTCCTGCCGACGGTGCAACTCTTCCTCTATAAACTTTCCGGCGGCTTGCAGCAGCCGGCCACTACAGATACCGGCTTGCTTTTTGTCACCAAAGACAACGTCGGCCCGTACCTGAATTCCACCTCGCGCTTCGAGGGCAGCACCTCCGACGAAAAGGTCATTTCAGGCTAAACCACCACCCCTGTAGCTATCCGGGCGGGAAATGTTGTTGAATAGAACTATTCACTCGTTGCCGCCTGGGTGGCCACCTAGCCCAGCCCGCATCAACCATTTCACAGGAGTCTGAGACATGGCCAACGAAGCCCTTGCCGGCCCACCTGCCGCGCCGCCCAATGGGGCGTTGCAAACGCTGCAAAACTTTTGGCGCTTTATCGTGCAACAGCGCACCCTCAGTGTGGCGCTGATCGCGCTGGTGATGGTCGTCTATTTCCAATTTTCGAAAAGCGTGTTTTTGTCGCTCGGCAATCTGCAAACGCTCGCGGCGTATACCGCCGCCACCGCGATCATCGCCGCTGGCGAAGTGATGTTGCTGATCTGTGGCGAGATCGATCTGTCGGTCGGCAGCGTCTTTGCGATGGCCCCGTTCGTCATGTATTACGCGAATCAAAACGGCATTCCTTTGCTCGGCGGCATCATCCTCGCTCTGTTGGTGAGCGCGGCAGTGGGTTTCATCAATGGCTTCGTGTCTGTGTATCTGAAAGTGCCATCCTTGATCGCCACGCTCGGCACTCAATTTTTGGTCAGTGGTGCCACCTTGATCGCCACCAACGCGACGCCGGTGATCACGCCGGATACGTTCCCCAAAGTGACCTCGTTCGCGCAGTTCTTCGGCAATAACCCTTATTCGGAAATCATCTGGGCCGTCGCCATCGTGCTGGTGATGCAGGTCTTGCTGAGCCTGACGCCGTGGGGGTTGCGCACGGTCGCCACTGGTGGCAATCCGCTGGGGGCCAGCGAGGTTGGCATCGGCACCAATCGCATCAAAATGGTGCATTTCATGGTCGCCAGCGCCCTGGGCGGCTTCGCGGGCATCCTGGAAGCTTATCGCATCACCTCGACCGATCCGCTGGCGGGCGGCACGACGATCATGTTCAACGCGGTGGCCGGCGCGGTCATCGGCGGCACGGCGCTCAACGGTGGTTCAGGGACGGTCGTCGGGGCGCTGTTGGGGACGATTGTGCTGGGCATCTTGCAGGACGGCATCACCCTCATCGGCATCAACGCCGACTACTATTACGTCGTGTTGGGGGCCGCGATCCTGGCGGCAATGATCCTCAACGTGCGCTTGCAGATCTTGCGAAAGGCGGGTCGCTGATGACCACTCTTACAAC
Organism: Ktedonobacteria bacterium; assembly: GCA_027459785.1. Taxonomy (GTDB): domain Bacteria; phylum Chloroflexota; class Ktedonobacteria; order Ktedonobacterales; family JACDGC01; genus JAJPKG01. The sequence continues at coordinate 12,851 of DAIDGU010000017.1, read as the reverse complement.
CACCGATGCCCTGCGCGTGACAGGTATCGCTAAACACTTCGGGCCGGTGACGGCGCTGCGCGACATCAATCTGCATGTCGGCTATGGTGAGGTGTTGGGCCTGGTTGGCGACAACGGTGCTGGCAAATCGACGCTGATCAAGATTCTCACCGGCTTCCAACCGCCGGACGCGGGGACCATTGCCATCAACGGCGTAGATGTGAAGCTGCGTTCGGTGGAACATGCGCGCGAGTTGGGCATCGAGACGGTGTACCAAGATCTGGCGCTCGTCAACGAACTGAGCGTCTACCATAACATGTTTCTGAAGCGTGAGGTGCGCATCGGCCCCTTCCTGAATAACGCCGTCATGCGCAAGCAGGCGCGTGAGTATCTGGATCAGATGGGCGTGCGCATCCCCTCGGTGGATGTGGAAGTGGCGAAGCTCTCTGGTGGTCAGCGCCAGGCCATTGCCATCGCCCGCGCCGTGTCATCCAACGCCAAGATCTTGCTGCTGGACGAACCGCTGGCCGCGATGGGTGCCAAAGAAGGCGCGCAGATCCTGGACCTGATCCGCCGGCTGAAAGCGCAGGGTGTGTCGGTGATCATGATCGGCCATAACTACGCGCAGGTGGTGGAGGTCTGCGACCGCATCAACCTGTTGCAGCGCGGCGAGATCACCTTCGATAAGCCGGTGGGGCCGAACTCAATGGAAGAGATCACCGATATTATCATGCAGGAATATCGTGCCTCCAAGTTTGGTCCCACGCCTGCCAGCGCGTAGTGCCTGGATCCGTGAGGGATATGCTTATCCGCCGACCAGACAGACAAGAATGTCTGTCCTCCGGTTACTTGACAGACAAGAATGTCTGTCCTCCGATTACTTGACAGACAAGAATGTCTGTCCTCCGGTTATCGGTAGGCGGTGCCGGTGGGTGCCGTCCGGGGATGGCTTTGCCTGGTACCTGGAATACCCTGGATTACGGAGGTCAGCCATGCTTGCCTGGCCGAGCATGGGACCAGCGTGAACAAGCGGCACGGTGGCGCGAAGGACGAGAAGAGTTATGTATACGATTGGCATCGACTTTGGCACCGAATCCGGGCGGGCGGTGGTGGTGGATGCGCGCGACGGGCGCGAGTTGGCGACAGCGGTCCACCCATATGTCAATGGCGTGATCGATCAACGCTTGCCCGGCACGCAGCGCACCCTGCCGCCGGATTGGGCGCTGCAAGATCCGCAAGATTACCTGGCTGTGTTGCAGCAGGCGGTGCCGGCAGCAGTGCGGGCCAGCGGCGTCGCGCCGGCGGAGATCGCGGGCATCGGCATCGACTTCACCTCCTGCACGATCTTGCCTACCACCCACGACGGCACGCCGCTGTGCCTGCTGCCGGAGTGGCGCGACCACCCGCACGCCTGGGTGAAGCTGTGGAAGCACCATGCCGCCCAGCCGCAGGCGGATCGCATCAACGCTGTCGCGCGTGAGCGCCGCGAACCCTGGCTGGCGCGCTATGGCGGCACGTATTCCGCCGAATGGTTTTTCAGCAAGGCGCTCCAGATCCTGGAAGACGATCTGCCGGTCTATGCCGCCGCCGGGCGGATGCTGGAAGCCACCGATTGGCTGGTGTGGCAACTCACCGGGCAAGAGGTGCGCAATCGCTGCACGGCGGGGTACAAAGCGATCTATTGGGATGATGATTATCCCAGCCGCGACTTTTTCGCCGCGCTGGACCCTCGCTTCGCCGATATCGTGGAGACGAAGTTGAGCTACCATCTGGCGCAGTTGGGGACGAGCGCCGGCCTGCTCGCCTCCCAGCCTGCCGCCTGGATGGGCCTGCCGCCGGGCATTCCCGTCGCCGTGGCGAACGTGGACGCGCACGTCACCGCCGCCGCCGTGGATGCCGTCGTCCCTGGCATCTTCGTGATGATCATGGGGACTTCGACCTGCGACATCGTGCTGGGCGAGGAGTTGCACGAGGTGCCAGGCATGTGCGGCGTGGTGCGCGACGGGGTGGTGCCGGGCCTGTGGGCCTATGAGGCGGGCCAGAACGGCGTCGGCGATATCTTCGCCTGGTTCACGGAAACGCTGCTGCCGCCAGAGACGCACGCCGCCGCGCAGGCCGCCGGCCTGACCTTGCATGACTACCTGGAACGCGAGGCCAGTCAGCTTGTGCCGGGCGAAGCCGGACTGCTGGCACTGGATTGGTGGCTGGGCAACCGTTCGACGCTGGTGAATACCGATCTGACGGGGCTGATTCTGGGGCTGAATGTGGCGACCACGCCGGCGGAGATCTATCGCGCGCTGATCGAGGCGACGGCTTTCGGGGCGCGCACGATCATCGATGCCTTCGAGCGCGGCGGCGTGCCGATCCATACCGTCGTCGCGGCGGGCGGGCTGCCGGAAAAGAACGCGCTGCTGCGCCAGATCTATGCGGATGTCATCGGCAAGCCATTGTACATCTCCGCATCGGCGCAAGCCCCCGCATTGGGGGCGGCGATCCATGCCGCTGTCGCCGCCGGCTTATATCCCGATATCCCTGCTGCCGCGCACGCGCTGGGCCAGCGCCGGCCCGATCCGGTGCAGCCCGACCCGGCACGCCACGCGATCTATAACCAACTCTACGCTGAGTATACGACCCTGTATGACTATTTCGGGCGTGGGACCAATCCGGTGATGCAGCGCCTGAAACGCCTGCGCCGCCAGATCAAGGAGGGCCGGTGAGATGCTGCTCCCCGAATTGCGCGCGGAAGTCTGCCGGCTGCATGCCGCGCTGCCCGCGCATCATCTCGTCGCCTGGACCAGCGGCAACATCTCGGCGCGCGACGCCGCGACGGGACTGATCGCCATCAAGCCTTCCGGCCTGCTCTATGAGGATCTGCTGCCGGAAAATATGGTGATCGTCGATGCCGATGGGCAGGTCGTGGAAGGCGACCTCGCGCCCTCATCGGATACGGCGTCACATTGCTACATCTATCGCGCGCTGCCCCAGGTGGGCGGCATCGTGCATACCCACTCGCGCTTCGCCACCGCGTTCGCCGCGCTGGGCCGGCCCATCCCGTGCGTCCTGACGGCGATGGCCGACGAGTTCGGCGGCGACATCCCCTGCGGCGGCTTCGCGCTGATCGGCGGCGAGGCGATCGGCCAGGAAGTCGTGCGCTGCCTGGTGGGATCGCATAGCCCCGCCGTGCTTATGCAAAATCATGGTGTCTTCACCATCGGCCCCTCGGCCCGCGCGGCGGTGCAAGCCGCCGTGATGACCGAAGATGTGGCCGCCACCGTTTGGCACGCCGAACAACTCGGCACCCCCATTCCCATCAGCCCGGACCACATCGCCGCGCTGCATCACCGTTACACTCATGTCTACGGGCAACATCAGGAGAGCATCGCATGACCACCCCTACCACTGTCGCCAGCCCCTTGCTCCGCACCCAGTCGCCGCTGGCACGTCCCCTGACCTTCGGCGTGATCGTCGGCAACCGGGGCTTCTTTCCCGATCACCTGGCCGGGGAGGGCCGCGAGATCATGCTGGAGGTGTTGCGCAAGGCCAAGATCCAGACGGTCATCGCGCAGCCGCAAGCCACCAACGTCGGCGCGGTGGAATCGCTGGCGGAGGCGCGGCTGTATGCCGATCTCTTGCGCAGCGAGCGCGACCGCATCGACGGCATCATCGTGACGCTGCCAAATTTCGGCGATGAGCGCGCCATCGCCAACGTGTTGCGCTGGGCCGACCTGCGCGTGCCGGTGTTGCTGCACGCCTTCCCCGACACGCCGGGCAAGATGAGCATCGACGACCGCCGCGACAGCTTCTGCGGCAAGATGAGCGCCAGCAACAACCTGCGCCAATACGGCATCCCCTTCACGCTGACCAGCCAGCACACGATGGACCCGACCGGTCCGGCATTCGCGCAGGATCTGGCGCAATTCGGCGCGCTGTGCCGCGTGGTGCGCGGCCTGAAAAACGCGCGCATCGGCGCGCTGGGCGCGCGGCCAGCGGCGTTCAACACCGTGCGCTACAGCGAAAAATTGCTGGAACAGGCCGGAGTTTCTGTCGAGACGCTGGATCTGTCGGAGGTCTTTGGCCGCGCGGCGCGGCTGACAGCGACGGACGAGATCGTTGTGGCCAAGCTCGCCGCGATCCGCCGCTATGCCGATGCCAGCGGCATCCCGGAAGAAGCGTTGCTGAAGATGGCGACCTTCGGGGCCGTGCTGGATCAATGGATGGCGGAGATGCAGCTCGACGCGACGGCGATCCAGTGCTGGACGGCGATGGAGGAGTTTTTCGGCGTCGTCCCCTGCACGCTGATGAGCATGGCGAGCAACGGCCTGATTCCATCGGCCTGCGAGACGGACGTGATGGGGACGCTGGCGATGTTGGCGCTGCAACTGGCGGGCCAGCAGCCCAGCGCGCTGGTGGACTGGAACAACAATTACGGCGACGATCCCGACAAAGCCGTCGTCTTCCATTGCTCGAATCTGCCCAAGGATGTCTTCATCACTGAGGTGCCGAAGATGGATTACCAGGCGATCATCGCCGGGACCGTCGGCAAGGCCAACACGTTCGGTACCATCACGGGGCGCGTGAAGGCTGCCCCCTTCACCTATCTGCGCGTCAGCACCGACGAATTCGCCGGCACGCTGCGCGCCTACGTCGGTGAGGGCGAGTTCACGACCGATCCACTGGAGACCTTTGGCGGGTATGGAGTGGTACGGGTGCCACATTTCCAGGATCTGCTGCGCTATATCTGCGAGAACGGGTTCGAGCATCACGTGGCGCTGAATCAGACGCGCGTGGCTACGGCGCTCAACGAGGCGCTGACCAAGTATCTCGGCTGGCCGACGTATTATCATCGGTAACATCAGCCACCTACGCTAGTCACCATCGGCATGCGTGTGATCCGCGCATGCCCCCACACCAGAGAGGAACTGATCATGCCATTCGTAGGACATCTGCCGGAATTGATCATCGTTATGGTGCTGGCCCTGTTGATCTTTGGGCCGAAGCGCCTGCCGGAGATGGGCAAAGCCATCGGCGACACGGTGAAATCGTTCCAGCACTCGATGAAGACCGCCGTGGAGGCGCACGACGAACCCGCCGCCACACCACGCGCGCTGCCGCCGCGCGCCGGCGAGTAACTGCGCGATTCAGAGGACAACGGGGAACGTAGGGGCGGTTGGGATGGTGATGGGGCGGACGGGGGGGGACAGGAAACGGCGTGGATGCGTCGGGGGACGGGGACGGCGGGCGGTTGAAACCGCGCCTAGGGGCGTGCCGCCACGAAGTCCACCTACGTGGACTGGAGTTAGTCCGCGACGGCAAGGCGACCATGTGGAGGGGGCAGGGCGACCAGCCTCAGGACCTGGGCGACCACAAGGGTACGCCCCTACAACGGCACCGTCAGACGTTTAGGCACGCTGGCAACCGCCCATCCCAACGCATCGCCTCCTGGCCCGCTCGTCCCCCCCCCTCCGTCCCCATGCAACCTTCGTCGCGGTTTCAGCCGCCCGCGCCTTGCAGGCGGCTGATGATTTGCTTCAGGCGGCGCAGATCCTGCTCGTGGGCGGTGCGCAGGGCGGCAACCTCGGCCTCGCGTTCCTGTTGCAGGCGTTCGATGTGGTCGTGCAGGCGCAGGATCGCCTCGACGCCGGCCAGGTTCACGCCCAGGTCGCGCATCAGGCGGCGGATGTAGAGGACGCGCTGGATGTCGCGGTCGGAATAGAGGCGCGGCGAGTGCTTGCTATTGCCCTTGCGCGCTGGCGTCACCAGGCCCAGGCGCTCATAATGGCGCAAGGTCTGCTCGTGGACCTCGGCCTTGGCCGCCGCGATGCTGATGGTATACTCGCCATCGCCGCGCCCTTCGATGCTGATGGCGAGGTGTTCGGTTTCCTCGTACATACGCCATTACCCGCGCGCCTCGCGGCCTTTCCTGAATTCGGCGAAAAGCTTGCGCTCGCCCTCCGTCAGGTGGCTGGGCAGGATCACGCGCACACGGGCGAAGAGATCGCCCTGGCCGGTGCCACGCAGGCGGGGCATGCCCTTGCCCGCCAGGCGGAAGATCTGCCCGTTCTGCGTTTCCGCCGGGATGGTCAAGAGCAGGTTGCGCCCGTTGAGCTGTGGCACCTGTGCCTCGCCGCCCAGCAGCGCCGCCGTCAATTCGACCGGCACATCCACGTAGATGTCGTCTTTCTTGCGCTCGAACTGCGGATCGGGCTTGACGTTGACGATCAGGTACAGGTCGCCACGCGGGCCGCCGCCGATGCCGGGCTGGCCTTTGCCAGCGACGCGCACGCGCGTGCCGTTGTCCGCGCCTTTGGGGATGGCGACCTCGATGCGTTCGGTGTTCATCACCTGGCCCTGGCCCTGGCAGGTGGGGCAGATGCCGCCGCGCACCTCGCCCGTGCCGCGACACGTCGGGCATTCGCTCGGCACCTGCACGGTGAAGACGCGCTTGGCCCCCTCATAGGCTTCTTTGAGCGAGATCTCCACCGGCTGTTCCAGGTTGTCGCCCGCGCGCCGGCGCAGGTCGTTCTGGGTGCGGCTGCGCGTGCTGGTTCCCGTGCCACTGCTGGTGCGCATATTACCAAAGAGCGTCTCGAAGAAGTCCGAGAAGCCAGTGGGGTCCGTGTCGAAGTCGAAAGGCGTGCCGCCGCGCCCACCCGCGCCACCGCCGGTATACGTGCGCGTGCGTGGGGTGGGGTTCCCCTGGAAGCCGAATTGCTCTTGCCAGTTGGGACCAAGCGTGTCATATTTCTGGCGCTTGTCGGGGTCCGATAGCACTTCGTAGGCTTCGTTGATCTCTTTGAAGCGTTTTTCGGCCTCTTTGTTGCCAGGATTCACGTCCGGGTGGTGCTTGCGCGCCAACTTGCGGAACGCTTTCTTGATGTCGTCCTGGCTGGCGGTACGCTCCACACCGAGAACTTTATAGTAATCTTTGTAATCCACTGTCGTTTACCTGGGGAACCGTGGACCGGCTCCCCCGCGCCGCAGATGCTTTATTGCTGCGGCGCATCCTCTCCTGAACTGACATGCACGCGGGCCGGGCGCAGCAACTCGTCGCCATACAGATAACCCTTCTGCATCTCCTGCACGATCTCGCCTTCGGGCTTGCCGGACGAATCGACGCGCTCGACGGCCTCGTGCAGGTGCGGATCGAACGTCTCGCCCTGGCTGGTGAGTTTGACCACGCCCTCGCGCTGCAACATCGCATTGAGCTGGCTGTGCAGGTGCTTCAGCGATCCCAGCAGTGTGTCGCGGTCCAGCACGTCTTGGTGCGCCAGCGCACGTTCCAGATCGTCAATGGCTTCGATCACGTGCAGCAGCAACCCCTTTTTTTCCTGCTTGATACGATCTTGAGCGCGGCGTTCCTGCAACTTGCGGAAATTATCCATCTCGGCGCGCAGCCGGAGGTACTTATCCTTCAAATCGGCGGCTTCGGCGCGGGCGGCTTCCAGTTCTTTATTCATGGCGGTTCCGTTAGCTCCTTCGGATGCGGTTTCGGTCGGTTGGGTATCTTGGGGATCGCTCATCAGTCGGGTTCCTCTCTGAGTGTGGCAAGGTTAGCCGGATGCCTGGCTGTGCCATTGTGGCAACTGTTGGCGCAACTGATCGAGATCGTCACAGGCGGCGGCCAGCACGGCAGCCTGGCTGGGGACGATGCGCCGTGCCGCGCGCAGGCGCGCGGTGATGCTGGTCAGCGCGGCGCGCTCGATGCTCGTGAGCGGTGGCCGCGCATGGGCCAGCACCCAGTCCGCCTGGGACAGCAACAGATCGGCGCGCTGCATCAGCAGCAACGTCGCGGGCGGCACGGCGGCGGCATCCACGATGGGACGCCCCTGGTCATCGACCTCCAGCAGCACATCGGTCGGCACGCTGGCGATGGCCCGCGTCTCCACGGAATCGGTCAGCGGTTCCGGCGGATGGACGACGCCGCGCGTGACGATGGTGATGTGCTGCGAACGGCCCGTCCCCTCGTCGGTGGCGGCGACCGTCACCAGCCCGTTCACGTCGATGTCGAACGTGACGGAGATGCGCGGCACGCCGCGCGGCGCGGGCGGGATGCCGTCCAGCCGGAAGCGCCCCAGACTGAAGTTGGCGCTGGCCTGGTCCGCTTCGCCCTGCACGACATGGATCTCGACATCTTGCTGGTTGTCGTGGCTGGTGGTGAAACCTTCCGTCGCGGCGATGGGCAGCGGCGTATTGCGCGTGATGATCTGTTGCACGTGATCGCCGACCGTTTCCACGCCCAGCGAGAGCGGCGTCACATCCAGCAGCAGCACGTCGCGCACTTGGCCGGCCAACACGCCGCCCTGAATCGCCGCGCCGAGCGCCACGACCTCGTCGGGGTTCACCCCCTGGTTCGGCACCAGCCCGCTGAGCGCGCGGACGAGCTGCGCGACCGCCGGCATGCGCGTGGCCCCGCCGACGAGGATCACTTGCTGTAAGTCGGCTTGGTTCAGGCGCGCATCACGCAGCGCGGCATGGAACGGTTGCGGCAGGCGGTCGGTCAACGATTGCGTCAGCGCCTCGAATGCGGCGCGCGTGATGGCGGCTTCCAGATGGCACGGGCCGGCGGCGTTGGCATAGATAAACGGCAGGCTGACGTTTGTCTCCGTCAGGGATGATAGCTCGATCTTGGCGCGCTCGGCGGCGTCCAGCAGACGTTGATACGCTTGCGGCTCCTGGCGCAGATCCACGCCATGTTCCGCCGCGAAACCGTCGGCCAGCCAGTTCACCAGGGCGCGATCATAGTCGTCGCCGCCCAGGAAGGTGTCGCCGCTGGTGGCGCGCACCGCGAAGATGCCATCGCTGGCGTCCAACACGGATACGTCGAAGGTGCCACCGCCGAGATCCCATACCAATATCGTCTCGCGCGGCGCTTTATCCAGCCCATAGGCGAGCGCGGCGGCGGTCGGCTCATTGATGATGCGCAACACTTCCAGGCCGGCGAGTTGGCCGGCGTCCTTGGTCGCCTGGCGCTGGGCATCGTTGAAATGGGCTGGCACGGTGATGACGGCGCGCGTGACCGGCTCGCCCAGATAGCTTTCGGCGTCGCGCTTGAGCTTGGCGAGGATCATCGCGGCGATCTCCGGCGGCGTATAGGCGTGGCCGTCGATGGCGATCACGTCCGCTGTCCCCATCTGGCGTTTGATGCTGCTGACGGTGCGCGTGGGATTCAGGATGGCCTGACGCCGCGCGAGGACGCCGACGAGGCGCTCGCCCTTCGCGGTGAAGGCGACGACCGATGGCGTGACGCGCCCACCCTCGCTATTGGGGATGATCACAGGATGGTCGCCCTCCATGACGGCCACGGCGGAATTGGTTGTCCCCAGGTCGATGCCGATCACTCGACCGCCGCGTGGTTTGCTGCGTGCCATGCTTGTCAATTCCTCTGTGGACCATTGCAACCGCGCTGTGTGGTGTGTCACGATCATATCTGGCGGCGCGATCTATGCCATATGCGGCATATCTCATGCCCGATCGCGTTGTTTACTGCGCTTATAGATAGTATAAGATATGAGTGTGTTGTTGTCAAACTTTGCAATGTGCCGCGAACCGTCGCGCCTTACCTCACCGGCTGGCGGGCGCATCCTTGCGCATGCTTTGGGCGTGAGAGTGCTACTCCATCGCCGTCACCGGATATTCCGCCGGCAGCGCCTCCACGCTCTCGCCGATGGCTTGCTCGACGGCCTCAGCGGTCGGGCGCATCGTCTTGCGCAAAGGGATCTCCTTCAGGAAAAGCGTCGCCACGAAGGCCAGGATCATCATCCCCGTGCCGATCAGGAAGACATCCGTCACTGCCGAGGCGAAGCTCGTCTTGATCGCCGTTTGCAGTTGCAGGGCCAACTGTGGTGCGGCCAGGCCGAAGTGGGCGAGCGCCGCCTCGATCTTGAGCGCCGCCGCGCCATTCGTCCCGCTGAAGTTCGCCACGTCGCTGGCCTTGAGATAGGGCGTCAACTGCCAGGGCATGTTCGCCTGCACATTGCTGGTGAAAGCGTTCGTCAGCACGGAGCCGAGCGCCGCCAGGCCAATCGTGCTGCCCATCGCGCGGAAGAACGACAGCGTCCCCGTCACCTCGCCGATCTGCTTGATCGAGAAGGCATTCTGCACGACGATGGTGAAGAGGCTCATCATCACGCCAATGCCCAGGCCGGTGACGACCATGTTGCGCAACAGCTCGTTATCTGATGTACTCACCGTCATCTGAGCGAGCAGGAACATTCCCACCGAGGCCACCGCGAAGCCCACCAGCGCCATGATCTTATATTTACCCGTGCGCGAGAGCAGTTGGCCGCCCACGATGCTGCTGACCATGAACCCCAGCATCATCGGCGTGAGGATCACGCCCGAATTCGTCGCCGACTTGCCCAGCACGTCCTGCACGAAGTACGGCAGATACAGGATCGCGCCGAACATGCCCGCGCTCAGCAGGAACATGGCGATCATCGAGACAGTGAAGATACTGTTCTTGAAGAGGCGTGGGCTGATGATCGGCTCCTGCACGTTCAGTTCGATGACGATGAAGGCGACCAGCATCACCGCCGCCACAGCGAAGAGCGTGATGATCTGCCACGAAGACCAATCGTATTGGGAACCGCCGAGCGAGAGCGCCAGCAACAGCGGCACGGACCACGCCACCAGCGCGGCGGAGCCAAGGAAGTCGATGCGGTGCTTGGTGCGCCGGCCTGCCGCCGGCAGCGTGATGGCCGCGACGACCAGCGCGAGCGCGCCGACCGGCATATTCACATAGAAGACCCAGCGCCAACCCCAGTTGTCGGTGATGGTGCCACCCAACAGCGGCCCCACGATGGTCGCCAGCCCGAAGACCGCGATGAACAGCCCTTGCCACTTGCCGCGTTCCGCCGGCGGAAAGATGTCGCCGATGATCGCTTGCGCGATGGGCATCAGCGCGCCCGCGCCCAAGCCCTGAATGCCACGATAGATGATCAGTTGCGTCATATCCTGGCTGGTGCCGGAAAGCGCCGATCCCGCCAGGAAGATGACCATGCCGAGTAAGAAAAAGACCTTGCGCCCGTAGATGTCCGACAGCTTGCCGTAGATCGGCACCATCACCGTCGAAGCTAGCAGATAGGATGTGTAAACCCAGGAAATGTTCTGGCCACCCAGATCGCGGACGATGGTAGGCATGGCCGTGCCGACCACCGTCTGGTCCAGCGCCGCCAGCAACATGCCCAACATCAGGCCGATCAGCACGGGAATGAGCCGTCCGATCTCCAAGGGGACGATCTCGGCTGGCGATGTCGCCTGACTGGGCGCGGCATCGGCGGAAAGTGTCTGTGCCATGATCGCAAAAGACTCCTCTAGTCCGAAATGCGCGTATGCGCTCGATTATGTGCTGCGCTAGCGTTGCGCGATACTTTCAGCAGGCTGTGGCATCGTCGCCGCATGCTCCACCTTGGCCGCGGCCTCGCGCGTGGCGGCGGCTGCCAGCGCGGCCATGCCTTGCCGTAGCGCCGCCAGATCGGCGGCCTCCATCTGGCGCATCAGCCGTTCCATCCGTTCGATGGAACCCTGTCGCAGGCGCGTCACCAGATCATTGCCGGTCGTGGTCAGCGCCACCAGCACGCGCCGGCGATCCACCGGATCTTCCGTGCGCCCGACCAGGCCGTCGCGTACCAGCCGGTCGATGAGAATGCTCGTGGCGGGCCGGCCCAGCCCCAATAGGTTCGCCAGTTGGCTCGCTGTCACCGGCGGCTCCGCTGCCAGCACCATCAGCGTCTTCACCTGCGCCATCGTCAGGTCAAGCTGCACCCATTCCGCCATCGCCGAATGGTTTGCCCGCTGGAAACTTTGCATCTCCGCGAAGATCGCCGCGATCATGTCCTCTTTGTCTGTAGGTTGCATCGTCAAATAGTTTACCTCCATCGGTACGATTTATTCTACCAGAATAGTTTCAAGATGTCAAATGATTCGTTCCAGCGCGTCTTTTGCCTCTTGCTCGGCCTCTCGGTCCGTTTTATGCAACGTGGTAACACAAGGACTTGAAACAAGCAGAAGGAGCAACATGATGCAAATATCCTGTATGCGGCGCGGGAGTGCTGCGTTGGCCGCGTTGGCCCTGGTGATCTTAGCCGGCTGTGGTGGTTCTTCCGCCAGCAACGGCTCAGGCTATACCACGTTCGTCTCGCCCACCTTCGGCTACTCGATTGCGATCCCGTCGCAGTTGCACTTGGTGCAAGGATCATCGCCGGGGCAACCGACATCAGGGGGCCAATCGTCGGCAGGCGCGCCGCCTTCAACCGGGGGCAACAATAACCAGAACACCCAAGAATCGCCGATCTTTCAAGGCGGCAACAAAACCAGCTACATGGTGACGATGTCCGTCAATGAAACACAGGTTTCGGTCCAGCAATTCTGTTCGCAGGGTACGCCGATCAAGGTCAACGGCATCGCCGCGCGGCAGATCGAGCATCTGCAACCCGCCACCAACTCCGGCGCGAACCAGCCGCCGGGCCTCCAGCCCTCCCAGCCGACGATGGCCGGCCAGGCGAGCATCTCAGCGCAGTTCATCTACGGCGGCGTCTACTACTTCATCCAGCTTTCCGGCACGCCGACCGGCCAGAACTTCCTGACCGCGTATAACGGCATGTGGCAGCATATGCTCGCCTCCTTCAAGCCGGGCAAGACGGTGAACGCCACCACCGTCACTTGCGCGTCATAGTTTCTATTGCAGAGGAGGATAGACATTCCTGTCTGTCCATGCCGGAGGATAGACATTCCTGAGGGCGTTTCATAACCCATCGCCCTCCCAATAATGGGCAAGAACCCGGCGAGGCGAACGCAAGAGATCCGGGCGACCGGCGTCAGTGGCCGCGAGGGCAATGATCCAGGTGGCCGCATAGGTCAAGGCCACGCGGCAC
>DAIDGU010000016.1 GCA_027459785.1 Ktedonobacteria bacterium | reverse complement strand
AACCGGACCAAGCAGAAGCGCAAGGTCGCACGTATCCATGCGACCATTGCGGATCGGCGGAACGACTTCCTGCATAAACTGACGACGCGACTGATCAACGAGAACCAAGTGATCTGTGTCGAGTCGTTGGCCGTGAAGAATCTGCTCCGTAACCACAGTCTCGCCAAGGCGATTGCCGATGTGGGCTGGGGGGAACTGATCCGGCAACTGGCATACAAGGCCGCCTGGTATGGGCGGACCGTCGTTGCGATTGATCGGTTCTACCCTAGTTCCAAGCGGTGCCATGTGTGCGGGCATATCTTGGACTCCCTTGCTCTTGATGTGCGGGAGTGGACGTGTCCCACGTGCCACAGCGTGCATGACCGCGATGTCAACGCGGCGCTGAATATTTTAGCGGCTGGGCTAGCCGTGCTTGCCTGTGGAGAGAGTGTAAGACCTGGACGGGCCACGCCCGCTCAGGCGACTCCCAGTGAAGCAGGAAGATCCAGGGAGTGATCCCCGGAATCCCCCGCTTTCTAAGCGGGGGAGGATGTCAAACTGAAACCAATCGCATACCCATAGCTTTGACGCGGGATGAGTAACCGCACGCGCGCTGCCAGCGAGGGATGGTCATCGGCTGCAAGCCATCCTCAGCCGCGCGGTGGTGAACGTGGCCCGCGCACGCTCCCAGCACTGAAGCTGAGTAGGTGTTGGCGTTCGCGCTCGTTACGCGCCTCGAGGCACAGGCAAATCATACGTCGTGAGCCGGCAGACAGGAATGACTGCCCGCCAGTACAGGATTTGGCAGACAGGAATGGCTGCCCGCCAGTACAGGATTTGGCAGACAGGAATGACTGCCCCACGACGAATGGTGGTGCTGTGCAAACAAGGTGGTACCGCGACGGCCCCGCTCGCCCTTGATGGGAGCGGGGCGTGTTTGTTGTGGGCGCTTGCGCCCCGCACCACAGGAGGTACCGCACCCTATGACCACGACCGAACCGCGCCCCGCGCTGGATCTGCCCAAGGGCTATGAGCCGGGCAAGGTCGAGCAGCGCATCTACCAGTTCTGGGAGGCGGGCGGCTATTTCCAGCCGCGCCCCGATCCAGACAAACAACCGTTCGTCATCAGCCTGCCGCCGCCGAATGTCACGGGCGTCTTGCACATGGGCCATATGCTCACCGTGACGCTCGAAGACATCATGATCCGCTATCATCGCATGCGCGGCGAGCCGACGGTCTGGGTGCCGGGCGAGGATCATGCCGGCATCGCCACCCAGACCGTCGTCGAAAAACACATCGCGGAGCAGGGGACCAATCGCCACAAACTGGGCCGCGAGAAATTCATCGAACAGGTCTGGGAATGGGTCGCCAGCTACAAGCAGCGCATCCAGACGCAGACGCGGCGCTTCGGCGCGTCCGTCGAATGGTCACGCGAGCGTTTCACGCTGGATGAGGGCTTGTCGCGCGCCGTCCGCGAGGTTTTCGTCACGCTGTATGACGAGGGGCTGATCTATCGGGGCGAGCGCATCATCAACTGGTGTCCGCGCTGCATGAGCGCCATCTCCGATCTCGAAGTTATCAACCAGGACACGGCAGGCAAGCTGACGTATATCAGCTATCCGCTAGAGCCGCAAGAGGGCGATCCGCCGGAGGGCTTACAGATCGTCGTGGCCACCACGCGACCGGAAACGATGCTGGGCGACACGGCCATCGCGGTGCATCCCACCGACGAACGTTACCAGGCGTGGATCGGGCGCACGGTCATTTTGCCCTTGCTGGGCCGCCCCATCCCCATCGTCCCAGACGACGCCGTGGAGCTGAGCTTCGGCACCGGCGCGGTCAAGGTCACGCCAGCGCACGACCCGACCGACTTCGAGATCGGCCAGCGCCACGATCTGCCGCAGATCCAGGTCATCGGCTTCGACGCGAAGATGACGGAGCATGCTGGCAAATATGCGGGGCTGGATCGCTACGAGGCGCGGGCGCGCGTGCTGGCGGACCTTGAGGCGGCGGGGCGCATCGTCAAGCAGGAGGATTACACGATCCCCATCGGCCACTGCGAACGCTGCGACACGGTCGTCGAGCCGCTGATCTCGAAACAATGGTTCGTCAAGATGCAGCCGCTGGCAACGCCCGCGCTGAACGCGCTACGCTACGGGCAGTTGACCTTTGTGCCGGAACGTTTCAGCAAGACCTATACGAACTGGTTGGCAAACATCCGCGACTGGAACATCTCACGCCAGTTGTGGTGGGGCCACCGCATCCCCGCGTGGTACTGCGCGGCATGTGGCGCGACGACCGTCAGCCGGGATGATCCGGCGACCTGCCCGAAGTGCGACAGCGCGGAACTGACGCAAGATCCCGATGTGCTGGATACCTGGTTCAGCTCGTGGCTGTGGCCTTTCAGCACGCTCGGCTGGCCCGATAAAACGCCCGATCTGGCGGCGTATTACCCGACGAGCGTCTTGGAGACTGGCTATGACATCATCTTCTTTTGGGTCGCGCGGATGGTCATGGCGGGCATCCATTTCACCGGCGCGGTGCCGTTTCACACCGTCTACCTGCACGGGCTGATCCGCGACGACAAAGGCCGCAAAGTCAGTAAGTC
This sequence comes from Ktedonobacteria bacterium, assembly GCA_027459785.1. GTDB lineage: Bacteria > Chloroflexota > Ktedonobacteria > Ktedonobacterales > JACDGC01 > JAJPKG01. The sequence goes on along the minus strand of DAIDGU010000016.1, from coordinate 161,910 downwards.
GCTGAAAAACGGCCTGGACCCGCTGGAAACCATCGATCAATATGGCGCGGATGCGCTACGCTTCACCCTGGCGACGAGTTCGACGCCGGGCAACGACATCAAGCTGTCGCCGCAACGCATCGAGGGCAACCGCAATTTCGCCAATAAGATCTGGAACGCGGGGCGCTACGTCCTGATGACGACGGCGGATTACGCCGGGCCGCTGACGCCGCTGGAGCGCATCAAGCCGCGCACGCTGGCGGATAAGTGGCTGCTGGCGCGGGCGCAACGGCTGACGCGCGAGGTCACGCGGCTGATCGATGAGTTCCAGTTCGGCGAGGCGGGCCGGCAGATCTACGATTTCATCTGGTCGGAATACTGCGACTGGTATCTGGAAATCGCCAAGATCCAGATGGCGGGCGACGCGGCGGCACAGGCGACCACGGCGGCGATCCTGCGGTCGGTGCTGGATCGCGCCTTGCGGCTGCTGCATCCTTTCATGCCGTTCGTCACGGAGGAGTTGTGGCAATACCTGATCGGGGGACGAGAACACGAAGACCACGAAAAGGCCACGAAGGCCACGAATGGGCCTAAAAATGAGGCAACGGCGGGGGCGAGTGGTGACGGACTGCTGTTGCCGCGCCCGGCGCTGATCGTCGCGCCGTGGCCCACGGCTGATCTGCGACAGATCGATGATAAAGCGGAGGCGGATTTCGCGCTGCTGCAAGCATTGATCACGCGCATCCGCGATGCGCGCCAGTCCGCTGAGGTCGAGCCGCACCGGCGCATTCAGGTGATCCTGGTCGGTGGGGCGCGGGCGAAGCTGCTGCGCGAGCAGAGCGCGATCATCGCGCGGCTGGCGCTGACGGAGCCGCCGGAGATTGTGACGAAGTTGACCAAGAAGCCAGAGCAGGCGATCACGCTGCTGGTGGAAGGCGTCGAGGTCTATTTGCCGCTGGCGGGGCTGGTTGATCTGGCCAAGGAGCGGGCGCGGCTGGACGACGCTATCGCCAAGGGCGAGGCCGACGCCGAACGCATCCGCACGAAGCTGGCGAACGCGCAGTTCGTCTCGCGCGCCAAGCCGGAGGTCGTTCAGGCCGAACGCGACCGCCTGGTGGCGCAGGAAGACGCGCTGGTCAAGCTGCGCGCCCGCCGGGCCGAGTTGGGTGAATAGCCTGTTGAGGGTGGATCATTCTCCCGATGTGTGGGGTGGATCATTCTCCCAGAGCGTGGGGCGGACAGGAATGTCCGCCTTTGCCGAAAGCTTGCTATCTCCCGCTGGTGCCATACGGTGCGCGTGCCGACGTCAGCACTACCCGATGTGCTGCTGGTGATCGTGCATGCGTGCCTCTTCAGCCGAGAGAGCCGCCGGACGATCCACGCGGTGCAGGCGCACGTAATGCTTGATGCGCATCAGGCACACCGCGATTGCTGAAGTTGCCGGCAACATCGTCAGCGCGGTCGCGGCGTCGATGATCTCAGGCTGATCCACCGCGACATCTTGCCCATGAAAACGTAGCGTCGTCCCCCCCGCCGCCCGGATATTCTTGAGCCAATCCGTGTCGGTGCCGTAGGGCAAGGGGATGAGGAAGCCGCCGGGGATCGGGTCGATGCGCACGGGAGTGGTGAATTCGCGGCCCGACGTGCGCCCGCGATGGATGATGACGCCCAGATTGCCGCGCTCCCCCCGCGCGACGGAGCGCAGCATCAGCGGATTGGTGAAGCGTTTGTTGAACTCGCGGATATTCGCGGGCAGCTTCGCGCGCTTCGCTAGCGCGATCCCCACGCCCACTCCCACGCCTGTCAGCGCCAGGCCAGCGATCAACCGCGCGCGGCCCGCGCCTGTACCTTGTCGTTGCGCCATTGTCCTGCTCCTATGATTGAGATATATCTGATTATGATCATGCCGCATCCTCGATAAAGATTGCAAGTGGTGGCCAAAATGGCAGGAGATGCCGGCTCCAAAGGATAGCGACATCGGAGGAATTTTCGACCCTCTCGCCGATCCCGCGCCTTAGCGCAACTTGCGTTGGTATTGATCTGGCGATTGGTATGAATTGAAACCAATGTGCGCGGGCGAATGACTAAAAAACAGGAGCGAATGGCACCCCCAGCAAAAGCGTGATAGCGTTTAAGGTGCCGGCCCAGCGTTAGGGCGGGCGTACATGCAATCGCGCGAGAGGAAACAACCTTCGTGAAACTAGGATTCATGCCCTTTGACCCCCAAACTCGCTTTCAGGCGCTACGCGAGATGGCGCTGGCCGCTGAAGATGCCGGCTTCGCGTCGCTGTGGCTGGCGGACCACTTCTTTCACCGCTTCCCCGATCAGGCCGCGGAGGGCTTTTGGGAGGTCTTCACCTTCTTGAGCGGCCTCGCCGCCGTGACCAGCCGCATCACCCTCGGCCCCCTGGTGGCCTGCACGGCGTTTCGCAATCCCTCTCTACTGGCGAAGATCGCCGACGCGCTGGACGAGGTGAGTAATGGACGCTTCATATTAGGGCTGGGTGCGGGCTGGCATCAGCCGGAATTCGATACATTCGGCTATCCCTTCGACCATCTCGCCGGGCGCTTCGCGGAAGCCTTGCAGGTGATCGTCCCGCTGTTGCGCGAGGGACAGGTCGATTTCACCGGCAAATATGTGCAGGCGCGCGATGCTGTCCTCATCCCACGCGGGCCGACGCCCGGCGGCCCGCCGATCCTGATCGCCGGCAAGCGCCCGCGCATGTTGCAATTGGCCGCGCGCTACGCCGACGCCTGGAACACCGCCTGGCATACCACGCCGGAGGCCGTCTCCACGCGCTACGCCGATATGCTCACCGCTTGCCAAGAGGTCGGGCGCGACCCCGCGACGCTTGAACTGACCGTCGGCACCGAGGCGCGCATCCTGTCGCCCGGCGAGAGCGCCGAGGCCAACCCGCGCGTCATCACCGGCACAGCGGACGAGGTGATCGCCGCCTTCCAAGGGTTCGCCGCCGTCGGCGTGCGCCACCTGATGGTGATGCTGCCGGATTCCAGTCCGGCGCAGATCGCGCGCTTCGCCCCCGTCGTCGCGGCGCTGGCCGACGCCTGATCCCCTGGCTTCCCGCGTCTTTCAAAAAGATCGTGTAACACATAGAGGTGTTCTTCAGACAAGATGATGTGAGTTGAAAAACTTCTTGGCGGCTTACGAACCTGCTGAGAACCTGACCGAACTCGAACATCATTGGGTCGCCTGGCGTGCCACAAGAGGCATGCGGGCCAAAAGGAGAACACCTACCATGCAAAACACCACTTCGATGAAACCGTCCATCAACGAGACGCTGGATATGACGCTGGAGCCGGCCTTCACCATCGCGCAGCGCATTGCCACACCTTTCCTGCGCCTCAGTCTGGGCATCATTCTGCTCTGGATCGGCGCGTTGAAGTTCGCCGATCCCACGCCGGTCGTCGGCCTCTTACACGCCTCGCTGCCCTTCCTGGCGGCGAAATCGTTCGTCTACGGTCTGGGCGTGCTGGAAGTCGTCGCGGCGGCCTTCCTGCTGACCAATCACGCGGTACGCTATGTCGCCCTCTTCGCCGTGCTACTTTTCGCCGGCACGCTGACGATCTTCCTGGTCGCACCGATGGTGTCGTATGGTAGCCAGGGCTTCCCCCACCTGACTCTGGCCGGCCAATTCTTGCTGAAAGATCTCGTGCTGGCGGCAGGCTGCGTGATGCTCGTCGCCCGCGACCTGGCCCGCGACCAGCAACAAGCATAACATTCTTCGGCGATCATCTCTATACATGGGGCGGACAGGAATGTCCGCCTCGCATTGTTTGTTGCCGGAATGAAGTTTGCGCCGAAAAAGCAGTAGTTCTAATGGTCACAAGCATTCCCTCGGCTCACTGCTCAGGAACACGTAAACAACGGAATCCTAAAAAGACCGGGCGATGTATATCTTGCATGAGATTGGGATTGAGCCGCAGCGCCTCAGCCGAGGGTTGCGGCTCAACTAGCGCTTGCAGCACAAAGCCTGCGGACAGCAGGGTGGTGATATATTCCTGGAAGGTGTGATGATAATGTCGCCCAAACGGTCCCTGACGTGGTCCCAGTGCGAAATAACGCGTGACGATCCACTCGGTCTGCGTTGTGTCGTCTTGCCAGATACCTAGCGGTGTTTCGCGCGCCGCCGTGAAGATCGGATGTTCCACGGTGAGGATGAAGGTGCCACCAGGCTTGGTCCAGCCGGCGATCTTGTTCACCATCGCCGCAAGATCTGCCAGGTAATGCAGTGCCATATTGGAGATCACCACATCGAAGGTGGCGGCGGGAAATGTCACATCCTCCATTGCAACCTGCTCATAATGGATGCGCTCATGGGGTCGGGAGGTGTGTGCTGCGGCGAGCATGAGGGCGGATCGATCTGTCGCGGTGACAACGCCGCCACGCTTCGCCAGGATCGAACTATAATGGCCAAAGCCGCACCCCAGGTCTAGACACGCGCGATCCTGGAGCGGCACCGGGGCCAGCAGTGCCAGGAAAGCCGGCTCTTCAACCAATTCGTTGCGGCTCAGCCCGCTTTGCCGGCTCTCGATATATGCTTGCACTTGGGAGGGATCATCATAATAATCACCTTTTGGCTGGTCAGTCATCCGCGTCACCCTCGCTTTCAGTACCCCTGCCTGCCACTGGTCGCGTCCCTCGGCTTACGCAGTGGGGATGTCTGTCACCGGCAAGGCGCTATAGATCTCGATGATATAGCCGTCGGGCGCACCCACATGGGCCGTGCGCGCCATCCATGCCGGGCGATCCTGTGGCGTGGCCAGCGGAGCGGCACCCTGCGCTACCAACGCGGCATAGGTCGCATCCACATCATCCACCTTGAAGACGAGCGCGACGGGATGGCCGGCGGGCGGGGCAGTGGGTGGCGCGAGGCCCAGCGCGGCGGTGAATTCGGCGCGGTCGAAAAGTTCCAGCGCCACGTTTTCCGCCTCAAAGTAGGCATAGCCCATCGCCTCATCGCTATATTTTACGGGCAGTTGCATCACATCGCGCCAAAAGACCAATGCCGCCGGAAAATCGCTCACCAGCAGCCGTGTACCGAAGAATTTCATCCCATGCTCCTATTCTAGCACATGAATCAGGTACGTTGGCGGACAAGAATGTCCGCCCCACGGAAGGGAACCCGGTGGACAAGAATGTCCACCCCACGCAATATATCACCCCACGGTCTGTAGGGACGGACCCTGGTGGTCGCCCCTGCCTCCTAGCGATCCTGTTGCCCGGCAATGCGATCAACCCACGTAGGTGGGTTTCGTGGCGTAGCCCTTAGGCGCGGTTTCAACCGCCCGCGTCTGGCGCGGTTGCAACCGCCCGCCGTTCCCCGTCCCCATCGCATCGCCGCCCGCCATCCTACGCCCGCTCGCCGTCCTGGTATGCTTTCAACGGCTCGCTCGTCATCGCCAACCTGAACCATCATCAATCATCCGTCGTCCCGCGCCAGCCATGCCGCCGAGGCGTAGGCTACCTCGCCATAGCAGATCGTTGCCAGCAGATTCAGGTCGGCATCGAAGACGAGCAGGTCGGCGTCGTAGCCAGGGCGCAGCAATCCCTTGCGGTCGGCCACCTGCGCGGCGCGGGCGGGATTGCGCGAGAGCATGCCGACGGCCTGGGAAAGCGTCGCATCCGTCATGCGCAGGACGTTACGCAGCGCCGCGTCCATCGTCAGCACGCTGCCGGTGATCGTGCCATCCGCCAGGCGCGCGACACCGTGATCGATATGCGCCGGCTGGCCGGCGAAGTCGAAGTGGAGTTCGGCGCTGCCAGCGGCGGCCAGGGCGTCCGTGACGATGATCATACGCTCCGGCCCCAGGATGCGAAAGAGGATCTGCACCATCGCGGGATGCACGTGCATGCCGTCGGCGATGACCTCGCCAGCGATATCCGTCACGCGGCCCAGCGCGCCCAGCGGTCCGGCGTCGCGGTGGTGCAGCGGGCGCATGGCGTTGCAGCAATGCGTCATATGCGTCGCGCCCAGGGCCACGGCTTCCAGCGCCTCCTCGTAAGTTGCGTCAGTGTGGCCGATGCTCACCGTCACGCCCGCCGCGCGCATGCGGCGGATCATCCCCGCCGCGCCCTGCAGTTCGGGGGCCAGCGTGATGAGGCGCAGCTTGCCATCGCAGAGCGCGAGGATGGTCTCTGTGTCGGCGTCGTTGGGCAGCCGCAGCCAGTCCGGCAGGTGCGCGCCGCGCCGCCGCTCGTTGATGAACGGCCCTTCCAGGTGAATGCCCAACGGCTCCGCCCCGCTCCCTGGCGGGCCGACGGCCCGCGCTGCCGTCTGCAATTGCGCGGCGGGCAGCGCCCCCGGCGTGCCGACCACGCCGATCAAGAACGCAGTGACGCCGGTCGCTGGCACCCAGCGGGCATAGGTAAGGATCTCTTCGGCCAGCACCGTATGCAGATTGCACCCGCCGCCGCCGTGAGTATGCACATCAATGAAACCAGGCGTCACCAGCAACCCGTGAGCATCGATGACGCGCTCATCGGGCTCAGGGGCAGCGCCAACCGCCCGGATGCTTCCGCCAGCGACCGTCAATGCCCCCGCCGCCAGATCCATCTCGGCATCCACCAGGCGTGCGCCACGCAAGGTAAAGTCCATACATGCTTTCTCCGCTCGAAGTTCTGTCCCTGCGCGCGCTGGCACCCTTCATACCTACCGGTCTGTGTCACCGCCCTTGACACAAGCCGGCCTTCCATGTCATCATATCTCTAGCTGGTCTATACAACATACCAAGTATACCATCCCTATACCACAAAATGCAATGGGGGATGACGATGATCGAACACGCAGACCACGAACACCCCACGAAGGACACGAAAATGGCTGTTTCCCATTATCGCGCCCGTCCCATTTGTCAGCGTGATCATACAATAGCAAACAACGCTAGGACACATCGGGCATTCAGCGAGAAAGAAGGCGGGCCGCATGGACCCACATGATCAGGATGGCGACACGCGCACCGTGTACCGGAATAGCCCGGTGCCGCGCTACTACCAACTCAAGGAGATCTTGCGCGAGCGCGTGCGCAGTGGCGAGTGGAAGCCCGGCGACCTCATCCCGTCGGAACGCGAGCTGAGTGAGACGTATAATCTCAGCCGCATGACCGCCCGCCAGGCTGTGACCGAACTGGTCAACGAGGGCATCTTTTTCCGCGAACAGGGCAAGGGAACGTTTGTCTCGCGCAACAAGATCATGCAGCCGTTGCTGCGCCTCTCCGGCTTCACCGAAGATATCGCCGCGCGCGGCCAGCGCCCCGGCACGCGCATCCTCGCAGCGCGCATGGTCCCCGCCGACGAGCAGACGGCCCCCCGCCTGCATGTGGAGTTAGGCCAGCCCATCGTTCGGCTGGAACGCCTGCGCCTGGCCGACGACGAGCCGCTGGCCATCGAATGCTCGCACCTCGCCTTCAAGGGCTGCGAAAAGTTGCTGGATGAAGACCTGGAACACCACTCGCTCTATCAATTGCTGGAGCGCAAGTTCGCCATCCCGCTGATGGCCGCAGACCAGGAGATCGAGGCCGGCCTGGCGACGACGGAAGATGCGCAATTGTTGCGCATCGCGCCCGGCAGTGCCGTCTTGCACACTCGCCGCGTCACCTACACCGACCGCAACCAAGCCGTCGAATATGCCAAGTCGGTCTATCGCGGCAACCAATACATCTTCTATACCCACCTGAAACGCGACCAACTCTTTTCCTGAAAGGGGAGTTGCACCATGCCTGACAACAACGCCGCCCAACCACGTGCCACCAGCACGGGTGTGACGGAAGCGCGCAATCCGGCTACCAGGGAGATCGACCGCGTGCCGACATTGGCGCTGGTGCAGGCGATCAATGCCGAGGATGCCACCGTCGCGGCGGCGGTCGCGGCGGAAGCCGTCTCCATCGCCCACGCCATCGACGCCATCGCGGAGCGGCTGCGTGCTGGCGGGCGCTTGATCTACAGCGGCGCGGGAACATCGGGCCGGCTGGGCGCGCTGGATGCCTACGAATGTCCCGCGACTTTCAACGCGCCGCCGGATCAAGTCATCGCCTGCATCGCCGGCGGATCGTTCGACCGCGTGGCAGGGTCCGACGCGGCGGAAGATGACGCGGCGGCAGGCGCGGACGATCTGGCGCGGCTGGCGGTGGGACCGCTGGATGCCGTCGTCGGCATCGCCGCCAGCGGGCGCACGCCATATGTCTTGGGCGCGCTGGCCTATGCGCGTGCGCAGGGCGCGCTGACGGTCGGCCTGGCCTGCAATCGGGCTACGCCCCTCACGCATGTAGTCGATCTCAGCATCGCGCCGGTCGTCGGGCCGGAAGTCATCAGCGGTTCGACACGGCTCAAGGCTGGCACCGCGCAGAAGATGGTGCTGAACCTGCTCAGTACCGGCACAATGATCCGTCTGGGCAAGACCTATGGCAACTTGATGGTAGACGTGCAGCCGACGAACGCCAAGCTGCGCCAACGCGCGACCGCCATCGTCCAGGAGCTTGCCGACCTGGATGAAGCCGCTGCCACGGCTGCCCTGGAAGATGCTGGCGGCGAGGTAAAGACCGCGATCGTCGCTGCCCGCGCTGGCCTCGCGCCGGAGGATGCCCGCGACCGCCTGGCCGCCCACAGCGGCAACCTACGCGCCACGCTGGATGCACTGCCATGACCGCACCTGCCGAACCGCTCTTTCTGGGCGTGGATGGCGGCGGCAGCAAGACCCTCGCCGTCGTCGTGGATGCCAGCGGGCGCGAGTGCGGACGCGGCCATGCGGGCGGGGCAAATTATCGCGCCGTCGGTTTAGCGGCGGCGGCAGCCCAGGTTCACGTTGCGGTCGCCGCCGCCCTGCTGGATGCCGATGCGGCACGGCCCTGCGCCGCCGGCTGGCTGGGTCTGGCGGGGATCGACGCCGCCGCCGATGCTGACGCCTTGCGGCCACACCTGGCCGCGTTGGCTGGCGCGCTGCGCCTGAGTAATGACGCTGAATTGGTGCTGGGCGCGCTGCCGGAGGGCAACGGTGTGGCGCTGATCGCCGGCACCGGCGCGATCGCGCTGGGGCGCGACCGGCACGGCAGCTTTGCTCGCGCCAGCGGCTGGGGCCACTTGCTGGGCGACGAGGGCAGCGGCTTCGCCATCGGCCAGCACGCGCTGCACGCCGCCGTGCGCGCCGCCGACGAACGCGGCCCCGCCACCCGACTGCTGACCGACATCCTGGCGGCCTGGGCGCTGCCCGCGCCGGTCGCGCTCATCGAATATGTGCATGCCCGCGCGACGAAAGCCGACATCGCGCGCCTCGCGCCGCTCGTCTTCACGGCGGCAGAGAGGGGCGACATGGTCGCCCAGCATATCATGCAGCACGGCGCAGCGGAACTAGCGCACAGCGCCCTCACCGTCGCGCAGCGGCTTGACCTGCCACCAGATATGCCGCTGGCCTGCGGCGGCAGCCTGCTCACGCGCAATGACGCCTACCGCGATCTCGTACTGGCACAACTGCACGCAGCTAACCCCTACACGCTGGCGATGGTGGTCGCGGACCCGGCTTACACGGCGGCGTGCTTGTTAGCGCACATCTATGCGAAGGATAGGACCGATGCGTGATACGACGAGTGCGACAAAAGATGTAGCGCGGCAGATCGGCCAACTCTTCATGGTCGGCTTCCCCGGAACAACGCCGACGCCGGAGATCCTCGCGCTGATCCGCGAAGAAAATCTGGGTGGCATCATCCTATTTACGCGCAACATCCGCGACAGCGTGCAGGTGCGCGCACTGACCCAGGCGTTGCAGGCGACGGCCCGCGAGGCCGGTCACAGCGCGCCACTGCTCGTCAGCATCGATCAAGAGAACGGTCTGGTGCGCCGGCTGGGGCCGGATGCCACAACTTTCCCCGGCAATATGGCGCTGGGCGCGACGGGATCAGCGGAGCTGACGGCGGCAGTGGCCGAGGCTACGGGGCGCGAACTGCGTGCCGCCGGCGTGAATATGAATCTGGCTCCCGCCGCCGATGTGAACAACAATCCGGCGAACCCGGTGATCGGCGTGCGGTCCTTCGGCGCGGAGCCGGCGCTGGTGGCGCGGTTGACGGCGGCGGCGGTGCGCGGCTATCGTGCGGCGGGGGTGCGCGCCACGCTGAAGCATTTTCCGGGGCATGGCGATACCGCGACGGACTCGCACCTGGCGCTGCCCACCGTGCCGTATGGCCTGGATCGCCTCGCTGCCGTCGAATTGCCGCCTTTCCAGGCTGGCATCGCGGCGGGTGCCGAGGCCGTGATGTTGGCGCACCTGGCGCTGCCGCAGATCGAGCCGAATGCCACGCTGCCCGCCAGCCTTTCGCCCGCCGTCGTGCGCGATCTGCTGCGCGTCCGCCTGGGCTTCACCGGCGTGGTCATGACGGATTGCCTGGAAATGCAAGCTGTCGCCGGCACCGTCGGCATCCCACGCGGCGCGGTGCTGGCGCTACAAGCGGGTGTCGATCTCGTGTTGATCTCACATCGGATTTCTGAGCAGCGCGCGGCCCTCGCCGGCGCCCGCCGGGCGCTGTATGATGGCACGCTTGATCCGGCGCTCGTGCGCCAAGCCCTCGCGCGCATCGCTCAGATCAAGCATGGGCTGGCCTGGGACACCCACGCGCTCACCGCTGGCGCAGGCGCGGCGCATGCCCAGCTACGCGACGAAGCCTATGCCCAGACGACGACGCTCGTGACGAACGTGGATGCGATCCTTCCCCTGCACCTGGCACCGGCGCAGCGCGTGCTGGTCGTCGCGCCTGGTCGCCTGACCGTCAGCCAGGCTGTCGATGTGCCATATGACCACGCCGCGCTGGTCGCCGCGATCCAGCAGCGCCATCCGGCGACGACGAGCCTGGTGATCCCCACCGACGAGGCAACCGCTGACACCGCTACCGTGAATAACGCGGCGAAACGTGCGGATGTGATCATCGTCGTCATGATCAATGCCCGGCGCGATCCGGCCCAGGCGGCGCATGTGCGGGCGTTGCTGGCAACGGGCCGACCGGTCATCGGCATCGCGGCGGGCGATCCCTATGATCTCGCGCTGTTCCCCGACCTGCGCGCGGGCCTCGCCACCTATGAATACACGCCGCCCGCGCTCGCCACCGCCGTGCGAGTTATTTTCGGCGAGATTGCGGCGCGGGGCCGCTTGCCAGTATCATGACCAGGATGCCTGCCACCTTAACGAACTAACAGAATACAGAGGATCACCTTGATTGGCATATGCCAGCCAGCCCGAAGTGTCAATGAAAATACTACGAGATGTGATCATCGTCAATCTCTCCATCTATATACCGATCATGGTCATCAGCCCAACCACGTTCTACCGGTATATTAATGACACCGGCAAGCTGGCGCATAGGATCGTCCTCTGGCAAAGCGGCAATAGCTGCTGGTAGGTACTTTTCTTGTTGAATCGTTGCCTCAGCCAGAGCCAGCAACAATGCTTCTGGTGATTGTCCACGCCGTTCTGCGTATGCATTGACACTCCCCTGGCTAAAGCCGAGGGGATTCTTCCAACCCAAGCAGCCCAGCGTTGGCAGAAGGACTGATCAGATGTGGATTCTGGCTTGCGCCAGCAACATGCCGTTTGTCAGAACGGACTACGCTTGCCCGCCGAAACGGGTGACGATACGTGATATTCTCGCACGGCACCACCTGGGCCAGTTTGCCCGTGGTGCGCTTGCTGAGGATATTGGTGCTGCCCACGTTATCCCGATGGCCGACAAACCCACACGCCGAGCAGCGATAGTGCCGCCCCTTGGGTTTGTTCAGATGACCACAGATGGGGCAGGTTTTGCTGGTGTACGCTTCGTTGATCAGTTCCGTGCTGATCCCCACCGCCGCCGCCTTGTACGTGACATACTGCCGCAACTGCCCATGTGGCCAATTACTGATCTTCTGGCGGTTCTCGCGGTTCAGGCGGTGGTCCGTTTTCGTGTTATCCGCCACGTCCCGCACATCACCGATCACGATGGTGCCAGCGTGCATATCCTGCGCTTCCTGTACCACTGCGCGGCTGACTTTATGCAGCATATCGCGTTGCTTCGTGTCCGCCTGCGCTTGCAGCCGCTTTCGGCTAGCAACGAGCTTTTTCCAGCGCCGCGATCCTGGCTTGCAGCGGGCGATCAGCTCTTGCAGATCGGCGGTTTTCTTATTCCGGTGCTGGGCATTCGCGCGCAACGCACGGCAACAGATGATGGTCGCCTTCTCGCCATTGGTACACGCCGCCGGATGAATCTCGCCCAGATCCACGGCCATGATGCCGGTGTGTGGCGTCGGCTGGGGGACGATCCCGTCCTCAATCGTGATGTGCCAGCAGGAGCGTTTGGTCGCAGGGTGGTAGACCAATTGCACCTGACGAAACGCAGAAGGTGGCTCGGTCGCCAGATGGTCCGGCAAGGCGACCCAGATGGGATCATGCCCGCGTGCCAGCGCCAGACGCATACGCCCATCAACAACTTTGATGCCCGTATTCTTCCAGGTGGTGGTGTGGAAGAACGTGCGCTTATGCGGGTAGCGGGCAAGCGGATTGCTCTGTTTCAGGGCTTTGGCCGTTTTGCATGCTTCATAGAAATCTTGCTGCGCGGCTTGATAGCTGTGCGCATGCAGGAAGCTCGGACCACAGAAGGCTTTGAGGACGCGATCATGTTTCAAAGGATTCAGCCAGAGATGCGCCGCCTTGCGGAAGGTACGGTAGTGATGGACCAGGGTAGCGGAATAGACGCGCCCGCTCTCCTGGTTCAGGGCGCGGGTTTGCTCGGCAGGCAAGGTACACGCGATGATCTGCACACGGATCATATGGTCGCCTGCCTTTCGATATATTTTTGGATGATCTCACGACTGACATTGCCCGCTGTGGACAAAAAATGCGCTCTTGTCCCCAGCGAGGGGAGTTTTAGCAGATGAGGAAACTCTTTGCGCAAGTGATGCGAACTGCGGCCTTTGATGAGGCGCGGGATAGCACTGGGCAACGTGTTGGGATTGGCTCGCACGAACAGATGCACGTGATCGGGCTGGATCGCCAGTTCCAAGACTTCCCACTGATGTTCGCTCGCCACTTCCTGCACAATGGCTTTCAAGCGTTGTGCCACTGGGCCAACCAACACCTTCCGGCGGCGCTTGGGACACCAGATGATGTGGTACACCACCAGATGGACGCAGTGTGGTTCGTGCTTGTCGTCCATGTAGACAGCATACCACACAAAAACAGTGCTTGCCAAGCAACGGGTACGGTGTCGCTACGCGACGGCGCTTTCATCCCCCGCTTGAAAGACGGGGGCTTTACGCGCCGTTTTTGTAAGGCGATCGTACCAATCGTCGGGGACAGGAATCTGGATGATATGGCTCACCGTGATCTCCTTTGGGTTGCTGCTTCCATGCATCATAGTACAAAACTTCGCAAAGCTTACTGCGCGCGTTTGGGCGGCATATCCATCAGCGCCATGAAGTCGCCCGGCACGAGGTCTTCCCAGCGTTCGCCGGGCAGGAGATCGTGGCCCTCCTGCATGTAAGCGTCGGCGACGAAGACAGCGCACGAGAAGCGATGTACCGGCGGTCCGCCCAGGCGCAGACCGGGGAAAAGGCGGTCGAAAGCGATCAGGAAGAGGCCGCGCGTGTCGTACTTGTCGCCGACATGCCCGCGCGCCCAGTCGGCCACGGCAGCGCGTTCCGCTGGGGGCAGATCGGGGCGGACGGCGGTCACGCGCCGGTTGCCCAGTGCCGAGCGGATGACACCTTCGGGCATCGCCTCGATGATCATGCCGTCGCCGTCATAGATGGCGATGTGGTGGTAATGCGAGCGCGTCAAGAACTCGATGACCTGCGCGCCCATCGTGCCATCAGGGCCGAAAAGTAAAATGTCGCCTGGCTCCAATTCGGCATTCATGGCGACGGGGGCCGACAGGCGCGCGGCCTCATACGGCGTGGCCAGCGGCGCGGCGGGGTGCGGCTCCGGTGCGGGCATGGGGGCCGTGCCGGTCAGGTGCAGCAAGCCCTGGCGCAGCCAGGAAAGGCCGCTGAGCATGATCCCCAGCCACAGCGCGCCCAGCCCCGCGCCCAACGCGATGCTCTCGCGCTGGCGCTCCGGCGACTCCGCCGAGCGGCGGTCGATATAGCTGAGCCAGATGCCCAGCCCGGCCAGCGTGCTATTGAACAGCGCGCGGCGCACCGTCGCCTTGCGCGTGGCCCACAGCCCCGCGCCCAGCACCCCCATGCTGGCGACCGCGTGCATCGTCGCGTCGTCGGGCTGGACGATCTTGGGCTGGCGCTGTGCCACCCAGCGCCAGAGCGGCGTCACGATGGCACCGAGCGCGCCCGTCAGCAGGAAGGCCAGCGCCTCGAAGCGCATCCGCAGCCGCCAAAAGATCGCTGCCAGGGCCACCGGCACCAGGCGCAAGGCCAGCGCGTGGCGCTGGCGCTGCTCGCGCGAGGCCACCAACATCTTCGGCGCGGGCAGCTTCCGCCATAGCCCCAGCCGGTGCGTCAGCCCCACCAACAGACCAAGCACAGCGGTCAAGACCCAATAGCGGCTCGCCAGTTGGCTCATCCGATGGGCGCTCTCAGCATCCGAATAGACGTTCGGCGAGCGATCGGTGTCCTTGGGAGACATCGACTTCAAGATCTCGATGAAGGGTGAGGGTGTGGCTGCCGGCGTGGGGGGGCGCGTGCCGACGATGGCGCGGAGCTTGCGCGTGGCGACGGAGATCGTCACCGGCAGCGTGCCGGCCTCCTCGCCGTCGATGGCGACCGGCAACAGATGCTTGCTGGCGACGCGAATGCGCTTCGCCCGGCGGATTTGCACGCGCGTATCCAGTTCGCGCTGGCCATGCATAATCGACCAGTAGTGGCGGATGAGATCCCAGCGGCGGGCGTGGCGCGCGATGACGACATCCAGATAGCCGTCGTCCAGGCGGGCATCCGGCGCGGCGACGAAGCCCAGACCATAGCGCGGCGTGTTCGAGATCGTCACCTGCTGGGCGCGTACCAGCTTGCGCTTGCCATCCAGTTCCAGCACAAAGCCGTATGGCTGCATGCGCAGCAACATGCGCCCCATGCCGAAGGCGGCTTGCAGCGCTCCGACCAGCCCCCGGTGGCGCGTGCGTTCGCCCAGCGTGAAAAGCGGAGCCTCGAAGCCGATGCTGGCGACTTCCAGAAACGGCTTGCCGTTGAGCATGCCCACATCGATGCTCTTGCGCTGGCCGCTGGCGATGAGCGCGCATGCCTCCTCCAGATCGTCAGGGATGTACAGGCTGCGGGCGATATTATTCATCGTGCCGCACGGGATGATGCCCAGCACCGTTTTCGTGCCGATCAACCCTTTCGCCACTTCGCTGATGGTCCCGTCGCCGCCGGCAGCGATCACCAGCGCATAGCCATCTTTCGCCGCGGCCCGCGCCAGGTTCGTACCATGCTCGCTGGGCGATGTGTTGATCGCCTCCGCCTGGATGCCGTGCGCTGCCAATCGCTCACCAATATGCTCGGCGATATTCTCATATTCGCTGCCGTGCCACGCCTGCGGATTGATGATCAGCCTGGCCCGCGTCGTCTGCGCGCTCTGGCCCTGCGCCTGGGGTTGCGTCGTACTCATCGTTCGCCCTCGCTGTTGGTGCATTTCCCATTGGATGCTCCGCCTACTCTGGCTAATCATATCACGTCGGCTGACCATCGTGCCGCTGGTCCTAGGCACCGGAGTCATCAATTTCACCAACCCTGGTCATGTCGCCGTAAGTCCTAGCCATCTTCGCCTGTACCTTGCCACCGACAGAAGATGATCTATGATCAAGAAACGTACTGTTTTGACTACACAGGATCATGGAGCGAAAACATGGTTGCCGTCTCGGTTGATTTCGTTTGTACACCCAATTTCATTGCCGCGCTGGAACGTTTGCAAGGCCACGAACTCAAGCAAGTTCGCGCGACGGTAGCGAAACTGGTGGAAAATCCGCACTATCCTGGCTTGCAGGCCCATCGGATCAAGCATGTACGCGGTAAATGGGAATGTTATGTCAATGATGGCAACCGCTTGATCTACGAACTGCCGCAAGGCGACGAACCCTTGCGCCTCTGGTATGTCGGCACTCACAAGATCATCGACGGTGTGCGGCAGTTGAGCTTCGCTGAAACCACCCGTTTTTTGCCGGCTCCGCCTGCTTTCGCGCCAGCAGATGGCGCTTCCTCGCCGCCAGCAGCAGACAACGTGTTTCATAACGATGCCGCCTGGTTTCAGCCAGCGGAAGATGACACAGACGACGCGACCACCCTCGCTTTCACTGCACCCTTGGCGCACTATCCTTCCGCGTACCTGCGCTTCCTGGGCGTGCCGCATAATCTGGTGGCGGCGGTGCAAAGCGCGCCCGATGCCACGGCCATTCTGGCGCTGCCTGGTCTGCCGACCCATGCCCAGACGTACCTGCTGGATCTCTTCACCAACCCGCGTCTCCAAGAGGTACTGTTCGATCCGTCGCGGCTCCTGTATCGCACGACGCTGGACCTTATCGAAGGTTTCTGTGAAGGGCGCATCAAGAAGCTGATGCTGAATTTGTCGCCCACACAGGAACGCTGTGTCGCCAGCGAGCAAGCAGGTGTGGTGGTGTTGCGTGGCGTAGCCGGTTCTGGCAAGACCACCGTTGGTGTCTATCGCGCCATCGCGCGGGCGCGGGCCGGGCGGCGCGTGCTGTTGCTGACCTTTAACAAAACGCTGGTAGCGGCGCTCCATTCGTTGGTCGAAGAACTGGCCGGCACCGTGCCAGACCTGCTGACGATTGAGACGGTGGATAGGTGCCTCTGGCAAGCGGCTCAGTCGCTTTATGGGCAAAAGTTGCAGCCCGGCCTGGTGAGCGACGTGGAACAGCGCCAATGGCTCCAGGCGGCAACACAGCACGTCCCAGGGGCGGTGGACCTGGCACGCCGCGAGAATGGCCGTTTTTTCAGCGAAGAGATCGAGTCGGTCATTCGGGCGCGCGGCATGTTCACCTGGGCGGCGTACCGCGACGCGCCGCGCGCAGGCCGTGGCACCCCGCTGGGCAAAGTGCAGCGGCGCATTGTGTGGGATGTCTTCACGGCATATCGGCAGCAGATGCAGCGCAAAAACATGAACGATGGGCATGAGATCGCCAATGCCGTCTGTTGCTATCAATCCCCCTTCCCCTCCGCATTGCTCTATGACGATATCATCATCGACGAGACACAGGACGTTACCTTGCTGAAGCTTCAGGCGGTGGCGCGTCTGCTCAAGCCGCTGGCAGAGGGCCAGGCCGCGCCCGCGCTCTGGCTGTTGGCTGATAGCGCGCAGACGATCTATTCCCGTGTCGTCTGGTGGCAAGAGGGCGATCTGCCCCAACCGCCGCACCGGTTGTACTTGCGCCGCAATCACCGCAACACGATCCAGATCGCAACCGCCGCCGCGCTGCTCGCGGAACACAATACCTTGCGGGTGCGCGAAGCATCCAGCATCAAGCCGGAGCGCGCCACCCATGTCGGGCCGCTGCCGTTGGTCATCGCCTGTGCCAACCTTGCCCCGCCCGCGTCCATGCTCCAAGCCGGCATGCTCCAAGCCGGCACGCCATCACGCGAAATGCAGGAACGCTGGATCATCCACACAATCCAGAATCTCTGTGACGGCACGGATTTTCGCTATTCGGATTTCGCCATTCTGGCGCGCACGAACGAGGACTGCGCGCATGTCGCCGCCACCCTCAGTGGCGCGGCCCTCCCTGTGACCGCCGCTGGCGACCGCCTGCACCTGTTGGATA
This sequence comes from Ktedonobacteria bacterium, assembly GCA_027459785.1. Classification (GTDB taxonomy): domain Bacteria; phylum Chloroflexota; class Ktedonobacteria; order Ktedonobacterales; family JACDGC01; genus JAJPKG01. The sequence goes on along the minus strand of DAIDGU010000016.1, from coordinate 144,180 downwards.
ATAGCGTCAAAGTACTCACCTTCCACTCGGCAAAGGGTCTGGAATTTCCCGTCGTCTTCATCTTCAATGCTGTGGCGGATCTCGTGCCATCGTCCGCCGCGCTGCGCGGCTTGGAAGGCGAAGATCACGCCCGCGAGATCGAGCGCCAGCGGGCGCTGTTCTACGTCGCCATGACACGCGCCGCCGACATGCTCTACATGCTGACGGATGTCGCGCACCCCAGCCCTTTCCTGGCCGAACTAGGCGACACTGTGCAGCGTGAAGACCCGACCGCCCCGGAAGCTTAGGGCCACTTGCACTGCCATTCAGGATGCGGGCGGTTGATGATGGGCAGGGGGATGAGCCGGCGGTTAAAACCGCGCCTAAGGGCGTGCCGCCACGAAGTCCGCCTGCGCGGACTGGAGTTCGGCAACCTGGTGTGATTTTTGTGCAAAATGCGCCCATGATCAAGCACCTGGGTTTTGGCAAGGGTGCGGAAAGGTTTGTCGTGAAAGGTGCTGTCTATAAACGAATTTTGACGAGTTTTCTGGTATAGACCACCAGACATCTTGACAAGTAGTTTTCTGATCAGGTACACTAGGGACAACACCCGGCTGGGGTGCATGAGCAAGCTTGCACATCCTTATCGTCCCTGCCGATGCCTTTGATCGTGAAAGGAGCCGCGCGTTGCCTGGCGGAGCTTCGTCCGCCGCCCTTCATCCGACCCGCCCGCGTTCTCGTGCCATGTCGCTTTATCTCGTGATCACGCTGCGTCGTTGCAGCACGACCTTTGCATCACATCGTTCTGCGAGAATCAGTGCAACAGTGACGATTCTCGCTCCATCAGGAGGTTTGGCATGACTTCCGGTTTTGTGCGCTCCCGCTTTGGGGGGACCGCCGTAACCCTGCTGGCACTTTTCGCCCTTTCCCTCGCCGCGTGCGGCACCAATAACCAAAACAACACCGGCAGCACGCATGTGTTGACGGCGCTCGGCTTCGTCGGTGGTTCCTTCACCCAGAACATGAGTCCGTATAGCCCGAACGTGAACGTGGGCATCCTGAGTTTGGTGTATGAGAACCTGGAATACGTCAACGGCGTCACCGGGCAGGAAACGCCGGTGTTGGCGACCGGGCATCAATACAGCGCCGATAACAAGAGCCTGACGTTCAACATCCGCCAGGGCGTGCAGTGGTCCGACGGCCAACCATTCAGCGCGAATGACGTAGCCTTCACCTTCAACCTGCTGAAACAATACCCCGGCGCGGATGGTTCCGGCTTGTGGCAACACCTGACCAGTGTGACGGCCAGCGACGCCAACACCGTCGTGATGACCTTCAAAGACGTTGACACCGCCTTGTTGCCCTTCATCGAAGGCACTTACATCGTGCCGCAGCATCTGTTCGCCAGTGTGGGCGACCCGACGCAGTACATCAACGCGCAACCCGTTGGCACCGGCCCGATGATGCTGAAGAGCTTCAACGCGCAGCAGATCACCTATGTCAAGAACCCGAAGTTCTGGGATGCCAGCCAGGTGAAAGTGGACGAACTGGATTATCCCGCTGTCAACAGCAACGGCTCCGCCATCCTCAAACTCGCCAGCCATCAGGCCGACTGGGCCGGCGTCTTTGATCCCTCGCTGAACACCGCCTTCGTCCAAAAAGATCCGGCCCACAACCACATCTACATGGTGCCGGTCGTGCCGGTCATGATCATCCCCAACCTGACCGATCCCCTGCTGAGCCAACTGCCGGTGCGGCAGGCCATCAGCGCCGCGCTGGATCGCCAGCAGATGTCCGTTTCCGGCGAGGCCGGCCTGGAACAGGTCGCCAGCCCGACGGGATTGATCCCCGGCCAGGAAGCATATCTGGACCCGAAGTATAACGGCTCATTGCCGACCTATGGCGCGGCGGACCCCACGACAGCCGATCAGATCTTGACGCAAGCCGGCTTCACCAAGGGAGCTGACGGCATCTATGCGAAAGGCGGCAAGAAGCTGTCTTTCAAGGTCACGGTCCCCGGTGACTATTCGGACTACGTGGCCGACCTCCAGATCGCCTCGCAGAGCCTGAAGGCGGCGGGCATCGACCTGCAACTGAACGAGGTGTCGGATACCGACTTCCACAACGACCGCGCGATGGGCAACTTCCAACTGCTGATGTCCGGCGGATTCTTCGGCCCGACGCCGTACTATTACTTCGAGCCGCTGCTGCATAGCACGCACATCGGCGGCGCGAACGGCACCGACTGGTCGCAGTGGAAAGACGCCACGACCGATTCGTTGCTGAACCAGTACTCGGCCACCTCCGATCCCGCGCAGCAGAAGCAGATCATCCAGCAGTTGTCGAACATCATGGCGACGCAACTGCCAGTCATTCCGGTGCTGGATGCCATCCAATTCTTCGAATATACCACGACGAACTGGACCGGCTGGCCAACGCCGCAGAACCCGTATGCCATCGGCTCGGCATACTCGCTCGCCGCTGGCGATAACGAGCAGGTGATCCTGCATCTGACGCCTGCGTCCTAATGCGTGTCCTCCTCGGCACGGCGGGGGTGGCCAGCCAGGTCATCCCCGTTCTTTCTCAGCGCCTCCGCCTCTATACCGTGATGCCACGCCATGCTAGAATGGGAAGCACCTACCACGGCAGCTAGCGGCAGCACGTCGCCAGCGACCAGCACACCTCACCTCATCTGGCGCGTATACGCCAAAGGAGCCGTCCGATGCGCCACCTGATCCGCCGCCTCAGCATCTACGTGCTGGCGATCTGGGCCGCTGTCACCCTCAATTTTTTCTTGCCACGCCTGGCACCGGGCAATCCGGCGGAGGCCGTCTTCACGCGGCTGTCGCAGCAAGGGCCGGTCAGTCCCAATACCTTGCACGCGCTGGAAATCGAATTCGGTGTCAACACGACCGATCCGTTGTGGGTGCAATATCTCAAATATCTCAACAATCTGCTGCATGGCAACCTGGGGGTTTCGACGTTTTATTTCCCCAACTCCGTCAGCGCCGTGATCGCGCAGAATATTCGCTGGACGCTGGTGCTGCTGTCGGTCAGCGTGCTGCTGAGCTTCACGCTCGGCTCGCTGATCGGCGTCTTCATGGCGTGGAAGCGCGGCTCGGCGCTCGACAGCATCCTTTCATCGCTGATGACGTTCTTTTACTCGATCCTGTTTCCCTGGTTGGCGCTGCTGGCGGCGTATTTCCTGGGCTATGTGCTGGGCTGGTTCCCCTTTGCGGACGGCTATAATACACGCCTGACGCCCGGCTGGAGTCCAGATTTCATCCTCAGCGCGGCGTATCACGCGATCTTGCCGGCGCTGACGATCATCGTTTCGACCGTCGCGGGCTGGATGCTGACGATGCGCAATTCGATGATCACCACGCTCTCGGAAGATTACGTGCTGATGGCGCGGGCCAAGGGGCTGAGTACGGCGCGGGTGATGTTCGCATATGCCGCGCGCAACGCCATCTTGCCCAGCGTGACGGGCTTCGCCATCGCGCTGAGCGCCGTTGTGGGCGGCCAACTGCTGGTGGAGACCGTCTTTTCGTACCCCGGCATCGGCTTCGCGCTCTTCCAGGCGATCCAGAGCCAGGATTACGCCCTGGCCGACGGCATCTTGCTCTTGGTGATCATCGCCACGGTGGTCCTGAACTTCATCGCTGATCTGTTGTACGCCGTGCTGGACCCGCGCGTGCGCCAAGAAAGGAGCGCGTGACGTGCGCCAGTCCCCTGCATCACCGGCGACGTTCGACCGCGCGGCGCAGCCAGCTTGGTCGGCTAGGCTCGGCGCGCTGTTGCGGCGCAGTTGGAGCCTGGTGACGCTGAACCGTAAGGTCATGCTCGGCAGCGGCATCGTCGGCTTCTTCATCCTGGTGGCCATCTTCGGGCCGCTCTTCGTCACCCAAGATCCCTTGAAATATACCTATGATCTCGTCGCGCCGCCCTCGCCAGCGCACCTGCTGGGGACCAACCAGGGCGGGCAGGATGTCTTCAGCCAGCTCGTCGTCGGCACGCGCTCATCGCTGGGCTGGTCCTTCGTCGCGGGGCTGATCGTGATGGCGATCTCGGTCACGATCGGGCTGGTCAGCGGTTATTTCGGCGGCTTCATCGACGATGTTTTCTCCGTGATCACCAATGTCTTCCTGGTGATCCCCTCGCTGCCGCTGGCGATTGTGGCCGTGCAATATTTCAACCGTTCAACATTCACCGTCGCGCTGGTGGTGGCGCTGACGAACTGGCCGTGGGGGGCGCGTGTGCTGCGGGCGCAGACGCTTTCCATGCGCAGCCGCGAATTCATCACGGCGGCCAAGGCCAGCGGCGAACGTACCTGGCGCATCATCTTCTTCGAGATCTTCCCCAACCAGATCTCCATCGTCGCGGCCAGCTTCATCACGACGACGATCCAGGTGTTGCTGGCGGTGGCCGGCCTGGAGTTTCTGGGCTTCGGCGACCAGGCGACGATCAGTTGGGGCATCATGCTCAATAGCGCCTATACGGGTAGCGCGCTCTTTCAGGGCGCGTGGTGGTGGTTCGCGCCGCCGGGCATCTGCATCGCGCTGCTCGGCTCCGGCCTGGCGCTGTTGAATTTCGGCATCGACGAGATCGCGGATCCGCGCCTGCGCCTGAAAGCGCGCCGCGCCCCGCGCGGAAAGGCGGCGACGGCATGACCGACGCATCACCCTTGCTGGACGTGCGCCATCTGAGCGTCGATTATCATAGCGACAACGGTACGGTGCATGCTGTCACCGATGTCAGCTTCACCTTGCACCGGGGCGAGATTCTGGGCATCGCGGGGGAAAGCGGCTGCGGCAAATCGACGCTGGCTTATGCGATCACGCAACTGCTTGGCCCCCTGGCCGAGATCAGCGCCGGCGAGATGCTGTATTACGGCGCGGGGCGGCCCCATCCCGTCGCTTCACGGGAACCCTGCTCCCCCTCGGCGATGGAGAGGGGGAGAGCAGCTTCCAAGGCTGATCAGCGAGAGCAACGCACTCAGCCTGCACTGTCTGATCTCCCCTCGCCATCCGCAGATGGGGAGCAGGGTTCCCGTGAAGCGACGGGAGGGCTGGGGGTGGGACCTTCTGCGCTCCCCTCTCCATCCGCCGATGGGGTGGGGCCGCTGGGGGTGGGGCCGGCTCCTGTCGATATCTTGCGCCTGTCGCCGCGCCGGCTGCGAGCGTTGCGGTGGAGCGAGCTGGCGATTGTGTTTCAGAGCGCGATGAATGCGCTGAATCCGGTGATGACCATCGGCACGCAGATCATGGACGTGCTGCGCGCCCACCGGCCAGCGATGACGCGCGCCCAGCGCCAGGACCGCGCGGCGGAGTTGCTGCGCCTGGTGGGCATCGCGCCGGAACGGTTAAAGAGCTATCCGCATGAACTCAGCGGAGGGATGCGCCAACGGGCGGCTATCGCTATCGCCCTGGCCCTGTTGCCACCGATCATCATTATGGACGAGCCGACAACCGCGCTGGATGTGGTGGTGCAGCGCGAGATCCTCAACGAGATCGTGCAGTTGCGCGATCAGTTGCACTTCGCGCTGATCTTCATCACCCATGACCTTTCGCTGTTACTGGAACTCGCCGACACCATCGCCATCATGTACGCTGGGCGCATCGTGGAGCAGGGGGCGCAACGAGATCTTTATCGTCATCCGCGCCACCCCTATAGCTACGGCCTGCTCAACGCCTTCCCCACGCTCACTGGCGAGCAGCACGCGATGTATGGTATCCCTGGCACGCCGCCAGATCTACGCCAACCACCGGCGGGCTGCGCCTTCCACGACCGTTGCCCGCTGGCCTTCAGCGCCTGCACGGCGAAACTGCCGGTGTTGCAGCCCTGGCCGGTGGCGACCACCCAAACGGTCGCATGCCACCTCTATAATCCACGGCTGCACGCCACACCGCCCACCACCGCCGAGATCGCCGCCAGTTATGCCGCCCTGGCCGAAGGGAGAACCAGCCGATGACCAGTACTGATCTGACCATCTCGAACCAAACAGACGCGCCGCCGGGGGAACCAATCCTCGCCGGCGCACATCTGCGCAAACTCTTTCCGATCCAGGGGGGTAATCCCCTCAAGCCGGCGCAGAGCGTGCATGCGGTGGAAGACGCGACGTTCGCGCTTTACCCTGGCCGCGCGCTGGCGCTGGTCGGCGAAAGCGGCAGCGGCAAGACGACGGTGGCGCGTATGCTGGCGCGCATCTATGATCCCACGTCCGGCGTGATTCGCTTTCAGGGGCAGCCGGTGAAGCTAGGGGGCGGGCGGGCGTTACGCGAGTATCGCCGGCATGTGCAATTGATCTTCCAAGACCCGTTCGCTTCGCTCAATCCTGTGCATGATGTGCGTTACCATTTGACGCGCCCCTTGCTGGTCTATGGTCACGCGCGCAACGCCCGCGAGGCGGATGCGCAGGCGCTGGCGCTTTTGCAGCGCGTCAACCTGATGCCGGCGGAACAGTTCCTGGCGAAATTCCCACACCAACTCAGCGGCGGGCAGCGCCAGCGCGTCGCCATCGCGCGCGTCCTGGCCGTGCGCCCACAGGTGTTGCTGGCCGACGAACCCGTTTCCATGCTGGACGTGTCGATTCGGCTGGACATCCTCAATCTGCTGCAACGGCTGAAGGTGGAAGATCACCTGGCACTGCTCTTCATCACGCATGACATCGCCAGCGCCCGCTACTTCGCTGAGGAGTCGGTGGTGATGTATGCCGGCCAGATGGTCGAGGGCGGTCCTAGCGATACGATCATCCAGACGCCGAAGCATCCGTACTCGCAACTGCTGATCGCCGCCGCGCCCGACCCCGCCCGCCTGGACGAAAACGGCAAGCGCACCGATACCCTGCCCGCGCGCGGCGAGATCCCCAGCCTGGTGCAGCCACCCACCGGTTGCCGCTTCCATCCGCGCTGCCCGCACGCGATGCCCGTCTGCCGCGAACGATTCCCCACGCGCACGGATCTGGGCCGGGGCCATTGGACGCACTGCTTCCTGTATTCCGATAACGCGCAGACGGAGCCGGCACCAGTGGCCGGTGGATAAGTCCGAACTTGTGTAGCCGTCATAGCTAGTGGCCCGGCTTCCTCGGGGTCCGGGAGCCGGGCCGTGGTGCGTTCCTGTTATTAAGCAAGGATGCTCAAATCATCATGCCGTTCGGGGAACGCCGTGTGTTAGCCTCCGTAGGCTGCCATGCTGTAATTGTTGTAGTCGCCGTTGTCGCCAAACGAGTTGCCGCCATAGAAATTGTTGCCAAAGAATTGGCGAACAACAAGGCGGCAGATCAGGATACGACGGTTGTTCGAGTAACGATTGTCAGGCGCACCACCCCATCAGAGCCATTCCAGTGCAGCCACCTGAAGGATCTTCAAGTTGACCCTTCTTATGGAAAAATACCTCTCGATGTTACTCAGCGATGAGAAACGTTGCACGAGGGCCACGAAAATTTTAGCTGATGCCACCACAAAATAATAGGAACGGATCACTGTAGATCTTATTTCATAACCGCCCTTTTATTTCAAAAGTACCCAGTACCTTGCCTTGGCATCAGCTTGATTATACGGTCGTCATTCACCTCACTCCGGCACATTAACGTATTGCAGGCCGCTTTCACACTATGATACAGTGGGAGTACGCGCTTTTCGTTATGGTATACGAGCAGCCCGTACAGCAGGGTTGTGGGGGGCGCGCAAAGGAGACAGGCCATGCAGAACGATGGTGGCATGCACGCGGCGGGCGAGGCGGCGGCGTGGCTGCGCCATGCCTGCGCGACGGCGGGCCACGTGGTCCAGCCCCAGGTCGGCATCATCCTGGGGTCCGGCTTGAATGAGTTGTTGGCCGACGCGGCGCTCAGCCTGCGCTGTCCATATGACGCGATCCCGCATTTCGTGCCGACGACAGTGGCGGGCCACGCGGGGCAGTTCGAGGTCGGCCACCTCTACGATCAACCGATTGCCGTGCTGCGCGGGCGCTATCATCTGTACGAGGGCTATGCGCCGCACGAGCTGGCGCTGCCGGTGCGCATGCTTCACGCGCTGGGCGTGCGCACGCTGATCGTCACGAACGCGGCGGGGGGGCTGAATCCGGCTTACCAGCGGGGCGACTTGATGCTGATCCGCGATCACATCGGTCTGCCGACGCTGGCCGGCCTGAATCCGCTGGTCGGGCCGAACGACGACCGCCTGGGGCCGCGCTTCATCCCGATGGCGGCGGCGTATGATCCGGACCTCCGGGCGATGGCGCAGGTGGGCGCGGCGCGCATCGGTCTGGCATTGCACGAGGGCGTGTATATTATGGTGGCGGGGCCGACGTATGAGACGCCCGCCGAATTATACGCGCTGCGCGTGCTGGGCGCGGACGCCGTGGGCATGTCTACGGTGCCGGAGGTCATCGCTGCGCGCCACCTGGGCATGCGCGTGCTGGGCATCAGTTGCATCACCAACAGCGCCACACCAGAGATGGACGAAGCAGTGAATCACGACGCCGTCCTTGCCGGCGCGCAGCAGACGCTGCCTAAGCTGGACCGCTTGCTGCACGAGATCTTGCGCGCCCTCGCCCAGGAATCCAGCCTCCGTGCCGCGCCGGCACCGGATGTCGCGCCGACAGATAGCGCGAGCATTCCTTCGTTGTTGCCGGACGCGATCCCGCAGAGTGCGGACGCCCGCCGTGGCACCTTCATTCTGCGCACCACCAAGCCGCCGCTATGAAGATGTCTCGGCGGCTAACTCCGTGCGCAAGGCGGAATAGCGGGCTAGCCGCTCGCGCAGGGCGTCGCGGGTGCTTGCCAGCGTATGCAGCTTGCGTTCCACCAGCTCGATCTGCTGGCGGGTGATGGCTTCGGCGCGTTCCAGTTGCGCCTGGCGCGCGGCGGGGTCGTGGGTGGCGCGGAAAGCGGCGCGGATGTCGTCGCGCTCCTCTTCCGTCTGGATCATCTCGTTGATTTCAGCCAGGGTCAGGCCCAACGCCTCCTTGAGTTCGCGGACGCGCTCCAGGCGGGCGACATCGGCGGGACTGTAGAGGCGATAATTGCCGTCCGTGCGCGCGGGCGGTGCCAATAGACCGATCTCTTCATAATAGCGCAGGGTGCGCTTGGTCAGCCCGGTGCGTGCCGCCACCTGATCGATGCGCAGATAGGGCGCATCCGTTGGTACATCCTTCGCCATCGTCGTCTTTCTCCGCTTCATCGCCGGAATAAGTCTACTATATACTAGTAGTATAGCATAACCTTTACGTTGACGTAAACGTCTGGCGCATGGTATGCTTAACATGTTAGAGCAATTATGGATGATGTACGGTGGGCAGGTCTGCCCGCCACATCCTTTTTTGTATCACCTTAGCACAGAGGTTATGTTCATGGCTCTCGAACAAATGCCAGTGGGACCGGAGCAACAGATCAGCGAGGAGGTCGCGGCGGCAGAGATGGCGGCGGCGGTGGAGTCGCAGGTCGTAGATTTGCCGACGGAGGCTGCCGAGGCGAACATGATGCCGCCCTCGCCGGCAGCCAGCGTGCCAGCCACCCCTGCGGAAAACGCGCCCGCGCGGGCGAACGTGCGCCGCTCGTATCGCTGGTGGGCGCTGTCGTGTACCAGCCTGGGATCACTGATGGCGGCGTTGAATGCCGGCACGTTGATCATCGCGCTGCCGGTGCTGATGCGTAGCTTGCACGCCGATCTGCTTTCGGTGGTGTGGGTGCTGCTGGCGTATATGCTGACGCAGACCGTGCTGGTGCTGACGGCGGGGCGCATCGCCGATATGGTGGGGCGCAAGCGGCTCTATGTGCTGGGCTTCGCGCTTTTCGGCGTGGCGGCGCTGGCGGCGGGTTTCTGCACCGATGCGACGCAGCTGATCATCGTGCGCGCCATCCAGGGCGCGGCGGGCGCATTTATGATCGCCAATAGCTCGGCCATCGTCACCGATGCCTTTCCCAAGAAGCAACTCGGCCTGGCGCTCGGCACGAACATGATCGTCGTCGCGGTCGGCAGCATCCTGGGGACGATCCTGGGCGGCTATCTGACGACGGTGCATCTTGATCCCAGCGCCTATGTCGGCTCTTTCATCGGCGGCTGGATCGCCAGTTTCACCTGGCAGTGGGTCTTCCTCTTCAACGTCCCCATCGCCATCATCGGCACGCTCTGGGCAGCGATCAACTTGCGCGAACAGGCGCAGATCGAAGGGCGGCAGCGGTTCGACGTTTTCGGCACCATCACGTATATCATCGCGGTCATTGGCCTGCTGTTGGCGCTGACGGTCGGCGGCATCGAAGGCTGGACGGCGCAGATCGTGATTGGCGGGTTCATCGCCGCGATCGTCGCCTTCCCGTTCTTCATTTTCACGGAATTCCGCGTGCGCCAGCCGATGCTGGATCTGCGCCTTTTCACGCACCGGCCCTTCGCGCTGGGCAACCTGAGCACGATCTTCAACGCGATGGCACGGCAAGGCGTGACGTTCCTGTTCGTCTTCTACTTTCAGGGGCCGAAGCTGTTCGATCCGATCACGGCGGGGTTGCTGCTGACTCCCATCGCGGCTAGCATGCTCGTGATCTCGCCGCTCTCCGGCATCCTGGCGGATCGCTTTGGGTCGCGCTGGTTGGCGCTCATCGGCCTGGTGCTGACGACCGTCGGCCTGGCAGGCATGGCCTTCATCGATAACAGCACGCCGTATTGGTATATCGCCACGACGATGTGCGTGATGGGCGCGGGATCGGGCTTCTTCAATTCGCCCAACACGCGGCTGATCATGACGAGCGTGCGCGCGGGCCAGCGCGGCGTCGCCGCCGGCACGCGCTCGATGCTGATGAATACGGGCGGCGTCTTCAGCATCGCGCTGGTGCTGGCCGTCATCGTGGCGGCGCTGCCGGCGCAGGTGCTTTTCGCCATCTTCGCTGGCGTTGCCAGCGGTTTGCCGGCGGGCGCGCTGGACCTGTTCTTCACCAACCTGCACATGGCCTTCTGGCTGCTGACTGGCCTGAGCTTCGTCAGCGTCATCATCGCCGCGCTGCCCATGCGCGAAGGTGAGATGGCCTGACAATCATCTGGTGTCGCTGGCCGGCAACCTAAAAGGCGGTAGCATTGCTACCGCCTTTGCTTTTGCCTCCCTTAGAAAAGGACTTCACTTTTAAAGCTTTTGACTCTCGCCGGGAACCTGCGTTTCGAGTTCAGCGATTACGAATTAATCCTCATGTTGCTGGAAGTAAAGATCTCGCCTCGCCTTGGGTTTCTCTGATGAAAGGCTTAGTTTCGTTCATAATGCCTCTTCACTTTGAAGAGTCTATCTGTTATGATACTTCTACCACCTATCGAACCTACCTACACAGGCATGGAGGAACTGTATGACTTTTACCCACGATATTTTGCCCCCAGACATGGCTGAGTATTACTACAAAGAAGTAAGCGATATTTATCTTCTTACTCAATTGTCTCCTAAAGAACGTATTCCAAAACTAAGTGCAATATTAGAAGATATATTAAGGAGTACAATCCAACAGACAGCGAAACTAGTAAGCCTAATTGATATGGCTGTAAAACGTTTTGAAATACCCGTATCTTTAGCAAACAATCTTCATTATTTTCGTCTCATTCGCAATAAAGCTATCCACGAAAAAAATTACTATCCAACTGTTGGAGATGATCAAGCAGCAATAAAACTACTGGGAGATATAATTTATTATTTCTCAGGGACATTAGCACCTGATAAGATAGCTCAAATATTTACCCCTGGTAGCCAAAACGAGTTTACAAGGACTGAACTCACTAAACATAATCAATTAAATATAATTGAGAGAGTGCGCGTGATAGTAACACAAATAAATTCAGTTCAAATAACGACTGATGAATTTGGTCAACCTCATTCATACTGCCGCTTGCATTGCATCGTTGAAGAGCCAGTGGATCTTGATAATATTACCGTTACTTTTTGGAACAAGCATAGCACAATCTCCTCTCAAGTATGGCTGTATGCTGAATTGATTATCCATCGTATAAAAAAGATTGATAATTTTGATAATTTTTATTCAACTCTAGATGATTCCTTGGTCATTCTTGATCCTGATTTTTTAGTTGATGTTACTACTATAGCTGATTGTTACCTACAAGGTAATCAAAACCCAAACATTGCAGTCCTTAATTTACTTTCAGTAGAATCCACGCCTTCAAAGGAGATGATCCTCGGTAGAGTGGTAGGTGTGCTACTTGAACGGTTGATTGCCAATCGCTTTATATTTTTTGAAGCTGCATTCAAAGAAGCACTTCAACAGCAATTACTCAACTTTATATTAATGTCCCAAGATGCTTGGCATGAAATGTACTCGTATCTAGAGCAAGAATCTAGGAAGCACTTTTCGACCTTACATTCGTTTCTAAATTCCATGCAAGGAAAAACACTTCATTCTGAATCTTCATTTCTGTCGGAGAAGGTGGGAGTGCAGGGTCGCATAGATTTATGGGCTGAAAATCCATACCCTCCATTCACTAATGATATTATAGATTTAAAAAGCGGTAAATTTCCAAATGTAGATTGCTGGGAAAATAACCGTGCTCAATTAGTTGGCTATGAATTGCTTTTCAATAGTATCTTTCCTGGTAGGTCAATTAAAACCAGCATTCTTTATTCGCAGGCTACTATACAAACAGCCCTTCGAACAGTTTCGATTCCTTTTGAAAATAAACAGCAGTTTATAAAACTGCGAAATCAAATCGTTGCGGATAGTCATCAACTCATAACAGATCCACGAGGGTTACTAATGAGCATAATTGAAAAACCAGGAAATATACCAATCTTTAAGGAGCCTCACCTAAATTTACTGCATCAAGGATTGGGACAAAGTACCGATATTGAAAAAAAATATTTCTTTGCATGGACAACATTTATAGCTCGAGAACAGCGAATAGCCAAAGTAGGTGATAGTGGTTTAACTTCGTCTTTTGCTGATCTTTGGCTAAAGACGGATGACGATAAAGAGGATTCTTATCCTATTATTTCCCACTTAAAGCTTTTGAATTTCGAGGGTTCCTCGGTTTTCTTTACTAGAGAGGCGAGTATAGAGCAGGATAGTAGCTTACGAGAAGGCGATATTGTTGTACTATATCCTGTTATAAGCGATAAAAGAGCAGTAGACGGGCAGCTAATAAAGGGGCGGATTGAAACATTAACTCCTAGAGAAGTAGCATTAAGTTTAAAAAACTTTGACTCATCTTCTTTTGAACAGCACCCAGGAATATGGGCGATTGAAAGCGACTTCTTAGCCATTCAGTATGCAAATATGCAGCGTTCACTTTTTAGTTTCCTAAATGCGTCATCAAGAAAAAAAAGCATAGTGTTAGGTATAGATTGTCCTGAATTGTCTGAAGTAAGGAATTCCAGTTACCTAAAAGGAAGTCGATTGACAAAACATCAAATAAATGTTTTAACACGCTTGTTAAATGCAAAGGACTACTATCTTCTTCAGGGTCCGCCAGGAACGGGGAAAACACGTGTCATGATACCCGAAATAACTTATCAGATTCTTCAGAATACTCAAGAAAACATCCTTCTTTTAGGGTATACAAATCGAGCTATTGAAGAAATTTGTAAAGCTATTGCCGAAACTAAAACTTTACCATTTTTAATATTAGGCTCTGGTTTAAAAAAGTCATCTGGGCTTGAAATGCATATGCTTGAAAAAATGGATTATTCTATTGAAGAGATACAAAAACAAGTAGGCAGTTGCCGAGTTTTTATCTCTACCGTGGCTTCAAGCTATAAATACAGGAACTTGATTGCTAAAAAAGGTAACTGGATAGTTATTGTTGATGAAGCTTCGCAATTGCTAGATCCCCATCTTATAGGTTTGCTTACAAGTCAAGCAGTTTCTCGATTTGTTCTAATTGGAGATGAAAAACAACTACCACCAGTCGTACAACAGGAAACCAGATATACTCGAATCGCAGACAAAGATTTGATAGAGATGGAAATGCGCGATATGCAAATTTCGCTATTTGAACGTCTTCTGAGAATATGTAAAAAGAAGCAATGGAATCATGCTTTTGGAATGTTAGAAGAGCAAGGACGTATGCATCCCGCTATATTAAAATTTTCAAATCAGTTGTTTTATGAGGGGAAGTTGCGTACGTTTGGTAGCAGCGAACAGACTCTTTATTATTCTGAACAATATTTGATTAAAGATGCTATGAATCGAGGGCGTGTTTTATTCATTCCCTCTAAAAGAGAGTTACATACAACCAGATCTAATAAATTTGAAGCCAATTATGTGTGCCGTTTGGTAGAATCTATGAAAAAGCAGGATGGTTCGGAACCTGATATCGGAATTATAACTCCATATCGTGCTCAATCTGCTCTAATTCGGCAACTATTATCAAGTACATTATCAGAAAGGGTGACAGTGGACACAGTGGAAAGATATCAAGGTTCAGAACGAGATATCATAATCGTGTCATTCGCAGTCAACACACCGCTTCAAATAAGAAATTTGCAGTCCTTAGAATTTGATGAGATGGTAGACCGAAAACTTAATGTAGCTATCACACGATCTCGCCAATTTTTGATTCTTGTAGGTGTGGAGGATCTGCTGCGACGAGGTAAATACATAGGGAAACTTATTGATGATATAAAATTACAAAAGGGGTATGTCTTGGATCCATTTTTTCTGGAAAATAAACCAGATGATATTCAGTCTGAACCGTTGCCTTTAACACAGCTTCAAAAAAGTAAAAGCAGAAAAAAAGCTTGGCAATGGCTGCCTTGGGTTCGGTGATAGATAACCATGTAGGGGCTTAATAAACACTAAGGCTATGGCCGACCGATTTAGCAACCATAGCCTTGTGGAACGTTGATTTTCTGTTCGGAGAGTTAGTCGCCGTCATTGTGGGCGTGGGTGACGGTGAAGATGGTCAGCATGCCCATCGAGAAATGGGGCATGTGCGTTTCGGCGTCGGGGACGAAACAGAGCGCAGCGTAGGTGCCGGGCGACAGATCGAGTGCGACGCGCCCGACGGTATTGGGGGCGAGCGCGGCCATGCCGCCGGCGAAGGTTATGGCGTGCATCAGGGTGCGACAGTCGGATTGCACGGTCTGTTCGAGCAGACAATGGATGAGGTGAGCGCGCTGCGTACCAGCGGGGATGTGTAACAGGGCCATCTCGTGCGTCGATGGTCCCCAGTTCTCCACACGCAGGAGCGCATGCTCCGGCTCGGTCAGTTCATACGGTACGGTGATGGCGAAATCGTGCAGGATCACCCTGCCTTGGGTCACGGGTGGCGTGTATATGCTGCTTGCTGCTAGCTGTACGCGGAAATCTTTGAGGATGCTGGCACCGTGCTGGCCAAAATTCAACACGACATAGCGACCAGGATAGAGCCGCACCACCACCGTTTCCTGCGCGCCGGGCATGAGCGTCTCCACGCCGCCGTTGGCGTGGCCCAGTTTGAAGGCCGCTTCGGGATCGGTTTGCGAGTTCAGCGCCGTCAGCAGTTGCGTGTCGGTCACACCGGCATTGACATAGAAAAGCTGCATCTCTCCCGGCGCGTGACCAGCATTGTGATATGTCAGGCGCACAAAACCGGCAGGCAGGACGTTGGTCATCGTCGCGTAGGTATCATGGCCTGTGACGGTGTATGCTGGCAACCAGGAAGCTGCCGCGTGCGCGGGCGGCACCGCCGATACCAGCGAGCCGACACCGCCGGCTAGGCTGATCAGCAGCGAAAGCACAAAGGCCAGGTGTACATGTCGCATCTTTGCGATCCTTTCCGTGCGTTGAAAGATGGTGTATCACACAGGCCGCAGCATGGTATGTTGGGCAGGGCGCTCGTTCGCCGCGCCTTTTGGGTCGGGGCTACGGCCTTCATTATGTTTAAACGAACCATTTATGAAAAAAAAGGTGTAATACTATGCCATTTCGTAAACAAGAAGAAGCGATTAACAAAAAGGGAGCCGATACACTGATCGACTCCCTGGGAAAAGCAAAGCGGTGGACGGCACTTAAAGGTGTTGGTAGCGCAAGGAGATGATGCCGGGAGCGAAGCGGTTGGCGCGCTGAAGATATTCCTGCTCGTTGCCCAGGATCATGAGTTTGTGCATCACCACGACATCGCCGTCGGGGAGCGGCTCCGCTGGCTGGAGGCACAGTTCCATGATGGCGCTGCCACGGTCGAAGACCTTGACCAAGCCGCCGCCACCGGGGATGCGATAGACCCGCTGCTCGTAGCCGGGGCTGGGGACTTCCAGGTAGCCGAACTTCGTCAACTGTTGATATTCACCGGGTGACAGCATCTCGCGCATCAGGGCGCGGGCGCGATTTTCGGCAACGACCTCTTCGCGCCAGGGTGACGCGAAACGCAGTAGCGGCGAGACCGGGCCGCGCGCGATCAGCAGCAGTGCGATCAGCGTGGCGACGGTGATGATGCCGAAAGCCAATGTGACGACCTCAGCCATTGGTAATCCCCCCTCTGTGACAAAACGCGCGGCAGGTATAGCACCAAGAAGTGAGCAATAACAGGAAGAGTGCGGAGTGCGGGCGAACCGTCATGATTCGCCCTCACGGAATAGCGCGTTGGGGAAGCTTAACCACCGACGACGCGCGGAACCAGGACGATCTGCTCGGCGGTACGGTCGAACTGATCGATGCGGGCGGGAGCCTGGCCGCCGTCCACCTTGAAAGCCGTCGCGCCATGGGCGCGGGCTTCATTGAAGATGCGCTCCGCCTCGCGGACCGCCGCTTCAGCTTCGGGATCGCCGACGGCAGCGCGGCGGGCGTCCCAAACCACGCGGTCATCGCCGCGTTTGGACATGATTCGTAGCACTCCCACGGAATCTTTCTCCTTTGTTATGCCCGGTGCGGGCTGTGGTCCGCCGCTACGCGACCACACGGCAGCGTGACGGTGAAGCGAGTACCTTGGCCCGGCGTGCTGACGACCTGAATGGTGCCGCCGTGCCGCTCGACCAGCGCCTTGACGATGGCCAAGCCAAGACCTTGCCCACTGCTGCGCACCATCTCTGGTGCGACGGGGGCGCGATAGCCGCGATCAAAGATATGGGGAAGATGCTCGGCGGCGATGCCGCAGCCGGAATCCGCCACGCTGATCGCCAGTGCGGTCGCGCTCGCCCGTGCTTCGACCCAAATGTGACCGCCGCGCGGGGTAAAGGTCAGACTGTTGCTCAGCAAGTTTCGGACCACTTGGCTCATCCGCTCATAATCTGCTAAGACAAGTGGCACGGCGGGTGGCACGTGCAGATGCAGCGACACGCCAGCCGTGGTCGCGGCGATCTCCACTGCTGCGACCGCCTCGTGCAACACGCGGCGCACGTCCACCGGCGTCAGGTGGATCGGCAGCTCGCCCGTATCGTCATAAGCCAGCAGCAGGAGATCCTGCACCTGCGCGGCCAAACGCGCGCCGCTGGCGCGGGCGCGCTGCAATAATTGGCCCTGGCGCTCGTCCACTGGGCCGCCGACACCGGTTAAGGTCAGATCGAGATAGCCGTTGAGCGTGTGAAGAGGCGAGGTAATCTCGTGGGAGATCACCTGTAACACGTGCGTGCGCGCCTGCTGCTCGGCTTTGATCGCGGCATAGAGGGCGACGTTGGCGAGCGCCGTGGCCACCAGGGGGGCGAGGTCACTCATCGCCCGCAGGTCGTCGCTCGTGAAGGGCTGGCGACGCGCGAGGGTGATGACGCCGCGCAAGGTGTCGTACGTCAGCAGCGGCACACAGAGCAGCGCGAGGTCTTCGCCCGCCAAGAATGCTTCGGTGATGTGGCCAGGACGGTCGAGCGCGGCATCCGGCGTGTAAACGAGCGCCTGGCGGCTGTGGGCCACCCGCACGGAGATCGACTGCGGATCATGCAAGCTGACGCGCTGATCGCAGAGGTGCGCGCTGCGCTGGCCCTGGCTGGCGACGACGTGCAAGGCGTGCGTGGCCGGATCGTGCGCGGCGATGAGCGCATCATCGAAAGCGACCATCCGGCTGATGCCGCCGGCGATGCTCTCGAAGACGGCATGCGGATCGGGTAAGGTAGTGATGGCCCGCGCGGTGGTGACGAAGGTTTGCAACTGGCGCTGGTCGGCCTCGGTGGCCAGGTTGGCGCTGGCGCGGCCCAGCACCAGGGCGGCGGCATCGGCCAGCGCCTCGGCGCAGGCGCTGTGGCGGGGGCCGAACGCGCGCACGCGCTCGCTGGCAGCGACCAGCACGCCCAGCAACACGTCGTCATCCCAGAGCGGCACAGCCAGCAGCGCGCCGGCGCGGTGGCCGTCGCTGGGGTGATAGCGCCCGTCGTGCGCGGTGTCTTCGACGCAGAGGGGCTGGCCAGCAGCGGCGGCGGTGCCGATGATGCCTTCGCCCAGGGCGATGCGCCGGGCAGGCCACTGCGCTCTGGCGTTGCCCGCCGTCTGCGCCAACACCAGAGTGCGCGCCTCGGCATCATAGAGCAGCAGTGCCGCCTGGCTGGCATTGATCAAGGTGATGGCGTTGCGCACGACGCGCCGCAGAGCGCGGTCCACGGGTGCGCTCTGGGCCAGATCGTGGAGGACGGGGAAGGCCAGGGTCGCCGCCCCAGGTTGGGCGTGGCGCGCATCCTTACGCGCGAAGTCAGCAGCCATAGCCGGATGCCTTTCCTATAAGGGGGGCCAATATTGGGGGCGATCTCAGCATGGCGTGTGCCAATATGGCTGAGGTAGTCAGGGCAGAGAGCGCCTGCAACAGCATGACCCGCCGGCACGCGAAACTTCGCCTAATACCCCTTTTCGGGTACAGACAGTGATCATTGGGGCCGGACAGACCGGAATGGCTGTCCTCCGTTATCCATACTGATCACCCGCAAAGCGTATAAGACGCTAAGCGGTGCTGATTGGTAAAACGTCATTACCCGCCTGCCGGTGCTGCCACATTGCCAAGGCTAACAGTCGCCAGTCGCTAGCAAATGGATAGCAGCTACGCACCCGCCGGGCCGTCGGGCGGCGGGGTGTGGGGAAGCTGCACGTCATCGGCGTGTTGGCGCAGGGGCAGCGCCAGGTGAATCTCGGTTCCCATGCCGTTGCCGCTGCGCACGGCCAGGTGGCCGTGGTGCGAGCGCACGAAGGCGGCGACGACCGCCAGGCCCAGGCCCAATCCCTGTGCCGTGCGCGCCGCGCTGCTGTCGATTTGATAGAATGGCTCGAAGACCTGGCGGTGATGTTCGGGCGCGATGCCGATGCCCGTGTCGCGCACCGCGATCAGCGCCCACGGCTCCGCGTCGTCCGGCGGCAGGAGCGATGCCGGCGTCGCCGCGACGATCTCGTCTGCCGTGCCGGGTTCGCTGGCAACGACTTGGCCGCCCTGGATGGCGGCGACTGTGATGGTGATGATGCCGCCGCGCGGCGTGAACTTGATCGCGTTATCGATCAGGTGGCGTAGGGCGCGGCGCAGGTGCATTTCGTCCACCACCAGCGGCGGCAGATCGTGCGGCAGCCGCGCGGCCAGGTGTAACCCAAACTCATGCACGCGCGGGCGGCATTCTTCCACGACGCTCTGCACCAGCGGGCGCAACTGGCAGGTGCGCAACGTCCGCGTGGGACTCGTCAGATACAACAAATCATCGACGATGTGGTTGAGCGATCCGGCGCTGTTACGGATGCTCTGAATCAACTGATCGCGCCGTTGCGGGCTGATCTGCTGGTTTTCCGCCAAGATCTGCGAGGCCATGCTGATGACCGTCAGCGGCGCACGCAGTTCGTGATTGATGATCGCCATCAATTCTTCCTGGCGCTGCGCGATCTCCTCGCGCTGCTGGCGCAGGTCGTCCTGGCTGCGCAGGATCGCGCGCAAGCGCGCCTGGAACTCTGGGATGGCGAATGGCTTGGTCAGGTAATCCTGCGCGCCGGCATCCAATCCGTCGATGCGCTCATCGATCTCGTTTTTGCCGGTCAGGAAGAGGACGGGGATATCCGCGCTGCGCGCATCGTTTTTGATCTGCCGGCAGATGTCCAGGCCGTTCGCGTCCGGCAAGCCCACATCCAGCACCACCACATCCGGGTGCAGCGCGGCCACCAGCCGCAGCGCCTCCTGGCCCGTCTCTACGATGTGCGCCTGATAGCCCTCGTCGTCCAAGTGGCGGCGCAGGAAATGCGCCATTGTCTGGTCATCTTCCGCGATCACGATGATCCGGTCATCGCGCCCTGCATAGTTCATGCGATCTCCCTCCGCTTAGCTCTGCGCCGTCCTGCGCCCGTTCGTCTCGTGCCGCACCACTCTTTATCACTATAACCTAACGCAGAAAACGCGCCAACTCAACCACAAAGATGCACGTGCCTGGGAGCCAAACCGGTTCGCAGGCAGTGCCGTCGGTGCATGATAAGGCATGGTTGGCGGGGCGTGCAATATACTATAATGCAGAAAAACATGGCAGAAAAACATGGCAGAAAAAACCGAAGGATGCATCCATGCTGACGGCGATCATTCTGGCGGGGGGCGAGAGTTCGCGCCTGCGGCCACTGGGCGACAAGTCTTTGCAGCGTTTCATGGGGCAATCGTTGTTGATGCGGCATATGCAGATCGTGCAAGAAGCCGGCGTGCGCGAGATGGTCATCGTGACCAGCCCCCGCAATGATGCCGCCGTGCGCGCGGACTGCGCTGCCGTTGCTGGCGACCCCGCCGTGCGGTTCGTTGTGCAGCCGGAGCCGCTGGGGATGGGCGATGCCGCCGCCCGCGCGCTGGCCGCCATCGCGCCAGACGCCCCCGTCTATCTCACTCAGGCGCACGACCTGCTCGATCCCGCGTTCCATCGCGCCATGCTCGCCCAGGCGCAGGCCCAGCCAGACACGCTTCTGCTCGCCGCCAAACATGCCGAGGCGTATTTTCCGGGGGGCTATCTCATCCCCGCTGGCACGCCGCCGTCCACTGACCAGCAGCCCTTCGCTGTGCGCGGGATAGTGGAGAAGCCGGGCGCGGCCAACGTGCCGAGCCACTGGATGACGCTGGTGGCGCACATCATTCCCCGCGCGGGCGACCTGGCCGCCGCGTTGGCCGAGGCTGAGGCGGGCGATCCGGGCGACCGCTATGAGCGCGCCCTGGCGGCGCTGATGACGTCGCGCCCCACGCTGGCGCTGCCCCACCGCGCGCCCAGCGCCGCCCTGAAGTATCCCTGGCACATGCTCGACATCATGGAAGTGTTGTTGCACGGCCTCAGCGCGCCGCAGATCCATCCCAGTGTGCAGGTGGCCGAAGGCGCGAGCATTCGCGGCAATGCGATTGTCGCCGAGGGCGTGCGCCTTTTCCCCGGCGCGGCCATCCTGGGGCCGGCCTACGTCGGGCCGGGAACGATCCTGGGCAATAACGCGCTGGTGCGCGAGTCCATGACCGGCGCGCACTGCATCATTGGCTACAGCACGGAGGTGGCGCGCAGTTGGCTGGGCGACGATGTGTGGTTCCACACGAATTATGTCGGTGATTCCGTCATCGACGCTAACGTCAGCTTCGGCTCCGGCACCGTCACCGGCAATCTGCGGCTGGATGAAGGCATCATCAAGGTGCGGGTGAAGGGTGAGCGCCTCGCCACGGGTCGCAATAAGTTGGGCCAGATCATCGGTTCTGGCACCCGCGTGGGCATCAACGCCTCGCTCATGCCCGGCGTCGTCATCGGGCGCAATGCCTTCGTCGGCCCCGGCATCATCCTCAACGATGATGTTCCCGATGGCCGGCGCGTCACCGTGCGCCAGGAACTTGTCTGGGGCGAGAACACGATCCAGCGCCGCCCGGAAGACCGCGACGCCTTTCGCAGCAAGCTAGGATGAGGCCGGCCATTTCTGATGGAGAGCATCACATGAACGATATGTCCGCCGCTGACTTCGAGCCGGCGCTTGATCTGCCTGCGCGGCTGGCGGTGGGGATCGATCTGATCGAGGTGGAGCGCATTGCGGCGGCGCTGGCGCGCTTTCGGGATCGTTTTCTCGCGCGCGTGTTCACCGAAGGCGAACTGGCGATCGTCGGGCAGAATCCGGTGCGGCTGGCGGGGCGCTTCGCCGCGAAGGAGGCGTGCGCCAAGGCGCTGGGGACGGGCATCGACGGCCCTCGCTGGCGCGAGATCGAATGCCTGCGCGATGCCGCCGGCAAGCCGGCGCTGCGTCTGCATGGGCTGGCCGCCGCGCGGGCGCGCGACCTCGGCTGGCACACGCTGGATGTCAGTATCTCCACCACCCGCCGGCATGGCATCGCCCTGGTGGTGGCGCTCGGCGCGGCGACACTATGATCGACACACATGTACATTATCTGCGCCCGGAGTGGGCGGATGCCCTCTGGTCGCCGGCAGTGCGGCGCGGCTCGTCGATCTGGCCGAAGATCTCCCTGCGCCTGAGCATGCTGGCCGATCCCGCCGTGTTGGTGAGCGCGCTGGATACCCGCGCCGTGGCCCAGGCGGTGATCTTTCCTGAACTGAGCGTCGCTCCCGGACCCCAGATGCCCGGCGGCGCACCGGCGGCGCTCGCGCTCAGCCGCGCCATGAACGAGGCGACCGCCGCGCTGGTGGCCCGCGCCCCCACCCGCCTCGCCGGCCTCGCCGTGGTGAACCCCTTGGGCGGCCCGGAAGACCTGGCGGAACTGAAACGGGCGATCCTGGCGCTGGGGCTGCGCGGCGTCGCCATCGGCGCGAGTTATCACGGCGCGACCATCGCGTCCCCGGCAGCGCGCCCCTTCCTGGAACTGGCCCAGGCGCTCGACATCCCCGTCATCGTCCATCCCTCGGCGGATGGCGGCTGGCAGATGCCGCGCGACTATGGGCTGGACCTGCTGGTGGGTATGCCGATGGACCTGACGGCCCTGGCCGTGCGCCTGATCGTCGCCGGCACGCTGGACGACTATCCGCGCCTGCGCGTCGTGCTGCCGCACCTGGGCGGCGGCCTGCCGGCCCTGCTCGGCTGGCTGACGGCGCAGGCTGATCCTGCCAGTCCCGCACCCGCCGACCGCGCCCGCCGCTTCTGGTGCGATACGGCCACGGCCACCCCCGCCGCACTGGCCCTCGCCAGCGAAACTTTCGGCAGCGATCACCTCATCTGCGGCTCCGACTGGCCGCTTTCCGCCACCCCCCGCCCCGGCGATCCCACGTCCGACCCTGCCGCCATGCTCGGCAAGCTGCCCCTTGGCGTCGCCGCCCGCGCCGCCATCCTGGCAGGCAATGCGCGTGGATTGTTCGGCGGCTGGTGATCCTCAACGTAGGGCGGATAGTCGTGGTTTATGGGGCGGACAGGAATGTCCATTATGACAGACAAGAATGTCGGTCCTCCGGTTCAACCTGTTCCGATGACTTCCCGCACATGGCAAGATGGCCCGCCACGCGCTATGATAGAAGGGACGCTGCGCTGTCGTAACCAGTTGAGGCAGCGCGCAGATGGAGAGAGGATCATACCAATGGGTAAACTTACAGAGATATTGCACCGCGCGGGGCGGTCGAGCCGGGGAGCCATCGGGTTTGTGGGGCCGGCGGCGAACGCGGCCAAGCCCAAGGCGGCTGCCATCATCGTCTCGGCTCCCAGCGCCGAGGCGGCTGCCGCGCTGGTAAAAGCGGGCGCGGATGTCGTCATCCTACCTGCTGACGCATCTTTCCACAAGGATGCTTCAACAGAAGTCGCCTGGGGTGTGGATGCCCGCGCGGCCCAGACCTTGTCGGAAGACGAGTTACGCACCTTGCACACGCAGGGGGCGGATTTCGTGCTGCTCGGCGTCACCGCGCCGGTGCGCACCCTCAGCACCGAGATCGATCAGTTCGACCGCGCGCTCTTCGTGCCGCCGCCAACAGACGATCCGTTGCTGATCGGCTTTCGCGCGCTGAACGTGCTGGAAGCGGACGTGGCCGTGCTGGATCTCGCATTGCGCGCAAAAGATCTTGCCGGCCTGACGGTGCAGGAGTTCGCCCGCCTGCGCCTGCTGAGCGAGAGCCTGCGCTTCCCGGTGATCGTGACGCTACACGACATGCCCGCCGCCGACGACGTGCGCACCGTGGCGCGCCTGGGCGCGCAGGGTGTCTGGCTGGCCAACGTCACCGCCGCCGACGTAACCCGCCTGCGCGAGGAACTGGAGCGCGTGCCGCGCGAGAAAGAGCCGGTTCCCGGCATCGCGGGCCTGACCGGCACCACCGGCACCCCCACGCCGCGCTAGTCCGCCTGCACCCGCGCGCCCAGCCGCGCCAGTTCGTCCCAGAACGCCGGATAGCTTTTGGCGACGTGATCTGCGCCGGTGATGGTGAGTGGCGCGCGGGCGCGCAACGCGAGGATCGCCAGCGCCATCGCCAGGCGATGATCCTGATGCGCATCCACCGTCACGCCGCCCGCTATGCCGGCGGGCCGGCCTGTGATGGTGATGCTATCCGCCCCCGCCACGGCGTCTGCCCCCGCCCGGCACAGTTCCGCACAGAGATCGTCGATGCGGTTGCTCTCTTTCAGCCGCAGCGCCCCCACATTGGTAAAAACGGTCGTGCCAGCCGCGACGCAGGCCGCCGCCGCCAGCGCGGGGACGCTATCGATCAGCGGCGCGCCGTCAATGATCGCGCCCTGCAATCTGGCAGCCCCCTGCACAGAAAGGGTCATCTGATCCGGCTCCGGCGCGGGTTGGTTGATAATCGTTGCGCCCAGCGCGTGCAATGCCGCCAGGACCGCCGCGCCATCTTCCGTCGCCCTGGACAGCCCGCGCAGCGTAAGCGCGCCGCCCACCAACGCGCCCGCCGCCAGCCACACGGCGGCGGAAGGGAAGTCGCGCGGCAGGTGCCAGTCGCGCGCGTGATAGGTCTGCGGGCTGGGGATGTGCAGCCGGCGCAAGTCCGCGTCAGACTCGATCACGATGCCCGCCTGGGCTAGCATGGTGATCGTCAGCCGCACGAAGCTGGCGGAGGGCAGCGCGTCGGTCACGGTGATCGTCAGCGGCTCGCCGATGAGCGGAGCCAGCACGAGCAGCGCGCTGATAAACTGCGAACTGCGCGTGCCGGCGATGCTGACTGCCCCGCCATGCAGTTTGCTACGACGCAGCGTGATCGGTAATCGCCCCTCTGCGTCCCGCGCCTCAGCCGCCACGCCCAGGTGCCGCAGTGCATCCAGCAATTCACCGTTCGGGCGCTGGCCTAACGACGCGGCATAAGTCGTGGTGAAATGCACCTCTGGCAAGGTCGCCGTCGCGCCCAGCAGCAGCCGCAGCACCGCGCCCGCGTTGCCAGCATCGATCTGCGCGGGACGCCCCGCGCGCTCCGCCGGCCATTCCCCCCCGCAACCTGCGATAGTGAGCGTCTCCGCGCCTGTCCAGGTGACGGCGACGCCGAGCCGGTCGAGCGCCGCCAGCAGCACGCGCGTATCATCTGTGCGCGGCACGCCAAAGACCTGCGCGGGACCGTCCGCGAGCGCGGCAGCCAGGATCGCCCGCACGGCGGCGTACTTCGCCCCCGGCAGCGCCGGCTCCCCGTGCAAGGGCTGGCCCGCCCCCACCGTCACCCGCGCCGGCAACGCTACTGCGTTTTCTCTACCGCTATCAATCGTCTTTCCCCTATTTCCCAAACAGCCCTGGCAGCAGATAGCCGATGATGAGCCAGAACAGGAAGAGGCCGACGACCAGCGCGGCCCACAGCACATAATCCCAACGCGATGCAGAGGATGGCGCGGGACGGGGTGAAGCCGCATGGAGGCGTACGTAAGACGGCTGTGCGTAATGGCCACCGGCCCACGTGGCCGCGTTGTCATCGACCGATTGCGCGCCATGACCCAGGACGAACGGGCGCACGGCGGGCAGCGCCGGCGCGGTGTGCGCTTCTGCGATGGCTGGCTCCGGCGCACGTGGGCGGGCCGCTACCGGTGCCACCAGCGGCGGGTCCAGCGGCGGCGCGGCGGGGGCGGCGGGATTCGTCGCGGCGTCATCGGGGCGCGGCAAGGGGCGCGACCACGGCGGCGTGGCGCGGCGGGGTTGCTGGGGAGCTTCTGCGCGGCAGACGGCGGTCAGCGCTGCGGTCGCTGCTTCGGCATCCGCCAGCGCGCGGGGATGCTCGGCGTCGATCAGCCGGTCGATGACATCGCGCAGTTGCTCCGGCACCGCCCGCCCCACCAGTTGCCAGTCATCTTGCAGGCCGGTCGCCGTGTCAGGAACAGCCGTGCGGCCCGCCAGCAGCAGCCACAGCGCCACACCCAGCGCCCGCAAGTCATCGCGCGGCATCGGCGTTGTCGTATCCCACGGTTCCGCCCCTGGCTTCAACAGCTTGCCCGCGGCGGCGAAATATGCGGCATCCGGCGGCAGCATAACGTTATTGATGCGCATCGCGCCCCAATGGTCGCGGAAGAGTGCGGCGGGGGTGAGGTCGCCGTGCGTGATGCCCTGGCGATGCGCGTGGGCCAGCGCCAACGCCAGTTGCCGCCCGCTCTGCGCCACTGCCAGCGGCGTCAGGTGTGCCTGGGCCAGTGCTGCGAACCCTTCACCGTCGATATATTCCTGAATGATGACGAGCTGATCGTCATGTTCCAGCGCGTCGAAGATGCCCACGTAGGCCGGATGGCCGATGCGCGCGGTCGCGCCGAGGGCCGCGCGATACGCCGCTGTATGCGGCGGCGGCACGAGTTTGAGCGCGATGGGCCGTTTCAGCGTCGCGTCTTCGCCGCGATAGACCGTGCTGCCGCTGCCCTGCCCCAGCACCTCGCCGACGATATAGCGCTCACTGATGCGCGTCTGTGCCATGATGGCCATCCGCTCGCCCTCCGCTCTGTTCTCGTTCCATCTTTAGTATAGCGCAGATTGGCCTCGCCCGTCGCCCGGCCACACCATCCATACCCGTCACGCACGAAGCGGGCGATGATGCATCACGACAGGCCAGTGGCCAGGGCGATGGCTCCTTGCATGGGTGCGCTGGAACCGAGGGCGCTCAACACCAGGCGCGCGGCCAGGTCGTCCGCGCGTGCGGGCGGGGCGTTCTGGCGTACCAGCGCCGCCAGCGCGTCGCGCCATGTGGGACCGTTGTGTGCCAGCGTGCCACCCAGGATGACGCGCTCCGCGTCGAGGGCCAGCAGCAGCGTCAGGATGACGCTCGCCAGCGCCGCGTCAGCTTCAGCCATCAGCTCAGCCGCAATGGCATCTCCTTCGCACGCCAGTTGCCAGATCTGCGGCGTCGTCAGGCTTTCGGCGCGGCCCCCCGTCAGGCGCATCACCGCGCTTTCCGTCGCCGGTGCCTCCACCAGCAGGCCGATCATGCGGCGCACCAGGGCTTGCGCGGATGCCACCGTTTCCAGATGGCCGCGCCCGCCACACGCGCAGCGGTCCGTCGCCCCGACAACGGGAATATGCCCTAGTGCGCCCAGGTGTGGGCGATGCAGCACCTGTCCTTCCCACCAAAAAGCGGCGCTGACTGAGCGGCTAAGATCAAGGAAGACGGCGCTCGTCGCGCCGATCCCTGCTCCCAACGTCATTTCGCCCAGCAGCGCCGCATTGGTCACGGTCGTAACCGCCATTCCCCGCCGAAAACCTGACGCCATTGTCAGGCGCGCGCGCAAAGGAACCGTCCCCCAGCCAGCCCCACCCGGTAACGCCAACACCGTCCCCTGGTCGGCAGTGAGCGTGGCTTCGAGGGCCAACGCTCCTCCCGTGATGATGAGTCCTTCCGATACACTTATAGCCTGCAATTCTTGTGCCAAACGGACGACCTGCCCCAGCACCTCGTCCGGCGTGAACGGCACGCGCGTCGTCGCGCTCCTGCGCTGGCGGATCGCTCCCTCTGGTGTGGCCAGCACGGCCTCCAAGTGCGTCGCGCGATTGGTCACTACAGCGGCAAAAACAGCATCAGCCACAGGCTTGCTCCTGATTCATCGCCTGGCAGCACCCACTCGACCTATTATTGCTGGATCGTTGCGCGCCTCAGTAGCCGTTCCTGCGCCCGGTAAGTTCCACCTGGGGCGTGGGTGGGGCGTTTGTGTCGGCGGGTGGCGCGGCCAGCAATTCGCGTTGGCGCTGGAACACGACGACGGCGAAGACGAGCATGGTGGCGAACTGGATCAGGCCCATCAGGCGCAGGACGATGCCGCCGTGCGTCGCGCTGGGCATGCCCATGAATTGCCCCAGCGTGACGGCCACGCAGAGGTACGCAGCGGAAACGATGGGCCAGCGCCACAGGCCGACGGGCGCATCGTGTAGCGTGGCGAATTCCCAGATCACCAGGAAGATGAACGGCTCGGCGTAGTAATACGGCCAGTTGGTCTTGCTCAGCATCGGCACCAGCAGCGCCGCGATGCTCAGCACGGCATAGATTTCGCGGCGGAAAGCCGAGACGCCGAAGCGTTGCACGGCTAGGTAGCCGACCACCGCCGCCACCAGGATCGTCACCGGCAGATCCAACCGCCGCGCTAGATGATCCAGCGGCGTGCCGATGAAGATCGACCAGATCGAATTGCCGATGGCGGCGCTACCGCGCCATTGCAAGAGCGCGAATGACGTGTCGTGGTAGTCGAATGCGAAGAAGGGGCCGAGGATGACGGCGGCGGCAGCGATCAGTACTCCCGTGACCTTCGCCAGCACGGCCCAGCGGCGTTCCGCCGCCAGCACCACCAGCAGCGCGATCAGCGGCACGGCTGCCGTCGTGCGCGTGAGCACGGCCAGGCCCAGCAAGAGGCCCGCCAGGTAGGGCCGCTCCGCCTGTAGCTGCGTCACGCCCAGGATGAAGAGGAAAAGCATCAGCGGCTGCTCAAAGTGCCACCAGATCGTGAAGTTCTGCCAGGTGAGCGGCGAGAGGACGACCAGCGCGTAGGCCAAGAGCGCCTGGCCCTGGCTCATCGTGGGAAACAGCCGGCGGAGCGCACCCAGCGTGGCCGCGCCCAGCAGCAGCACGAACGGGATGAAGGCCAGGCCAACGAAGCCCAAGAGCGACCGGCAACTGACATCGCCGATGCTGGCAGCATTATAGTTGGTCGCCACGCAATCCGCCGCGCCCGGCAGGAACGCCTGGCCGATTGCCAGCAGCGGCACCATCAGCAGTGTACTCACCGGCGGATTATAGTTCGGGTAGCCGGCGGATTGCACGGCATAGAGATTGAACGGGTGGCCGTTCAGCACCTGTTGCGCCGCCGGGAAGAAGAAGCGCAGTTGATCCGAATCCAGCGCGCCACTCTGGATATCCGCTGTCCCCTGGATCGTGGCGAAGATGCCGACGATCGCCGCAAACACCCCCACCGCGATGAAATGCCGCCGGTCAATCCGCCCCCACGGCGTGCTGGCTGTCGTCTGCGCCTGTTGCATGCTCGCTTTCCACCTTCGCCCCAAGCTTGGCCGGCCTTGCCTGCCGCCTCTGCGAGTGTAGCATACTCCCCACGGGATGTACAGCCACCGGGCGCAATAGTCTTATACCGTTCTCCGAAACTTACCCAAATAGGACACGCCTACTCAGTGTTCGGTTCCTGCTTCACCGAGACTGCCGCCAGTGCCAGCACTATTGGTCTTACGATCTCTCCACAGGCGTTGATTTCCGCCGAACTGGCGGTATACAACCACACTAAATTCCGTGCAGCATTCAGGTCGCGGTCCAACACGAGGCCGCAATGCTCGCACTGATACGTGCGGACGCTCAAATCCAGCGGCACAGTCGGCAAGCGATGGCATTGTGAACACAGTTGCGTCGAAGGGAAGAACCGATGGGCGGCATACAGTCGGTTGCCATACCAGCGGGCTTTGTAGGTCATCTGGCGACGAAACTCCCCTAACCCTACGTCTGCTATCGCTTGCGCCAGCTTGTGATTTTTGAGCATGCCGCCCACGTTGAGATCTTCGAGGATGATCGCTTGCGGTCGCTCGGATATCGGCTTGGCTTTCGCCGTCATCTGTGCGGTCGCCTGATGGAGCGCATCTTCCCGAATGCATCCAACGCGGTAATGGATGCGGGCGACTTCTTGCTTGGATTTCTTGCGGTTGTTGCTGCCTTTCTGCTTTTTGCTGTGGTGCCGCTGCGTCCGTTGGAGCTTGCCCAGGTTGCCCCGCATCGCTTTGGGGTTGGGAATCTCTCGCCCATCCGAACACACGGCCAATGTCTTGATGCCCAGGTCTACGCCGATTGACTCACCTGTCGCTGGTTCGGGCTCAGGGACAATCTGCTTGACTTGGACCGAGACGAACCAATGCCCGGCATGTTCGGATACCGTGGCACTCAGATAGTGGGCCGGTTCCGTGACGCCGATACCTGTACGGTGTTTCTGCTTGCGCTTTTTGCGGGTCTTGCGGTCTTGCGTATCCAGGTGCGTATCTTGGGGCAAGTAGCCATGTTCAAACAAACGCACTTTGCCAATGTGCGGCAACTGAATCCAATCAGGGCCAACATGGATGGCCCCAGTCAGCGTGAAGGAGCCGATGCCCTTACTGCGTTTCTTGAATTTCGGATACTTGGCGCGACGGGCAAAAAAGTTACTGAACGCCGTATCCAGGTCGCGCAAGGCTTCTTGGGGCGCGCATTTGGATGACTGGTACATCCAGGGGAACGCAGTGGGTTTGAGCGCATTCAGTGCTTTATGGAGATCCATCGCCGTGGGAATCTTGACTGATTGGGGATCAGCCGCCGCCTGGCGTGCTGCATAGGCGGCCTGTTTGCGTGCCAAGCCCCAATTGTAGGCGAATCTGGCGCATCCTGCGTGTTGCCAGCAGCGGGTGCGCTGCTGGTTATTGAGATCCAGTTCGGTCTTGTAGCCCCGGATGATCTCCATCGGTCTCCTGCATGCACCGCTGAAGGCGCTCGCCCTGATGGCGCGCAGGTCGCCGTCCATGCAACCGTGCTGCCATTGACGTGATCACTGCCACGAAATCATCAACGAGGTCAGTGCCGGTATCGGTCGTGGTGATGGCCTCGATCCGCCGCTGTTGGTGTTCAAGTAGCAGGCGGATAGAGTTGAATCCGAATCTCGTGCGACGATCCCGGTGTTCCACAATGATGATACTGATCTCTTGATCGCTGAGCAACGCGGCTAACTTCGGGCGACTATCGTTCACGCCAGAGCCAATCTCGCGCACCTCACACCTGATCGTGTAGCCTTTAGCAGCAGCATAATCCCGCAAGCGATCCGCTTGTCGCGCTAAGTCCGCTTTCTGATCTGCTGATGAGACGCGCATAGGTTGCTACGCCGGTAGCCACTGGGTGTGCTTCGCGCACAATGATAGTCCCGGTCGGCAACTGATAGGCGTCCCATTGCCCTGCTTTCCACATGCAGTAAGCGGTTTTGTAGGTGACGCCGATGTGGCGAGCATACTCACTCAGTTTCATGGATCTATTCTACCACAAAAGGGTAGATTTGGGCACGGAACTAGGAAATATTTACTACCCCCATCGTGGAAAGACGGTGGTCATTGGGACCCGACAGACAGGAATGTCTGTCCTCCGTTGATATGGAGAATGGCGGTCCGCCGTCTGCTCCGTGGGGCGGACATTCCTGTCCGCCGGCTCTCTCGTGGGGCGGCCATTCCTGTCCGCCGTGTGACCGACACGAATGGCTGTCCTCCGATACCCTTACGGATCACCCGAATAGGATATGAGAGCTAGTAGGTATAGAAGCCCTGGCCGGTCTTGCGGCCCAGGTGGCCGGCGGCGACCATCTGGCGCAGCAACGGGCTGGGCAGGAAGCGTTCGCCCAGCAGGTGCGCGTTCGCTTCCAGGATGTGCAGCAGCACGTCGATGCCGACGAGATCGGCCAGTTCCAGCGGTCCCATCGGGAAGTTATAGCCCAGCTTGATGCCAGTGTCGATGTCTTGTACTGTGCCGACGCCCTCTTCCAGGCAACGCACGGCCTCCGCCAGCATGATCATGCCGATGCGGGTGGTGATGAAGCCGGGATAATCCTTCGCCAGCACCGTTTCTTTACCCAGCGCGGCGCAGAAATCGCGGGCGGCGGCGATGGTGGCGTCGTTCGTCTGGTAGGCGCGGATGATCTCGACCAACTTCATCGCGGGGACCGGATTAAAGAAGTGCAGGCCGATGACGCGCTCCGGCTGGGTGGCGGCGGCGGCGATGGTCGTGATCGACAGGCCGGAGGTGTTGCTGGCGAGAACGGCATCCGCGCGGCAGGCGGCGCTGAGTTGATGAAACACGTCGCGCTTGAGGGCGATATCCTCGAAGACCGCCTCGACGACAATATCCGCGCTGGCAAGATCGGTGATCGCCGTGGTGTAGCTCAGGCGGCTCAGCCAGCCGTCGGCCACCGCGCGCGTCACCTGCCCCTTGGCGACGGGGCGTTCGACATAGCCGGTGATGAGCGCCTGTGCGCGTGCCAGCGCCGGTGCATCAACCTCGCGCACGATGACGCGCGCCGCTGTCTTGCGCATGACCTCATAGGCGATACCGGACCCCATCGTTCCGCCGCCCACAACGCCGACCGTGGCGAATGTTGTCATAAATCTCTGCTCCTTTGAATGTGCGGGTTGTGTTGCAATGTCACGCTGGTTCGGGGTGGTCCAGCACGGCTTGGGTCTGGGCGTCGCGGTAGCGCGCCAGCGCGGCGCGGATGTCCGGGTGAGCGTGGCTCAGGATGGCGGCGGCGAGCAGCGCGGCATTGATCGCGCCCGCGCGCCCGATGGCCAACGTGCCGACAGGAATGCCCGCCGGCATCTGCACGATCGACAGCAGCGAGTCCAGCCCCTTGAGCGCCTTGGATTCGACGGGGACGCCCAGCACCGGTAGCGCCGTTTTCGCTGCCGCCATGCCCGGCAGGTGCGCCGCGCCACCCGCCCCCGCGATAATCACCGCCAGCCCGCGTTCCGCCGCCGTGCCGGCATACGCGAAGAGCAGGTCCGGCGTGCGGTGCGCCGATATGATACGCACCTCATGCGGCACGCCCAGCGCCGTCAACGTTTCCGCTGCGTGGCGCATCGTTTCCCAATCCGACTGCGATCCCATGATGATGCCGACAAGGGGCGACATAGTGGACCTCCCGATCTGTCACACAAAAAGCAAGTACGTGTGGTTCTGTAACATGGCTATCGTATCACCTGGACGCAAAAAGCAACGCTCATTCGCTCGAAGAGCTTTCTTAGAATGGAAATAAACCAGGATGCTCAGTGATTTTGGGGATCAATGGGTATCAGGCTCAGATGTTAGGCGTGCCGCCCTGCTGTATAGTCATGGCAAAAAGACATGGTGAAGCTGCATTATCACTCATTTTTCTGGCTGCTGCTCGCTTGGATGTCAGCAGCCAGGGTAGCTATGTCGCTTCGCGTCAGTTGTCGGTCAGCCCCGCCACATGGCGAAAGCCACCGTAGATCGCCACGCAAAGAAAGCTGACGAGCAGCGTGAGCGCCAGCGCGCCGATCAGCGCTGGCAGGGGATTCGCGCCGCTAGTTGTGGCAGGGCCGGCGGCCAGGCTGAGGATGTAGCCAAAGAGGAAGGTCAGCGTGAAGACGGCGACGGGGATGGCTGGCAGCGTCACCTTCAGGAAATGCCGGCCCCGTTCGGCATCGGAGATATAGGCCGCGACCGCCGCCATGTACCAGGTGTCGCGGCGCAAGGGGATGATTTTGGCTGAAGTCACGGTGGTGGTGGAAGTAGCTCGTAGCATGGTATCGTCGATCCTTTGGCATGTCACCAAACGTAATGTACTCATTCTACACAACGCCTCAACTGTGCGAGAGTATCACCACTCGCCAGGTGAAGCACCGCTGAGGCCACATGGCGCGTGCGCGAACGAATCGGCGGGGACATGACGCCACTATGATATAATGCGATTTGATTCGTTTGGAAGTGAACTACTTCGCAATCCCGTCATAGTTGTGACGGATGTGCTATAGAGGTCAAGAGGATGAGTTCCCATAAACCCCACCAACGGGGCAAACAGCGGGGGGAGCGCGATAAAGCCAGACCGGCGGTGCAGCCGAGCGCGCCGCGCCCAGGGGGGACGAATGGCAAGGTCGCGTCGCCATCGTCTCCGGTTCCCAAAAGTACCATGCTCCCCACCGCCGCTAAGCGCCTGGCAACGCCGCCCAGTACCGCCATGCCTGCCAGTAGCAACGGCAACCAAGGCGGTCCCGCCACGCCTGGCGATGGTACTTCCATGCTATCAGCGAAGCATGGCGCATTCGCCAATGGAACACAGCCGCCCGCCGGTCAGGTACCGACGCCTGCTGCCAGGGATATAGCCCTCCCGCCTGTGACGGCACCCGCCCCCATGGCATCCGCATCGGCAAGCGAGCCAGCGTCCGTGTCACCCGCTAGCGTCAACCAGGCCAATGGCGATCACCACAACACCAAGCACGTGAATCAGCACACGCCAACGCCGCCCAGCGAACTGAGCGAGATGTTCGCCACGTTGCGCGCCCTCTTCGTGCAAGATCGCAGCAACGCCGCCCGGCCCGACGCCGCCCGCTGTGGCGTGTGTTACCTCACGTTCTCGCGCGACCAACTCGTCTACCGCGAGGCGGAGGGCTACTACGCCTGTCCGGCTTGCCTGGATGGGCTGAACGGCACGCACCTGCCGATGCTGCGCCGGCAACGCAAATAATGGCAAGCCTATGCTTGACAATGCGCAAAGATCTGCTGCTTGTCACGCTTGACAGAACCATTGGGTTCAGGTACACTGACTTGCACGGGGTAGCAAATTGCTCGATCATTCCGTTTACATCCGCTGACAAGCACAATGGCGTGCGCGCCAGCGGATGCTTTTTTAGGGCTGCTGGTGCTGTGCCTGCTGATGTTGCGCCCGCATGCGATCAATGAGGTGCCACGCCTCATCGACGGATTCCCAGCCTTTGATCGTGACGGTCTTGTGTTGCAGTGTCTTATAAATGGCGAAAAAGTTCTCGATCTCCTTCAGCCAATGCGGATGCAACTGATCGAGGTGGGTGATGCCGTCGAAGCGCGGATCGTCCACCAGCACCGCCAAGATCTTTTCGTCCGGCCCCTTCTCGTCGCTCATCACCAGCGTGCCGATGGGCCGCGCCCGCACGTGGCAGCCAGGGAAGGTCGGTTCTTCCACCACCACCAGTATGTCCAGCGGGTCGCCGTCATCGGCCAGCGTGTCGGGGATGAAGCCATAGTCCGTAGGGTAATGCACGGAGCTATACAGGACGCGGTCCAGCCGGAAGATGCCGCGCTCGTGATCATACTCATACTTGTTGCGGCTGCCGCTGGGGATCTCGATGATCGCTTCCAGCCAGTCTTGCGCGCGTTGTTCCGCCATCGAACGTGTTTCCTTTACTTGCTGTGGCTCAGAATGCGTCATGCCTAATCGTCTCATACTCTATGCGGGTAAAGACGGTGGTCATTGGGACCGGTTGGGACCGGACAGACAGGAATGTCTGTCCTCCGGGGGAACGTGACAGACAGGAATGTCTGTCCGGCCCCGCTGATCACTGTCTTTACCCGCAAGGGGTCCCAGCGCCTCATCGGCGTTTAGCCGTCGAGCAACGACGTGATCGCCAGGTTGAAGCCGGGCAACCAGGTGCTGGTGAGCATCTGCCCATCGCTGTGCGTCGTCGTGCCGTTCGCGGTCCAGATCTCGATGGTGCGCGTGGCATGATCAATGACCCAGACCTCCGCCACGCCCGCGTTGCGATAAAATTGTGCTTTCATGCTCAACTCCGCCAGCGTTTGCGAGGGTGATACCACTTCCACCGCCAGCAGCGGCGGATCGCTTGGGATCTGGTCCCATTGCGGCGGCGTGGTGGAGCGCATGATGGCGAGGTCAGGGGCCAGCACCGTGCGGCGTGTCGCCCCTGGCGGCGTCAGATCGATCAGCCCGTTTTGGCGAATACGGTTGGGAAAGCCTGTTCGTTGGGCATAGATACCTAATTCCACACTTAAACGGTGGCATAAGTCGGCGTGTCCGGCGGAGGTCATTTCTTCGCGTACCAACGTCCCTTCATAAAGCTCGTTCTTCGCGCCGTCGTCGGGCAGCCGCAGCAAATCAGCGGCGGTGATGGTGGTGGGCATCTGATAGAGATCGCCCCAGGCCGGTTGGCGGGCCGCCATCGCATGTTCTCCTCTCTGCACCCATCGCTCTTGCCATCCTGATGTCATCATATCATATGCCCCAGAACGGAGCCGTTTGTGCCTTGGCAGGCAGGCATAGATGAATTCCGTGTGTGGCTTGTGCATTGGTTTGTGCGATACTGTGCTTGCAACGATCATAACCCGTAGACGTAAAAGGAGCAAGCACATCATGGCAGCGATCCCTTTCGGCATCGGCGTTCCCCAGGGCTGGCGCATGGATCTCGTGGAGATTAGCGATCCGGTGGCGAAGTATGAGGCGATGACGCGCGTGGCGCAGGAGTCCGACCGGCTGGGTTTCGACTCGATCTGGCTCTTCGATCACTTCCACACTGTTCCCGTGCCGACGCAGGAGACGACCTTCGAATGCTTCACCAGCCTGGCGGGGCTGGCGCGCGACACGCAGCACGTGAAGCTGGGCCAGATGGCGACCTGCAACGGCTACCGCAATCCCGCGCTGCTGGCGAAGATGGGATCGACCATTGATGTGATGAGTCACGGGCGCTTCATCCTGGGCCTGGGCGCGGGATGGTACCAGCACGAATACGTGGCGTATGGCTATGGCTACCCCGAAACGAAGGAGCGCATGGCGCGTTTCCGCGAGGCATGTGCGATTGTGCATGACATGTGGACGCAGGACACGCCGGAGTTCAAGGGCAAGTATTACGAGATCAACAAGCCGATCAACGAGCCGAAGGGCGTGCAGAAACCGCACCCTCCCCTGTGGATCGCGGGTGGCGGCGAACAGGTGACGCTGAAGCTGGTGGCCCAGTGGGGCGACGGCTGTAACCTGGGCGGGACCGACCCCGACGCCGTGCGCCACAAACTGGACGTGCTGCGGGGCCACTGCGACACCCTGGGGCGCGACTTCAACACGATCACGCGCTCATATAGCGCGAATATCCACATCCTGGAAAACGCGGCGAACGGCGAGGCGGAAACCGCGCAGGCGCGCGGCGACATCAGCTATGCCGACTATGCCCGCACGCGCTTCGTCGGCACGGCGGAACAGATCGCCGAACGCCTGCGCACCTATACCGACCTGGGGATGAACTACTTTATCATCTACCTGCCGCGCGTGGCGTATGACCAGACGCAGTTGCAGCGCCTAGCCAGCGAGGTCGTGCCGCTCTTCCAGTAATGCGGTTTTGAGGGATACACTTTTCCGCTTTGGGAGGAGCTTCCCTCAAATCCCCGGAGGACAGCCATTCCTGTCTGTCCATACCTGTTCGGTACATGCTATACCTGCAACGGATAAAGCGCTATTCCAGGAAAACGAGGCGACGATGACGACGGAACAATCTAAAGCAGTGATCCTCCTATCGGGTGGGCTGGACTCTTCGACGACCGCGGCCATCGCGCGCAGCGAGGGCTACACGCTGTATATGCTGGCGTTCGACTATGGGCAGCGCCACCGCCGCGAATTAGACGCCGCCGCCGCCGTCGCCCGCGCCCTGGGGGCGGTGGATCATCGGGTGGTACGCTTCGATCTGCGTGCCTTCGGTGGCAGCGCCCTCACGGACGACATCCCTGTGCCGCATGATCGCGCTCTGGACGACATGGGCCACGACATCCCCGTCACCTACGTCCCTGGCCGCAACCTGATCTTCCTCAGCTTCGCCACGGCGTATGCCGAGGTCGTCGGCGCAGATCATATCTTCTTAGGCGTTAATTTTTACGATTATTCGGGATACCCCGATTGCCGGCCAGCATTTATTGATGCCTTTGCCCACACCGCGAATCTGGCGACGAAAGCCGGTACGCAGGACGGACGCCAATTGCACATCCACGCGCCGCTGATCACCCTGACCAAAGCCGACATCGTGCGGCGCGGCCTGGCGCTCGGCGTTCCTTATGAACTGACGTGGAGTTGCTATGAGGGTGGCGATGCCGCCTGCGGCACCTGCGATAGTTGCCTACTGCGCCGCAAAGGTTTCGCCGAAGCCGGCGCGACCGATCCCATCGCGTATGCCAGTGCGGGAACATGAGCGGCTGGTTGGCCAAGCGGAGGCGAGGCGAGCGGCCCAAGTAGCACATGAGCGCGTGGCAGAGCCAGCCGGCGAGGTGGTCAACCAAGTAGCACATGAGCACGTGGCAGAGCCAGCCGGCGAGGTGGTCAACCAAGTAGTACATGAGCACGTGGCGGAGCCAGCCGGCGGGTAAACCCGCTTGGCTTCGATCACGAAGGTTGCCTACGCAACCTGGGACGCGGCAAGATCGCGTGGGGAGCATGATCATCAGGCGAAGGCTGGCAGGGAGGGCATCACGAGACACACCGATGGCGCAATGACGAGCGCGCAGACGCGCTCATCCATGCCGGTGTGCCAATCCATCGATCCCTCGCCCCACGCGATCCGCCCCGTCCCAGGCTCCGCAGGGAGCCTTCGTGATCGAAGCCACGCGGGTTTACCCGCCGGGCGGCCCCGCCACGCGCGCATGTGCTTCTGGGCTGACCTATCCCGCCGGGCGGCCCCACGGGCCGTTCCCGTTATTCTTGGCCGCCTGTCGGTTGCCACCCGCCACGCGCACGTACTGCTTGGCTGATCGTCCGTTGCGCCCATCCGTTCCTTTATGCCAGCGCCAGCGCGGTTGCGTCCGCTGGCTGGGTGGTGGCGCTGGGCAGCGGCGGTGGAGTCGCCGGGCCGGCCAAGGCGCGGTTGAGCGTGGTGGAAACGAGTACCGCGCCCGCGATGAGGCCCAGGCTCAGCGGCGAGGGGATGACCAGTTGCAGGAAGGTGCGTAGCGGCGGCACGAGCAGCGCGGCGACGAGCAAACTGGCGGAGCCGGCGACCGACGCGGCGATGGGGATGCTGATGCCGTCGGCGGTGCGGCTCGCTTCCAACGTTTGCGCGAGCTGCGTGCCGATCATGCTGCTGAAGGCGACGGTGGAGGCTTGCGCCGGCCCGCCCAGCGCCAGTGCCGCCAGGTACGCCGCCAGCGTGGTGCCGCCGGTCGTGCCGGTGCGGCGTAGGATGTCGTTGCGCAGCGGGCGATCCAGCGCGCTGGCCCCCTCACGCGCCAGGCCGGCCAGGTTACGCTGTGCCGGCTGTTGCAGCGCCACCGCCAAGCCGGGCAGCACATCCGTCACGAAGTTCACGCCCAGCACCTGGCTTGCAGTCAGGGGCGACCCCAGACCCAGCAGACTCGCGCCGACGATCGGCA
This sequence comes from Ktedonobacteria bacterium, assembly GCA_027459785.1. Taxonomy (GTDB): domain Bacteria; phylum Chloroflexota; class Ktedonobacteria; order Ktedonobacterales; family JACDGC01; genus JAJPKG01. The sequence continues at coordinate 105,132 of DAIDGU010000016.1, read as the reverse complement.
CCAGTTCCCCCAGGTTGCCGCCGATGAGCAGGCCCAGCGCGCGGCGCATGTTGCCCCAGAAGCTGCGACCTTCCACCAGCGCATCGACCAGCGTGGCGAAGTTATCATCCATCAACACCACATCCGCCGTTTGGCGCGCGACCTCGGTGCCACCCAGGCCCATCGCCACGCCCACATCTGCCAGGCGCAGCGCGGGCGCATCATTCACGCCGTCGCCCGTCATCGCTACGACATGCTGGCGACGCTGCATGCTCTCGATGATGCGCAGCTTATCCACCGGCGTCGCACGGGCGATGACCGTCACGTGCGCCAGGCGGGCGTCCAATTCGCCGTTGTGCAGTTCGGCCAACTCCGCGCCGGTGATCACCTCGTCGTCGGCTTGTAATAAGCCGGCCTGGGATGCGATGGCGCGGGCCGTGGCCGGGTGATCGCCGGTGAGCATGACCACGCGGATGCCCGCCTGGTGGCAGATCTCTACCGCCCGTCGCGCGGAGGGGCGCAGGGGATCGCTCAGGCCGATGTAGCCCAGCGCCGTAAGATCATGTGGCTGCTCGACTGTGCCATCCGCCGCCCCTTCGGCGACCAACAGCACGCGCAGCCCCCGCTGCGAAAGGCGTGTCGCGTGGTCCAGTAGATCTCGACGGCGGGCATCATCCAGTGCCTCGCTCGTACCATTGGTGCGGATGTGCGTGCAGCGCGGGGCCAGCACTTCCGGCGCGCCCTTCACGCAGAGCCGGCCCTCAACCAAGGCGCTGTGGAATCCGCGCACAGGATCGAAGGGTGATTCTATCTGGCGAGGCGCGCGGATCTGCGCGCTCAGGCCGGCGCGCTCCGCGCCGCGTAGCACGGCGACATCGGTCGGGTGCGCGCTCGCGCCGGGGGCATCCGGGTGGGGGCTGGCGCATGCTGCCGTCAGGACGATCCGTGCCAGGTCGGCGGGCAACGGTTCAGTATCCGTTAAGGTGGCTTCGTGGGTCGTGTCGGCGACGGTGGAAAGGGCGATCTTGCCCTCGGTGAGCGTGCCGGTCTTGTCGGTGCAGGCGACATCCACGCGCCCCAGCGCCTCCACGGCAGTGAGCCGGCGGACGAGCGCGCCGCGCCGCGCCAGCCGTTGGGCCACGCCCACCTGGCTCATCTGTGCCAGCGCCGGCAAGCCTTCGGGGATGGCCGAGATGGCGATGGTCGCGCCGATGACGAGTTGCGGCAGCAGCATGCCGCCGCGCAAAACGCCCATCCCCGTGACGATGGCCCCCGCGATACCCGCCAACGGCAGTCCCAGGCGCAGCATACGGCTCAGTCGGGCGTCCAAGGGGTTTTCGCGCACATTTTCGACCGCCAGCGCGGCGGCGATCGCGCCCATGCGCGTTCCTGGGCCGACAGCGAAGGCCACAGCGCGGCCCGTGCCGGTGGTCACATCGCTGCCGTTGAGCACCACGCGCGCCGCGTCGCGTGCCGCCGCCGGCGCTTTCGTGACGGGCAACGATTCACCGGTGAGCGCCGCCTCATCCACCTCTAAATGGCTGGCGGTGATCAGCCGCGCGTCGGCGGGGATGCGGTCGCCGGCCTCCAAGACCAAAATGTCGCCGGGGACGACCTGATCGGCGGGAACCGTGACGAGGAGGCCATCGTGCTCCACGCGCGCGGTGAACCGATTCATGCGCGCCAGGCTCTCGGTGGCGGCGTTGACGCGCTGTTCCTGCCACACACCAACCAGCATGTTGCCCGCCACGGTCGCACCGATGAGCAGGGCATTCGCCGCCGAGCCGAGCAGCAACGAGACACCCGCCGCCCCCGCCAGCAGGAGCGTGAGGGGCGAACGCACTTGCTCCAGCAGCGCCCGTAGGACGGGGCCGCGCTGGCGCGGCGGTGCCGCGATCTCCCGCCGCCGCGCGGCTTCGCCGCTGGTGAGACCCGTCGCGCTTGTGTTCAGCACGCTCAAGGTTTCGGCAACGCTCCGCTGGCCCCATCGTTCGGGCTGGGGATCGGTGATGTGGGCGAGCGCCGCCTCGCGCCGTGCGCCGCCGCGCAAGCGCGCCCAGCCGTCGGCGATGGCCGCGATGGCTGTGCCATAAACGATGCGTGATGCCGCCAGGATGCCAGGTTGCCCGCGCACGCCCCAGGCTGCACCCAGCGCGTTCGCCAGCGCCGAAAGGCCCACGCTGTCGCGCACGGCGGCGTCGCGTTGCGCGCCGGCAGCGAGGATCGCCCCGACGGCGGGGAGATCCGGCACGAGCAGGTCGGCGCGGGCGGGCAGGATGTGGCGCGGTTCTACCACGCCGATTGCCAGGTCGCAGGCGGCGAAGGCCGCACCGGCATGCGCGGAATCGGCCACCAGCGCAACGAACTTGCCCTGTTGCTGGTGGGCGCGAATGATGGCGATGGTGTCGCCGGGCATCAAGGGCAACTCCATCCGGCGCGCGATCTCGCGGGCGGCCAGCGCCTCATCCTCGGCAACGACGGCGGCGGTCACGCCCAGACGGCGGCACTGCGCGGCGAGGTCCAGCGCGCCGTGGGCCAGACGCGGGCGCACGATCACGATACCCAGTTGCTCGCCGCGCCCATTGGCTAGCGCCAGGAACAGATTACCGTGTTGCTGCAAGCGGATGGCAGGCGGAATCTCCTCTGGCCGCGCGACGGGGCCGAGGGTATACCGTTCGCCGCCGATGACGGCACCTGCCGTCTGGCCGTCAAACGCCCCATCCGTAGCGTTGTCGTTCGTGCTGGCACGGAAAGCCCCGCCCCAGGGTGAGCCGGCAGCGGCGGCGACGGCGGCGGCACGGGCGGCGAGATCCGCCGTCTCGATGCCCTCACGCAAGGGGACGACGCTGCGCACCTCGTAGCCGTCGGTAAACAGGCGCGGCCCGTCGAACAGCAGGAGATCTGGCACGCGGATCGTGCGCTCTGGGCGGGTGCCGACGATGGTGACGCCCCCGCGCAGCACGCGCGCGTTCGCGTCCAGGTTCGCTGCTTCCATCCCGATGACGGCGGTACGTGGATTGACCAACAGCAGCGCCGTGAAGGCGCGACTCCACGAGCGTGTGAGCAGGCCCGTGGCGAGGGCGTAGAGCAGCGAGGCGGGCGCGAGCGTGCGCACATAGCGATCATAGAGCGTTGGCATGAGGGGCGCGGGGCGCTCGCTGACGGTGAACGCCTGGCCCTCCTTCAACCGCACGACAAAGGGGCCACCATAGACCTTCGCGCCGGCGGGGATCGTGCCGCCGGGCGTGACGGGCTGCGGCTGGCCGTTGCGCCGTGTCGCCGTGCCGGTGCCAGCCACCACTTCGGCCTCCAATGGCACGCGCTCGCCGGATTCAATGCGGATCTCCGCGCCGGGCTGCACGTGGGCCATCCCACCCAGCCGCGCCTCATATTGCCGCCAGGTGCGCTGGCGCGCGAGTACCTCCGTCAGCAGCCGCACGGATTCCAGGCCGGTGAGCGCCAGACCCAGCGGGCTATCAGAGAGTACCAGCGCGACGATGTTCGGCAGCGTGAAGAGCAGGTCCGCCGTGTTGCGCCCCAGCAGTTGGCGCGAGCCGTTGCGGATGAAGGGCAGTCCGCGCAAGATGCCCAGGATGCCGGCCACCTGCCCCGCCGCCTCCGCGCTGCTGAAGATGTTGCGATTGCCGGTGACGCGCGTGAGCGCGACCAATCCCAGCCCCACCGTCGCGCCTACCGTGCGCGCCGCGCTCTGCACCACCGGCGCGGGATCGAGCGGGTGCGCGGGTTCATCCTCTTCCGGCAGGTCGGGCAGTTCCATGTTCATCACCTGGGCGATCAGGTCATCCACGTCGGCCTCATGGGCGGTGAATTCGACCAGCACGCGCCCGGTGATGGGGTTGGCGACCGCCCGCTGCACGCCAGGCTGACGCGCCAGATGCTCGACCACGTGCCGCGCCAACTGGGGATCGCGGTCGATGCCGGGGACGGCGATGCGCGCCCGCCGCGTATGCCCGTGCCGCTCATGCACCACCGCCGGGCGAAGATGCGCCTCCTCGTGCGGGATCGCCATGCCGCTGATCTGGCCGGCGGCCAGCGCCCGCACCTGGCCCAGCAACTCCGGCGCGCTGGTCTGCGCTGGATCGTAGCGCAGAAGCAGATTGCCGGTGACGGCGTTCAGTTGCACGCCGCGCACGCCGGCGAGTCGGCGCAGGTGGTGATCGAGCGCGCGCTCCTCGGCGCGCGTCCAATCGGGCAGATGCACGCGCATCCGCCCTGGCAACTCATGGAGGATGTAGGGCGCTTCGGCGACCGCCGCTGTCATGGTGGTGTCCTTACAGAGAGTTCGCTTATTGGGGTTCGGTGGGTGGGTGCGCGGCTGGGTTGGGTTCGCCAGTGGGCGCGGCGGGATGCTGGCGCGCGGTCTGCGCCTCAGCCAGCATATCTTCCGCTTCCTCGCGCACCCGTGCGGCAAACTTGCGCAGTTGATGGCCGGCCAGCACGCCGAAAAAGCCGATACGGTGGCCGACGCGGTCGATGATCTCTTCCGCACGGGCGGCGGGGGCCGCGCCGTCGCCACTCTGTTGCTGCGCGGCCTGCGCCTGCTGTTCCAGGCTTGCGCTCACGCGCTTGCGCGTCTCGGTGAACCGCTGGCCCAGCCGGTCCAGCAATTCTTCGGCGCGCGTGACCAGCGGCGGCGGCGCCTCCGGCGGTGGGGTTTGGGCTTCGCTCATTCGGGCGTCCCTCCTTGCGGTTCATCCAGCGGCGTCGCGCTCTGGTCAGCCACCGGCGTCTGCTTCTCGTGATGAGTCGTATGCTTGCCACCCGCTTTATGCTCAGCGGCCTCGTTGCCATGCATCTCGTGCGAGGCCATGACGGGCTGGCCCGGTTCGCCGATAGCCTGTGTCGCTTGCTGCGCGCCGCGCCCCACGCCCTTGACCAACGTCGTCACCGCATCGCTCGCCGCCAGAATGCCCGCAAGGCCCAGCACCGCGCCGCGTCGCAAAACTTGCCGCACTTTGGGTGAGGCGATCACTGCCGTCACCGCCGCCGCCGCCGCGACCTCTGGTTCCAGAAAATCTTCTGCTGCCATGATTCCTGCTACCCTCCCCATGAATTGTCGCCATCCCATCAGCATGATGCGTAGGATGTTTTGAACAAATCTCTCTGTTAAGTGAATGTTAAAAGGTTGTGCCACACTTTCGATGCCAGAGGTACAGTTAGGCTCTTGGTTTCGCTGAGGTTTTTTGAAACAATACCGCCCGTCATGCCGGCCTTATACTCTATTCAGGTGATCCGTAAGGGAACCGGCGGACCACCATTCTCCCTCACCACGGAGGACAGACATGCCTGTCGGTCTCGCTTCCCTGGCGGACCGCCATTCTCCCTCACCACGGAGGACAGACATTCCTGTCTGTCCGGCCCCGCTGACCACCATCTGTACCCGAACACTGCCATTGACCATGCGAGCGCCTGTCGCTATGCGCGGGTGGCGGGGGACGGCGGGGACGGCGGGGACGGCGGGCGGTATTGATTGAAACCATTTGCGCGCCTAGGGGCGTGCCGCCACGTTGTCCGCCGTCGTGGACTAGGACTCGGTGAGATGGATCACTGCTTGTGCGACTTGCTTTAACCTTTGCGGGTACTTGGCTCTGCGGGTTTATCTGTTTGGTAAAGGAGCAACTCGCGGGCGGCGGCCAGCACGTCGGCCGTGGCTACGTCGTCTACCACGGAGGCGTGGTGCGCGCAGGGGGCGTCGTGGATGAAGTGCGCGCCGCAGACCGGACAGGTCAGTCGCCAGGCGATCTGCGGGCGCTGGCGGGCGCGCGTGGGAGGGCCGGCGGTGATGAGGTTGCCGCACCAGAAGATGCCGACCGTCGGTGTGCCGACCGCTGCCGCCAGGTGCAGCGGCCCCGAATCGTTGGCGATGATGAGCCGGCTGCGCGCCAGCAGCGCCGCCAGACCGCCGAGCGTGAGTTTGCCACACAGATCGAGGATGGGCGCATCGCTGGCAGCGAGCACGGCATCCGCCAGGGCGCGCTCCTCCGCCGCGCCGATGACGGCGACGGGCTGGCCACCGGCGGCAAGGGCCGCTGCTACCGCCGCGAAGCGGCTGGCCGGCCACCAGCGGCGCGGATCCGACGCGCCGGGATGCAGCACCACCAACGGCGGCGCGCTCACGGGATACACCTGCGCGGCCTCAGCCTGGTCGGCCTCCGTCAACATGAGGCGCGGCTCCAGGGTGACAGGCGCGGCCCCCACCAGGCCCACCACTTCCAAATAGCGCATGATCTCGGATTGATAATAGATGTAGGGGATCGTATGGTCGAGGGGCGCGGCGTCCGGCGTGCGCAGGCCGGCGGTCACACGCGCGCCCAGCCGGCGCACGAAAGGATTCGAGTGCCGCCCTCCGCCGTGGAATTGCAGTGCCAGATCGAAATGCTCAGCGCGCATCGCCGCGAAGAAGGCCGACAGTGCCGGCGAATCATCACCCACCGCTTCCAGCGCGCCCACGCCGCCATAGGGCGGGATGACGACGACGCGGTCGATGGGACCGGGCCGCCCGGCGAAGAAATCACGGTGCCAGCCCTTGCCCAGCAGCACGATCTCAGCGGCGGGATACGCCGCGCGCAGCGCCGCAAGCGCCGGCAGCGTGAAGATCAGATCGCCCAGGCCGTTCGCGCGTAGCACGGCGATCTTGTGGACATTCGGCAACACTGGGGCGCTGGTGGTCATGAGGCCAAATCCTTTACCAGGATGAACGACAAATCCTGTCGCGGGTGAACAGGTCTTTCTTTAATCCTATGGTGGATATTCAAGGGGCGACGGCCAGGCATGACTACCCGATAGTGGCCCGCTCGTGTCAGTTGTGCGCGCATCCAGCGCGCCAAGCGCGATCTTGCATACCAACAGGCGCTCCTGCTATACTGTAACCGTGGTTACGTCTGTAGAGGAGGCGCGGCATGGGACAGGCGTGGGTGCTGTTGATCTACACGATGCCCCGCGAACCTACCGCCCCACGGGTAGCCGCCTGGCGCAAACTCAAGAAGCTCGGCGCGCTCCGTTTGCATGATGCCGCCTGGGTTCTTCCCGCCACGCCCGCCACCATCGCGCATATGCAATGGCTGATGACGGAGATTCAGGAGGGCCACGGTGAAGCATCGGTATGGCACGCCGCAGGGCATACACCCGCCCAAGACGCCGACCTCATCCACCAATTTACCGAGCAGGCCGAGATGGGCTATCTGGCCCTGATCAGCACATTCCAGCAGCCGGCTGTGGATCAGGCGGAGATGGTGCGACGCTATCAGCAGATCCGCGCCATCGACTACTTTCACGCCCCAGCGGGAGACGAAGTGCGTGCGTTCCTGGAAGGAGATCGACAACGCTAGCGTCCCCCACATGCAATCGCCCGCAGATGATCCGAGCATCGTACCGCCGGTGCGCCAGATGACAGCAAGGAGATGACTATGCCCAAAGATATATACCTCCAGCCCGACGCGCCCGATCCGGTGCTTGATCCGGCGCTCGTGCTCGATCTGGTGCGGCACCACGTGGCCGAGGCGCAGGCCGTCACCGGCGTCGATGAATCAGGGGGCGAGGCACGCACTTATGCCATCGATACCAACATCATTCTCAAAGTCCAGCGTCCGCAGCAACTTCGCCCACGCACCAGCCTGGCCAAAGAAGTCGCCTTCCTCAACGCCCTGGCCGCCGATCCCGCCGTGCGCGTGCCGCGCGTACTCGGTTACGGTCGTGTGGAACCCTCCATCGAATATACGGTCATGACGCGCATGCCTGGCCAAGCTTTCCGCACTGCGCCACCAACGGGGCAAGTGCGCCGCGCCATGCTATACGATCTGGGCCGGATGTTGCGCCGCATTCATCAGACCCCCCAAGCGCCCCTCCTGGCCAGCCACGCCTTCCCTGGTGATGCGGATGCCGCCGCCGTGCGCGCACGGTTACGCGAGACCTTTGGTGAGGTTGTCGCGCTTATCCATGCGCAATCACGCCAGTGGAACCTGGCTGAGTCGCCTGAAGTGGTCGCCGCCGCAGCCTTGGAAAGATTGCCCGACGCCGATGAACGGGTGGCGCTGCACTCTAATCCGGGACCGGAACACGTGTTTATTGATCCACGGACAGGCGCGATGACCGGCATCATCGACTTTGGCGATGCCTATGTCAGCCACCCGACGCTTGACTTCCGCCGCTGGAGCCTGCCGGAGGATCGCGCGACGCTCCTGGAAGGCTATACGAGCGCGGCAGCAGTATCGGATGCATTCATGGCGACCTGGCTGGTTGTCATGATCCTGGCTGATCTCATCGCCGTTGCCTATTATCCCGAACGAGGCGCGGCGGCCCAAGCCGACATTCTGAGCTTGTTGCGAGCAGAGTGACATGATGCAGCATCTCGTCGAACTCCAGCACGTCACGAAAGTCTTTGCTGGTGTCGAGCAGTCGTTACGCGGGACGAAACTGGAAGCGAAAGGGCCGGCGCTCTGGCTGCGCAACCTTTCCCGCCTGGCACGGCTGACCGCCGATACCGCGCCGCCGGTTCACGCGCTGGCGGATATTTCCCTGAGTGTCGCGCCAGACACCATCTTTGGCCTGGTAGGGCGCAACGGCACCGGCAAAACCACCCTGCTGAAGATCCTCGCCGGGCTGATCCGCCCGACCAGTGGCACCGGGCAGGTGGCGGGCATTCCCCTTACCGATCCAGCCGAGATCCGTCGCCGCGTGTCATACGTTTCGACGACCGGCTGGATGGGCCTCGAATGGCCCCTGACGGCTGAGGAGAATGTGCGTTTCTTCGCGGCGCTGTGTGGCATGCCGGCGCGGCTGGCGCGCTGCCGCACCGAAGAAGCGTTACGTGATGTTGACCTGTGGGGCGAACGCCACAAATATCCCGCGCAACTCTCGAATGGTATGCGGCAACGGGTCATCCTGGCCCGCGCGCTCCTGTTTCGCACCCCGCTGGTGCTGCTCGATGAGCCGACGGTGGGGCTTGATCCCGTCACGACGCAGACGATCCTCGCCCTCATCAAAGTCCGGCTACGGGAGCGCGGCCAAACCATCATTGTCACCGATCACCAATCCGCTGAAATGGCTCAACTGGCCGATCACTTGGCCGTCCTGCGGGACGGTCGCATCGCCCTGCAAGGAACGCCAGCGGAGTTGCTCGCGTTGCTGCACGGCGTTACGGTGATTGAGGTGCAGACCGCTGGCATGGATCTCCCCGCCGGGCCGCCGCCCGATCTGCTGCTGAGCAGCCGATGGGAAGAGCGCCCTGGTGCGTTGGGTATTCGTGTCTGGCACATCCTGGCGCGCGCTGATGCCCACACGGTCGCGGCGGTCCTCGATTGGATCGCCCAGCCGGCGCAGCCACTCGCGGGGCAGGTCGTCTTGCTCGCCGAATCGCCCCCCCAGCTCGCCGACGTCCTGGCCTGGCTGGAACAGCCCCCCACTGCATCATCCCCCAAAGCGGAGGTGCGGCGATGAACGCTGAAAGCGGCCCGCGTCCGTGGTGGCGCGAATTCGGCGCACTGTGGGCCTTCGGCATCCGTGAATATCGCGTATGGCAATCGTACCGCGCTAATCAGGTGTTGTGGATCACGAATTTGCTGGTCACGACCTGGCTCTTCTTCCTGCTGGGTCACACCTTGGCGGGCAGCGCGGCGCAGGCGCTCGGTCCGGCCTATGGCACGAATTATATGTCCTTTATCGTGGTGGGCGTCACCGTCAATGTGTTCATCAACACCAACCTATCGGACCCCTATATTCGGATCGCCCGTGCCTATTTCAACGGCACGATGGATCTTTACCTGCTCAGCCCGATGTCCATTTACACACCGTTGCTCGGCCTCATGACCAAATCGCTCCTCGATGACTATCCGCGCTTGTTCTTCGCGGGAGGCTTCGGCATCTTGCTTTTTGGCGCGACTTTCACCTATCATGCCTGGTGGCTGGCGCTCCTTTTCACCGTGGTGTTTCTGGCGGCAGGCTTCGGCATCGGTTTGATCAGCGCCAGCTCGTTTTACTTGCTCAACATCAAGAAAGGGACGGAACCCGTCCAATTCCTGATCCAGCAGATTCTGGCGACATTGCTGGCGGGGACGTATTATCCCATCACCGTCTTGCCCCGGCCCTTGCAGTGGATCGCCTGCCTCATCCCTCACACTTATGCTTTCGATGCCTTACGGCGTCTGCTGGATCCGGGCGCGCAGCCCAACGTGCCGGTGCTACCGATTCAGCATGCCCTGCCGGCGCTCCCCCCGTTAGCCGTTGACGGGCTGATGCTCGGCGTGCTATCCGTCGTCCTCGTCCCATTAGGCGTGTATCTTTACGGACGCGGAATCGAACGGGCGCGCGGGGAAGGGACGCTCACACGATGGCAATAATCGCAATCGAAGGTATCGGCAAAGTCTACCGCAGTGGGCGGCAGCACGTCCCTGTGCTTCAGGATGTGCATCTTCAAGTGGCCGCGGGCGAGGTGCTGGGGCTGCTGGGTCCGAATGGCGCGGGCAAAACGACCCTGATCAAGATCCTGACCGGATTGCTGCGCCCCGACGAGGGCGGCGGAACGGTACTCGGCTTTGACCTGTTGCGCCAGCACCACTCGATTCGTGCGCATGTCAGCCTGGTCTCGACGACAGCGGACGTGGGGACGGATAATAATCTGACGGTGCGGCAAAACCTGGCCTTCTGGGCGCCCATCTATGGCCTTTATGGGCAGGCGGCGCGGACGCGCATCGACGAATTGCTGGTACAACTTGATCTGCTGGATAAGGTTGATGCGTGGCCGATGCATATCAGCGCCGGTCAGCGTCAACGGCTGGCGTTAGCCCGCGCGTTGCTGGCGCGTCATCCGCTGGTGTTCCTCGACGAGCCGACCAACAAGCTTGATTTCGCCGGCGTGCAGTCGGTGCGCACCCTCATCGCCCAGATGAATCGGGAGGAAGGGGTTACAATCGTGCTGACGACGCATGTCATGGAGGAAGCGGAAGAACTCTGTGGCACCATCGCGCTGCTGCACCAGGGCCGGTTGATCGCCTGCCAGCCGACGCAGGAACTCACCCACGCCCTGCACCTCACCCGACCAGTAACCCTCACCGTCGCCGGCTTGCCCCTCGTGGCGGACGGCGCGGAACTGCGCCACCTGCCAGGCGTCAGCGCGGTGCATCCTATCACCTGGACGGGCGAGCGAGCCAACATTACCGTGGATTCGGTGGATCTGCGGGCGACGACGCCCGCGCTGCTGGCCTGGGTGCGCGCCCGCCAGCTCGCGCTGGTGAGCATGCACGCGGAAGCCGTAACCTTGCGCGATGTCTTTGTCTCGCTCACGGGCAAGGGGGCTGCACGATGAGCATCAATCATCCCGATCTTGCCGCGCGGGAAGTCCGCGCCTTCCTCCGCGCCTGCGTCGCGGCGGGGTGGCTGGCATATCGCCAGTTGCGCTACCAGCCAATCGCCCTGTTCCTGGCCGCCGCGCAACAATGGACCGTCGTGGGCGTCTGGTTTTTTGTGGCGCGCTTTTTAAGCGTGGGCGCGAACCAGGACGTTCTGACCTATGGCGGGAACTATGTCGCGTATGTGGTGGTGGGCGTATTGCTCAATCAGGTGAGCCTGGCAGCGTTGGATGGGCCGTTTCAAACCATCTCCGACGCTTTCTGGGATAAGCGCCTGGAAACCTACCGCCTGGCGCGCTATGGCATCTGGGCGAATATCATCGGGCGGCTGGGCTGGAACGTGCTGTTCGCCACGCTGATGCAAGGACTCGCCCTTTGTGCCGTGCTGGCCTTCGGGGGCATCCAGATGCATGCGGGCATCAACCTGATCCTGGTGGTCGTCACATATGTGCTGCTCATCGCTGCGAATGCGGGCGTGGGTCTCGCGGGTGCCAGCCTCTTCTTCTTACTGGAAGTGAAAGCGGGCCAAGATCCGATCACGTGGGCATATCGCTTTCTGGTGCAACTGGTCAGCGGCCTGTTCGTCCCCCTCACCTTGCTGCCTGGCTGGCTGGGCGCTGTTGGCCGCCTGATCCCCCAGACCTACGGCCTGGCCGCCATGCGGTCCCTGCTCCTGACGGGGGTGGGGTGGTCCGCGCCCGCCCTTAGCGGCTCGCTGCTGGGGCTGTTTGTTGCCACAATGATCACCCTGATCGTGGGAAGTGCGATGTTGGTGGTGGCGCTGCGGGAAGCAGAACGACGCGGTGGGATCGGCGTGGTGGTGTGAGGTGCCACAGCTATCCCTCTCAGCCTTCTAGCAACAGCAATTTGTAACAGCGGGAAATAATAGCGACCTGGAATATAACTTGCAGAGAGTGACTCAGCGTGCGAGTGAACAAGCCCTTCTTTAAAATATGTACTGGTGGCCTCGGTTGATGCCACATAGCCAGGGATGCTTTATGGCGGCGGCATGATTGGTGGACTCATGACACCTGCATCTCCATCTCATTGATATGGTGGTTGCTGGCGCAACGGCAGCGCGGCGTGGGAATAGCTGTGCGTGTTCGGCTCCGGTTCTGAATCCCTGCGAGGAGGAAGCATTTGCAGTACGACGACTACGCGACCCTGGCATCCAGCGTGCAGGCGCTGCCGGCGGGCATGCCGTTTCACCATGCCATCGTCGCCGCGCTGGCGGAACGCCGGCACGACCTGGATCACGCGCTGGCGCGGCTGGCGCGCGACCAGGCGACGGCCCTAGCCGACGCGGCGGCGCGGCTGGTGGTGGCGCTGCGCGCCGGAGGCAAGGTGTTGGTGGCCGGCAACGGCGGCAGCGCGGCGGAAGCGCAGCATTTCGCCGCCGAGTTGGTGGGGCGCTTTAAGCGCGAGCGCGTGGCCTTTGCCGCGCTGGCCCTCACCACCGACACTTCCGCGCTGACGGCCATCGCCAACGACTACGGCTATCCGGAAGTCTTCGCGCGGCAATTGCAAGGGTTGGGGCGGGCGGGCGATGTCTTCGTCGCTTTCAGCACCAGCGGCACATCGGCGAATCTGCTGCGCGCGGCCACCGTGGCGCGGGCGCTGGGCATCGCCGTCATCGCCGTCACCGGCGCGCAGGCGAGTCCGCTGGCGCGGGCGGCGGATGTCGCCGTGCGCGTGCCATTGGCCGACACCGCGACGATCCAGGAGATCCATATGGTCGTGACGCATCTGCTGTGCGATATCGTCGAGCGCGAGATGCAGGCAGGCATGGTGCCGGAGGTGGAAGCATGATCTCGGCTGTCGAGCGCATCCGTCGCTTCCGCCGCTTGCGGGCGCTGGTCATCGGCGACGCCATGCTGGACACGTATTTCGAGGGGACGGCGGCGCGGCTGTGTTCCGAGGGGCCGGTGCCGGTGGTGCGCAAGCTCGCCGAACATCGCGCGCCCGGCGGCGCGGCCAACACCGCCGCCAATCTACGCGCGCTGGGTGCGGAGGTGCACTTCCTCACCATCCTGGGCGACGACGCGCCCGGCCACGCCGTCCGCGCGGCGTTACAGCGCCTGGGCATCACCGACCGCTGGCTCATCACCGATCCGACCGGTTGCACGCCGCATAAGATGCGCATCCTGGCCGACGGCCATTACGTCGTGCGCTTCGACGACGAGCGCCCTGGTTACAGTGACGCCGCGCATGCCCAGGTGCGCGCCGCGCTGCCCGATGCGCTGGCGGAATGTGATGTCGTTGTCATCTCGGATTACGGCTACGGCGTCGCCGCCGACGGCCTGATCGCCCACTTGCGCGACCTGGGCGTGGGCGCGCTGCACCCGATCCTGATCGATTCCAAGGATCTGCTGCGGTTTCGAGACCTGGGCGCGGCGGTTGTCACGCCGAACCTGAAAGAGGCGCAATTGCTGGTGGCGCAAGATCCCACCGTCAATCCCCGCTTGGGCCAGGACCACCTGGAACTGGAAGACATTGAGGCCATCGGGCGGCACATCCTGGCGCGTAGCACTATCGGCTGCACGGCGATCACGCTGGCGGAACGCGGCGTGTTGCTCGTCCCGCGCGACGGCCCGGCGCAACATCTGCCGGCGCACCCCGTGGTGCAGGCGAGCGATGTGGGCGCGGGTGATTCCTTCACTTCCGGCATGGCGCTGGCGCTGGCTGCCGGCGCGGCGCTGCCCCAGGCGGCGCAGATCGCGCTGGATGCCGCCAGCATCGCGGTGGGCAAACGCTGGACCGCCGTGGTGACGCAGCGCGAGTTGCTTCAGCGCGCCGGCTTGCGCGATGCCGCCACCCCCGCCGGCCTGCCCGCCGACGAACTGGCGCGGCTACTGGGGACGCTGAAGCGGGAACGGCGCGCGGGCCAGCGCATCGTCTTCACCAACGGCATCTTCGACATCCTGCATGCCGGCCATGTGCGCTTCTTGCGCCAGGCGAAGGCGCTGGGCGACGTGCTGGTGGTCGGCGTCAACAGCGACCGCAGCATCCGCGCGCTGAATGACCGCAACGGGACGCATCTGCGCCCGATCAGCAGCGAGGCCGACCGCCTGGCGCTGGTCGCCGCGCTCGATCCTGTCGATCACGTCATCCGTTTCGATGAGGAGACGCCGACGACGTTGATCCGCGCCCTGCGCCCGCACCTGCACGTGAAGGGCGGCGATTACGCCGACGAGGCGCTGCCCGAAGCCGAGGCCGTGCGCGAATATGGCGGGCGGGTGGTGATTCTGCCGCTGGCAGAACCGGCTTCGCCAGAGGCGCTGCGCGCCCGCATGCAGCAGATCGCCCAGGATCTCCTTGCTGCGCCCGTGGATGACGCTGTCATCGCCGATGCGCTCACCGCCGAGGAGATCGGGGCGCAAGAATGATCGATCCTGCCTGGCAGACGGCGCGGCGCATCCTGGTGGTGCGGCTCGACAACCTGGGCGATGTGCTGGTGACGACGCCGGCCATTCACGCCGTCAAAGCCGCCCTACCCGATGCCGCCATCACGCTCTATGCCAGTCCTGTCGGCGCGCAAGTGGGGCGCTTGAACCCCGACATCAGTGCGGTGATCGCCTGGGACGCGCCATGGATCGATCCCTGGCGCACGCTGCCGCACGACAGCGCCCGCGAGCAACGCATGATCGAACGCCTGCGCGGACAGCAATTCGATGGCGCGATCATCTTCACCTCGTACCGCCAGAGCGCGCTGCCCGCCGCGTATCACTGCTACCTGGCGGATATCCCGCTGCGCGCCGCCGCGAGCCTGGACGGCGCGGGATCGCTGCTGACGACGCGCCTCAAGCGCCCCGAAGCGTTGGTCCATGAGGTCGAACGGGGACTCGATCTCGTCGCCGCGCTGGGCATGCCCCCGGCGGATACGCATCTCGTCTTGCGCGTGCCAGATGACGCCCGCGCCGCGCTACAGGCGGTGATGCTGGAACGGGATATGGATAAGCGCCCCCTCGTCGTCGTCCATCCCGGCTGCACGATGCCGGCGCGCACCTATCCGTGGGAGCAGTATGCCGAGGTCGTGGAGCTGCTGACGGCGGTGCTGGGCGCGACGGTGGCGCTGACCGGTGCGGCCAGCGAACGCGAGTTGGTCGAGCAGATTGCCACCACGCTCTCTCCTGCCGCCCGCGCGCAAACCCAGACGTTTGCCGGCGACCTGGCCTTCCCCGCATTCTGCGCGCTGATCGACATCGCCGACCTGACTATCACCAACAACACCGGCCCGATGCACATCGCCGCCGCCCTGCAAACGCCCGTTGTCGCGCTCTTCGCCCTCACCAATCCGCCGGAGCAATGGGGACCGTGGCAGGTGCCACACCGACTGCTCAACCACGACGTCGCCTGTCGCATCTGCTATAGCCGCGTCTGCCCCCACGGCCACGAGTGCCTGCGCCTGGTGACGCCGGAGATGGTGGTGGACGCGGCAGAGGAATTGTTGGCACGGCCCCACCCCCCAACCCCCTCCCCATCGGCGATGGAGAGGGGGCGACGGCCCCACCCCCCAACCCCCTCCCCATTGGCGATGGAGAGGGGGAGATCAACCGATGATGGTGAGGAGCGCAGTCCGCCGGCGGGGGGAAACAGAGCGCGTGGCGGGGGTCAGCCGGCGGGTAAATCCGCGCCTTCGATCTGGAAGCCAGCCTGCGCAGGCTGGGACGCGGCGGATCGCGCGGGAACGACCGGATCGCCGAAGGCGGCGGCGGACAGGAATGTCCGCCCCACGGGGATGACGGCGGACATTCCTGTCCGCCCCACGAACATGACGGCGGACAGGAATGTCCGCCCCACGAACATGCCGCCCCGCGCGATCACGCCCGTCCCAGGCTCCGAAGGGAGCCTTCGTGATCGAAGCCCAGCGGGTTTACCCGCCGGGCGGCCCCACGGGTCGCTTCCGCAACCACTGGCTGATGACGCCGCCGGGCGGCCCCACGGGTCGCTCCCGCAATCAATGGCTGATTCCGCTGCCGGGCGGGGAACGCGGGCGGTTGAAACCGCGCCGGCGGGGCGTGCCGCCACGAAACCCACCTACGTGGGTTCTTTTTCGGCATCGGCGATCACGCCAACTTCGGCTGAAGACCCGTGTAGAGGGGTCTTGTGGCCGCATGGTCCTACCGACGCGGTTGCAACCGCCGGCTCTCAGGAAAGCGAGGGCGACGCATGAATGAGTGGTTGGCGGCGCGTAACATCCTGGCGGTGCGGCTGGATAACATCGGGGACGTGGTGATGCTGGGGCCAGCGTTGCGCGCGGTGAAGGAGACTTCGCCGCTGTCGCGCGTCACGTTGCTGGCCTCGCCGGCGGGGAGCGGTGCCGCGCCGTTGCTGCCGTGGGTGGACGATGTGATCACCCTGCGTCCCGTCTGGCAGGATGTCGGCAATCGCGTCGCGTTCGACCCCGCCCGCGAGCAGGAATTGATCGCACTGCTGGCAAAGCGCGGCTTCGATGCCGCGCTGATTTTTACCTCGTTCAGCCAGACACCGCACGTGCCGGGCTATGTCTGCTACCTGGCGGGGATTCCGCTGCGAGCGGGCGAGTCGAAGGAGTTCGGTGGCACCACGCTGACGACCGAGGTGCGCGGCGCACCAGACGCACTGCACCAGGCAGAACGCAACCTGCGCCTGGTGGAACATCTGGGCTTCACCGTGCGCGACCGCGACTTGATGATCTTCATCCCCGACGCGGCGCGGGTTGCCGCGCGCGAATTGCTGGCGGCGCAGGGTATCGCGCCGGACCGGCCCTTCGTGCTGGTGCATCCCGGTGCCAGCGCGGCGGCGCGGCGCTACCCTGCCGACCGTTTCGGCGCGGTGGCGGCGGAGTTGGGCGCGCAGGGCTGGCCCGTCGTCGTGACGGGAACGGCGCGCGAAAGCGACATCCTGGCGACCGTGCATGCTGCCGCACCCAATGCGATCATCCTGCAAGACGCGACGACGCTGCTGGACTACGCCGCGCTGGTGGCGGCGGCGGCGCTGGTTATCTGCAACGACACGCTGCCGTTGCACCTGGCGGACGCTGTGGGGACGCCGAGCGTCATCCTGTATGCCGGCACGGATCTGGAATCGCAGTGGCAGCCGCGCCGCACACCGCACCGCCTGCTGCGCCGCCCCACACCCTGCTATCCCTGCTATCTTTTCACCTGCCCCATCGGCCAGCCCTGCCTGGACATCCCCCCGGCGGCGGTCGTCGCCGAGGCGCTGGCATTGTTACAGGAACGGGTCGCCGTCAGCCAAGGAGGCCCAGCATGACCACCCAGCGTATCGCCATCCTACGCGCCTTACAATTGGGCGACATGCTCGTGGCCGTGCCGGCGCTGCGCGCGATCCGGCGCAATTTCCCAGCGGCGGAGATCACCTTGATTGGTTTGCCCTGGGCGGCGAGTTTCGCCACGCGCTTCCGCCAATATATCGACCGCTTTGTGCCGTTCGGCGGCTGGCCCGGTCTTCCGGAGATGGAGGCGACGCCGGCGCAGTCGGCGCGCTTCGTGGCCGAGCAGCAGGCATATGGCTACGATCTCGCCATCCAACTGCACGGCAGCGGCGGGGCGAGCAATCCCTGCGTGCTGGCGCTGGGCGCGCGGGCAAGCGCGGGGCTGTACGAGGGGGAACCACCGGCGGGGCTGACCTATGCAGCGCCCTATCCTCACGACGTGCACGAGATCCATCGCAACCTGCGGCTGGCCGAGGCGCTGGGCTGCCGCGACCTCGATCCCCGGCTGGAATTTCCGCTGGATGGGCGTGATCTCGCGGAGGCGGGCGATCTGCTTTGTCACCTGCCAGATAACAGCGGGCCGCGCATCGCGCTGCATACGGGCGCGCGGCCATCCGCCCGCCGCTGGCCCCCGGAGTATTTCGCGCTGGTCGCCGACGACCTGGCCCGCCGCTACGGCGCGCAGATCCTGCTGACGGGCAGCCCAGCCGAAGCCGCGACGGTGGCCGCCGTGCAGGCGCGGATGACAACCCATGCCCACTCCCTGGCCGGCGCGACCTCGCTGGGCGGGCTGGCCGCGCTGCTCAGCACGCTCGATCTTTTCATCACCAATGATACCGGCCCGGCGCACCTGGCCGTCGCCGTCGGTACGCCCAGCGTCACGCTTTTTGGCCCGGCGGACTCTGCCCGCTGGATGCCACTGAACCAGGCGCGGCACCCGGCCCTGCGCGAAGCTGTGCCGTGCAGCCCGTGCAAGTATGTGGATTGCCCCATCGACCATCGCTGCTTGCGCCGCCTCGCGCCCCAGCGTGTCATCGCCCAGGCGGAAACGTTATTGCTGAAAGGAGGCACCTATGCGCCGTTTGAACATCCTGATCTGGCACATTCACGGCAGCTACCTGAATACCCTGGCGCGCATCCCGCATAACTGGTACCTGCCGGTGAAGCCGGATCGCCCGGAGGGCTATGGCGGGCGCGGGCGCACCTTTGACCTGCCAGCGCACGTGCGCGAGGTGCCGGCGGAGGCCGTGCGCGATCTGAATCTGGATCTCATCATTTATCAGACGCCGAAAAACTACTTCGGCGACCAGCACGAGATTCTCAGCGAGGCTCAGCGTCGCTTGCCACGTATCTATCTGGAACATAACACGCCCCGGCCACATCCCGTGGAAACGCTGCATCCCGTGGCGGATGAGCGCGGCGTGCTGGTGGTGCATGTGACGCATTTCAACCGGCTGATGTGGGATAACGGCGACGCGCCGACGATGGTGATCGATCACAGCGTCGCCATCGATCCCGCCGCGACGTACACCGGCGCGCGTGCTGCCGGCATCACCATCGTCAACTGCATGCAACGCCGCCCGCGCATCGCCGGCCTGGATCTCTTCGAGCGCGCCCGCGCGCAGGTGCCGCTGGACCTCGCCGGCATGGAGACGGAGCCGCTGGGTGGCCTGGGCGACATCCCGTACCGCGACCTGCACCGGCGCGTGGGTGCCTATCGGTTTCTCTTCAGCCCGATTCGCTATACCAGCCTGCCGCTAGCCGTGATCGAGGCGCTGACGCTGGGCATGCCGGTGGTGGCGCTGGCGACGACCGAACTGCCGACCGTCATCACCAACGGCGTCCACGGCTACCTCTCCTGCGATCCAGACGAATTGATCGCTGGCATGCGCCATCTGCTCGCCGATCCCGACGCCGCGCGGCAAATGGGCGCGCAGGCGCGCGAACTCGCCCACCAACGCTTCGGCCTCGACCGTTTCATCAACGCCTGGAACTCAGCTTTCAAACAGGCAATGGAGTTGCGCTGAAAAAACAAGGAAAAAGGGCAGTAAGGACGAGCGAACACGAAGATCACGAAAAAACCACGAAGCACACGAAAGGATGGTGTTATTCTCCGGTAACTATTGGATGTAGGTTGTACGGATGCATATTCCATGCGGTCGCCAATCCGCCTAGGCGGACTGCGTGGCGTTAGCCATTAGGCGCGGTTGTAACCGCCCGCTACTCCCCGCTGCTATGGCAGATCGCTCGTCTGAACTGAGGGACACACAATGGATCGACAATGGCGCGTAGCGATGATCAGTGAACATGCCAGCCCGGCGGCGCTGCTTGGCGGCGAAGACGCAGGCGGGCAGAATGTCTATGTCGATGCTGTCAGTCGCGGCCTGGCCAGCCGTGGCTATGCCGTCGATATCTTCACGCGCCGGGACGATCCCGAGGCACCGTTGGTCATGGAGTGGGGGCCGGGCGTGCGGATCGTGAACGTGACAGCGGGACCGGCGCGTCACTTACCCAAGGATGGTCTTTGGCGCTATATGCCCACTTTCCGCGATTCCTGCATGGATTTCGCCGAACGCTATGACGTGCGTTATCACGTGCTGCACGGCAACTTTTGGATGTCCGGCTGGGTGCTGACGGAATTGCAGCGCGTCTGGGGCATTCCTGGCGTGCAACTTTTCCACGCCACCGGCAAGACGAAGCAGCGCCACCAGGGCAAGGCCGACACCAGCCCATCCGACCGCATCCGTACCGAGATGGAGATCGTGCGCCAGGCGAGCGCCGTTATCACGCAATGCCCCACCGAGCGCGACGAGATGATCGGCGATTATGGGGCTGATCCGGCCAAGATCGCCTTCATCCCCGGCGCGGTGAATACCGAGATCTTCCGCCCGCTGGATCGCGCCAAAGCACGCCAAGCCATCGGGCTAGACGCCGCCGGACCGGTGATCGTTTATGTCGGGCGCATTCTCCCGCGCAAAGATGTCGCCAACATCCTGCACGCGCTGGCGCGGCTGGCACGCCAGCCGGACCGCCCTTGCCCCACGCTGCTCGTCGTCGGCGGCGGCGAGGGCGCGGAGTCCGTCCGCGAGATGGCGCGGCTGCGCGAATTAGCCGGCACACTGGAAATCGCCGAGCGCGTGCGTTTCGTGGGCCAACACCAGCCGGCGACCCTGCGCGACTATTACTGTGCGGGCGACATCGCCGTCACCACGCCCTGGTACGAGCCATTCGGCCTGACGCCGCTGGAAGCGATGGCCTGCGGGCGGCCTGTCGTCGGTTCCGCCGTGGGTGGCTTGCTCTATACCATCGTGCCGGGGCAGACGGGCTTGCTCGTGCCGCCGCGCGATCCGGTGGCGCTGGCGGCGGCGCTGGGCGATCTCTTCACCCATCCCGTCCTGCTGAAACGCATGGGCCGCGCGGGGTTGGAGCGCGTGCAGCAGGGCTTCACCTGGGCGCATGTGGCCCAGCGGACCGATCACCTCTTCCGATGGCTGTTGGCCAGTCAGGGCGAAGCTATGTCACTGCCGTGGCGTGTACATGGGCTGCCTGGGATGGCGGACAGGAATGTCCGCCCCACGGTTGGCTCGGAGGACAGACATGCTTTTCTACCAGGCTCGGAGGACAGACATTCCTGTCTGTCTCTGCCGGATCTGAATATCGCTGATCCTATGCTCTTTGAGCATGTAGATAGAAACAGCCACACGCCATTGGGGTTGGATGGCGATCTGCTGGGAGACATCGATTATGGCGTGCATTGATGTACTCATCCCCACCTGTGGCCGGCAGACGGGCCTGGCCGTGGTGCTGACGAGCCTGCTCGGCCAAACCTTCACCGATTTCGCCGTCACCGTTTCGGACCAGACCGAGGGCGCGGGGTACCTCGACAGCATTGAGATTCAGACGCTGGTGCGGGCGCTGCGCTGGCACGGCCACGCTGTGACCCTGCATCGGCATCTGCCCCGCCGGGGACTGGCCGAACAGCGGCAATTCCTGTTGGATCAGGCGACCGCACCCTACGTCCACTTCATCGACGACGATGTGCTGCTGGACCCGCCGGTCATGGCGCGCATGCTGGCCGTCATCCAGGCGGAAGGCTGCGGCTTCGTTGGCTGCGCCGCCACCGGCCTGAGCTACCTGGACGACGAGCGGCCCCACCAGCAGAACATCGAGATCTGGGATGGCCCCGTCGTCCCCGAACCCTTCACGCCGGCGACGATCCCGTGGGAACGCCACAAAGTCAACAACGCCGCCAATCCGCTGCATCTGGAACGCCGCTATGCTCCTGATGGGCAAACGGTGCGTTACAAGATCGCCTGGGTAGGTGGCGCGAACGTGCTGTATGATCGCGCCAAGCTGCTCAGCATCGGCGGGTTCACGTTCTGGGAGCGCCTGCCGCCGGCCCACGCGGGCGAAGAGGTGCTGGTGCAATTCTTGCTGCTCAATCGCTATGGTGGCTGCGGCATCCTGCCCAGCGGCACCTATCATCTGGAACTGCCGACCGAGGTGGCCGACCGCGCCCACAACGCGACGGCGTTGTTTGGTGAGCTAGCCCCACCCCCGGCCCCTCCCCATCGGCGGATGGAGAGGGGAGCGGAGACCGATCACGCGTGAGAGGGGGCATGAGCGTGGGGTAGGCCAGCCGACGAGGTGTGTGGTCCGGAAGAGCAAGATCGCGTGGCGAGGCCAGCCGGCGGGTAAACCCGCGCCTGCGATCTGGGAGGTTGCCTGCGCAATCTGAGACGGAGCGGATCGCGCGGGCAAGGTAGGATGCGATGAATCATTGAACGAGGGGGGGGAGCGTAAAACGGTCCGGAACCGGCATTTTGCAGCGAACTTCCAACACATTGCATAAAACCCTTGCCGGTAGCCCGGTAGGGCGTCTTTTGCGAGCGAGGGGATTCCATCCCCGCGCGGCCCCGCCCCGCGACCATCTCATTCCCGCGCGATCACGCCCGTCCCAGGCTGCGTAGGCAGCCTTCGTGATCGAAGGCGCGGGTTTACCCGCCGGCTGGGCCGCCGGGTGGCAATCGCCGATTGCGGATAATCGCGTCGCCGGATCGCCACTTTGAGCGATACTGTTATATAACCAAAGGAGTACGCATCTAATGCAACCAACAACACCTCCATCTCGGCCCGTCCTGCTTGTCACCGGCGCGGCCAGTGGGTTGGGCGCGGCCACGGCGCGCGTCTTCGCGTCAGCGGGCTATGCCGTCGCGTGTGTGGACGTGAACCAGCAGGGCGCGGCGCGCGTGGCGAGCGATCTGGCGGCGCAGGACGTGGCGGCCATCGCGCTGGCGTGCGATGTGCGCGATGAGCAGGCCGTCGCCGGCACCGTGCAGACCGCCGCCGAGCGCCTGGGGCGCATCGACGTGCTGGTGAACAGCGCGGCAGTCGATCACACGTTGAGCATCACCGAGATGAGCGTGGCCCAGTGGGATCAAGTGATCGGCGTGAACCTGCGCGCCCCGTTCCTCTTCGCCCGCGCGGCCTTCCCGATCATGCAACGCCAGGGCGGCGGGGCCGTCATCAATATCGCAAGTACCGCTGGCGTGCGTGCCTGGGCGAATACCAGCGCCTACCACGCTTCCAAGTGGGGGCTGATCGGCCTCAGCCGCGCGCTGGGCGTGGAGGGCCGCGCGCTGGGCATTCGCGTCACCACCGTCATTCCCGGCGGCATGCGCACCCACTTCTTCGACCGCTTCGTCGATCAAGGCATCCCCATGCCCGATCCCGCCAACCTGCAAGATCCCGCCACCGTAGCGCGCACGATCCTCTTCGCCGTGCAATTGCCGCCGGAATCCGCGCTGCAAGAAGTCATCCTCACGCCGATCAATGAGACGAGCTGGCCGTGACGCACGATCATCCAGCCCGTGACGACGGGCTTCGCGGCGGAACGCCCATAGGCGCGTCTTCAGACGCCGGCCTCGCACATCCCGCCATTTCTATCCTGATGCCGGTCTATAACGCCGCGCCATTCGTGCGTCGGGCGCTGGATAGCGTGCTGGCGCAGCGGTTCACCACCTGGGAACTGCTCGTCGTGGATGATGGTTCGACGGATGCGACGGGCGCGCTGATCGCGCCTTACCTGAACGATCCGCGCGTGCAGTATCACCGGCTGGCGGCGAACGTGGGGCTGGGCGCGGCGCTGAATGCCGGCCTGGCGCGGGCGCGGGGCGAACTGATCGCCTACCTGCCTGCCGACGATGTGTGGTACGCCGATCAACTGGC
Source organism: Ktedonobacteria bacterium (assembly GCA_027459785.1). Lineage (GTDB taxonomy): Bacteria > Chloroflexota > Ktedonobacteria > Ktedonobacterales > JACDGC01 > JAJPKG01. Next base: position 81,348 of record DAIDGU010000016.1, on the reverse strand, counting down.
AGCGCTGGCGGCGGCACTGACGGCGCATCCTGGCGCGGCGCTAGCTTACTCCGGCGTGCGCCATCACTATAATCGCACCGCAGCGGGGCAGATCACCGGCTATCCGCTGCAATTGGTGCAGGTGCTGCATCGCCGCGTGGCGGATCGCTGGCTGGAGCGCACGGAACTCGTCACCGACGACCTGGGCCGTATGTATTGGGATGCGTTGCGCCCCTATGGAGATTTCGTCGGCACGGGCCGGGTGACGTGCGAATGGGTGGACCATCCGGGCCAACTGCACAAGCTCATCCGCGAGCCGGAGGGCGGCATCAATCCTTTCCGCGTGCGCTTCAATATCCAGCATCCGCTGCGCTTTCACACGACGGTCGGCAACGCCATCGACGAAGTGGGCCGCTACGCGCGCTTCCGTGACCGCCCGCCCACGCCGCCCGCACCGGATGGACTGAAGATCGTCCTGCTGGGTGAATTGGCCTACAACGCGGAGCGCGTGCTGGCGCTGGCGGAGCGTGGTCATACCCTCTACGGTCTGTGGATGCCCAATCCCTATTGGTATAACACCGTTGGGCCGCTGCCCTTCGGCCATGTCACCGACATCCCGCGCGACAACTGGCGCGACGCGCTGCGCGCGATTCAGCCGGATATCATCTATGGGCTGCTCAACTGGCAAGCGGTGCCGTTCGCGCACCACGTACTGGTCAACCATCCGGGCATCCCCTTCGTGTGGCATTTCAAGGAAGGGCCGTTCATCTGCCTCGAAAAGGGAACCTGGCCACTGTTGATCGACCTCTATACCCGCGCCGCCGGGCGCATCTATTCCTCGCCGGAGATGCGCGCCTGGTTCGCCACCGTCGTGCCGGGTATTGAGGACGACGGGGCAACATTGGTGCTGGATGGCGACCTGCCCAAGCGCGATTGGTTTACCCAGGAGCGCGCCCCGCGCCTGTCGGAGCGCGACGGGGCGATCCATACGGTCGTGCCGGGTCGGCCCATCGGACTGCATCCCGCAACCGTCGTGGAACTGGCGCAGGCGGGCGTCCATCTGCACTTTTACGGCGACTTCACGCACGGCCAATGGCTGGAATGGATCGCCAAGACGCAGCGGCTGGCCCCCGGCTATCTGCACTTGCACGCGAATGTCGATCAGGAGCAGTGGGTGCCGGAGTTCTCGCAATATGATGCCGGCTGGCTGCATCTGTTTCGGAGTGAGAACGCGGGTGAACTGCGTCGCGCCAACTGGGACGACCTGAACTATCCGGCGCGCATCGCCACGCTGGCGCTGGCCGGTCTGCCGATGATTCAAGGCGACAACACGGGCGCGATCGTGGCCACGCAGACGCTCGCCCGCGAGCGCGACCTGGGCATTTGCTGCACCAGCATGGCCGACCTGGCCGCGCAACTGCACGACACCGCCCGCATGGAGCAACTCCGCGCCAGCGTGTGGGCGCAACGCGAGCAGTTCACCTTCGACGCCCACGCCGACGAGTTGATCGCCTTCTTCCGGCAGGTCATTCAGGCTACGAACAACTAGCAAGAAAAAAGTAAGCGCACCTCTTTACTTACAAACGGCTTTGCGTTTATAATGACCTAGAAGAGGTGTACAACATGGCAGAGAGCGCGAGATCTCACCTAATAACAATCCCTAAGCAGATCACAGGTCGGCCAGAGACTCCATTTTTGGCGAAAACAGCATTTGGCAACATTCTTTCGAAGCGGACCGTTGCTGAGTTCTTTGCCGGCATTGGTTTAATGCGCATGGGACTAGAAGCTCAGGGCTGGCGCGTCGTTGTCGCAAATGATATTGATGCACAAAAAGAAGCGATGTATAACGGCCATTTTCATACTAAGCAAGATGCATTTATTTTGAGTGATATCCATAACTTGTCAGCAGCACTGATCCCGTCAGTGTCGCTTGCTACTGCATCGTTTCCCTGCACCGATCTTTCACTCGCGGGCGGAAGAAATGGACTCAATGGCAAGCAATCTTCGGCTTTTTGGGGCTTTGTTCACCTGCTGGAAAAGATGGGAACGCGCAAACCGCCCTTGATTTTACTCGAAAACGTAACAGGTTTTTTGACTTCCAATAAAGGACATGATTTTCATCAAGCACTTCTTGCTTTGAACCAGCAAGGGTACTATATTGATGCCTTTATCATCAATGCCGCCCATTTTGTCCCGCAAAGCCGAGAAAGGTTATTTCTCATAGGCATACAGAGCCATCTCGCTCAGGCAATGCACCGTGTTTCCATTGGGAATGTCCAAGAAGATCAGGTACGACCTAAAGCATTAGTAAGCCTTATGAAAGCACATACGGATATTCAATGGGCGATAGGCGCATTGCCACGTCTACCCCATGCTGAACAACAGCTTGCAACCATTCTCGAAGATATTCCCGAACATGATCAACGCTGGTGGAGTGAAGCAAGAGCTACCTATCTCCTGAACCAGATGAGTGAAAAACACCGGGCGCTAGCTGAAAAAATGATTCACGAGGCCCAATGGACATATGGCACTGTATTCCGCCGCATGAGAAATCATCGCTCAATGGCGGAACTGCGGACGGATAATATTGCGGGATGCCTCCGTACACCCAAAGGAGGTAGTGCCAAACAGATCCTTTTCAAAGCGGGCAGAGGCCATTATCAAGTCCGTTTGCTCACGCCTTTAGAGACAGCACGGCTTATGGGAGCAAACGACTATATATTACCCCAAAATAGCAACCAAGCTTTATTTGGATTTGGCGATGCTATCTGTGTACCGGTCGTCTCATGGATCGCGCAGCACTATCTGAATCCCCTTGTGGATGAACTGTTGGGGAAGAAGAAGATTTTCAGCTCAACGTCCTAACGCCAACCGAAAGGATAGCAAATGTCATCGCCTAAAGTCAGTCAAGAGGTCGCTGCGATAAGAGCCGAAATCGAACGAGGCTTGAACCAAAAAGATGATCAGAATCGGATTATTGGCAATTGCCAGTACGGCATTTATGCTTTTTTTGATTACGATGGCGAACCGGTCTATGTTGGCCAGACGAAAGAAAAACTGCGAACAAGAATTCGTAGGCATCTGACAAATCAAAGAACCGATGCGGTTGCCATGAATGTTCTCGATCCTTTTGAGGTGCTGGATGTGGAGATGTGGCCATTCTGGGAGTTAAGTGATAGGAGATTCAACAAGGATGAAAAAAAGGAACAGCTTAATAAAGCAGAATATACGGTTTTCCAACATGTCCTAGCGCAATCTTCTTTGAAAGCCATGTTGAACGAAAAAGATATTTTACCGACAGCCACCATTGCATTACCGCCATCTTATCGATTTCGTATCGTTCCGCCAGAGATCTATGCTTTCAGGAAGCATCCTGATATAAGAATAGCTCGTCGAGCAGGTACCATTGCAAATTTAGCGCGTGTCATTAGTGAAAGACAAGTCTCACTTGGTCTCAGGCGAACATTGCTCACTCAAGCACGAAGGCTTGAATATTTAGCGTCAAAGCGATTGTTTGAATTTCCTCAAATTTATATGTCAGAGAATACGGAGGAAGCTGATCAGGAAAGCGATGAGGAAACCTAGCGGGCAAAATAAATGCCCAATATCTTCCGTCATCTATTAAAACAGCATGCCTTGCCACGCGCATTTGGCATCCCTACTGCGGCGCATTCAGGGAAACGGACCCTGCCACGAAAGGATGTGCCACATGGCACTGGAACCTGTTCAGGGCGATTTTCCCCTGCCGCCCGCGCCGCTCGCGCACGACAATGCCCAGCCCGCCTCGCAGGGGCGCGAGTTGCTCGCGCTGCTCGCCACGATGGCGCGCGATATCGGCTATCCCAGCGCCATCCGCATGCTGCCGGGCGGCTTTCCGGCCAGCGACGTGCCGGCGGCGGCACTGGTCGCCACCAGCCGTTATCTGCACGATCAACTTGGCTTTCATCTGCTCAGCAGCATCGCCGGCCTGGATATGCTCGACTACCGCCAGGTGGTCTATCACCTGAACAACCTGGAACACCGCTGGCTGCTGGAGATGAAGGTGCGCGTGCCGGAGTCGAACGAGATCGACAGCGTCATCGGCGTCTGGTCGGGCGCGGACCCGCTGGAACGCGAGACGTATGACCTTTTCGGCATCGTCTTCGCCGGCCATCCCGACCTGCGGCGCATTTTGCTGGATGACGAGTTCGAGGGCTTTCCGCTGCTCAAGAGTTTCCGCCAGACGCCGCTGGCCGTCCACGACCACGCCACCACCCAGGTGCCACCGGAACAAGCCATCGTGGGCGCGGAGCAGCGCGGGGTGGGCGCGCAGCGCATCACGCCCAGCCATCTGAGCCAGGTGGCCATCGAACACCTGCATCCAGGCGTCTCGACCTTCGGCGACGATCAGTTCCACGGCCACGAATTCCCACCGATCACCTGGAAACACCGCCCGGAATATCGCGGCACCGGCGACAACATGTATAATGGCGAAGAAGCGCCCACCCCTAACACCGAGAACAAGTAGTGAGACGAGGGACGAGGCATCCACAATGGCAACTGTGAACGAAGCGCCGCGCTTCCAAGAAGATGCCGAGGGCATGCGCGGCGAAGAGATGATCCTTAACATGGGGCCGCAGCATCCCTCGACGCACGGCGTGTTGCGCCTGGTGATGAATATGGAAGGCGAGACGATCACCCGCTGCACGCCCGTGATCGGTTATCTGCATCGGGGGATGGAGAAGGTGCTGGAAAACCGGCCTTATATGGGCGGCATCCGCTATGTCGATAACTCCGAATACCTCTCGCCGATGATCTGCGAGACGGCGTATGCGGGGGCGGTGGAGCAATTGATGGGCATTAGCCCGCCGCGCCGCGCTCAGTACATCCGCCTGATCGTGAATGAGATGCAGCGCATCGCCAGCCACCTCGTCGCCGTCGGCACCTACCTACTCGATTTGGGCGCGTTCACGCCGATCCTCTACGCTTTCCGCGACCGCGAGGGCATTCTGGAACTCTTCGAGGAGGTGGCGGGCAGTCGCTTCACGGTGAACTATATGCGCGTGGGTGGCGTGCTGCACGACCTGCCCGTCGGCTGGCTGCAACGCCTGGAAACCTGGCTGGACACCTTCGAGAAAAACTGGCACGAACTGGACGTGCTGATCACCGGCAACGAGATTTTCATGACGCGCACGCAAGGCGTCGGCTACATCGATCCCCAGGAAGCCGTCGCCTTCAGCCTGACAGGACCGATCCTGCGCGCTTCCGGCGTGAACTGGGATCTGCGCGTACAGCGCCCGTATGATGCTTATCGGGAGATCGCGGTGCGCCCCGTCGTGCGCGAGGAGGGCGATTGCTTCGCGCGCTACATGGTGCGCATGTACGAGATGCTGGAGAGCGTGCGGCTGATCCGCGAGGCGATGGCCGGCCTGCCCGGCGGGCCGATCAACACGCGCACGCCCATCGCGCTGCGCCCGCCACGCGGCGAGACGTATTTCGCCGTCGAGGGCAGCAAGGGCGAATACGGCATCTACCTCGTCAGCGACGGCTCGGAATATCCCTGGCGGGCGAAGATTCGCGGCGCATCGTTCTCGAACCTCTTCATCCTGCCCGAACTGTTGCGCGGCAACAAGATGGCCGATGTCGTCGCCATTCTGGGCAGCATCGATCTGGTGCTGGGCGAGGTCGATCGCTGAGGGGGCGTGTGGCGCTGTACCTTGTTTCCCAGGCGCATAGCTGCTATGCTTTAGGGCAAAGAGCTTTCGCAGAGGGGGCAAGGAGCATGGCAGACATGACCGTACCAGCGACCGAACGGGGAGGGCAGCCGGCGGCGACGGTCGATCCGGCGCGACAAGCGCAGGCGAAGCGTTACGCACGCATCCGGCGCTGGCTGAGCCTGGCCAACCTGGGCATCGGCGCGCTTTTTCTGGCGCTGATCTTCGCGCTGGGCGCGCACCTGCGGCTGCGCGACGCGCTGGTGGGCGTGGGGTTGGCGGCGTGGCAGCCGGCGCACGGGTGGTCGCCGCTGCTGGTCGCCGTTTACGCGCTAAGTCTCACGCTGGTCTATGAGCTTCTCACGCTGCCGCTCGGCATCTATAGCGGCTTCACGCTGCCCCACCGCTTCGGCCTCAGCCGGCAGTCCCTCGGCAGTTGGCTGGGCGATCAGGCGAAGGGGATGGTGCTGGGCCTGGTGCTGACGACCGGCATCATCGAGATCCTGTACCTGCTGCTGGCGACGCAGCCGCAGACGTGGTGGCTCTGGCTGGCGGTGATCATGTTGTTCTTCACCGTGATCCTGGCGAACCTCGCGCCGGTGCTGATCCTGCCGATCTTTTACAAACTGACGCCGATGCCCGAAGGCGAACTGCGCGACCGCCTGTTGCGCATGGCGGAGCGGGCGCACACCAGCGTGCGCGGCGTGTATGTGATGGGTATGTCGCGCAAGACGACCGAGGGCAATGCCGCCGTGATGGGCCTGGGCAACACGCGCCGCATCGTCGTCGGCGACACGATCATGCAGGAGTACACGCCCGACGAGGTGGAGGTGGTGCTGGCGCACGAGTTGGGCCACCACGTCCACGCGGACATCTGGAAGGGCATCGCCGTGCAGACGGTGCTGACGCTGGCCGGCCTGGCGCTGGTGAACCTGGGGCTACATGCCGGCGTGGCGCAGCCCACCTTCGGCTACACCGGCCTGGCGGATGTCGCCACCATGCCGCTGCTGGCGCTGCTCTTCGGCATCTATGGCTTCGTCACGGGGCCGCTGGGCAACACCTATAGTCGCATCGTCGAGCGCCAGGCGGACCAATACGCGCTGGATATGACGCGCGACCCTGCCAGCTTCATTAGCGCCTTCCACCGCCTCGCCAACCAGAACCTCGCCCAACTGGACCCGAATCCGGTGATTGAGGCGCTCTTCTACGACCACCCCGCCATCGGCAAGCGCATCCGCCACGCCGAAAGCTGGCGCGCGGCACAGGGGGGTTGAAGGATTATTGCCGAGTCGCTGTCCCAAAGGTGCAGGCATGGTGGTCTCAGTATGCGATGGTTCGTTTCTATCCCGTTTGGGATGCAAGCCTTGCTTTGGAGATTCCCCCATGCTGGAACCCGCCCTTGTCGGCACGCCGCGCCCCGCCCCGCATGCGCGCCCACGTAGCGCGCTGCTGCGCCGAATCGCGCTGCGCCTGGCGCTGATCCCCCTGCTCGCCGTCATCGGTCTGGCGGTCAACGGCTATGTCAGCGTCCCCACGCTCACTATCACGCGCGTCACCTTCACCCCCAGCGGCATGAATACGGCGACGACGCGCACGCTGCACGTCAGCACCATCATCCCCGCGCTGCACGACGCCCTGGCGGCTGAACTGGACCCCGGCCCGCCGACCACGCGCACGATCCCCTTCTTGCCTACCGGCGGCAAGATCACCAACCTCACCTATACCGCCTACGCCGTCACTTTCACCTATGCCAACGGTCGCCAGGAGCATCAGACGTTCTACGTGCAGGACTTCATCACCCTGCCCTATCTTAGCGCGGCCACCCTCGCGCTGCTCAACCGCGCCTTGTCCGTTCCCGACCTCCCACTGATTAGCTATGCCTAACACGCCGACGGTTCATGCAGAGATAAATAGGATGGCGGACAGGAATGCGCGTCCTGTCCGGAGCAAACATCTGTGAAAAAAGCATCTGTGAAATATGCACCTCTGCCAGCCAAGCCGGTATGGTATGCTGGAGATGCCACACGTGGCAGCGTACATAGCCTAGTGGGCGCATCTGCCCGGCGGAGGGATTCAGCATGAACCAGATTACAAATACCATCGCGGCGGTGATCGCCGCCCTCATCATCCTGGCCGGCCTTTTCAGCATCGCCCGCAACGTGTACCTCCTCTTCGCGCACCGGCGGCGGGAGCCGGCGCAACGCGCCTGGTTCGACCGCCCGTACCTCTTTCGCGCGTTGGCCTGGACGGCGACCCTGCTCTGGCTGTATGGCGGTGAGTTCGAGAAAAATGCTCTGAACTTTACCGCCGATCAGGTACGCATCGCCGCCTTCGCGCTGTATATGGTTGCCGCCGCGTGTTTCTTGTGGGTGTTGCGCGGCAATTTCCATAACAGCCTCACACCCGATTTGTTGGCTGTGCGCACGCGCCAGCGCGGCGTACTCGGTTGGCGCGGCATCGAACTGACGACGTATGCCATCCAACTCGTTTTCGCGGCGGGCGTCGGCGCGCTCTTCGCCTTCGTGGACACGAGCGCACAGCCCTGGTGGGGGATCGTGCTGATTCGCGTGGGCGCACTGGCGCTGCTGATCGCCTCCGGCATGGCCAATTTCTGGCGCACGTCCTACCTGGCCGGCCCCGGCAAACATACCTTCCGCCAGCGTTTCGAGCATGTCATCGGCGCACACGTGCCGGATGTCCCGCCGCCGTCAACCGTCGCCGTTCCCGCGCCCGAAGCGCCCGCCACTGATGCTGGCAGCGCCCAGTGAACCGCGCCTGGCCCCCGGCGCGCATCCTCGTCGCGCCGCAAGCCTTCAAGGGCAGCCTGGCCGCCGCCGATGTCGCGGCGGCGATCGCCGCCGGCCTACGCGCGGGTTGGCCTTGGCTCACACCGCCTGCGATCACGTGCTTGCCCCTGGCTGATGGCGGCGAGGGAACCGTGCAGGCATTGGTCGCGGCCCACGAGTCGCCCGGCACCATCACGACCATTGAAGTCGCCGGCCCGCTGCCCGGCCAGCGCGTCCGCGCAGACCTGGGCTGGCTGCCCGGCGCTGTGCCGACCGCCGTGGTGGAGATGGCGCAGGCGGCGGGTTTGCCGCTGGTGCCGCCGGACCAGCGCGATCCGACCTTAACCACAACCGCCGGCGTCGGCGATCTTATCCGCGCGGCGCTGGATTGGGGGGCTGGGCGCATCCTCGTGGGGCTGGGGGGCAGCGCCACCAACGACGGCGGCGCGGGGCTGGCCCACGCGCTCGGCGCGCGGCTGCTGGAAGCGCAGGGGCGCGATCTGCCTCCTGGCGGTTTGGCGTTGGCTGACCTCGCCCGCATCGATCTCACCGGCCTGGACCCCCGCCTGGCACAGACAACGATCATCGGCCTCACCGATGTCACCAATCCGCTCTGCGGCCCGCTGGGGGCCAGCGCCGTCTATGGGCCGCAGAAGGGCGCGACACCAGCACAGGTGGGCCACCTCGACGCCGCGTTGGCCCATTTCGCCGCCATCATCCAGCGCGATCTGGGGCGCGCGGTAGCCGAAATCCCCGGCGCGGGCGCGGCGGGCGGGCTGGGCGCGGGACTGCTGGCCTTCACCGGCGCGACACTGCATCCCGGCGCGGAGGTCGTGTTGGATGCGCTCGCCTGCGACGCGCGCCTGGCCGAGGCCGATCTCGTCATCACGGGCGAGGGCCGGCTGGACGACCAGAGCGCGTTTGGCAAACTGACGGGGACGCTCGCGGCCCGCGCCAAGGCGCAGGGTGTGCCGCTACTGTGTGTGGTCGGCGGGCTTGCATCCGGCTACGAAAGCGCGTATGATCTGGGCATCACTGCCGTCATCGTCGCCGCCGACGGGCCGCGTCCCCTGGCGGATGCTATGACCCACGCGGCAACGCTCATCCGCGACGCCGTCGCGCGCGCCGTCCGGCTGTGGACGCTGGGATAGATGACCATGTCGGGAGATTTTCCGTTGTATTATCAAGATGCCTGGCGCATGGCACGCGCCGCCAACCGCCCGCTGGCGACACAGGTCGGGCTGCGCTACGGCCTGCTCGCCGCCGCCTTCGCGCTGGTGCAGGTCATCGTCTCGAACACCACCACCGCGAATTATCAGGGGCCGCTGATCGCCCTGCAACAACTTAATAATCCCGTCGCCGGCACCGTCCCGCTGGATGCCCTGCTGCCGCCGCTCATCGTCGGCGCGCTGAGCGCGCTCATCGGCGGCATCCTCACGCTAATCATCAGCTACCTGGCGGCCAGCACCACCGCGCACCTGACGCGCGACGCCGGCCTGGGCCAGCGCGCCGCCCTCATTACCGCCGCCATCAGCGGCGTCGCCTGGACCGTTCTGGGAGGGTTGGGGGCGCTCATCGGTGGCACCGACGGCTTCTTCCTGGTCGTCAACCCCTTCAGCACGCAATCACTCCCCAGCCAGGTTGCCGGCATCGCGTTCATCGCCATCGCGCGTGGGGCGCTCATCGGCGCGTTCACCCTGCTGCCGGCGTGGTTCTTCGGCACGCTCGGCGCGCAAGCGGGGCTGAGCCGCCCCTAGGGCGCATAGCACAATCGTCCACGCCATCCAAGGGCTGAGTACTAGCCCATTTTGCCGCCACGTATATCCGTGATATCATGGATAGCGATTGTACCAACGCTACCCCGCCGCACTATGCGTCGCCCCACGCCATCCGCAGATGGGGAGGGGTTGGGGGTGGGGCCGTCTCCTCTCCCCTCTCCATCCGCAGATGGGGAGGGGTTGGGGGTGGGGCCGTCTCCTCTCCCCTCTCCATCCGCAGATGGGGAGGGGTTAGGGGTGGGGCCACCGTTGGGAATGTGGAGGAAGTGACTATGGCGGCGAAACCCAAAGATGATGATCGCGCGGCGCTACGTCAGGCACAACTGGCGGCGCACGTGCGCCCGACCCTGGCGGCACCTCCGGCACACTTTACGCTGGCCGAGGTGCGCCGGCTCATCGCCTTGATGAATTCCAGCGATCTGAGCGAGATCAGCATCGAGCATGCGGATACGCATATGCGCCTCGTCCTGCGCCGTGTCGTCGAGGTCATCGGCGGCACGCCGGTGGATGCCGCTATGAGCCAGGTTATGTTGCCCAATGGCGCATCCCTGCCGGCTCCGGCGCTGGCTGCCGCGTTGGATGCCCCCGCCGTGCAGGAGCGCCTCTTCATTACCGCGCCCATCGTCGGCACGTTTTATCCCGCGTTCAATCCCACCCACAAGCCGCTGGTACAGGTCGGCGATCTCGTGCGCGAAGGCCAGCTCGTCGGTGGCATCGAAACCCTCAACGTTATGAACGAGGTCGAAGCCCAGGTCGCGGGCCGCGTGGATGAGATCCTGGTGGAACCCGGCCAACCCGTCGAATATGGTCAACAGTTGATCGCGCTCATCCCGGCCTAGCGGAGGAACCAGCATGCCCACGTATACCGCCCCGCGCGACCAAGAGATGGCGCGGCGCGTGCGCCGCATGCTCATCGAGCAGAGCTGTGTCTTGCAAGAAGAATCGTCCGATGAATTTACCTGGCTCACCCGCCATTTCAGCACGGAGGAGCGCTTCTTCGAGGATGAACTGGGCGCGCAGATCGAACTGCGCCTGGGCCGCTGGGCGCGTGCCTACTGGCCGGCTCCGCCGCGCAACCGCGAACTGTGCCTGGCGGATGTCTTCGAGTTGACCACGCGCAAACAGACGGCGTATGCCTGCCTCATTCGTGCCTTTCGCAGCGTGCGCTTGCTGGAAGGCGGCGAAAACGTTTCGACCTTCCGTTTCGCCGAACTCTATCGCTACGTCGCCGACGAAGGTGGTCGCCAATCGCCCTGGCTCAGCTTCGATGAAACGATCATCGGCACCGCCCTGGCGGAACAGGGTAGCGACGACGACGAGATCAGCGACGATGAAGACGCGCCGCTGCCTAAGGCGAAGGTGCGCAAGGGGACCAATGGCGTGACGGCCACCGCCGCCCGCGCGCCCAGTCCCACGCGCCAGCAAGCCGGCGTGGCGCAGCGCGCCCGCATGAATCAGCGCGCCTTCTATCAAGCATTCCAGGCATTCGAGCGCCTCAAGCTCCTGCGCCGGCTGGGGGTTGACGAGCGCCAGCGCCCGGAAGAACAATTCCGCCACGACGAGCGCGACTATGGCGGCCTCTACGAGTTCACCGACATCATCGACCGCTTTCTGCCACCCTCCGGCCTCGTACAATACGACGATCTCGCCAACCCGGAAGACTGATCGCCCCGTACCGCAGCATCACGTCTACCAGGACAGACACGAATGTCTGTCCTCCAGGTGCTATGACCGGAATGGCGATCTTCCAGGTGCTATGATCGGATTGGCGATCCTTTGGGTGAGGTAAGTGGCATTCATCCCTTGCCGCCGTAGCAAACAGCGAATTTTGCAACAGCAACCACCCGTGTTGGCAGGATTCTTGCGGCAAAGCGAACCACGCGAAGGGCCATGCCTTGTAGAAGGAGCGTCGGGTCTATGTCCAGGGTGATCGTGATCGATGATGATGCTGATATCCGCCTCAGCTTGCAAGAGATCTTGGAGGATGCGGGGTACACCGTCGCGCTATGTCCGAGTGCCACCAGCGCATATGAAATATTAGTGATCACGCCACCTTCGGTCGTGCTGCTGGATCAGCGCATGCCTGGCATGTCGGGCATCGAGTTCCTGCGCGCCTTCGATGTCGCGCACAGCCCCCACCGCTTCGCTCTGCTCACGGCACTGCAACTGGCGCTGCCGCCGGAAGATGAGGCGCTGCGCCGCCGCCTCGCTGTCCCCATGGTCCACAAACCGTTCGACATCGACGACATGCTCGCCGTCGTCGGTTCCCTCACCGCCCAGGTCGGTCTTGTCTGAGGGCATCGGCTTCCAACCGTTGTATTGCGCGCACCTAAAGTAATCGTGTTTGCATACCTCACACCTCTCCCATGACTTGGGCCTTCTGCCCTCCCCCGCTGGAACCGGACTTCTGGCCTATAGCTGCCGGTCAAGTGCGCCGCCGTGGCGTGGATATGCGTCTTGTTTCTTGACATGCCTCTGCCGACAGGCGATAATGTTTAGTAGAATCCCGTTTCAGTACCTGTTCAGGTTGCCCTGTTGCAGGGTCGTCACGGGGGTTGACGCCGCCAGCACGTCAACAAGGAGCCTGCCTTATGGCCACTGCCGATCTCGCCGTCGATTCGTTCCACACGCTGCTGCATTACTGCGCCGAATATATGGATGGCAGCGCGTTGGAAACCGTGCGCCGCGCGTATACCGTGGCCGAACGCGCCCATCGCGGGACCAAGCGCGTCTCCGGCGAGCCGTATATCGAGCATCCGATCGCGGTGGCGCAGTGGCTGGCCGAACGGCGTGTCGCGGCGGATTGCATCGCTGCCGCGCTGCTGCACGACGTGGTGGAAGATACCCCCGTGTCGCTGCAACGGCTGCAAAACCAATTCGGGCCGGTGGTGGCGACGCTGGTGGACGGCGTGACCAAGTTCGACGCTGTCGAAGAACCCGACGAGGGCGATGAACTGACTCGCAAGCGTGAGATCAAGCGCCAGCAGCAAGCCGAAACACTGCGCAAGCTCTTCTTGAAGATGGCCGAAGATCCCCGTACCGCGCTCATCAAGATCGCCGACCGGCTACATAATTTGCGCACGCTGGAAGCGATGCGTGCCGATAAGCAGGCCGCGAAAGCGCGTGAGACGCTGGAGATCTATGTGCCGCTGGCCGCCCGCCTGGGCATGGGCGAGGCGAAGTATGCGATGGAAGACCTGGCCCTGCGCTATATCGATCCCCGCCGCTATGCCTGGCTGAGTGAACAGATCGCGCAGGAAGCCGCCGCGCGGGCGGAACGCACGCAAGCGACCGTGCATGCGCTGCACCGCGTACTGGCGCACCATAGCGTGCCGGCGGAAGTGACGCCGCATATCAAGCACCTGTATAGTGTGCATCGCCGTATGCTGGAAACCGGCAACGAAAACATCGGCGAGATGAGCGATTTCATCACCTATCAGGTGCTGGTCAACGCGAACCACGATTGCTATGGCGCGATGTACGCCATCCACAGCCAATGGCAGCAGATCGACCGCCGCGTGCGCGACTATATCGGCGCACCCAAGCTCAACGGCTACCAGGCGTTGCATACCACCGTCTTCGGCTTCGTCGGCTTCGAAGATCCTTTCGATGTACACATTCGCACCTACGCCATGCAACAGATCGCCGATTCAGGACCGGTGTTGCTGGCGGCGGCGCAGGCGAGCGGCTGGCGCGCGCGCGACCGCACGCAGGCGTGGATCGACCAAGTGCGCTCGTGGCAGCATGAATTATCGCTCTCCGCGACCGATCTGGTTGAAGCCGTGCGGGGTGATCTGTTTCAGGATCAGATCTTTATCTTCACGCCGAAAGGCGCGATCAAGGATGTGCCGCAAGGCGCGACCGTGCTGGATTTTGCCTATCGCATTCATACTGATTTAGGGAACCAATGCGCGGGCGCGAAGGTGACGGGCAGCGATAATATCATGCGCCTGGAGGGGCGCGATTACGTGTTGCAGGACCGCGATACCGTGAGCGTGCTGACCGATGCGGATACCCATCCTACGGCGGCTTGGCTGCCGATGGCGCATACCCACCATGCCCGCGATGCCATCCTGCATTACCTGCGCGTCAACGGCCTGCCGACGGAGGTCGAGGAGCATGAAGAGACCGCAGTCTCCCTCAGCCGCGCGGCGTCGGTGCGGCTGGGCGCGTGCTGCGAGCCGACGCCGGATGACGACCTGATCGGCATCCCCACCGGCAAGCAGTTGGTCGTGCATCGCACGCAGTGCCGTTTCGCGCAGGAGCATATCGCCCGCTGCGCCGTGCCGGTGGGCAATGATCATGCGACCCAGACCGACGCGCTGCGCCCGTGGTTCCATGTGCGGTGGGCGACGATCTGCCCCGACCGCTACCGGGTGTCACTGAAGATCACGGGCCGCGACCGGAGCGGGTTGATCATGGACACCTCCGGCGTGCTGGCGCAGTACGATCTCAACATCGTCAGCATGGGGGCGCTGAGCATCAGCACGCGCTATAAAGCGGTCATCCGTGTGACGGTGGAAGTGCGGCGACCGGAGCAGTTGCAGCAAGCCTGGCAACGGCTGCTGAATGTGCCGGGCATCGTCAGCGTGGAACGACGCCAGCGCGTGCCAGTCGCCAACGGTTCCATGCCCAGCCAACCCTAACGCGCCACGCGCCGCCCGCATCAATGCCAATTGCTCTGGCCGTTCGCTTGTGAGGTATCTATTATGACCACGTTATCGCTCTCTACCACGTCATCGGATGGCGACGCCGGCGAGAACGTCCCTCGCCCCGACGTGACAACGCTGCCCGTGCCGCCCGCCCTCATGGAACGGCTCGTCGCCAGTCTGCAAAAATATTTGCCCACCTCAGAGGTCGTGCTGATCCAGGCAGTGGCGGCCTTTGCTGCGACCGCGACGACCAGCGCGGCGGTGCTGCGCGATATGCTCACCGTCGGCGCGATCCTGGCCGATATGCATATCGTTGACGCCGTCGGCATCACCGCCGGTATGCTCCATCATGCCGCCATCAATCCGGCCACATATACGGTCGATCCTGTGCTGGGCGAGGTCATTGCGGCGGAGTTCGGCGGGGATGTGCTGGCGCTCATCGAGAGCATCGCGCATTTCAGCGCGCTGGAATCGCACCGCAAGAGCCGCCAGGTGCAGGGCGGGCCGCGCAAGCGCGTCGCTAACGAGCAAGCACGTCACCAGCAACTCGAGAAGATCCGCAAGATGTTCGTGGGCATGGGCGACGACCCGCGCGTCGTCATCTTCATGCTGGCCGATCACCTGATGCGCCTGCGCGCCGCCGGTTCGTTGGCCGCCGATGAGGCGCTGTTGCTGGCCGAGGAGGCGCGCGACATCTACGCGCCGCTGGCGGCACGCCTGGGCATGGCGCGCGTTGAAGCCGAATTGGAAGACCGCGCCTTCGCCCAACTCGATCCCGATGAATATCGCCGGGTCTCGAACCTCGTCGAACAGATGCGCCGCGAACAGCAGACGTATATCGATCGCGTCTGCACGATCCTACGCGACGAGGCGGCGAAGATCGGCATCGTTGCCGATGTGTCGGGGCGCTACAAACATCTGTGGAGCATCTATCGCAAGCTGGAACGCAACGGCTGGAACATTCAACAGGTGTATGATCTCATCGCGTTCCGTGTCATCGTGCCGACGATTCCCGATTGCTACGCGATGCTGGGCCAGGTTCACGCGCTGTGGCCGCCGAAAGAAGATCGAATCAAGGACTTCATCGCGCACAAGAAATCGAACGGCTATCAGTCGCTGCATACGACGGTCTTTTGCCTGGATAAACGCCTGGCCGAGATCCAGCTCCGCACGGCAGAGATGCACAAGAACGCCGAGTATGGCGCGGCGGTCCACTGGTATTACAAAGATGTCGGCGATAACGCGCAATTGGATAAGAACCTGGGGCCGTGGATCGCACAGATCCGCGACTGGCAAAACGATCTGCAACAACTGACGGCGGGGCAGGAGGCACCGGATGCCAGCGCGGCGGCGACAGCGCAGCAGACGCGCGTCTTCGTCTTCACGCCGCACGGCGATGTGAAGGATCTACCCCTTGGTTCGACGCCGGTCGATTTCGCCTACCAGATCCATACCAGCCTGGGCGATCACTGCGCCGGCGCGCGGATCATCTCTTCGGGGCCGCAGGTGACGAAGCGCATGGTGCCGCTGGACTACGTGCTGGATAGCGGCGAGATCGTCGAGATCATCACGCGGCGCGACGCGCACCCCACGCGTGACTGGCTGAAGTTCGCGCGCACCCACGCGGCGAAAACGCACATCAACCGCTATCTGAAACAGCACGAGCGCGACATCTACATCACCGTAGGCCGCGAGCGGCTGGATGCCGAGATGCGCAAGCTGAACCTGGGAACGCTGGAAAGCTTGAGCGAAGAGATCCTCAACGCGGTGGTGGCGCAGTTGGATTATGCCGTCGCTGAAGACCTGTTCGCGGATATCGGCGGCGACACGCTGCGTCCCTCGGCGGTGATTCAGGCGATTCAGGCGTGGCTAAAGAGCAGCGCCCCACCCGCGCCGGAAGTGGACGAACTGCCCGCGCCCGCTGCGCTGCCGACCTCCGACGCTGTGCTGAACCTGGCCGGCGTGGGAGGCTTGCTGGCCCGCCTTGCCAACTGCTGCCATCCCCTGCCACCCGACCCCATCGTCGGCTACATCAGCCGGGGACGCGGCATCGTCATCCACCACACCCACTGCCGCAGCCTGCGCCGCCTGCGCGAGCGCGAAGCCGAACGGCTGGTGCAGGTGAACTGGCAGCAGATGCGGCTGGATCGCTATGAAGCGCCGCTGGTGGTGCTGGCGAACGACCGCACCGGCCTGATGCGCGACGTGACCCAGCAGATCCAGGAGATGAAGCTCAACATGCAATCCGTCAGCAGCCTGACGAACCGCAAGGGTGTGGCGACCATCGCGCTGACGCTGCAATTGCATGTGCTGACGACGCGCAAGCATGACGATGGGACGATGATCGCGCCGGAAGTCCAGGTGAAGCAACTCCTGGATGAAGCGATCCGCCGCATCGCGGCACTGCGCGACGTGCTGCTGGTGCAGCGCGACACCAAGGCGCTGCTAGACAACGAGCCGTGACAGTGATCCCTGTGGGGCGGACAGGAATGTCCGCCGCGTGACAGACAGGAATGTCTGTCCTCCGGTGTTATGGAAAATGTCTGTCCTCTGGGTGGTCGTGGGGCGGACATTCGTGTCCGCCTGGCATGCCTACAAAAAAGCGACCCACCGACTTACTTGCCGATGGATCGCTCTCCTGTGGAGGGTTGGGGTAGACGCTTTGCGAGTGTCCCTATGGGTACCGGAGGACAGTCATTCCTGTCTGTCCGGCCCCAATGGCCACTGTCTTTCCCCGCAATCGGGGTTAGACGTGAGCCGCTGAGCGGTTCTGGACGGCGTGAATGATGGCCGTCAGGACGACCGCGCCGATGATGGCGACGATGAGCGTCCCCCAGAAACCAGCGGTGCCGCTCACGAAGAAGCCGATCACCAGGCTGCCGATGAGTGCGCCGATCAGGCCCACCACGATATCGCCGATCATGCCGAAGCCGCCACCCATGAGGCGACCGGCGATCCAACCGGCGACGCCGCCGACGATCAGCCAAACGATGAAGTTACCGGGTGAAAGCGCCACAGCGGCGAGAGTCAATGCGTTCATGTGTGTTGTTCCTCCTCAAATCCTCTGAGAGCCTACGGGGCAAGTGCTTGTCCTTGCCGATGCTATCCTTAACACATGTTGCGTGCCAGCATGCACGGTTGAGCTTGATCAAGGAGGAAAAATCCTTAGTGTTACTCGCTTCCTTGACAGGGGCCATATAATAGGAATGATCATCGCACCACACCCACCTCAACATTTCTGCTGCGCGCATTTCCCCTATTTTGGGCGATGATTGGCAAAGGAACGCCTATGCAGACGTTGTATGACACCGTTGCGGTGCCGCCTTTGGCGGAGGAAGCCGCGAGCATGCCGCTGGTCATGCCTTCCTGGCAATTGACGGCGGCCATCCATCAATTACGCCTCACTGTCGCGGACGCCAGCTTGCGGGCGCGCGAAGAGGCCCGGCAGCAGCCCCGCGCGACCCGTGAACATTGGGCGGCGTTGGGGCGGGGGTACGGCTTCCACGAAGCCACTCAGGTCTTGCGCGGTTGGACGCACCCCTCCCAGCACGACGCCGTGCTGGCCCAGCTTGCCCGCGCCACGCAATCCGCTACTGAGGCGCAGGCCGGCGTGCCAGGCACGCACCCGCGTGCCGCGCAGGTGGACGCTTTTCACACGGCCCGCGCCTGGGCGCTGCGCTGGGTGATGACCCAGGTCGGCGAACTGAGCGCGCACGCCAGCGCCCTCTCGTAATTTCCTCGGCGCATCAGTGTGGCTGCGCCACCACCACAAAAGGGGCCAGGAGATATGCACTCCTAGCCCCTTTTGTGTGTTTGAGCGCCTGATTGTGCTAGAGATGGTAGCCCGTCGCGATTGCGAGGCCCGCCAGCAGCACGCCTAGGACGATCACCAGGACGAAGGCGACAGCGGCGGGGATCAGTACCACGGCGGTCGCTTTGCCCATCGTCAGTTGATGCTGCGAGACGGTCGCCAGGATGGCGAGGTAGATGCCGTAGATACCGGCGGCGAGCGTGAGCAACAGGCCGATGTAGCTGAGCCAGCCAGCGAGGGCATCGAAAATAGCCAGCGGCGCGTAGAACAGCAGCAACGCATGGGCATAGTTCCGATATGTCCCTGTGCCGCCAAACGCCTTAGCGATGAGCTGCAAGATCCCCGTGCCGATGAAGAAGCCAATAAAGGCACCGATAATCCCGCCAAGCACCGATCCCTCATGATGGAGACCATTGATGATACCGCTGACGGCCCCCATAATGGCGATCACGATGGCCATTGTCTGCCAGTTCGCGGTATTCATCGTCGCATTGAAGGTGGCGGCGGCTGGTTTGGTGACAACCGCGATAGCATTCTGTACGAAGCCTTGCAACGCCGCCCCCGTGGCCATTGGTGGCGGCGGAGCACCCGGCGGCGGATAGCCAGGTGGCGGCGGATAGCCCGCGCCAGGCGGCGGTGCATAGCCCGGCGGCGGAGGATAGGCGGGATTGGGTGGTGTCCCCATGCCAGGTGGTGGGGGATACGGTGGCGGCATGTTGTCGTTCGGATCGTTCATCGTTTTTTGCGGCATGCCCATTTGGCCCTTTGGGGGAATGATACCCCTTTCGGGTATAGACTGTGAGCATTGGGGCCGGACAGACAGGAATGTCTGTCCTCCGTTATCCATACTGATCACCCGAAAAGCGTATGAGCAGCGCCCGCGCTCCTTTGAAGATGAATTCGACAAGGCAGCATGATGCCGCCTTGTCTCTATGATACCTTATCACGCAAGTAAGCGGCAGTGGGATCTATCACTGCGGCATACCACTTGCGCCCCTGCCCGTATAAAGACTTGAGATCGGGAAGGGTGTGGGTACGGGCGTGAGCGATGTAAGTGAACGGGCTATCAGGGGCAAGTGGGTATGGGGGGTAAACTGGCGACGGGGGCTGCTGCTGCTGTTGCCGCTGCAAGGGACGCGCAACGAGATTCAGGCGCTGGACGGCGTGCGCGCCCTGGCCGCGCTGAGTATCATGGTCTACCACACGTTGATCATGGAGCGTGTGAATCTGGCGGCTTATGGCGCACTCCCTAATGATGGGATAAATTTTTTGGCAACCGGGGTGCAGTTATTCTTCATTCTCTCCGGCTTCTTGCTCTTTCGCCCCTATGCGCTGGCGATCTTAGCGCAGCGGCCCTTGCCGGATTGGCGGCGCTTTTACCAGCGGCGCGCCTTGCGCATTCTGCCGGCGTATTACGTGGTACTAGCCATCGTCGCGCTGACGACCACGCGCGCCTTGCAGTCGCCAGCCTGGCTCAATCTGCTCAGCCATGTCGCGCTCGTGCATGACATGTTCCCGCTTTTCAACCGCGACCTGGACGGTCCTTTCTGGACGCTGGCGGTGGAGTGGCAATTTTACCTGCTGCTGCCAGCGATAGCGGCGGGCCTGGCATGGCTGGCGCGCGGCACCCACACGTTGCTGCGGCTGGTGGCGGGGCTGTTGCTGTTCATCGCGCTCGCGCTCGTGGTGCGCTGGAGCGACGTGGCGCTGGCGGCGCATCTGCCGGCGCACGCCTATCAGCAGGGCGGCGGCCTGGCACTGGCGTGGCTCTTCGAGATGCTCACCTTCGGCGCGCAGGGCAAATTTCTGGAAGTCTTTGCCGTGGGTATGCTCTGCGCCACATTTTATGTCGCGGTGGTCGAGCAACAGATGCTAGCGGAACACACGCAGCGGTTGCTGGCCGTAGTCGCGCTGGGCTTGGGCGTGGCCGCCGCAATGGTCGCCTTGCCCCACGCGGTTTACGCCGAATATCTCTTCGCGCCGGGCGTCGTGCGCAGCCGGGGCTTGATCCTGTTTCCGCTGGTCGTTGCCATCGCCTATGGTGGCCTGGTGCTGGGGATATTACTGGGCGCGGCGGGGCTACGCGCGCCCTTCGCGTGGGGGCCGCTGCGCTTCATCGGCCAGATCTCGTACAGCCTTTACCTGTGGCACCTGATGGTGCTGACGGCAACGGTGCCGCTCTTCCTGCCGTTGTCACTGTGGCAGCGGTTTGCCGCCTCGTTCGTCGTCGCCTATCTCTCGTACCAGTTCGTGGAACGGCCCTTCTTGCGGCAGCGTGTGGCTCCGCGCGCCTGGTGATCGTTATGGCACCTGCTCACGCTGGATGTCTTTGCGCGTCACGGAGAGGTAGGCGACGAAAGCAGCGACCAGCAGCGCCAGGACTAAGCTGACATGCCCTGAGCCTAATCCCAAGCCGCCCTCGTTACGGAGCTTGCCCGTTAAATCGGCAAAGGAAGCGCCGATGGGCCGTGTAAGGACGTATGCTACCCAAAAGGCGACAATGGCGTTCAGGCGGAATAGGAAGTAGCCCAGCGCCGGGAGAGCGAACAACGCGCAAAACACCACGCCTGCCGTGAAGAAGCCTAAGTGTAACGTGTAGGCCGTCAAGTCGCCGGCGGCGGTACCGAGCGCGAAGGTGGCGATGATCGTCGCCCAATAAAATAACTCGCGCCGCAACGTGTAGATGCTGTGGACCGAAAGGGTTTTCTCGCTGAGATACCAGAGGCTGAAGATGACTACCAGCGAAAAAGCAAAGAACATGGTTGAAAGGAGATACGGCACGCGCAGCACGATATGGACGACATCGGCGCACATCGTGCCGAAAAGCGCGACCATCACCACCGCCAGCCAGTAAACCCAGGCGATATAGCGCCGAACCATGAGTTGCAGCGTGATGGCGACGGCAAAGCAGGCGGCACCAATCAGCACCGCGATGACAGGATCGATCTTGTGGACGAGATAGTCCGAGGTCGATTCGCCCAGCGCGGTCGTCAATAATTTGATGATCCAAAAATAGAGCGTGACTTCCGGCACTTTCACCAGTGCCTGCCGGGCCACATCCTGAACACTATTGCC
The DNA here is from genome assembly GCA_027459785.1 of Ktedonobacteria bacterium. Taxonomy (GTDB): domain Bacteria; phylum Chloroflexota; class Ktedonobacteria; order Ktedonobacterales; family JACDGC01; genus JAJPKG01. Next base: position 59,574 of record DAIDGU010000016.1, on the reverse strand, counting down.
GCTACGTCGCACGGTGGGGAGGCGGAGGGTTGTGTCCGCTTGCATGCTAACTGGTTTCACCGATGGGAGACGTACCGTAGACTGCTCTGGTTCACGACGAAGCACCAAGCCACCCCCTGCAATGTCAGACAAACTTTTGCGCGACGCCCCTCCATCATATGCTCTTTGTCAAGCATATGATCGTTGCGCTGTGCATGCGCACGACGGTACTCAGGGGAGCTTGCTCAGATCTACTGTCACTAAACCGCTGGATGGGTAGGACCATCCGAGGGCGCGATCAATGGCCGGGCTGAGATCAATGGCAGACTGATTGGTGATGGGATGGTCGAACGTGCCGTTGCGTAGCCAGCCGCCCGCGTTGCCATTGTAATTGTTCAATCCGGGGCCACAAGCGATGCCGTCATTGGTGGTCGCTGCTGTCGCGGCTTCCGCACAATCGAGGCTAAGCGCGGTCGGGTATACCCCGTTGCTGAAGGTGCCGCTAGGTTGATAGCCGGCTGGTTGAAAGAAAGGCAGACCATAATGCTGATAGAGCAGATAATAATAGATGCGACGCAGGTTTACCGCTGTTGGCGAACTGGTTGTGGCGTTCGGACAAATGCCGTTTACCAATGGATTGCTTGTAGCATCGGCGGCAACCAAGCTCGATGAAACTGGACAATTCGCCGCCAGCGTCGTTGCCGTGCCATTGGCGTCCCACCAGTTATCATCCTCGTTCCACGGGCCAACATCAGTCACCAACACACTGCTTACAGCTTTCTTGCTGGTGGTGATAGTAACTGTCCAGTGGGCAGTTGTGCCACCAGGAACATAGAACGGTTGATAGATAGCGGGGATATCATTCGTGCCGATCAAGCCCAGATCCGCATATTTCAGGTAGGCATCAGGCAGCGCCACATAATCGCTGCGCATGGCTGAATAACCTGACGGCAAGCCGCTGGTCTGTTTGAAGGAGGTTGCCCACACGGTAGCCAGATTGGTGCTGCTGAGCGGCTGCATGTGTATCCCCACCTGGGCAATGAAACTTGGTTGTGTAATTACGCGATAAACGGCGGTTGTATCGGCAAAAATCCGGTCGATGTGGCCATTCGTCAGGGTGTCGAGCTGGCGATAGAGGGCAGCGAGCAGTGCATAGCGTGCGGTGAGGTGAGGTGTGGCTTCGGGGCGTCCGACAGCCGCGGGATCTTGCTCAATGAACGCCGCCCAAGTGGCACGTACCGCTGCACTAATGCCAGAACAATGCGTCGCAGACAGCGTTTCGTGCTGACAAATGCCAGCAGCTTGTTCCTGCACCGCCGGCGTCCCGCTCGCCCAAACCAAAATCGCTTGTTGGAATTGCGCGAGTGATACGGTGTTGCCAGCAGGTGCGGCATTCGCCGTCCCGCGCTGCCCCAGAACCACGCCCACGACTGCCAGGAGAAAGCATAGCCCTATCAGCAAAGCATACTTGCCACGTCGGCTGAGATGTTGCAACATAAACGGACCTCTTTTGCGCGTTTCCCACCATTCGTTTTCGTTGACGAGGTGGCAACAGTAGATGTGCAAATTATAGCAGCAGTGTCTACCAGCCCCCTTCGATGGTCCTAATGCTGGCGAAGGGAACCTCGCCAGCCCCGCACCAACCAGGGCTGGCGGCAGCGCCTCACCACAGCATATGGTTCAGTAGGTGGCGCAGCGGTTTGGGGCCGCGCGGCTCCTGGTAGTGCGGATCGAGTAAGGCGCGCAGCGCCGCTTCCAGCGCCGCCTGGCCGGCCTGCACGGCGCGGGGGCGCGGGCGTTCGGCATGGCCCAGGTCCAGCGGCGTGCCAAAGCGGATGGTGATCTCTTTGCCCAGGAAGAGGTCGCGGTTGCCGGTGATGCCGACTGGCACGATCGGTACGCCTGCGCGCATGGCATAGATGATGGCACCGCGCTTGAGCGGCAGGCGCAACTGGCCCTCTTGCGTCCCCAGGCCGCCTTCAGGGAAGATCACCATCGAGTCGCCGCGCGCGAAGATGCCCTGCACGATGCGGTCTAGCCGGCGCAGGGCGTCCAGCGAGCCGCCATCGGGGACATCGCGCGTGAGCTCCGCCGCCAGGTCGGCCAGTTCAGGATGCCCATCCTGCGCGCCGGCGATGACGGCCAACTCTTCCTTCCAGATGCGATCCAGCGGGATGACGCCGCCGACACGGTGAATGAGCCAACGCTTCCAGGCTTTGTTATACAGGGTGCGTGCGTCGCCCAGCACATAGTAATAGGGCGTGGGAGGCAGGTGTGCCAGCAGCAGGAAGGGATCGATGTGGTTCAGGTGGTTCGGGGCCAGCATCACGGGCGTGGTGGGGATGTTTTCGGGATTTTCGACGCGCACGCGCAGGAGGGGCGCCAGCAACAAGTGCAGCAGCCGACGGCGGGCCGCGCCACTGATGCGCTGTTCCGGGCGGCCATCAGCGATGGCATCGCCCTGGCGCAGCGAATCCTCGATGCCCACACGCGCCTGCTGGTCGCGGGCGGCGGCCAGCCCCTGGCGGGCGCGCTGGATGGTGGCGGCGTTGATGGGCGGCAGGGGGATCGCTGGGGTGGGAACACGGGCGAGCGGCTCTTCTTTGAGGGTGGCCATGACGGAACCTTCTTCCTTGGTGGGTGGGTACGCACCATTGCGCCCACCACACCATATCTTCGAGATGATTGCAGGGCGGCATAATGCTTGTATAGATAGAGTATATCGCTCGCAGCGTGCCGATGCAACGAACGTGCAAGCGTGCCGGAAGCCGAACGATCCATGAGGTCCGGCGCGCATGATATGATGATGGAGAGAAAGACAAGATTGGACACACCACCATGACCACCGGTTTGATCTACGACGATATCTTTTTGGAGCATGCGGTGCCGGAGTGGCACTCGGAAAATCCAGGCCGGCTGCGCGCCATCATGGCGCTGCTGGCAGAACGCGGGCTGCTGGCGCATCCCGATCTGCTGCGGCTGGCCCCGCGCCCGGCGACGGACGACGAACTGGCGGCGGTGCATACCCCGGAGTATATCGCCAGCGTTGCGGCGGCGGCGGCCCAGGCGCAGCCGGGGTATCTGACGTGCCTGGACGCCGATACGTTCGTCGGCCCGCGCTCGGCGGAGGTCGCGCGCTATGCCGCAGGTGCGGCGCTGGTGGGCATCGACGCCGTCATGGCCGGCACGGTGACGAACGCGCTGGCGCTGGTGCGCCCGCCGGGGCATCACGCGGAGCCGGACGCGGCGATGGGCTTTTGCCTTTTCAACAATGTCGCGGTTGCCGCGCGCTATGCCCAGCGCGCCCATGGCGTCGGCAAGGTGCTGATCATCGACTACGACGTGCATCACGGCAACGGCACGCAACACATGTTTTATGATGACCCAACCATCGCGTATTGCTCCGTGCATCAAGCGCCGTTTTATCCGGGAACGGGGCAATACGATGAACTCGGCGAGGGGCCGGCGAAGTTCACCACCTGCAATGCACCGGTGCCGGCGGAGAGCGAACTGGAGTTATACGACGCGATCTTCCGCGAGGTCTTCATGCCGTTCACTGACCGCTTCCGGCCCGATCTGATCTTGCTTTCGGCGGGCTTCGACACCCATTGGCGCGATCCGTTGGCGCAGGTGCGGCTGGATGTCATCGGCCAAACGCTGCTCACCTACTACGTCAATCAGTGGGCGAAGGCGTATTGCGGCGGCAAGCTGGTGGCCGTGCTGGAAGGCGGCTATAACCACGAGGCCACGGCCAATGCCGTCGCGGCCTCGCTGGCGCTGCTCTTGGGCGTAGCGGAATCGCCGGATACCGTCGGCCCGCCGCCGCCGATCAACTTTCGCTGGAACTCGGAGGCTGTCATCGGCGAATTGCGCCGCGTGCAGGAATTGGTTGGCTACCGGCGCAAGCCGCGCCCCGCCGGTCCCGCGCCCGACGAGTGGGACGCGCCGGACGAGGACGGCGCATAGTACCGCAAGATAAGACGATTGCCCGCTTTTCGTGCGATAAGCGCGCAGCCGATACCATCCAGCGCGCTTAGGCGCTAAGCGGTACCGGCGCGGCGGGTGTCGCCGCCAGCATCGCCTGGATGATATTCGCTGTTAGGGCCGAGATTGCCGACGATCCTTTGAGGACATTAGTGCGTGAAGCGCCAAGAGGGGCAATGGTATCCAATCCCCAACTCCACCAGATGGTGCCGGCATCGAAGACGAACGCGCCGGAGGCGGCGCGATAGTATGCAGTACAGGCTGGTGATGATATACCGTAACGATTTACGACAAGCGACTTGGCCAGGATGGTGAGAGATGCAGGCGTGTCAGTGCTTTTGTTACAAGAATCGTATTCATATCCTAACAACCCACCCCGGACGGTGCTGCCAGTGGTTAAGCCAGTGTTTTTCAATAAAGGATCGGTAGAGATGACCACCATCCAGTCTGGATAATAGTTGTCGGCATCGAATGAACCACCATAATGTAACCCGATCAATTCCTCTGCCGAATGATGCAAGAGTGGATCGCTCCACTCCGCAGTCACCAGATCCGGATATTGGGGATAATCTGGGTCGGCACTGAGCTGGCTAGCGGGATCCGTTGCCGAAGAACTCACTTTATAGCAGACCAATATGCGGTCGGCATGTTGGTCTGTGTCGGGTTCCAGGCGCGCTTGCCAATATGCATCATTCGCGCCCAGAAAGGCGAGGCTGACACCCTTGTCGCGCGCGGCCACCACGCCATCGCGCATCGCCTTCGTCCAATACTCGTCGTGGCCCAAATCCAGGTAGAGCCGGTGATGCAGTAACTCCTGGGGTTGTTCAGCGACATCGACATCGGTGGTATAGGTCATATCTAAGCCAGAACGTTCCAGCCAGCGCACACTCTGAATATCCCAACTCAAAAAATCACCAGAACCGGCACCGCGATCATAGGGGCGATTGAATGTCACTTTGGTGGCTTTGCCCGGCAAGACACCTTTATCATTATGTTTATAGAGACTATAATCGCCCCATAGATTATAGGCTTGATAGGTATTGACCGAAATATTCACCAGTGCCGCCGCGTCTGAATGTGCCGACCGCACCACCAAGGGAATGTACGTTTCGGCCCCGTTCGCCGCTGTCACTTTGAGTAGATAGACGCCACTGAGCCAGTGCGGACCAATCGTGATGGTATCCGATGAGCGCCAGTGTAGTTCAACGAGATTTGTGGCCGGATCAAGGGTGCAAGTGGTGCAGCCAACAAGGCCAGTCAGCGTTGACCAGGTACCCTGCGCAGGACTTTGTAAATTGGTTTGCGTCAGGTAAAGCCGCCCGCCCTTGCCACCATACCATCCGATCCGATAGACATTCAACTGGTAGGTGCTGGGCAAAATGGAGCTAACATAGATATGTACCGACTCCCCCGGCAGTGCCGAGACATGATCTGCATATCCCTGGATGAACAACAGATCTGCTCCCGTATCGATCTCCCAGGCCGTCGTGCCAGGTTGTTGATTTTCCTGATAGATTGCCGAGGGCGATGTGGTGACTGTACCTTGCCCGTGTACCTGGGGAGGTTGCTGACCCACAGTGCTACCAAACAACACATTCAGCATCGGACTTAAAATAACGAGAACAATCACTGCAAAAATAATTGAAAGGATACCGAGTTGGATATAACTCCTCCCCCGGTTCGTGCGACCTGAGATACTCATCAAATATTTACCTCCGTCTACTCCTGTATAACTTTGCTACTTCCAAAATCACCTCAGCTCATCTACTATCCCAGCTAATGGTACGGTTGTCAAGATGATGTTTGGGGTATGAAAAATAATGCGATTGTTCTTTTTGGGTGATAAAGCCGTCAGTCTGATAGACGCGAGCCAATGATGCATGATAGGTACTCTTAAAAACGTAGCATTTCTCTTTTTGAACAGTAGCCGCAAATCGGAGCGAGGACGGGTGAAAATACCCGCCCCTCGGCGTCACCATGCGGCAGTCACTCCTCCTCGGTGTCGGCGTCGTCATCGGCAGCTTTCAGGCGCGCGAGCAGCTTGGGATCGAGCCGGGAGGAGTTCTTGGCGTTGGGGAAAGAGCCGTCGCGCACGGCGGCGGCGTAATCGTTGACGGCGGCGGTGATGGCCGCGCCGATCTCGCCGAAACGGCGCGCGTGGCGGGGCAAGTATTCGCCCTGCAAGCCCAGCATGTCGTGCAACACCTGCACCTGGCCGTCGCAGTCCGGCCCTGCGCCGATGCCGATGGTCGGCACGCCGATCCGCTCGGTGATGAAGCCGGCCAGTTCCTGTGGCACCAGTTCCAGCACGATGCTGAACGCGCCTGCCTCTTCCAGCGCCTGGGCGTCGCGGATGATCTGCGTCGCGCTGTCCTCCGTCTTGCCCTGCACGCGGAAGCCACCGAAGGCATTGAAGGACTGCGGCGTCATGCCGATGTGGCCCATCACGGGGATGCCACAGCGCACGATGGCGGCGACCGTGTCGGCCATCGCCTCGCCGCCTTCCAGCTTCACCGCCTGGCAGCCCGTCGTTTGCATGAGTCGCCCAGCATTGCGCACCGCTTCTTCAATGCTCACCTGATAGGTCATGAAGGGCATGTCGGCCACGACCAGCGCGTTTTTCGCGCCGCGCATGACGGCACTGGTGTGGTGGATGATGTCATCCAGGGTGACGGGCAGCGTGGAATCGTACCCCAGCATGACCATCCCCAGACTGTCGCCGACGAGGATCATGGGAATGCCGGCGGCATCGACGATGGCCGCCATGCTGTAATCATAAGCCGTGATCATGACGATGCGCTCGCTGCCTTTCATCGCCATGATCTGATTGATGCTGACACGCATGGTGTTGGTTGTCCTTCTCTGACGGCGGGCGCGGTGGCCACCGCGCCGGGGACGCAGGCGGTTAAAACCGCGTCGGGGATGCGGGCGGTTGAAACCGCGCCTAAGGGCATGCTGCCACGAAGTCCGCCTGCGCGGACTGGAGTTAGCGTGGGACGAATCACTTTTAGGCCAGCAGCGGCGTGATCGCCGTCTGCGCGGGGACGCCGGTGACTTCGATGGTGCCGTCCAGAATAAGCACATTGACTTCGGTGCGCACGCCGATATCCGGCAGGTAGATGCCCGGCTCCATCGAGCAGCAGGTGTTCGGCAAGAGCAAGCGGTCATCATGGGTTTCCAGATTGTCGAGGTTCGCGCCGTTGCCGTGGGTGGCCGTGCCGATGTTGTGGCCGCTTCGATGCACGAAGTTCGCGCCGTAGCCGGCCTCGCGCACGATGGCGCGCACATGGTCATCCACCTCGTAGCCCCGCACCGGCTGGCCAGCCGCCACGTGCTGGCGGATGAAATCCAGCCCGGCGTCGCGTGCCTGGCGGATGATGGCGAAGAGTTGCGCGGCGCGCTCTGGCACCTGCGCGCCCAGGAAGTACATCCAGGTATAGTCGGCGATGACGCTGTCGTCGATATTCGCCAGCCGCCCGGTGAAGTCCAGCAACAGCAGATCGCCGCGCCGGACGGGCAGCGCATCAGCCTTGTTCGTCGCGTAGTGCGGATCGCCGGCGTGGGCATTGACGGCGACGATGTGGCCATGCTCGAAGGTCAGCCCTTGCTGCCGGGTATATTCGCCGAACTGCTGCTGAACGGTATACTCGGTCAGCGTGTCGTCGTCCGCCGCCAGCCGCTCGCGCACCCACGCGACGGTGGCCTCTTTCGCCGCCAGGATGCGCTGGGAGGCATCGCGGTGGGTTTCGATCTGCGCGGGGGTCAGGGTCGCCTCGAAGCGTTGCGCCAGGTTCGCGGAACTCACTACCGCCGGCCCCAGGCTGCGAATGAGATCGACTGTGCCGGCATCCACGCGCGAACAGACGGGGATGGCATTATCCGGCGTGTACTCCATCGCAACCTGTTTGGCATCCGCCAGCATTTCCCGCAAGAAAGCGTGCAATTCGTGCCAGGTCTGGAAGACGTGCCGCGCGCCCGGCAGATCGCCCAGCACGTGCGGTTCGACGGCGCTGATGAGCGCGGTGGGGTCGCCCTGCGCGGGGATGTAATAGAACCAACGGCGCGAAAACATCTGGTGCGGATCGATGCCCAGCGCGCGGTGCGCGATAGGATTCGAGCGCCGAAAATCATAGAGCAGCCAGCCATCAATGCCGGCGGCGCGGACGGCTTCCTGGAGGGCGGCGATGCGTGCCTGAGTGGCATGAGTCATGATCATACGTCCTTTGGAGGGATGTCGGTGTGTTGCTGTTGACCATATTGTATCATTCCAGCGCATGCCCGCGTCGCCACCAACAGCGGGCGCTATGCCATCGGTCAGGTAAATTGTCAGATGCTTCGCCTAACGATCCACCTGCCAATCCAATTCAAGCGTCTTATCTCAAGGTTCAAGACCAACTCCCTAGCGTTTGAGATAGTACCCGGTTTTGGGGAACACTTGTCACAGAAGGTGTGGTGATGCTATGCTGGGTTCATGCTTTGAGGAACAACCTTTTTGTCAAGGGTACGACCTCTGGCTCAAGCCTGCGCACGCCCGTGCATCCGCATGGACTAAAGGCACAGCGGCTTTTTGAGCTTTCTGTAAGGGATTGAGGCGATGCCAAGACATGCAGCCTATCTGGTGCGCTGGGAGGCCACCGAAGCCGTATATTATGCCTCGGATACAACGCACCCCCTAACGGACGACATTTGGGGAACATGGCTGGCGCAGCACCGCGCATTCGCCTTTCAGGGACAAGGCGGACATATCACTGTGTTGCATGAGCAGCGGCAAGGCAGCGATGCGGGGTATTGGTATGCGTACCGACGCGAGGGGAAGCGCGTCAACAAACGCTATGCTGGCCGAACGCAGCATGTCACCCTGGCACGTTTAGAGGAATTGGCGCACGCTTTGCATGCTCAACCACCGGCTGCGACTGCGAACGAAGTGGTGCCGATGCCCCCTACGACCTCGCCTGGGCCAACACCATTGCCCTTGTTGGCGGCGAAGCTGCAACCCCCACGGCTACGGAGTGGATTGGTGCCGCGCGAGCGGCTGTTGCAACGGCTGGATGTCGGGCGTGAAGAGGCGCTAACACTCATCACCACGCCAGCCGGTTTCGGCAAGACGACCCTGGTCAACCAATGGCTCACATCGAGGAAGGTGTCTGCCTTTGCCTGGCTGGCGCTAGATGCTGGTGACAGCGATCCGGCGCGCTTCTGGCGCTATTTCATTGCCGCGTGTCAGCGATTCGCGCCGACGATTGGACGCGCAGCCTTGGCGCTTTTGCACGCTGCGACACTGCCACCCTTCGTAGCCCCCACGCCAGAGGCACTGATGACGATGCTGCTCAATGATCTCGTGCAGGCGGACTGCCAGGGCGTGTTGGTATTAGAAGATTACCATGTCATCACCGAGCCACAGATTCACGAGGCGCTCATCTTCTTCATCGAGCATTTGCCAGGTGGGATGCATCTCGTCCTGATGACGCGGCGCGACCCGCCGTTTCCCCTTACAAGGTGGCAGGCGCAAGGTCACTGTACCCTTTGTTCGGCGGCGGACCTCAGCTTTACGTCAGAAGAGACAGCGGCTTTCTTGCAGCGAGCAGGAACGCACACGGCGGAAGTGGGGGAGTTGGCGCAGATTGCCACGCGCCTGGAAGGGTGGGTGGCGGGGCTGCGGATGCTGGCATTGGCTCTGGATGGCGACACACACACGGCACTCATCCGCGCATGGCTCAACGGGACGGCGAATAGCCATTGGCTCTTTGGTGATTATTTCGTCGCTGAAGTGTTAGAGACGCAATCGGCGGAGGTGCAGCGCTTTTTGCTTATGACGAGCGGGTTGCAGCGGCTCACAGGCGATCTCTGCGACGCAGTGATGGAACGCACGGGGAGCGCGCAACTGCTCGACGGCATCGAGCGCGCTGGTCTTTTTTTGGAGCGATTGGAGCAAGATGGTCCCTGGTATCGCTTCCATATGCTCTTCGCAGAGGCGATGCAACGCGAGGCACGGCGGCGGCTAGGCGACGCGACGCTCACTCAGGCGTCACAGCGGGCCAGCGCTTGGTTTGCGGCCCATGAGATGCTGCCAGCGGCCATCGAAGCCGCGTTTGGGGGCCATGACCTCCCGCGCGCCGCGCAGTTGATTGAGCGATATGTGGGACCGGAACTCTTTATCGTGAGTAGCACGAATTTTCATACGATGCAAGAGTTTCACACGCTGCATGGCTGGCTTCATGCGCTGTCAGAGTCGTTGTTGCGGCGAAATCCGGCGCTCTGCATGATCTTTGCTGCCACGGAACTGATGCAGATGCAGGTACGTCGCCTTCCTCTGGAAACGCTGGTGCGCATCGAGCAAAGGTTGCGCGACGCCGAGGAGGGTTGGCGGCGCCAAGGCAACACCGCGCGGCTGGGAGAGGTCTTCGCCTTTCGTGCGATGATTGCCCGCGAGCGTGGCGCGTTGCGTGAAGCCATCACGTGGGCTGAGCAATCACTCGCCTGGTTGCCCAAGGAATCGCTGGCCTTGCGCAGCGTGGTGCGCAGCATCGGCGCGTGGTATGCCGAGACGATGGACCAATCACGCGCGCTGATCCTGGAAGCGCAATCGCTCAGTGCCGGAACGGGCAACCGTGGATTTGTGCGGGCCACCTTGAACATGCACGCCTACATTCTGTTGGAAATGGGCGAGTTACACCGGGCCGAGCAGCAGTTTCGGATGGTATTTGCAGAGGCGCGTCTTGATGACGACCACGATGACATTGCACGCCTTGATATCGCCTTGGCCCAATTGCACTATGAATGGAATGCGTTGGATGCGGCGTGGGCGGCGACCGTTGAATCGCTGAAAATAAGCCAACTGATGTTGGATGACGAGGTGCAAAGTTATGGCATTGCCATGCAAGCACGGCTGCGCCATGCACGAGGTGAAACGACGCAGGCGCTGCGTGACCTCACCACGATGATCGAACACCTCACCCCAATGACGATGCCACTGCACGTGCGGCTGGTCCGTGAATTAGCCGCGCATCGGGCAGGCATGTATTTGGCACAGGGCAACCTGGCGGCAGTGCAGGACTGGTGGACGGAACGCGACCCTCAGCATGATGACATTCCACGCTCTGCTCTGGCGTACGAAGAACTCTTGCATGCGCGCCTGCTGCTCGCTCAGGGTCAGCTTGCCGAAGCGCTCGTAGAATTGCGTGCGCTGGCTGATGAGGCGCGGCGCGTGGGGCGCGCCCATTTTGGGGCGAGCGTTCGACTTTGGCTGGTGGTCGTGTATATGACTCAACAAAGTGCTGATGAGGCGCGCGAGACCGTGCGCGCTTTGCTCGCCCAGACGCAGCCGGAAGGCTACCTGCGGCTTTTTGTCGAGGGGGGCGAGATGATCGAGCGGTGCCTGCACGATTGCGTTCCTCATGTGCGCGAACCGTTGTTGCGGCGCTATGTGCAGCGATTGCTGGCAGCCTTTGCCCAGGAACGCGGCGAAACCATCCCCGCCTCGGATGAGGCAGAGGCGCTCAGCCCGCAAGAGGTGCGCGTACTGCGCTTGCTGGTCGCGGGGCAAACGAATCCTGCCATCGCGCGGGATTTGGTCGTTTCGGTCAACACCGTCAAGGCTCATATCAAAAATCTTTATCGCAAACTCGGCGTCAACAATCGGGTCGCCGCCACACTCGCCGCCCGCCAGAAACGCCTCACCTGAGGCAATCACCCAGGCGAACTACCCAGCCGGATGAGGCGACCGCGACACGCATCTCCCTATACTGCACTCGTTACTTCACGCAGCTAGGGAGATACAGCCAATGTTGACCGATGAAACACCACGCGAGCTGGTCGAAAAGACCGATGCTAATATGCTGACGCCGCCACAGCGGCGCATTTCACCACATGCGCAGACCTTTCTCATCATTACGGCATTCTTGAACGTGATGGGGGTGGGCCTGTTTGGTCCGGTGCTGCTCTTCATTGTGCGGCCCTATGTGGCGGACCTACGGAATCTAGCGGTAGTAGTGGGCTGGCTCACGGCTTCTTATGCAGCCTGTCAATTTTTGGCCGCACCCGGTCTGGGGCTGCTGAGTGACCGCTTTGGGCGACGCCCCATCTTGCTATGCTGTTTGTTGGGATCGGTGATTGGCTATCTGCTGTTTGGCCTCGGTGGTGCCTTGTGGGTCTTTTTCCTGGGGCGCATCATCGATGGGTTGACGGGCGGCAACTTCAGCATCCTTTTCGCGTATGTCGGCGATGTAGTGTCACCCGAAAAGCGCGGCGCATTCTTTGGCCGTCTGGGCGCAATCACGGGCATTGGGTTCATCCTTGGCCCCGCCATCGGCGGCTTTGCGGCAAAGATCAGCTTGCATACGCCGATCTATCTAGCGGCAGGCGTGACACTGATCAATCTGCTCTTTGGTTTCTTCGTCTTGCCAGAGAGTTTGCAGCCTGAGCATCGCGCCACGCAGGTGAGCATCGGCGATCTCAATCCCTTCAAGCAACTGGCGATAGTCTTTGGCATTTCGCGGATTCGCTGGCTTTTGGTGATAGGATTCTGCTACTATCTCCCGTTCTCGATCTTGCTCGCAACGATGGGGGTACTCGCTTTCGAGCAGCTCCATTGGAATCCGGTGCAACTCGGCCTGAGTTCGCTGGGGGTGGGATTGACGGATATCATCGTGCAGGGATTGTTGGTGCCACGCCTGCTGCCCCGGCTGGGCGAGGTGCGCCAGTCGCTCGTGGCGCTGGTAGGGGTCAGCCTCAGCTATCTGCTGTTCAGTTCGGTGGCATTTGTCGCATCGCCCGTGGTGCTGATCGTGGCGATCATCCTCTTCGCGGGTTGCGGCGGGTTGGCCGAACCAGCCCTGGCCGGCTTGCTGTCGCGCGCCATCAATCCACGGCAACAGGGAATGGTGCAAGGCGGGTCTCAGTCCATCTCGGCATTAGCAATGACCATCGGCCCCATACTGGGGGGAGTGCTGTACACGCAGTTGGGTACACCATTTCCGTACTGGGCAAATGCGGCGGTGATAGCTTTGGCTATGGTCTTCATCGTGGTCTTTGTGCGGGGCAAGCAGGATGCACAAACGGAGACTGCCGCATGAACGGAGGAATTTTAGTCCGGTGGATTGGCTGGTGTATGGGGTGCGTGAGTCAAAGAAGGGCTGAGCGCGCGGCCTTCTTGTTGATCAAAAGAGCTGATGTGTTATTCAATTTGATCCGTCAACTGTCTTGACAACTTACCGAACGCCCAGGTATACTGTTCCTCCAGAGGGAGGTGTGACGCATGAGCCGCATCGCTGGCCGCACCATACATGGGCTGCACGACCGCGACGAACGCCTGGCGCTTGCGGGGCGTGGCACCGATCTGCAATTGATGCGCGAGTCGAACTGGTTGCTGGTGCTCAACTACGTGCGCGAACATGGGGGCAGCCCCCGCGCCGAGATCGCCCGCCAGACCGGCCTTTCGCGCACGACCATCGGCAACATCATTGATGATCTGCTGGCGGAGGGACTGGTGCGGGAGAGCGGCAGCGAGCGGGCGGATACGAGCGGCGGGCGGCGGGTCGTGCCGGTGCATTTCAACGCGGATGTCGCCACGATCATTGGCATCGCGCTGGGCCGGCACCGGCTGATCATGGTCGTCACCGACCTGAGCGCGAACATCCTGGGGCGTACCGAAGTTCCCTTTCCCGCCTATCAGGGGCCGGACACCTGTTTGCCGCTGCTGGCCGACGCCATCCGCACCTTCATTATGGCGCAAGGCATCCCGTGGGCCAAGGTGATCGGCGTGGGCATCGGCATGCCCGGCATCGTAACCGACGGCGTGTGCCTGGCCCCGACCATCCCCGGCTGGATCGGCACGAATGCGCTTCAGCGCATCCGGGAATTGGTCGATCTGCCCATCTATCTTGATAACAACGCGAAACTGGGCGCGCTGGGCGAAAGCCGTTACGGCAACGCGCGCGACGTGGAGAGCATGCTGTATGTGCGCGTCGGCACCGGCATCGGCGGCGGCCTCGTGCTGAACGGCCAGGTGTATCGCGGCGGGGCCGGCAGCGCGGGCGAGATCGGCCACATGGTCGTCGATCCGCATGGCCCGATCTGTCTCTGTGGTAATACCGGTTGCCTGGAAGTTTTCGCCGGAAAGGCGGCGATCATCGAGTATGTGCGCGCCCGCCAACCCGCCGTGCAAGACATCGTGACAGTGTTGCAATTGGCCCAGGCAGGAGATGCCGTGGCGCTGGCGGCGCTGCACCGCGCGGGCGCGAGCATCGGGGCCGTCGTCGCCGGTCTCGTCAATTTCATCAGTCCGGTACTCATCGTGGTGAATGGCAGCACCTTGCGCGCGGGCGAACTCATCCTCGCGCCGCTCCGCGACACCGTGCTCGCCCACAGCCTGCCCACGCCACGCGCCCACACCCGTGTCATCGCGGGCGCGCTGGGCAGCAATGCGGTCGCGCTGGGCGGCGTCGCCACGGTTCTGGATGCCGTTTTCCGTGATGGCCGCGCCTTACACACGCTGGCCACCACCACCGCCCCAGTCTACAAGTAGGAAGCCGATCATGGGTATGCAACTGACCTATCACTACCCGGCGGAGCCGGGCCTGACCCAATTGGTGACGCCGGGGCGCGATCCCCTGCGCGACCTCGACTTCGCCATGCTGCGCCTGGCTCCTGGCGCGGCATACACGGCGGCAACGGGCGACGATGAAGTGGGCGTGGTGCTGCTCAGTGGTAGCGCCACCCTGCGCACCGGCGGCCAGGTGTTTGACGACCTGGGGGGCCGGGCGAGCGTCTTCGATGGCCGCGCCACCGGCGTGTATTTGCCCATCCAATCAGCGTTCACCATTACGGCGGGGCCGCAGGGCGTGGAGGCCGCCATCTGTCGCTGCCGCGCGACGGAGGTGCATCCGGTGCAGGTGGTGCGCCCGCCGCAGGTGGTGGCGCGTGAGGTCGGGCAGGGCGATTTCCGGCGCTACGTCCACGATATCCTCGGCGTCACCAATTCTCAGGCACAACGGCTGATCATCGGCGAAACCTTCACCCCCGCCGGCAAGTGGTCCAGCTTTCCGCCGCACAAGCACGACACGCTGGACCTGCCGGACGAGGTGCAGCAAGAAGAACTCTACATCTTCAAGATCCGCCCGGCAACGGGCTTCGGCATCCAGGGCTGGTACACGCGCGCCGACAGCCCGTTCGACGCGATGAACACGGCGGCGATTGTGCGCGACAACGACGTGACGATCATGCCCTATGGCTACCATCCGGTCGCCGCCCCGCCCGGCTACGACGTGTATTACCTGTGGTTCATGGCCGGTCCGGTGCGCGAGATGCACCCCCACGACGACCCAGACCACACCTGGATCAAGACCGATCCGGGGACGGCGCGCGATCTGCCGCGCTAGGGGTCCACCAGTATTGCGCATAAATGGGAGCAACAGATGGCGATGGAAACGAGCATTTCATCTGAGGCGTGCCAGGCGTGGCGCGGCGCGGCATTCGTGCCGGCGTCATTCGTCGCCGATGCTGGCGCGGCGCTTTGGTTAGAGGAAGCCGACGGCGTGCGGCACCTGGCGGTGCTGGCGACGCCGGACGATCCGGCGCTGGCGGAACTGGCGGGCGCGCGGGGCGGCGAACGCGATGAGCGCGTCTTGGTGCTGGCCCCGGCTGATGGCGCGACAGCGCGCTGGCTGCGCGGGCGGCTGCCGTGGTTGGCCCCCGCGCCCATCGGACAACACACCTCGGCGGGGTTCGGCGACCGGCTGGGACTGGCGACGCCCGGCCACATCCGCGCGCTGCGCGCGGTCCTGGCGGCAGCGCCGGGAGCCACCATCGCGCCGATCTTCGCCCAGCAGTCGATGCGCGAGATGGGGCGCACGCACCGCACGCCCGCCGACGTGCTGGACGATGCCACGTGGGGCGCTTTCGCCGCCGGCTGGCAGGGCAGCGTGGGTGCCGACGCCGATCACCTGAAGACGCCGGAGGATATCGACGCCTGTGCCGCCGTGGGCTACTCGCTCTATACCATCGATCCCGGCGCGCACGTGGATGACGCTGCCGACGGCGACGATCCGGCGACGCTGCACAGCAAGTTAGCGACGGTGCCGTGGGACCGGCTGGCGACGACACCGGCGGACTTTCTGCGCGCCTATGCGGGCCAGCGGATCGATCTGGAGGATCGCGCCCTGACGCTGACCGAAGCGGAGGTGGTGCGCGCCGCCGTGAAGTACGGCGCGGCCATCGCGCATGTCGCCACAATGTATCGCCACCTTGCCGCCAAAAACATCCCCAGCGAACTCGAAGTCTCGGTGGATGAGACGGCGACGCCGACGACCGGCGCGGAACACATCATCTTCGCCAGCGAACTGCGGCGGCTGGGTGTGCAGTGGGTCAGCCTGGCCCCGCGCTTCGTCGGTGCCTTCGAGAAGGGGACGGACTACATCGGCGACCTGGACGCGCTAGCGGCGGATCTCAACCTGCATGCGCAGATCGCGCGGGTGTTGGGGCCGTATAAGCTGAGCCTGCATTCCGGCTCCGACAAGCTCAGCACCTACCCGCTCTTCGTGGCGGCGACGCATGGCGTGGGGCATCTGAAGACGGCGGGAACGAGCTATGTGGAGGCGCTGCGCGTCATCGCCGCCGCCGATCCCGCGCTCTTCCGGGCAATCGTGCGCTTCGCCGCCGCGCGCTATCCGATCGACCGCGCGACGTATCATGTGTCGGCGGAGGTGGCACGCCTGCCGGATGTCGATCATCTTCCGGCGGGCGACCTGCCCGCGCTGCTCGACAACCATCACGTGCGCCAGATCGTGCATGTGACCTACGGCTCGACGCTGGACGAGTTCCACGATCAGTTCTTCGCCGTCCTGCGCGCTAACCAGGCGAGCTATGGCGACGTGATCGCGCGCCATTTCGTGCGCCACTTGACGCCCTTCGCCGTCCCGGCGGCCCCACCCCCGGCGGCCCCACCCCCAGGGCGAGCACAAGGCATCGCCCCTACATCCCATCTGCGGATGGAGAGGGGAGATCAGACAGTGAACCTTGATCGCGTGGATCTTGCCGATCAGCCGCAACCGCTGCTTACCCCCTCTCCATCAGAGATGGGGAGGGGGCCGGGGGGTGGGGCCGATGTTTGATGTGCGGGGTCAGGTGGTGGTGATCACAGGGGGCAGCGGCGTGCTGGGCAGCGCGCTGGCGCAGGGCTTGGCGCAGGCAGGGGCGCGCGTGGCGATCCTGGGTCGCCGATTAGAGGCTGGGCAGCGAGTGGCGGAAGCCATTATTGCCAACGGGGGCGAGGCGGTGGCCGTGGCCGCCGATGTGCATGCGCGCGCGGCGCTGGCAGCGGCGGCGGCGGTGGTCGCGGCACGGCTGGGGCCAGTGGATCTGCTGGTCAACGCGGCGGGCGGCAACGATCCGCGCGCGACGGTCAGCGCGGATCAATCTTTCTTCGATCTCGACGCGGCGGGCATCAATGAGGTGATGGGCAGCAACTTCGCCGGCACGCTGGCGGCGTGCCAGGTGTGGGGCCGCGAGATGGCCGCACGCGGCCAAGGCAACATCATCAACATCGCGTCGATGGCGGCGCTGCGCCCCCTGACGCGTGTCGGCGTCTATGGTGCGACTAAGGCCGCCGTGGTGAACTTCACCCAATGGCTTGCCGTGCATCTGGCGCAGGAATACAGCCCAGCCATCCGCGTGAATGCCATCGCGCCCGGCTTCTTCCTGACCGAACAGAACCGCTTCTTGCTGACCGACGCCGCCACGGGGGAACTGACGGCGCGCGGCCAGGCGATCATCGCGCACACGCCCCAGCGCCGCTTCGGCACCCCCGACGATCTGGTGGGGACGCTGCTCTGGCTCGCCAGCCCAGCATCGGCCTTCGTCACCGGCATCGTCATCCCTGTCGATGGTGGCTTCGCCGCCTTCGGCGGCGTCTAAATTACAGCCAGGGGAGACGCGGGGCGCGATACATTGCGCCCATACAAAGTTGTAGGGAGACAGAAATGTTCGCCCACAGATCCTATTCACACACGTTGACTTCGTTGCCAACAACCTTGCGACACAGTTAGCGTTGATTGACGAATTGATCGGGTTTGCCGTGTCCTAGCCCGGAGGGGTTTCTTTTCCGAGCCGGGGGGTTTAACCCCCGGCGACCGCGCGCCGATGGGGATCTTACCCCGGCGACCGCGCGCCGATGGCACGTTTGTCCCCATCTTTGGCTTCTTGCTATTATACTCGTTGCGGAGAAAGGCGGTGGTCAACGGGGCCGGACAGATGGGCATGGCGATCCTCCGGGTGATGGTAGGGACAGATGGGCATGGCGATCCTCCGGGTGATGGTAGGGACAGATGGGCATGGCGATCCTCCGGGTGATGGTAGGGACAGATGGGCATGGCGATCCTCCGGGTGATGATAGGGATAGACGGGCATGGCTGTCCTGCGGGTGATCGTAGGGACAGATGGGCATGGCGGTTCTCCGGTACCCTTTTGGCGTATCTGGAACCGTCGGCTTTTTTATATACAGAGCGGATCAACAGATCGGGCCAAAGGAGGAACTGGCGATGCTGAGTGCGAGTGGCGCGGTGGAGCGCGTGCTGACGCCGGAGATGGTGGAACAAGCGGTGACGCGGGCCAGCGAACAACTGGCGCTGGATGGCAAACGGGTATTGGTGATCATTCCCGATGCCACGCGCACCGCGCCCATCCCCTTGCTCTTTCGCTTGTTGAACGCGACGTTGGGGCCGCGCACAACGGCGCTGGATTACCTGATCGCCCTGGGAACGCACCCACCGATGCCGGCAGCCGCCATCGAACAGTTGGTGGGCATGCCGGCGGCAGAGCGGCGGGAACGCTACCCCAGGACGCAGATCTTCAACCATGCGTGGGACGATCCGGCGCAACTCGTGACCATCGGCACGATCCCCGCCGACGAGGCGGCGGCGCTGACCGATGGCCTGCTGCGCGACGCGGTGCCGGTGACGCTGAATAAACGCATCCTGGACTATGACCACGTGATCATCTGCGGGCCGGTCTTCCCGCATGAGGTAGCGGGCTTTTCGGGCGGCGCGAAATATCTGTTTCCTGGCATCGCGGGGCCGGATATCATCAACTTCACGCATTGGTTGGGCGCGCTCGTCACCAGTATGCATACCATCGGCGTGCAGGATACCCCCGTCCGGCGCATCATCCATCGGGGGGCGGACTTCGTGCCACGCCCGCTCACGTGCATCGCGCTGGTGATGGATGGCACGACGTTGCGCGGCATGTATATCGGCGACCACCTGGAAGCCTTCGCGGCGGCGGCGGAACTTTCTGGCGCGCTCAACATCACCTGGTTCGACCGGCCTTTTCAGCGCGTGCTGTCGTGTCCCGCGCCGCAATACGACGACCTGTGGACGGCGGCCAAGGCGATGTACAAGACCGAGCCGGTGATCGCGGATGGCGGCGAGGTCATCATCTACGCGCCGCACCTCACCGAAGTCTCGTTCACTCACGGCGCGCTGATTGATCAGGTCGGCTACCATGTGCGCGATTACTTCCTGAAGCAATGGGCGCGCTTCGGCAACTTGCCGGGCAGCATTCTGGCGCACAGCACCCATGTGAAGGGTATGGGCAGCTACGACGCGCCCAGCGGTGTCGAGACGCCGCGCATCCAGGTGACGCTGGCGACCGGCATCCCAGAGGAACGCTGCCGGCGCATCAATCTGGGCTACGCCGATTATCGTGCGATTGACCCCGCTGCCTGGGCCGACCGCGAAGACCAAGGGATCTTATACGTCCCCCATGCCGGCGAGGTGTTGTACCGGCTACGCTAGCGGCCCCAACCGATCGTGTTTTATACCGGCTGCGTGCCTGACTTGCCGGGCAATGCGTGCTTGGGCGCTGGCGGTGGCTGGACGGGAGCCGGTTGGGTGCTGGGAACGATGCTGATGCGCGTGCCGACGGTGGCCCAGTGGTAGAGCCAGGTCATCGCGGTGAGCGGCACCTCGATGCAGCCGTGGCTGCCCGTCTCGTGCGTGCCGTCAGCATCCGTATGCGGCACGTTGGTACCGGGGCCGAATTGGTGCCGCCAGGTGGCATCGTGGATGAAGAAGCCGTAGTCGCGGAAATACAGGCCGTAATGCACGAACAGCGGCGCGAAGTAATACGGCGAGCCAGGCTGCCAGGCCGAGGTGAACCACGTGTCGGTGACGGTATATTGAACGTTGAAGGTGCCGACCGGCGTGGCCAGGGCAGGTTGGCCGGTGGTGACGGGCGTGCTATAGACGACGTGGCCGTCCTGGAAGGCCCACAGCCATTCATGCGCGAGATCGATCAGGAGCAGCTTGCCGGTGGCCGGCGCGACGGGCGGCGCGGGCGTGGGCGTCGTGGTCGGGGTAGGGGTCAGCCCCCTGGGCGGCAGATCGGAGCCGGGAATATGCGAGTTGCCGATGCTCTGCTGGATCGGCAAGGTGCTGAGTGCCGATATGTTGGCGTGACCAACCAGCAACAGGCTGGCGATGCTGCCCACGGCGAACACCAGCGGGATGACACGAGCAAGCATAGCAGCACCTCAGCTCATCTTAAAAAATAGATCTGGTAATCTCGTCTCTGGCAAGTATACACCATCCAGTCGGTCAGGCGCTGGCCCCTCCCCTAAACGTGCCATACACCGGCCCACAGCGCCCGATTCATCCGCAAATTCAGCGCCAACTTGCACGATGCGTCGTTTGCTTTGGCCCTTGCATGATGCGCTATACTAAAGGTCGGCTGCACAGCATGCTGTGTACCTGATCTGCGCACAAAAAGGTAGATGCGACAATGCCGCAACCATTTACGACGCGGGCGCTGCTGGTGCTGGCTGCCGCGCTGAACCTGATCCCGCTCGCTTACACTGGCCTGGTCATCGCGCCGGGGACGCTTGCCGGTGGCGACGCGGACGCGCGGCTGCGCTTCATCGCCGCGCACGACCTGGCGTGGAGCGCGGGCTGGGTCATGTGGATGGGCGGCAGTGTGGGGTTGGTGGTGAGCATCTGGGCGCTCAGCCGGGCCTTCGTGCCGCGCGCCCCCGCGCCCGATCTGCTGCGCTTCGCCGCGCTCAGCGCCGTCCTGGGCGGCGCGGTGGATATCGTCGGCGACAGCATCCAGGCGGCAGCCTTCCCTGGCATCGCGCACCAATACACGGCGCTGGCGGTGACGGACCCTGCGCGCCCCACCGTGTTGCTGTTTTTTACGACGCTGGATCACCTATCGGCGCTTCTTTCTACCGGCGCGGCGAATACGCTGTATTTCATCGCGGGCGCGCTGGTGGTGATGGCATTGGCACGGGTGCCGCGCTTCCCCCGCTGGCTCACGGCGCTGGGCGCGCTGGCCTGGTTGGTGACGCTGGTGGCGACGCCGGTGGCGCTCGTCCCCGCGTTGGCCCCTGCCACCGTGGCGGGCGCGCTCTTTCTGTACGCCGCCTGGCTCGTCGCCATCGCGCTGTGGGGCGTCGGTGATGGGAAGCCGCGCTTGCCGCTGCCGCATTTCCATCGCGTCTAGCTGTCCCTTTAATGCTGAATTATGGGTTCTACTCATAAAGAGCGATTGATCGAAAGGGAACAGTTGTGCATGCAGACGAGTAGCCGGAGGCGCAATTGGTGCAGCCTCCGCGCCTACCACGCAGTAACTCATGATCCTTGATCTATAGTTCCCAATCTTCTAATGTCAATCCAGAAAGGCGCGTAAATTCGCGCGTGTTATGTGTTACCAGCGTGAGGCTATTTGCTAGCGCAATGGTTGCAATAAGTAGATCGTTCGGGCCAATAGGCGTACCTGCTTTTTCCAATGCGGCACGCATGGGTCCATAGATGGCTGCGGCAACATCATCAAAAGGGAATGATACGAATTGATTCAGGAATGCCTGTTGGGTCGCTAGATTCTTCGCCGGATTTTGGCTTTTTGCGGCTCCGGCAAATAATTCAGCTTTCACGACCGCGCAAACAGCAATGTCGCTTGGCGCGGTGGCGCGCACCTTCGCTACTACATTCGAGGAGCGCCCATTCAGGTAGCGAATGCAGGTGTTTGTATCAAGCAGGTAGGTCATATGATCGGATCTCGCTGCTCATACTCTCCTTGCGGTAGTCGCTCAATGGGGTCATCAACCAAGCTACCAGCAGTGCGATCAACAAACTGATGCCACTCGTCAACGGTCATGGTGGGAGGAACAGTGACTATGACATCACAATCCACATCGGCGATACCCACTGGTACATCCAATCGTAAGATACCATCGTGACCGATATGAGCTTTCAATTTGAGAGCTTCCATAGTTGTGTACCTCCTGCTTGTGTCTCTGGGCTATCTGGGCTATATTGTAGCATATATCGCAGTATCATATGTTACGGTTTGGAAAGCCCGAAACCCTTGCGGTGAATCACACCTAAAATGAAGCAAATGCAGGTGGGGTCGGATTCATCACACTACTGTTATGATTAGGAGGAGATAGGAGGTTGGATGCAACAAGCTTCATCACCAGCTTTCGAGGCGTACATTTACCAGCGTTGCGCGACGGAGATCGCGTCTTGGCGCGACCCGGCGAGCGGCATCGACTGCGCGGATGTCTACCTGATCTCGTTCTGTATCGATGATGCGGGCGAACCTACTTTTGCGTTTCATGCGTCTTTGTGGCTGAGCTATAACACGGAAACGCAGTGGCGGGCGCAGATCAGCGCGGCATCGGGTGCAGGGGAGGCCAGGTGGAATCTGCCCTTTTGGACGGCGGACTACCGGCTGATCATCCCCGAAGACACTTCCATTACCGATCCACAAGCGAACGATAAGGCCGTGCGCCAACGCGATGCCTGGTTAAGCGAGTTGGGGTTGACGTTGCCGCAACAGCCGCTTGATCTGCAATATGACACACAGGCGGAATGGGACGCCTTCGTGCCGCTCTGCGCCCGCGTCGCGCGCCGACTGCATGACGCGGGGGTGGTCGCCGCCACCTTCGGGCGCACGATCCCCATCCTCATCCACGATCTCGACGATAGCGATGCCGTCACCCGCTACACATCTGAGGCGAACCCGCCAGGCACGGCGCGGGACTATGAAGACTATGCGCTCGCGGAGCTAGGCGGCTTTTTCAGCAAGGTTGCCCCCGATGCGCAAGCTGGTTACGGCTGGACGGCGCAGCAGGTATGGGAGATTGTGGCGCAACGCTGCCGGGATAATCCCTTCATTCGTGATGGCTTGCGGCGCTGGGAGGCGGCTGGCCGGCTGGCGGGGGCCGGCATCTGGGATCGCGCCTGCTGGGGGCAGGAGGGATTAACCGTGCCGTGGGACGACGCGCCGGCACGAGGTGATCTCCCCTGATTTTTGCCGCTGTTCGCCGGTAGCGCCAGCTCAGACGGCGTGCTATACTGCCTGTGTCACCATCTCGACCGTTTCCGCCGTGCCGGTGCCATCATGCGCGTCGGCGGCGTCGCTATTTTTTGACAAGAGGCAAGCACACACCATGATCGAACGTTACACGCGCCCAGAGATGGCGCGCATCTGGTCCGAAGAGAATAAGATCGCTACCTGGCTGCGCGTGGAGGTGCTGGTCTGCGAAGCCTGGGGGCAGGAGGGGGCGATCCCACCGGATGCCGTGGAACGTATCAAGGGCGTGGCGCTGGATCTGGGTCGCATGCACGAGATCGAACTGGAAGCACACCATGATGTCATCTCGTTCCTGCGCATGTTGCAAGAGCAACTGGGGCCGGAGGGTCGCTTCATCCACCTGGGCCTGACGTCGTCTGATGTGCTGGATACCGCGCTGGCGATCCAGATCCGCGAGGCCGGCACGGCGCTCACCCAGGCGCTGGATGTGTTGCTGGTGGATACAGAGCGCCTGGCGGTGCAACACAAGGATACGCTGATGGTCGGGCGCACCCACGGCATCCACGCCGAGCCGCTGACCTTTGGGATGAAGGTGTTGCTGTGGGTGGACGAAATGCGCCGCGCCCGCACCCGCCTGGATGCCGCACTGGACGAACTGGCTGTCGGCGCGATCTCCGGCGCGGTGGGGACGCATGCCACCGTACCGCCCGCGATTGAGGAGTACGTCTGTGCGCAGTTGCACCTGACACCCGCGCCGATCTCGAACCAGATCATCAGCCGCGACCGCCACGCGCAATTCATGACGACGCTGGCGCTGGTGGGCGGCGTGCTGGAACAGATGGCGCTGGAACTGCGCCACATGCAGCGCACGGAGGTCAGCGAAGCCTTCGAGCCTTTCGGCGCGGGCCAACAAGGATCGTCCGCCATGCCGCATAAGCGCAATCCCGAACTGACGGAGCGCGTCTGTGGGCTGGTGCGCGTGCTGCGCGGTTACGCCGTGACGGCGCTGGAAAGTATGGCGCTGTGGCACGAGCGCGACATCAGCCATTCGTCCGCCGAACGCATCATCATCCCCGACGGCACCACCCTGTTGCACTACCTGCTGTGGCTGATGCACACGATCATCGCCGGTCTGGAAGTCAACCCCTATCGCATGCGCGACAACCTGGACATGACGCGCGGCCTGATCTATTCGCAGCGCGTCTTGCTGGCGCTGGTGGATGCCGGCATGGGCCGGCAGGAAGCCTATAAGCTGGTGCAGCGCAACGCACAGAAGGTGTGGCGCGGCGAGAACGACAACGCCTCGTTCCTCGCATTCCTGCAATCCGATCCCGACGTCACCGCCGTCCTCCCGCCCGACCAACTGGCCGCCCTCGCCGACCCGGCCTACTACACGCGCTACGTCGCCGTGCCATACGCCCGGCTGGGCCTGCTGGACGAAGCGGGCAAGTAGAGCGCTCCTTTCGGGTAAAAACTGTGGTCATTAAGACCAGACAGACAGGAATGGCTGTCCTCCGGGGAAGCGTGACCGACAGGAATGGCTGTCCTCCGGTGATTATCCGCAAAGAGTATGAAACCTTCTGCCAAGGATTGATCACCTGACACATTGATCATGCGCCACGTGGGTAGTGCTGAGCGAAGCCGGGCGCGGGGGCATCTTCGATGCGGCTAGCGAAGCTGGGACGCTGGCCGGTGGTGGCGAACTCACCCCGGATGCGCCCGGTCGCCATATCCAGCCCGGCCTCGCGGAAAACGAAGAGATCATGCGCGGCGATCACGTCACCTTCCATACCGCTGATATCCGTCACGCCGATGACGCGCCGCGTGCCGTCGCGCAGCCGCGCACAGAAGAGGATCAGGTCGAGGCCAGTGGCGATCTGCTGGCGCACGGCCAGAGATGAGAGCAAGGGGCCGGCACCCAGGCACAGCGCCTCCAGCCGGTGCAGCGCGTCGCGCGGCGAATTGGCATACATCGTCGCCAGCGTGCCATCGCAGCCCGTATTCATCGCCTGGATGATGGTCAGCGCCTCGCCGCCCGTGCATTCGCCCAGGATGATGCGTTCCGGCAGCAGGTGCAGCGCGTGCGCCAGCAGATCGTGTTTGCGCAGCGCGCCGCCGCGCTGGTGCGGCGAGGCGGCTTCCAGCCGCACCAGATGGCGGTGGTGCAATTGCAATTCCGCCGTCTCCTCAATCGTCACCAGGCGCTCGTGCTCGTCGATGCTGCTGGCCAGCGCGTTCAGGATCGTCGTCTTGCCTGCACCGGCGATGCCACAGATGATGATATTCAGCCGTGCGCTCACGCAGAGGCGCAGGAAGTCCGCCATGTGCAACGAGAGGGCGTCGAGCCGCACCAGTTGTTCCAGCGTGAAGGCGCGGCGCACGGCGCGGCGGATGGTCAATGATGGACCAGAGATGGATGAGGGCGGGATGACCACCGTGATGCGCGAACCGTCGGCCAGGCGTCCTTGCGCGATGGGGCTTGCCGGCGTGACCACCAGGCCCAGCGGCGCGAGCAACTTGTGGATGATGCGCAGCACGTGCGCGTCGTCGGCGAAATGCACCGGCACCTCGTGCAGCCGGCCCCCTTGCTCCACATAGGTCATCTGCGCGCCCGTCACCATGATCTCGCTCACACTGTCGTCGCGCAGCAGCGGATCGAGCGGGCCATAGCCCAACACTTCGTCGCTGACGGCGGCGATCAGCCGCTCGGCCTCGGTGGCATCGGGGATCGTCTCGGCGGCGGCGCGGTCGTGGCGCAGGTAATTCAGCGTCAGGCGGCGGATCAGGTCGGCGCGTTCCGGCGTGCGTTCCAGTGGCAAGGCCTCGCCCTGCTGAACCAGGTGTTGTTCGATGGCCGTCTGAATCTCCAGACTCAGCCGGCGCAACGGATCGTCATACGGTAGGTTGGTACGTGCCGACCAACTGCTGCCCGCCGACGACGAGGCCGGCGGCGCGCTGGCTGACGGCGCGACGAGCGGGATACTGGCAGCGAGCGTGCTGGCGGCGAGCGGGATAACCGTACCACCCTGTGCGCGCCCTGGTGTCGTGGTGGCATCGCCGCCGGTGAAGGCGCTGATGTGCGGTTCCAGCACCAAAAAGTCGCTCTGTCCCTCGCCTGGCGTGCTATGCCAGGTGCCGTGCGTGGAACTGAGCGCCCAGAGATCTTCTGTCGCAGCCCGCAGAGGGTGACTGGGGTACGAGCCATCCAGCGTATCCGCCGCCGGATCGTGCAGCCACGCATCGCCCTCATCGTGCTGCCCTAAACGAATCGTCGGGTTATTCGTCACCTGGCTGGCATCCGTCGCGCCGCCCTCCGGCGCGTGCGCCGGCTGCGCGCGTGCTGCGCGCAGCGCCCGGTGATCTTGCGCATCCTGCTCTGGCATGGTGCTTGCCGCCTTCCTTGCGTCTGCCGTCCGCAATGGGTCATCTTTTTAGCCGCCTCAGGAATCATCGTGCTTCTTGGAGGACAAGCATTCCTGCCTGTCCGGGCCTGAAAGACACAATCAAAACGCGGGCGCGATGCACCGCGCCCGTACAATGCTGCCTCGCGCTTCCCGGTGGTCTTGTATGACCTGCATTCTGTTATCAGTATACAGGGCGATCTATAGGTGCCGGGCATGGATGAGCGTTCGCAGTAGCTCCCGGAAAGATATATCGAAAACCTTGTTTTCCGCTCCGTTTTCCTGCTACACTAGGGACGGGACACCGATAACGGCTGGGATCTGGCTAGTGTTCGGGCGAGCATTCATGCATGGCATCGAGGTACAACGACGATGATTATGGGTAGGGGAGCGCGCGGCGGGCGTCGCGCCAGGCTGAGAAGCGCGCAAGATGCCAAACAACCGCGCCGGACCGGCGCGCAAACGATTTCATTGCGGCGGCTGGTGGCGCTGTTGCGCCCCTATGTCGGGCGGTTATCAATTGCCTTCGTCTTGCTCATCATCACCAGCGGGCTGGGCCTCTTGTTCCCGCTGGTCATCCGCAGCTTTCTGGATTCGATCCTCACCCAGCACGATGATCGGCTGCTGAATATCGTGGCGGGTGCGCTGATCGGCGTCTTCATCTTCCAGGCCGTGCTGAGTTCGTGGCAGAATTACCTGCTGACCTCTGTCGGCGAGCGGCTCTCGGTGGATCTGCGCACCAAGCTCTTTCGCCATCTGCAAGCCCTGCCGCTCAGCTTCTATGATCAGCGGCGCACGGGCGAACTGATGAGCCGTGTCACGAACGACGTGACCTTGCTGCAAACCTCGCTGACGGGCAATGTGTTGCCGGTGGTGTCGCAGGTATTGACGCTGTTTGGCAGCATCGCCATCGCCTTCACGCTGAACTGGCGGCTGACGCTGGTGGTGCTGGCCGTCGCGCCGCCCACGGGCATCATCTCCGCGCTGCTGGGCCGGCGCATCCGCAATGCCACGCGCGGCGTGCAGGAAGGGCTGGGCGAAGCCGGCATCGTGCTGGAAGAGGCGTTGGCCGCGCCGCGCGTCGTGAAATCCTTCGCCCGCGAGGCATATGAAGATCAGCGTTTCACCGTGCGCATGGGCGAATCGCTGCGCCAGGCGTTGCGTCGGGCGCGGGCGCAGTCCGTACTGGGGCCGCTGATCGGCTTCGTTGGCTTTTCGGCGCTGGCGATTGTGCTGTGGTACGGCGGGCATGAGGTGCTGGCGGGGCGGCTCACCACCGGCAGCCTGGTGGCTTACATCGTCTATCTGACGCTCGTCGTCGGGCCATTGATCGCGCTGACCGGCCTCTATTCGCAGATTCAGGCCGCGCGGGCGGCGGGCGAGCGTGTCTTCGCCCTGCTGGACGAACCCGTTGAGGCGACGGATGCCGCCCTACCGGCGCTGCCGCCCGTCCACGGCGATATCGCCTTCGACCACGTCTCGTTCGCCTATACCGTCCCCCCCGCAGACGACGCGCCCGCTGACGCGCAGCCGGAACGGCGCGCGGTGCTGCGCGATGTCTCGTTCACCGTTGCGCCGGGGCAGGTGGTGGCGCTGGTCGGTCCCAGCGGCGCGGGCAAAACGACCACCCTCAGCTTGCTGCTGCGCCTCTACCCCAGCGACAGCGGTGCGATCACCATCGACGGGACGGACATTCGCGCGGTGAACCTGCCTTCGCTGCGCGAGCAACTGGCGGTGGTGCCACAGGAGCCGACGCTCTTCGGCGGCAGCATCGCCGACAACATCCGCTATGGTCGCCTGGACGCGACCGACGACGAGGTGCGCGCGGCGGCGCGACTGGCGAACGCGCTCAGCTTCATCGACGCCCTGCCCGATGGGCTGGCGAGCGCGGTGGGCGAACGCGGCGTCAAGCTATCCGCCGGCCAGCGCCAGCGCATCGCCATCGCCCGCGCCATCCTGCGCAACCCACGCATCCTACTTTTAGATGAAGCGACGGCCTCGCTGGATAACGAGTCGGAGGCGCTGGTGCAAGACGCGCTGAACCGGCTGATGCAGGGCCGGACGACGATGGTGGTGGCGCACCGCCTGACGACGGTGGAACGCGCCGACTGCATCCTGGTGCTGGACAAAGGAACCATCGTGGAACGCGGCACGCACGCCGAACTGCTGGCGCAGCATGGTCTTTACGCCCGCCTCTACACGCGCAACTTCGCCGACCTCGACGAGATGGCCGAGATTCCCGCCACCATCGCCGCGCTGACGTCCGAATGATACGCTTTGCGGGTGATCAGGATGGGTACCGGAGGATAGCCATTCCTGTCTGTCCGGCCCCGCTGACCACCGTCTGTTCCCGCAATCGCTATGTTTTCACCTTTCGACGCGAACTGGCGTTTTTAGCATTAAAGGAGTGACTGACGCGGCCTGCGGTACAACACACCCCACCGTCCCTCACCCGCGCGTACCTGGCCTGGGACGATGACAGCTAAATCCCATGCAGCCCCGTTTCGTTGCGCTGGCGGTCGGTGTGGCGTTCGATGGCCAGATCGATCAGCCGGCTGATGAGTTGCGGATAGGGCAGCCCCGACGCCTCCCACAGCTTGGGATACATGCTAATCTCCGTGAAGCCGGGCAGCGTGTTGACCTCGTTGAGATACACCTGGCCCGTGGTGCGATCCAGGAAGAAATCGACGCGTGCCAGGCCGCTGAGATCCAGCGCGCGGAAGGCGGTGACGGCCATCTGGCGGATCGCCTCGGCGGTCGCCTCTGGGATCGGCGCGGGGATGAAGAGCCGCGACGCGCCATCCAGATATTTCGCCTCGTAGTCGTAAAACTCCTTGCTGGGGACGATCTCGCCGACGACCGACGCCTGGGGATCGTCGTTGCCCAACACGGCGCATTCCACCTCGCGGCAGTCGATAGCCTGTTCCACCACGATCTTGCGGTCATAGCGCGCTGCCAGCGCCAGCGCCGCGCCCAGTTCGCCCGCGTCGTGCGCTTTGCTCACGCCCACGCTGGACCCCAGGTTCGCCGGCTTGACGAAAACGGGATAGCCGAAGCGTTCGGCGATCCGCGCGACAGCGGTAGACAGGTCACGTTCCACTTCGGCGCGGAAGACGGTGACGCCTGGCACCGTGGGCAACCCCGCCGCCTGGAAGATCAGCTTGGCCTTCTCTTTGTCCATCCCCAGCGCGGACCCTAGCACGCCGCAGCCGACATAGGGCAGGCCGGCCATCTCCAACATGCCTTGCAGTGCGCCATCCTCGCCATAGGTGCCGTGCAGCACGGGGAAGATCACATCAATCGCGCCCAGCCCTGCTCCGCCGCCAGCTTGCACCTGCGGCAGCCGCGCGAAGCCGGCGACCTCGCCATCCACGCCAGCGGACACCGGCGGGAGCGGGTCCGCACCGGCTGCCGTCTGTGCCTCGCTGGGCGCGGCCAGCGCCTGGGGTGCCACGCCCGCCAACCATTGCCCCGACCGCGCGATGGCGATTGGTACCACCTCGTAGCGGTTTTGGTCGATGGCCGCCATGATCGACCGCGCCGACGCCACCGATACCTCGTGTTCGCCCGACCGCCCGCCGAAGACGATGCCGATCCGCAGCTTGCGCTCCATCATGCTTGCTCCCCCTCGCATAACACTTGCTTCGCTTACGGTGCGACACCCAGCCGCCCCCGCACTTGATCGAGCGAATCGGTACCAATGTGCGCCAGAATATCACGCAAGGTCTCTATTTTCGCCTGCGCCAGCGCACCTAATATGGATTGATCGAGCGTTGTGAACCGCCCTTCTAAAGCAAGTCGAACGGCGTCCCGCAATGCTTCTGCTACCCACTGTTGATAAACGGGCATCTCTTTGATGATATCCATGTTCATATTGGTAGGATATCACGTGCGGGAAGATGGTTGTGGCCGAAAGAACCAGATGCCGAAGATAAAAGAAGATTCTATTTGGCCAAGCATCATCACTCTGCATCACGCAGGCCACTCATTTTGGAGATAGCGGACGATCAGCGCCGCATGCGCGAGAGGGCGCGTGAGATCGGCGATATCGGTATTCGTCTCATAGTCAAGAAACACCACCTGCCAGCGTGTTCCCAAATCACGCAATTCGGCAAGTTCATGCTGAAGACAGTAGTCCAGCACCCACCGATAGGCTGGTAGATAGATTTCGCGGCGAGCCTCGGCATACCCTAGTAAGCTTGATCCCTGCACGCCGCGGCGGTGGCCCAACACCTCACCCAGCTTTTTCACGGATCGCTTGATGCCATGCATGGTCGTGACTGCGAATTTGGTGGCATCGACATCCGCGTTTGCAAATATCTTTAACCCTTGCCAGATTCCCTCAACAGACATGCTGGTGATGCCGGGCGAGAAAGGGACAGGGATATCGCCATGCGGATAGAACGGGCTAAATCGCACCCACTGAGCCGGGCCACGTGAGGTCACATCACAGATGACGGCATCAGCACCATAGCGGGCGGTAATGGTTGTGGAAGCCAGACGACGATTGGCAACGACAAACGGCATTTTTCTCGCCTCATCAACCGGAAAAGGGACGCAATTACCTTGCGCCCCCTTGGATTTTAGCCGTCACCAGTAGCGTTCTTCCAGCCAGGGATCGGCGTGGTTGTGGTAGCCGCGCACTTCCCAGAAGCCGGGGTGGTCGGCGCTGAGGAATTCCAGGCCGTTGAGCCACTTGGCGCTTTTATAGGCATACAGCTTGGGGACGATGAGGCGCACGGGACCGCCGTGGTCAGGTTCAATTGGCTGGCCGTCGTGGTTGAAGACGACCATCACATCGTCATCGTTGAAGTCGGCATAAGGCATATTCGTGGTGTAGCCCGTCCAGGAGTGCGCGACGACATACTGGGTCGCATCGGTCGGCTTGGCCCGTGCGATGATGTCGCGGATCGCCACGCCCTCCCAAGCGTTGTCGTAGCGGCTCCAGGTCGTCACGCAATGGAAATCCGCCGTGAGGGTCGTGCGCGGCAGCGCCTGCAATTCGTCCCATGATAACTCGAAGGGATTTTCGACCGTCCCCCACACGCGGAAGCGATAGGTCGCGGGATCGAAGCGCGGCGTACTTTCGTAGCTCAGCACCGGCCACTTCTTGGTGAGATATTGGCCGGGCGGCAGGCGCACTTTGCCATCGGCGCGCAGTTCAGCCGGGCCGGTGGGCGCTTTTTTGAACAAACGAGAAAGATCCATAGGGACAGGGTATCCTTTCACGGCAGAAACTTTGTGCCGGTGTACCGTCTTACTAAACAGTGCAAGCGTTACATACTAGGATTATAGCGCATGGCGCGCGGCTCCCCCAAGGTCGCTGTTAAAGCAAATTGCACTGCCAGAGAGATACCGGAGGACGGACATTCTTGTCTGTCCGGCCCCGCTGACCGCCGTCTTTGCCCGCAACGGATGTATCACTCGTAGCGCAGCACATCCAGCGGGCGCACGCGGGTGGCGGACCAGGCGACGAGCGCGGCGATGCCGACCGTCACCAGCACCGTCAGGCCGATGATCCCGCCGACCAGCGCGGGATTGATGAGGATCGTGACCTTGAAGAGGAAGAGGCTGAGCGCCGTCACCACGCCCAGCACCAGCAGCAGCGCCACCAGCGATCCCAGCACGCCGACCAGGCCGTTTTCGATCAGTACCATCGCCAGCACCGAACGGCTGGTGTGGCCGACGGATTTCAGGATGCCGATCTCGCGGCGGCGCTCGACCATCGCCAGGGCGACGGTGTTGGCGATGATGATCAGTCCGGCCAGCAGCGCCAGGGACGCGATGGCGGTCAGCATCACGATCAGGTTATTCAGGATGCGATCGATGATCTGGTTGAAATCGGTGATGCTGACGACCTGGGCCGACGGCAGTTGCCGGTTGAGATCTTGCCGGAGCGCGGGGATCTGGTTGGGATCGGCTTTCAGCAGGAACAGATCGCGGGCCTGGCTGCCACCCAGCGGCGCGATGGCGCTGGCGTCACCCAAGATCTCGCCGGGAATGAGATCCGTCGTGCGGGCGCGATTGAAGAAGCCGACGATGGTCAGTGTGCGCTGCGTATCACTCAGGGGATTCTGCTCGACGATGGTAGCGCCCAGGTGCAAGGACGCCGGTGCCGCGCGTAGCAGATCGTTGACCACGACGTTGTT
Organism: Ktedonobacteria bacterium; assembly: GCA_027459785.1. Classification (GTDB taxonomy): domain Bacteria; phylum Chloroflexota; class Ktedonobacteria; order Ktedonobacterales; family JACDGC01; genus JAJPKG01. Next base: position 26,756 of record DAIDGU010000016.1, on the reverse strand, counting down.
CGTACCAGCATCGGTTGGTTGCAAATTGCGCCCCACGTCGATGCTGACCGCCGGAATATCGGCGGGATTGGCGCTGCCAACGTGAAAGCCTTCGGCGATGCTCAGCGTCAATAACAACGTCTCGCGCTGGGCGATGCCTTTGTCGCTGGTGCCGCTGCCGCCGGCCTGGGCCAGCACATCCGCCAGCGAGCGCCCGCCGAGCGCGACCGGCTGCACGCGCGCGACCGTGGCCACGACTGTGCGGCTGGCGTCCACCCCTGGCGCACCCACTAGCGCGGCGCGCACCTGCGCTTGCTGGCCCGGCGGCACCACCACGAAGACGTTGTGCGCGAAAAGGGTATCGATGGTCGTGTTGATCGTGTCTTCGATGCCGCGCCCCAACACCAGGATCAGGCCCATGGCGAAGACGCCGACGAACAGCACGGTGAGCGTGGTCGTGGTCCGGGCGCGCTGGCGGCCCATGTTGCGAAACGCCAGCATCACGGCGGTTTTCGCACCGCGCCCGGCGAACATCACGAGGCTATCGGCCAGGGTCGCCAGCAGGAAGACGAATGCGCCGCCCGCCAGCGCCAGCAGCGCGCCCGCCGCCCCCAGTTGCAGCTTCACACCGTTCGGGATCGTGCCGGCCAGCGCCAGCACGTCGATGCCGGTGATCTGCCGTGCCACCAGCACCAGCGCGGCGGTGGTGAGTGCGCTCGCCAGCAGCGCGGGGCCGAGCCAGACGAGCATGCGCCAGCGCGGGCGCTCATAGACCGGCAGGCGCGCGATGAGCGCGACCAGCGCGCCGAAGGCCAGCGCCAGCAGGGCGATCACGCCGACGCCGGCATAGACGACGAGCGCCGCCGTGCGCAGATCGCCCAGGATCGCGCCCGCCAGCGCCACGAAGAGCAGCGAGAGCAGCACCAGCAGCCCGCCCGTGACGGGCCACGCCGTTCCCGCGCCGCTGTCCTCGCGCAGCACGGCGATGGGCCGCACGCGGCTGGCCTGGGCGATGGGCAACAGGCCGAAGATCAGCGCGGTGACGATGCCGACGACCGGCGCTGCCGCCAGCGTCACTGAATCGAGCGGGATGCTGAGGTGCAGGAAGAAGGCTTGCGCCACGAAGGCGCGCACGGCATACGCCGCGCCGATGCCCAGGCCGGTGCCGATGACGCTGCCCAGCGCGCCCAGCAGCGCAGCTTCCAACCCAAAGAGGCGGTAAAGATCGCGTTGCAGATAGCCCATCGTTTTGAGCATGGCGATCTCCGTGCGGCGACGGCGCAGCACGACCTGCATCGTATTGATGATGCCCACGCCGCCGATGAAGAGCGCCAGCAAGCCGACGATGCGCAAGAATAACTGGATCGACTGGACATCGTGCTGGCGCAGGTTCAGTTCGTCCTGCGCGGTGACGACGGTGGCCGTGGGGAAACGTTGCCGTAGCGCGTCGCGCAGCGCGTTCAGGTTCGCCGTGGGCGCGGTGAGCATGATGGTGGTGTATTGCGCCGGTGGCACGCTGCCACCCGCCACCGGTAGCGTTGCCAGCGCCGTGCGGCTGATGATCACCTGCGGCCCGTGGAACGCGCCGCCATCCTGAAAGATCGCCGCCAGCGTGACGCTGACGACCTGCCCGTCGCCGGTCTTGATCACGAACGCGTCGCCGATCTGCGCGCCCAATTGCTGGGCTACATAATCGTTCATCGCCACCTGATCGCCGGTCACGACGGCTTGCACGCGCAAGTCGCGCGCCGGCGCGGTGAAGTCCGCCTGGCCGGCGAGAGGGAAATTCGGTGAGGCGACGACGAGGTCGAACGGCACCACGCGCCCATCCGGTTGCGTGATCAGCGACGGCGTCTCATACGTGGTGGCATATGCGGTGATGCGCCCCGTCTGCTGGTAGTGATCGAAGATCGCCAGGTCGCTCTGATGGAACGGCACCAGGATCGAATCGACACGCAGGTCGCCGCCATTGGCCGCCACGATATTGCTGGTGAGCGCGGCATTGATGCTGAGGCCGACGAGTTGCAGCGCCACAATCGCCAGCACGCCGACGGCGATGCAAAACGTCGCCAGCACCGTGCGCTGCCCGCCGCGCACCAACGACCGCGTGGCGTACGCCCAATAAAAACCAAGCCGCATGTGATTCGATCCTTTGCCCGCTGTTGCTGACGAGATTGCTTGATGCGCGATCTATCATAGGGCGCGTCCCATTACTGACCACAGCGTACCGAACGAAAAAGAGCGGGCGGGTGAAACCGCGCCTAAGGGCTGTCGCCACAAAGTCCACCTACGTGGACTCAAGGTTACTTACTTGTGCCGTGGTCAGTAAGACGAGGCTCATAAAAAATTATAGCGAGACGAGTGGGGGGACGGCTATGGCAGCAACAATTATTCCCGCTTGACAAATCTGGATAGACTTGCTATAATCGAGCAATCTTACAACTCCAGCAGGAGAAATTGCTATAAGTGGATATTGAAAATAAAATGACACCTTCGAGGAGACTGTTTAGGAATGCCATCAGCAGCAACCGTTGACCTCACAGCATTAAATCTGCAAGGTGAGATCATCGTACGAGCAGGTAACGTGCAAGTTCAGGATGCACGTCAGGTGTTGCAAGATAACTATCGTATCGAAGATCGGCGCTATCAAAATCGTGCTGGGCAAAATATGAGAGGCTTGTCGGTCTTACTCCATGTGGGAGCAACTTATCAATTACTGGTCCAGAGGAATACATTACCGCATCGCACATTGAGTTATACAACTATCGCGCGTGTCTAAACCTCTTTGCTTCACGCACAATATGATATAATACTGTATCAAACACCAAGCGCAAAATTGCCCGATCATCATTCTTTGGTAGTTTGTCAAAACGGTCAAGAGATGCCTATGTTACCTGATACAGCAGCCGATGCCTTGATCGCCGTGTTGGCTGTCGTGCCTAATCCAAACCCACGTAAACCATAAGAGGTGTCACCATGCCGGAGATCATCACCGATTTCATGACGTTTGATGAGTGCGATAACCAGACCAGCGTTATTTTAGGATCGGATCAAGACAATAGCAAGCTGTCCGATCTGAACGAGGGGCAGCCAGTACTGCTCGTCTATCCACACAACCTCAAGGCAGCGGCCACGATTCATATTGTAGAGGATCAGGGGAAGCGGTATTATTACGGCATCCTTAGGGGGGAGAGCGTTGCCATCGATTAAAGCATGGATACAGCAAAAGTCATTGTACTCTATTCGGCTTGGTCGCAATAGGAATTATCAATTCACCGTTAAGCAGCCTGGTTCCTTGCGCTCTGAGTGATTGGCGCGGGCATAATCGCTGCTACATGTCTGCCGTGCCACCGACTTTCAGCACGCCCTGCGTCTTCCACCAGATCATCTGGCCGATGGGCATGCCGGCGTAGATGCGCAGCGGCTGCACGGCGACGAGGTGCAGCGGCCAGTGGCCGATGAAGCCGGCCTCGCCGAGCGTGGCAGAAAGGTTGATGAAAAGGCCCAGCCGTGCCACGGATGAGCGCGCGGCATAGCTGGCGGCATAATAGGCGCTGCCCAGGATCTCTACCGTGTGGCCCAGGTAAAGGCGCTGAGGTTCCAGCACCATGCCTTCCGGTGGGATGGTGAGCGCCGTCGTGGGATTGTCGCCGTCGGCATCCAGCGGGAAGCGCGTGTAGACGCGCAGCGTCGGCCCCAGATGGAAGTCGTAGCTATTCGGGCCGACGCCCGCCGGATCATAGGGATCGATGATGATGCGCTGGCGGGCGTGCTGTTTCACGATCTCCGCGCCGGTCAGAATCATGAACGGCCTCCTTCGGTCAGGCGCGAGGCCACGACGCCCGTCGAGCCGGCGTAGCGCCCCCGATACGGTGCCACCGCGCCGAGCGGCGGCCAGAAAGCGACCGTAGCGATGGGCATGGCGGGGCGGACGATGACGGGATGCACCACCGCGATCTCTAGCGTCCAGGGGATGTGCGCGCCGATGTGGCCGAGTGGCGCGCTGAACTGCACCCAGATCCCGCACGCGCTCACCGCCGGCAGGGCGTCCAGCGTCATCGCATACTGCGGGCTGCCGATGGTTTCCACCGTATGCGCCAGGTAGATCGTTCCCGGCTGCAAGGTATACCCCGTCGGCGGGATGGTGAAGGGGAGCGCGCATGGCGGGCGCTGTGCATCTAATTCTTCGTCGGCATAGCGGATGAACGCGGGTGCCAGCCGCACATCGTAGCTATACGCCGCCACCTGCGCCGCCGCGAAGGGCGCGATCAGGATGCCCCCGCGCGCTACCGCCTCCGTGATCGCCGCTCCCGTCAATGGCATGCCGCCTCCCCTTCTGCCTGAAGTTTGGTCAGGTTCACCTATCATAATTCAAGGATCGGCACGAATGCAATTTTAGCTATTTTTGATCCAACTTTATGTCTTTTACGAGACAGCGCCACCCATGTATTCGCAGCCATTTTGCGGTATGATGAACCTAGACAGCGATGCCCATGATCGCTGATCAGGAGGAAAGCAAGATGCCGGCCAAGAGTTTCATCGGGTCCGTCGGGCATGCGGCCCGCGCCTTCTATGCGACGGTGATGCGCGGCGAGGTGAGCGATGCCAATGTGCGCGGCTACCTGCGCGCCGCCACCCAGATCGAGCAAGTCTGGCAAGACACCGAAGATCGCGTGCAACAACTGATCACCAGTGGTACGCCGCCGTGGGACGCCTACTTCCAGACACGCTACGCGCTGGCGTTCATCCGTGCCGCGCGCACCTATCAGGTCTTCGTGCAGGAATTGCTGGCCGCCGACGCGGCGAATGCCGACCACGCGGAGGGCTTTTTGCCGCACGTGACCTATGACCAGGCCAATGCGCTGTGCCACCAGATTCAGCCGAACCTGCAAGCCGCCGTCGCCGCACTGAACGATCCCAATTTTACGCCGGAGGTGGTGCTGCCGCAGCCCTTGGGGCCGCGCATCGAGGCCGAGGGCGCGCCCTGCCCTGTGGCGCATTTGCAAGGGATGATCAACGCCGCGCGCGAGGTGCGCGAGTGGGCGGCAGGGCTGATCGCGCAGTATGAGGAGGCCGTGACCCATGCCGCGCCTGCCAGCGCGCCAACGGCGGATGCCACCGCACCCGCCACGCCCTCCCCGGCTCAGACGCCCTCCCAGGAGGTGACGGAACATATCACTGCGCTGCACCGCCTGCTGGCCGAAGCCGATTCGCAACTGCAATTCGGGACGGATCTGGTCGGGCAGGTGTCGCAGGGCGATGCCACGCCGGAATTGCACGAGGAGGCTGAAGATAACCTCTGGGCGGCACTGGAAAAGTACTTCAAGCTGAACCAGGCGGTGGCCGTGCCGCGCTGGCTGCTGGCGAACGATGTCCCCGCCGCGCCCACCCGCCGGCAGAGCTACCGCGACAAGCGCATTCGCCCAGACGAACTGTGGGTGATCGCCGCGCCCAGCGCCCGCAGTGAACTGCGCGGGACGGAGTTCGGCACCGACGAGATGACCGAGATGTGCGAGAAGATGGGCGGCGTCCTTTCCGCTGGCGCGCAGCAATATCTGGACGACGTGGCGACCGCGCTGCACAACGACGATGCCATCCTGGTGGCGGCGATGGCCAACTGCCCCTTCGAGCCGCTCTATCGCGCCCGCACCGCCCTGGAGATCGCCGGCGCATCGATCCCCGCCGGCTACGAGTTCCACTGGAACTTCCATCGCGGCCACATCGAAACGGCGCAACGCTTCGGGCGGGCCGACGACTGGCAAGAGTGCGACGAATGAGGCGAGCTACCGGCTTCACGCTGCTGCCTGCGACGTGGGCCGGCATCCAGGTTGGTCCGCGCCGTGTAAGCCTCTACAACAAGATCAGGGTGAGCAGCAGCGCCGCGTTTGCTTGCGGATGCCCACGCTGACCGCGCAGGGGCGGAGCGACCGCTGGGAACACTGGCATTCACCAGCTAGCGCAAGACGGCTCCGATCATTTCCCCCCAACGCTGTCGGCGGCTTCTTCTTCGATGCACCATTCGGTTTCTGGGATGCCGATGGCAGCTAGGATGCGTTGACATACACTTCTCACTTGCTCGCGTGCCATATATACCTTGACGCTCCAATGATTGGAAAGCACCGCCCAATCGGTCGGATACTTTCCCTCCACCTTTTCTTCTGAAAGTAGTTTAGGTACCGACCGCTGCACCTCATCAAACCTATCTTGCCGAATACAATATTCCACTGCCTGAAAGATGATGTCGCGCCAAAGCTTAACCGGAATGACTTCGTTCCGAATGATGAATCGCTTCGGCTTAGCGGCTGCCTGACGCTCTGACTGTCTGGCATATCCGGCTCCCAAGCTGGGCCATATGGCCAAGATCTGGTCAACCAGGAAGTCGGCACGTTTTGCATTTGGCTGGTGTCATTCTAATCTGTCGAATTGAGCGTTATAAGGCAAGCATTCGCACCAAAGTACCATTGATAGTCTGCTTTAGTTCCCATCTCTTGGTATCCTTGACCGGCGATCTCGTGGGAAAAACCAGTCCAGCGCACGGCATTCTCTCAGGTGAATACGGTAGGGAGATCGCCCGATGGTCGCACGGGACGCGCGGTGCTATAATCTTCTCTGAGTGTCAGAGCGCGGCGGCGGGTTGCGCCTGAATGCCCTGACCGCGCTGAGAGATTGAGGATTTCTGTATGAGCACCACGGCCACGTTGAGCCGCTTGTTCGCTGGCATTGAGCCGGACATGGAGGCGGTGGATCGCCTGTTCCGCGAGCGCGCGACTTCCGGCGTCGCGCTGTTGAACGAGGCGTCCGGCCACATTTTGGGATCGCAGGGGAAGAAGCTGCGTACCGCGCTCACCCTGCTCACCGGCAAGCTCATCGACTATCGCCTCGACAAATTGATCCCCCTCAGCGCGGGCTTCGAGATGCTGCATCTGGCCTCGCTGGTGCATGACGACATCATCGACCGTTCGGCGACACGGCGCGGGCTACCGACGATCAACGCGCGCTTCGGCAACGATATCGCCATCTTGCTCGGCGATTTTTATTTCGCCAAAACGGCGAGCCTGATCGCCGATGTCAACGACAATCGCATCGACCGCCTCTTCGCCGACACGGTGGCGACGCTGGTGGAAGGCGCGATCATGGAGATGCTGGACGCGCACCACCTGGATCTCTCCTATGACCGCTATTTGCAGCGCATCAGTTCCAAGACGGCGTTCTTGATCGCCTCGTGCTGCAAGGGCAGCGCGATGGTCTGCGGCGCGGATGAGGCGCAGATCGAACAGTTGCGCCAGTTCGGTCACAATCTGGGCATGGCCTTCCAGATCGTCGATGACATCCTGGATTACACCGGCGATGAGCAGACCATCGGCAAGCCCGCCGGCAATGATCTGCGCCAGGGCATGATCACGCTGCCGCTGATCTACGCGCTGGATGCCGCCGACGCGAACGGCCACCTGACGCTGGTGCGTACCATCGTGGAGGAGCCGGGCCAGCATGACGATCTGGTGCCGCCGCTGGTGGCCTGGGTCAACGCCGGCCCCGCCATCGACGCCGCACTGGCGGAAGCCAAGCATTATGCCGGCCTGGCCTCGGCGATCCTCAATACCTTCCCCGCCATCGAAGACCGCCTGGTGCTGGGCGAACTGATCGACTATGTGCTGGTGCGCGAGAAATAGGAAGAGGGGCAGCGATGACGACACCGGCATCATCCGATTTGCAGGAGCAGTTTCAGGCGGCGGGCGGCAAGCCGACCTATGTGCGTGGTATGTTTGGGCGCATCGCCCGCGTGTATGATCTGATGAACCGGCTGATGACGGCGGGGCTGGATCGCCGCTGGCGGGCCTTTGCCGTGCGCCAACTGGCGCTGGGGGCCGACGCGCTGGGCCTGGATGTCGGCACCGGCACCGGCGACCTCGCCATCGCAGCGATCCGCTCCGCCGGGCCGCGCACACGCATGATCGGTGTCGATTTCACCACCGAGATGCTGGCTATCGGACGCCAAAAGCTGGAACGGCTGCACCTGGCCGACCGCATCGAACTCCGTCAGGGCGACGGCGAACACCTGGACTTCCCGGACGCCACCTTCGACGGCGTCTGCTCCGCCTTCGTCATGCGCAACCTGGCCGATCTGCCGGCGGGGCTGCGCGAGCAATACCGCGTGCTCAAGCCGGGGGCGCGCATGGTCTGCCTGGAGATCACCCATCCGCCGGGGGCGCTCTTTGGCGCGGCCTTCCACCTCTACTTCGACCGCCTGATCCCCTTGCTGGGCAAGGTCGTGGGCAAATCCTTCGAGTCGTACCGCTACCTGCACCAATCGCTGGCCGTCTTCCCGCGCGCCCCCGAACTGAAGGCGCGGATGGAAAGCGCCGGCTTCACCGACGTGCGCTACCACTACCTGACGGGCGGCGTGGTGGCCGTGCATGTGGGGACGAAACCGACGGTGTGAGAGCGGTTGTAAGAACAGAAATCTGATACTAGCCCCTGGAATCACGCATCATGACATCAGCGGAAAGCCTTGAAGCCTATCGCCCGTTGCTGTTCACCATCGCCTATCAGATGACGGGCAGTGCGAGCGAAGCGGAAGATATCGTTCAGGAAGCCTATTTGCGCTATCACCAGACGCCGGCGACGGCGGCTATACGGTCGCTGAAAGCCTATCTCACGACCATCACCACGCGCCTGGCCATCGATTATCTGCGATCCGCCCGCCACAGCCGCGAGCAGTATGTGGGAACCTGGCTGCCGGAGCCAGTGCTGACCGACAGCGCGACGCCGTTGCCCGCCGATAATGCCGAGCAGCAGGAGGCGATCTCGCTGGCGTTCCTCATCCTGCTGGAAACGCTCACGCCGCCGGAACGCGCCGTCTTTCTCCTCCATGAAGTCTTCGATTATTCCTATGAGGAGATCGCGCCCATCGTCATGAAGTCGGTCGCAGCCTGTCGTCAGATCTTTCACCGCGCTCAGCAGCATATCGCCGCGCGCAAGCGTCGTTTTACGGTGGCAGACGAGGCACAGCGCGCGTTGGTCGCGCGCTTTTTGCAAGCAACCCAAGAAGGCAAGCTTGATACCTTGCTGGCAACGCTGGCGCACGACGCCACGCTCCAATCTGACGGCGGCGGCAAAGCACGCGCTGTGCTGCATCCGCTAGTTGACCCCGCAATGATCGCGCGCTTCTTCCTGATCCTGGCGCGCAAGGCACTGCCGCACGCGCGGGTGGCTTTGCGCGAAGTGAACTACACGCCTGCGCTGCTCGTCTGGGAAAACGATATGCTGACCACGGTTTTCCTCTTCGAGATCGACCACGGCCATATCACGGGCATCTACGGCTTGCGGAATCCTGATAAGCTGGCCTTCCTGGCGCGTCAACTTTCCCGCTGAATCTCGTTCTTGATGGTATCTCTGTCACATCCGCCTGCGCTGAATCGTCTCATGTGCGCCAACGCATAAGGACTGTTCTCACTCCTGGCGTTGAGATCAAGACAGGATCATGTCCCCGATGGATATTCTCATTACTGGAGCGACGGGCGCGCTAGGCCGGCCTGTCGTGCGCCTGCTGGCAGCGCAGGGACATCAGGTACGCGGGCTGGCTCGTTCAGACGCCAATGTCGCGCGCTTGCAAGAATTGGGAGCCGTGCCGGTGCGCGGCGATCTTTTCGATGCGGCGGTGCTAGCGACGGCTGCTGCTGGCTGCCAGGCGATCTTGCACCTTGCCACCAAGATCCCGCCGATGCGGGAGATTGGGCGGCGCAACGCATGGCTGGCAACCGACCACATCCGGCGCGAGGGAACGCATGCGGTGGTGGAGGCTGCTCGCGCTGCCCAGGTGGCGACGGTCATCTATCCCAGCATCTGCTTCGCGTATCCCGCCAGCGGTGCGGCGTGGATCGATGCGACGAATTGCAAGCCGATCGCCACAGGCTATTATCAGTCCACGTTCGAGGCCGAAGCTGAGGTACAATCTTTCATTGATAATGGCGGACGGGGCATCGTCTTGCGGATGGGCTTTTTTTATGGGCCGGCGTCGCCGCAAAGCCAGGCGCAGATTCGCTATGCGCGTTGGGGAATCGCAACGGTGCCGGGCCGGCCCGACGCCTATCACCCCTTCATCTGGATCGACGATGCCGCGCGAGCGGTGGTAGCCGCGCTAGATCGCGCGCCGGCGGGGATTTTCGACATCGTCGAGGATGAGCCGGCCACGACCGCGCAGATCGCTCAGGCACTAGCTCAGGCCATCGGACGACGGCGCATCTTCATGTTGCCGGAATCCATGGCGCGGCTGACGGTGGGCAGTGAGATCGCCGCTGTCATGAGCCGCAGCCAGCGCGTCTCGAATCGTCACTTCAAAGAGATCACCGCTTGGACACCCCAGATGACCGATAGCCGTACTGGCTGGCGGCAGGTCGCGGACGCTACACCGCGATCCGGGGTTCGTTGACGCGGCGGCCCGCGATGACGGGGCGCTTGAAGTAGGCCATCACGTTGACCAGGGCGAGGTCTTTCACAGGGCCGGTATAGAGGTTGACCATCTCCCAGTTCGCCAGGCCCAGCAGGCCGAGCACCTGGCCCCACAGGCGGTTGGGGCGCTCGATCTGATCGGTGTCTTCGCCGATGGCGGTGGGCGGCACCACGTCCGCGCCGTAATAGTCGATGGTGATGCGCACGAAATAGGGCAAGCGCCCGATGGTCTGCTTCTGACCATACGAACCGGAATCCAGTTGCACGCGGCAATATTCCCATTGGACGTTCGCCATATCTTCCTCTTCTTCTTCACCTATGGAATGCGCGGGAGTCGCGGCCATGTCGTGGGCTGAGGCCAGCGTCATCGGTGAAATGGGCGGTGGCTCTGCGGGCGCGACGGGTGCGGCAACGGGCCGGCGCGGTGCCGGAGCAACGGGCGGCGGCGGTGCCTGTGGTGGGCGCGGTGCGCCAGGCCGCAAAGGAACGACCTCATCATATTCCACCGGCGCGGTCATATCCAGCGTGGGCAAGGCATCGCGCGCCCAAGGCGGCGCAAGCACAGGCGGCACCGCCGGCACGGGGCGCGTCGCGGCGGCCTCCGCATCGGCGGCAGACGCCACGTTTTTCTTGGCAGCGAGCGCCCGCAGCAATTCGGGGGTGATACGCGGCGCTTTGAGCGTTGGCGCGCTGTCATCCTCGTCCATCAGTCCTCACCGCCTTTCGGGTATGCGCTATGGTGCGCCCTTAGTATACGCGATGCTGCAAGAACCGTGCGGCGATAAACGTGGTGGATGCTCATCCGGCAGGGGCAGCCCATCAGATTGTACAATGCAGAGTGACCCGTGGCGGAATGATCGCACCATCAGGAAGCGTGTCAATGTCACGGCAGTTTGGCACAGAAAAGAAGAGGTTTTCCCTTGTCGATTCGTATTCCCAGTATGCTCGTCCGCGTGAGCGGCGTACTCGTACTCATCCTGGGCCTCATCTTCTGGACGGGGCATCTCGACAACCTGCAAGGCATCCATATCGCGCTGGGCATCGTGCTGGTGCTGGCGCTCTTCTGGCTGGCGGCGCTCAACTATCGCAACGGGGGCAATATCGGCCTGTCGGTGGCCGCCTTCGCGGACGGCGTCGCGCTCTACGTCGTCGGCCAATATCAAGCCGGTTGGCTGGCTAATGCGCACTGGCTCATCCAGGTCATCCACCTGGTGCTGGGCCTGGCCGCAATCGGGCTGGGCGAGGTGCTGGGCGCGCGGCTGAACCGCATGCCCGCGCTGGCGGCGCGCTAGCCCTATCTGATCCGCTGACATATGCGGTATAATCAACGGGAAACGTTGTGCGGCGCGGCACACCAGCCGTCGCCGCTTTTTGCATCTATGCCGGTTGACGAAAAGAGCAGCGCCGGGGACGGCGGGCGGTTGAAACCGCGCCTTTGGGCCTACGGCCACGAAGTCCGCCGTCGCGGACTGGGTTTCGGCAAACCTGATCATTTCAATAAATGGGGCGGACGGTATGCGATTGATGGGCAAGCGCGTGGGCGTCTTCGTCGCGCCGGAGTTTGAGGATCTGGAGTTTTGGGGGCCGGTGCTGCGGCTGCGCGAGGAAGGCGCGCGGGTGACGGTGCTGGGCATCGCGTCCGGCGTGGTGCACGGCAAGCACGGGCTGGAAGCCGTGCCGGACAAGCTGGCGCGCGAGGCGTCGCCGGAGGACTTCGACGCGCTGGTGACGCCGGGCGGCTGGGCTCCCGACAAGCTGCGGCGCGACGCCGGCGTGCTGCATCTGGTGCAGACGTGCCACGCGCAAGGCAAGATCCTCGGCTTCATCTGCCACGCGGGCTGGGTGGCGATTTCGGCGGGCATCGTGCGCGGCCAGAGCGCGACCGGCTCCAAAGGCATCAAGGACGACATCGAGAACGCCGGCGGCACCTGGCGCGACGCGCCGGCCTTCCGTGAGGGCAACCTGGTCTGGGGCCGCGTGGTCGAAGATATCCCCGACTTTTGCCGCGAACTCGTGGCGGCGATCGCCGAACCATAGGCAGAATCTGATCGTGAGGTGCGCGATGGCGACTCATCCCCAAACGGCTCCCGCTCCGTGGGGCGCATACGCGCCAGAGTACGGCATTCTGGATACTGACACCTTCCTGCGCCTGCCTGATGAAGAAGGCTGGGTGCTGGAACTCTACGAGGGGCGCATCATCCGCATGCCGGGGCCGGGACTTGAGCATGGGTATATTCAGGGCAGCGTGATCGTCGCGCTCGCCAACTACGTCCAGGAACACGAGCTTGGTCAATTGCTGGGGACGTGCTGCTATGTGTTGCCCTTGCCGGATGGAACGGAGGCCATGCTAGCGACAGATGTTTCTTTCATTACACCGCAGCGTGAGGCGACGGCACAACGACGCGGCCCATATGACGAATATTATGCCTTGGCTCCCGATCTTGTGGTGGAGATCGCCGATCCGGAGCAGGAATCTTACGCGCAGGTGCAGCGCAAAGTCGGTGTGTTTCTGCAAGCGGGCGTGCGCCTGGTATGGGTCGTCTGGCCGAATACGCAGACCGTCGAGATCTGGCGTCCTGCGCAGCCACAGCAACCCAGCGCCGTCTTGCAGGTGACGGATACACTGGATGGGCAAGAGGTTATCCCCGGCTTCACCTGCCCGGTACAAGCCTTGTTCCAGTGAGACACCCGCCCATCTTGCAACCATTCGTGTCCTTCGTGAAGTTTTCGTGGCTTTCGTGTTCGATTTCCGCTGACGTGTTCGATTTTTGCCCCAAAGGAGCGTGCGATGCAACCTTCAACCTTTCTCGATGCCGTCCAACAGCGGGTGGTGATCTATGATGGCGCGATGGGGACGACCTTGCAGCGCCTGAACCTGACGGCGGAAGATTATGGCGGCGTTGCATATGACGGCTGCCCGGAGATCCTGAACCTGACGCGACCCGACGTGATCGCCGGCATCCACGAGTCGTATTTCGCCGTGGGCGTGGACGTGGTAGAGACGAATACCTTCACCGCCAGCCGCATCAAGCTGGACGATTATAAGCTGGGCGAGCGCACGCACGAGATCAATAAAGCCGCCGCGCAGATCGCCCGTGGCGTGGCCGACCGCTTCAGCACGCCCGACCGCTCGCGCTTCGTGGCGGGAGCGATGGGGCCGACCGGCATGCTGCCCTCCGGTAACGATCCGCTGCTGAGCAACATCACCTATGCCGATCTGGCTGAAACCTATCGGGAGCAGGCGCGTGGCTTGCTCGAAGGCGGCGTGGACGTGCTGCTACTGGAGACCAACCAGGACATCCTGGAGGTGCGCGCGGCCATCACCGGTCTCAAGCGCGCGATGGCGGACACCGGCATCCAGCGCCCCATCCAGGCGCAGGTCTCGCTGGATACCAGCGGGCGCATGTTGTTGGGGACCGATATCGCCGCCGCGATGAGCATCCTCGTCCACCTGGGCGTCGATCTCGTCGGGCTGAATTGCTCGACGGGACCGCAGCACATGCGCGTGCCGGTGCAATTCCTCAGCGAATTCTGCCCACTGCCGATCTCCACCATCCCCAACGCCGGTTTGCCGCTGAACATCAACGGCCAGGCGGTGTACCCGATGGAGCCGGAACCGATGGCCGAGGCGCTGGCGCAGTTCGTCGCGGACTATGGCGTGAACGTGATCGGTGGCTGCTGTGGCACCACGCCGGAGCATCTGGCCGCCATCGTCGCCGCTGTCGGCGCGCTCCCCGCCGCCCAGCGCGGTGCGCCCGTGCAACGCCTGGCCGAGAAGCGCGACCTGACCGTTCCCTATGTCGCCAGCGGCATGCGCGCCACCAGCTTACACCAGAACCCGCGCCCGCTGATCGTGGGCGAGCGCGTCAACGCGCAGGGCAGCCGCAAGGTGAAACAAGCCTTGCTCAAAGACGATTACGACACCCTGCTGGTCGTGGCGCGCGATCAGATCGAGTGGGGCGCGCACACGCTGGACGTGCAGGTGGCCCTGACCGAGCGCGGCGACGAGGCCGAGCAGATGCGCCGCGCGGTGAAGATCCTGTCGATGGGCGCGGAAGCGCCGCTGGTCTTCGATTCGACCGAGCCGGATGTGCTGAAGGCCGCGCTGGAAACGTATCCCGGTCGCGCGATCATCAATTCGATCAACATGGAGAATGGGCGCGGCAAGATCGAGGCCGTCTTGCCCATGGCGCAGGAGCATGGCGCATCAGTGGTGGCGCTGACCATCGACGAAGTGGGCATGGCCAAAACGACTGACCGTAAATTGGAGATCGCTCAGCGCATCTATGCCATCTTCACCAAGGAATACCACCTGCCCGCCGACGGGCTGATATTCGATCCGCTGACCTTCCCGGTGACGACTGGCCAGGAGGATCTGCGCAGCGCCGCCGTGGAGACGCTGGCCGCATTGCGGCGCATCAAGGCCGAACTGCCCGGCGCGCTGACCATCCTGGGCGTGAGCAATGTGTCCTTCGGCGTTGCGCCCCACGCCCGCGCCGCGCTGAACTCCGTCTTCCTCTATCACGCTGTCGCCGCCGGGCTGGACCTCGCCATCGTCAACCCGTCGCACATCACGCCCTATGCCGAGATCGATGACGAGGCGCGCAAGGTCTGCGACGACCTGATCTTTAACACCGACCCCGACGCCCTGCCACGCTTCATCGCCTATTACGAGGAGCACGGCAAGCCGGCGTCAGCCGGCGAGGAGAAGGCCGATCCCACCGAGGGCATGACGGTGGACGAGAAGATCCACTACATGATCTTGCATCGCAAGAAAGACGGCATCGAGGCGCTGATCGATACGGCGATTGGGAATCGGGTGGCGAAGAGGACGGAACGAAACACGGAGGACTCGGAACCCAACGGAGACCACGGAAATGCTCAAGATGCCGCCGCCATTTTAGCGCAGGCGGAGCCGGCGATGCGCGGCGAGTGCGCGGTGGCCGTGTTGAATACCGTCTTACTGCCGGCGATGAAGGACGTGGGCGACCGCTTCGGCGCGGGCGAGTTGATCTTGCCGTTCGTGCTGCAATCCGCCGAGGTGATGAAGCGGGCGGTCGCGCACTTGGAAAGCTACCTGGAGCGCACGGAGGGATATACTAAGGGGCGCGTGGTGTTAGCGACGGTCTTCGGCGACGTGCATGACATCGGCAAGAATCTGGTCAACACGATCCTCTCGAACAACGGCTACACGGTGTATGACCTGGGCAAGCAGGTGCCGTTGAACACGATCATCGACAAAGCCATCGAGGTCAATGCCGACGCCATCGGCCTTTCCGCGTTGCTGGTGAGTACCTCCAAGCAGATGCCGCTGTGCGTGCAGGAACTTTATAAGCGCGGGCTGCACTTTCCGGTGATCGTCGGTGGCGCAGCGATCAACCGCGCCTATGGCCGGCGCATCCTCTTTGTCGGCGACGACGCCACGCGCCAGCCCTACCCCGACGGCGTCTACTATGCCCGCGACGCCTTCGAGGGACTGGATCTGATGGATCAGTTGGTTGATCCCGTGCGCCGTCCGGCGCTCTTCGAGCGCGTGGTGCAGGATGCGACCGAGGCCGAGCATAAGGCAGCGTCCGCCGTTACGCCCGTTGCCGCGCCTGCCGCTACGGTGGCCACCGCCGTGCCAGCCAGTGATGCCACTGCCGCCCGCTTTCCTGCGCCGATTCCCACACCGCCCTTCCAGGGGCCGCGCGTGCTGGACCGCATCGGCCTGGAAGATCTGCTGCCGCACCTGGACCGCAACGCACTCTTTCGCGGGCGCTGGGGCGGCAAGGCGCACGGTGCGGAATATCAACGCCTGGTGCGCGAGGAGTTCGAGCCACGCCTGCACGAGATGATCCGCCGCGCCCGGCTGGAACGCACGCTGGAACCGAAGGCGATCTACGGCTACTATCCCTGCTATGCCGAGGGCGACGCGCTGGCGGTGCTTGATCCCGCCGCCCCGGCCCGCGAACTGGTGCGCTTCACCTTCCCGCGCCAGCCTACGGGCGAGCGATTGTGCCTGACGGACTACTTCGCCCCGCGCGCCGCTGGGCCGGATGTCATCGCCATGCAGGTGGTGACGATGGGGCCGCGCGCCACCGAGCAGATCGACACGCTGCAAGCTGGCGGCGCGTATACCGACGCCTTCTTCCTGCATGGGCTGGGCGTGCAACTAGCCGAGGCGCTGGCCGAATATGTCAACGCGCACATCAAGGCCGAATTAGGCATGACGGCGATCAATGACGCCTGCCGGCGTTATAGCTGGGGTTATCCCGCGATCCCCGATCTCGAAGATCACGAGAAGCTCTTCGCCCTGATGCCGGTGCATGACTCTATCGGCGTCGATCTCACCACCGCCTATCAGCTCGTGCCGGAACAATCCACCGCCGCGCTGATCGTCCACAACCCGGCGGCGGTCTACTTCAGCGTACGCGACTAGCCACCAGCGCGGGGGCGCGATGCATCGCGGAAGGACGAGGGGGCGCGAATCACCGCGCCCATACAAAGATCTTCGAGGGAGATTCCCGTCCGGCGCGTTGACAGCCATTCCTGTCTGTCCGGACCCGCTGGCCACCGTCGCCCAGAATATGCTTCAGAGGATGCGGAACTGGTGCGCTGCGCCAACTTGATCCGTGGCATAATTTATTGATTGGTCTGCTTGGCCTTTTCCCACACAATGGGATACCGTGCTGAAACGACTGCCAAAGCCGCATAACGGAATTGGGAATATGGAGTCAGCGCGGCATCTGTAACAGGCGAATTGTGTTCATAGCAGCACGCTCGTGTCATCCCAGCCATAGGCCGCCTCGCGCAGTTCGGCATCGTCCATCATGAAAGATTGTTCGCGCAAGAAGTGGCCACCTAGCGCCGCGTAAAACTGGCGGGCGGGATTGTCGGCCAGCACCCAAACGAGCATAGCGTGCATGCCCTGTGCCGCCAGCCGCCCGGCCACCGCGCGCACCAGCGCGCGGCCCTCGCCGCGCCCCTGCGCCGTTTGTAGCAAGTAGATGGCGTAGAGTTCGCCGGGATAGCGCGCCGCGTCGTCCGCGCCGCTGCGCGTCGGCCCGCACGAGGCGAAGCCGATGAGCGCGCCCGCGTCATCTTCCGCCACGAAGACACCCTCGGCGGTCTGGGGGTCGTTTAAGATGCGCTGCCACTGCGCCAGCCGCCGCGCCGGATCGCTCCGCCGCGCGAGTACCGCATCCGGAATGATGCCCGCGTAAGTCGTCTGCCAACTGGCCGCATGCACCCGCGCGATGGCCTCCGCATCCGCAGGTAGCGCCGGACGAATCTGCATCCCCGCCCTCTTTCACGCTGCGCACCAGACACCAAACAAACGCATCGAACACGCAGATCACGAAAATCTACGAAAAGCACGAAAAAGTTTGCTGATCTTTCGTGCTTTCTGCGTGGCTTGCGTGTTCGATCATCTTTCAGCGCGCCGTTCCCGTCCCCGCCTGCGCCCGCAGGTTATTCAGGTGGGTGGCGATGATCGACGCACCTTCCGCGAACCGGCACAGTTGTTCGATGGTAAAGGTGCGCTCGCCGCCGATCTGCGCGTGAGTGACGACATATTGCCCGATCCGGTTGGGGGCTTCCAGACAGGTGAACCCCAAATTTTGCAAGGCGTTGACGGCCTCGCCCTCGGCGTAGATACGATCCAATCGCATCAGGTATGCTCCTCTGTTTCTTCCAGTTCCAGGCCACATCGGTGAACTTCGTAGCCGTCAGGTGCTTAGCGTCGCCCGCATTGTGTCGTGACGGTGCAGTCGCCGTGGATTTCCACCTGGCACGCCAGGCGCAGGTTCGGGCGCTTGCGCAGGTGAATGCGCTCGGCCACAGTGCGTGGATTGATCGCGCTGGATGGCGTTACCTGCACCTTGTCTGTGCCACAGAGGCCGTTGCCGTGGCAATTGCCCAGCTTGAAGATATGACAATAGATCGGCACATCGTTGTCCAGGCCGACATAGCGCAGATTCTCGCCCTCTTCGACCTCCACAGAGATGTTTTCGCGCTCGAACTTGACGATAGGCATCCTAATTCCACCTCAACCGCTATCTGAAGCCATCCGTTTCCAGGGTGGCTTGCGTATCGTTCTTGCTCTCAGTGTAGCACAAAATGGCGCGGTTCTTCTAACATCCTGGGTACGAGTTTTTCGGCAAGGCGTGCAATTTGTCCAATTTTTGTGTATACTTGAAGGCAACGTAGCGTGAACTACGTTGCAGCAGTGACGCAAGGGGGTTCGACATGAAAGCGATCAACGATTTCAAGGCATTCATTCTACGCGGCAATGTCGTGGATCTCGCGGTTGGTATCGTCATCGGCGCGGCATTTGGAGCCGTGGTGCTGGCACTGGTCAAAGATCTCATCACGCCGCTGATCGCGGCCATCGGCAAGCAACCCGATTTTTCGGCCTGGTATTTCACGGTGCGCGGCAGCAAGTTCCTGATCGGCGATTTCATCAATTCGCTCATCGCTTTCGTGCTGCTGGCCGCGGTGATCTTCTTCTTTGTCGTGCGCCCGGTGAATGCGCTCATCCAGCGTAGCAAAAGTGAGCCACCGCCGGACCCGACGATGCGCGACTGCCCGTACTGCCTGAGCACCATTCCCATCCAGGCAACGAAGTGCATGTATTGCACCTCGGATGTGCCGGCGGTTGAAGAAATGAGCGTCGAGGAAGGAGTGCCGGTCGCGGGCGGCGCGGACGCCTGATAAGCACGCCCCAAGCTTTGGGACGAATCCGTGTTCAACTCATATGGCGACAGGTGGGATATTTTTTTTCCTACGTGTCGCCATCGCATTGGGTTCCGGTTCGTCAGTTATGACCCTCCATTACGGCACCCCAAATCGCTTGCAGCCGTTCGTACCCAGAGTGTTTAGGCTTGTATGCCTGGTCGCGGGGCGGCAACCGGCGGCAGCGATTCCACGACGGCGTCTTGCACGAAGGGTAGCGCGAACCACGCGAGGCCCAGGCCGAAGAGCAGGCCGGTGATAACGCGCAGCAGGTCGGTGCTTTCGCGCCAGCCGAACAGTTGCGTGCCGCCGTCCAGCGCCATCGGCAGCAGTAAGAGGATCAGATAGTACCACTTGAGCGGGCGCAAGAAATGGCGCACGAAGCGGAAGATCATGGAGCCGAGCCAGACCGCGCCATAGAGCGAGAAGTTGCGCGAACAGAAGGCCATCTGGTGGCCCATGATGAAGAACGAGTGGGCGGGGATCTGATCACAGATGGCATGGTAGGCGCGGAAGATCTGGCCCGCCAAGGGTTCCACACCGAAATAGGCCAACACCGGCACCAGCAGCGACAACGCCAGTAGCCCCCCCAGTGTCCAGTTCAATAACCCTAGCCAATGACGCAATAACCAATCCGTGAAGCGACTGAAGCCGTGGGTGATGGGGTGGCTGAGGCGCTGCCGCCAGGGGGCGATGGGGCGATAGGTAGAAGCTTGCATGCTCTCACTCTTTTCCTGATAGGGCCAGCGCGCGACCCAGCGCGAATTCGGCCTCGTCGTCCATTCGGCCCTCGGCGACGATCTCGTCATCGATGAAGATGACCGGAATGCGATAGCGATACTCCGCAAAGACGGCGGGGTCGTGCCGAATATCGACTTCATCCAGCTCGAACGGCGCGTAGCGGTCGGGCGCGGCGGCGAAGTCTTCCAGCCAGCCCCGTGCGATCTCGCAGAGGTGGCATGCCGGCTTCATAAATAGGACGACATGGTGTTGCGTAGCCATCGACTGCTTTCCTCTTGCCGGTTAAACGTTTTCGCGTCCTTTTGCGTTATGATATCATGCAGAACGCATTGCTGCCAACTGCGAGGGGCGCGGATGTGACCATGCGCGCAGCGGCGTCGGAGGCAGCGGAAAAGTGAAGGTGAAGATCCTTATGGCGAACGAGCCGACTGCCGCACAATGGGCGGCATTGCAAGCTAAAGAGGCGGCCTTGCTGGCGACCGTCCCCGCGCCCATTGAAGCGCACGATATCGAGATCGCGGGCGAGCGCATGCACTACCTAACGGCAGGCGATCCTAAACTGCCGCCGCTGGTGATGGTTCACGGGCGGGGCAGCGCCAGCGCGCTGTGGGTGCCGATCATGCCGCAACTCGCGCCGCACCGGCACCTGATCGCCGTGGATATGCGCGGCTGGGGATTGTCGTCCCGCGCGCCCTTCACGGGGCATTCCGGCGCGGAGGCGGTGGGATGGTGGCGCGACGGTGTGCTGAGCGTGGTGGATGCCCTGCACATCGACCGTTTCGATCTCATCGGCCACTCGCTGGGTGGCATGGTCGCTCTGGCGATCGCGCTGGCCCGTGGCGACAAGATCGATCATCTGTTGCTGGAAGACGCCGCCGGTTTCGCCACGACCACTCCCTTGGCCGCGCGAATCTTATTTGCCGCTGAGCCGGAACGGTTGGCGCGGCTGGTGCCACGCGCGCTCTTCGAGCGCCTCGCCGGCAGGTCGGTGCCGATCCCCAATTTGTCCGCGCAGGAAAAGCACGCCCTGATCGATTTCGTCTATACGCTCACCACCTTCCCAGGCACGCAGCAGAGCGGCATCCGCGCCTTTGGCGAGATCCTGGGGCTGGGCGGTGTCAAGTATACCCTGCGCGACCAGGTGGCGCGCATCCAAAATCTGACGCGCGCCATGTGGGGAACGAAAGACAATGTCGTGCCGCTGCGTACCAGCGCGCCGGCCATCCAGCAGATGCCACACGCCGAGATCGTCACCTTCGCCGGCGCGGGTCACTCGCCGCATATGGAACAGCCCGACGCCTTTGCGCATAGCGCGCTCGAATTTTTGGCGCGCGGCACCGAGACGCCGGTGAACGCGCACCTGGACGAAAACCGCAATTAGCCCTGCCAAGCGCAATGTGGTGCCATCCAACTCTTTACGGGCGCGGTTTGACCATTATTGGCATGATCGTGAATGCCTCGTCCTAGCTCGGAGGGGTTGGTACTTCCGAGCCGGGAGGCTGAGCTCCCGGCGACCGCACGGCGCTGGGGACGATGCCCAGCGGTTCTGCTTTGGACAAGAGCACGCCCAGCGGCTCACACACGGGGTGTCGCGGGATCGACCGGCGTGCGGCGACTGCGCACCGTGGCGAAGGTGGCGAAGATGATGCCTGCGACGAGCGCCATCAACGTCGCGCCGCCGATCTGGAAGGGTTCGGTGGTGCCGGGGCGGATCAACACCAGGAAGGCGTTCAGCGCCGCCAGGCTGAAGGTGAAGATCGCCAGGGTCAGCGCCACCGTGCGGCCCGCCACCCCTAGCACCTCAATCGTGCGTTCGATGATGCGCCCATCGTGTTCCACCACGGCCACGGCCAGCACGACGGCGGCGACCGCTAGAATGGCCAAGCCAAGATCGGCGAAAGCGTTGCCGTAATTACCGCGCGCGTGGGCGCTGAACGGATTGAAGAGGTTGAGGATCGAGGGCGAGGTGGTGGCGGCGGAGGTGTTCAGGTACGTCGTGAACTGGCTGGCGAAGACGGCGATGCTGAATGAGGGAATCAACCACACCAGCGGGCTGAGCACCAACCGCAACGACAGCAACACCTGATTCGCCGCGATGATGGCGATGCGCCGGATGGTGTCGAAGAAGTTCGTCACGGCGATGCCACTCGTGCCACTGCCACTGCCCTGCCCCGCCGCCGCCAACACGCCGACGATGCCCAGCAGCAACAGCGCGATGGCCGTCGCGCCCACCGCGATCACCAGATCCAACTGTTGCAGGGTGGGGATGTTCGCCAGGTGCAGACCGATCTGGTCCAGGTTGAGGTTGATCGGCTCATTGGTCGCGCCAAACGGATTGCTGGCGATGATCCGCAGCAGGCCGGCGGCGATGTAGAGCAGGATCGCCAGGCCGGCGAAGTCCGTGGCGAAAGAGCCGAAGGAATACGGGTGCAGTTGCGCTGGCAGAGGATCGCCCTCGGCGGTCGTCATCACCTGGCTGGGACGGTTGCGACGACGGTCGATGGCGTCATAGATGAAAACGACGATCAGGAAGAGGTTGACGATGAAGTAAAAGTACGGGCTGCGCGCGAAGTTATCGACCCGGTCAAAGTAGACGAAGCCGGCATATACCAACGCGAAGCCGCTCGTGAGGAAGATGTAGAGCAGGCGTGCCGCCGAGCGGTTATCGGAGATGACCGCTTGCAAAGCCAACAGCATCAACCCCAAAAAAATGTAGATGGGCAGTGGCTGCACCGATGGTCCCAGCCCGGCCCCGAACCCTGTGATGAGGAAGGCGGCATACCCCAGAATGGCGATGAGCGGCAGCGCGATCTGTGGTGACGGCAGCCGCATTGGAGGCATGGGGGCGGCGGTAGCCGTTGTGGTCGTCGTAGATGGCCTGTTCGATGGTTCTGACATACGTCCTGCCTTTCGTGCCGTCTCCCAGCCTTCAAGCGACCGAGACGGCGATGAACGATGCGAACGACACTGCTACAATAACGTGTGAAATGACCATCCTGGTCACAGGGTTGATTGTACCCAACCGTGTGACAAATAGATAGGTATCGCCTCCCGCATTCACGGTAATTCGTAACAGCACGCGCGCTTGGCACCCCTGGCATTTTGGATGCGCCACCCAGTTCCGCACGCAGCGAATTCAAGCGAGTTCAGATGCACGAAGGAGCGAAACTGAAATGGCGCAACCACGAGTGCCGGCGCATACGCCGCCGACCAAAGACAATGACAGCCAGGCGCAGATGCCAAGCCAACCGCAGACAGTGAAACCAGACTATCGCGGCAGCGACAAACTGCGCGACAAGGTCGCCATCATCACCGGCGGCGACAGCGGCATCGGGCGCGCCGTGGCCGTACTCTATGCCCGCGAGGGCGCGGACGTCGCTATCGTTTATCTGCACCAGGGCCAGGACGCGCAAGACACGCAACGCCTGGTGGAGCAAGAGGGCCGGCGTTGCCTGGCGCTCCAGGGCGACGTAGGCGACGAGCAGTTCTGCCAGCAGGCGGTGCAGCGCACGGTGCAAGAGTTCGGCCATCTCGACATCCTGGTGAATAATGCCGCTGAGCAGCATCCTCAAGAGAGCATCGCAAAGATCAGCGCGGATCAGTTGGAGCGCACGTTCCGCACGAACATCTTTTCCCAATTCTTCATGACCAAAGCCGCCTTACCGCACCTCAAGCAAGGGGGGGCCATCGTCAACACCGCTTCCGTCACCGCCTACAAAGGCAGCCCCCAATTGCTGGATTACTCCGCGACGAAGGGGGCGATTGTCGCCTTCACACGCTCGCTCTCGCAATCGCTGGTCAAGCAAGGCATTCGCGTGAACGGTGTCGCGCCAGGTCCGATCTGGACGCCGCTCATCACCTCCACCTTCCCCAAGGACAAACAGCAATCGTTCGGCCAGGACGTGCCGATGCAGCGCGCCGGCCAGCCCGACGAACTCGCCCCAGCCTATGTCTTCCTGGCTTCGACCGACTCAACCTATATGTCTGGCCAGATCTTGCACATCAACGGCGGCGAGATCGTCAACGGCTAGCCCCGGCCCAGCAGCGACGCGACATACTTGGCGACCACATCGACTTCCAGGTTAACGCGCGTGCCAAGGGGCAGGTGTGCCAGGCTGACAGCGTCTTGCGTGTGCGTGATGAGGGCGATGGTGAAGGTGTTTGCAGTGCGGTCCACTTCTACCACCGTCAGGCTGGTGCCGTCCACAGCGATGAAGCCCTTGGAAACGATATAGGGCATGAGGTCGGCAGGCGCGGCGATGGTGACGATGACGGAGGGACCATCGGGCGTGAGGGCGCGCAACGTGCCGGTGCCGTCGATGTGGCCCTGCACGATATGGCCACCGAAGCGCCCGTTCGCCGCCAGCGGGCGCTCCAGGTTCACGCGGTCGCCCGCGTGCAGGTCGCCCAGGTTGGTGCGTCGCTGCGTCTCCGGCTGAATCTCCACGGTGAAGGTATCTGGTGTCAGGCGGATCGCTGTGAGGCAGACACCATTGACGGCGATGCTATCGCCGATCATAGTCCCTTCCAGCGCCAGCCGCGCCTGAACGGTCAGTTCTTGCCGACCGGCGACCTCAGCGCGCTCGGCCAATATCCCCATCTCTTCAACAATCCCGGTGAACATTTGCTTCATCTGCTCCTTTGGTTCGCCCATACACCTGTGAGATGTGCTGCCAGGGCGTGTTCCCTGGTTATGCTGCGTCGCTCGTCAGGCAATGGTACACTACGATTGTACGATCATGTGCGTGTCGGCGCGTGAGATGCAGAACACAGTGATGGGGGACAAGGTTCATGCGTAGTCTGGATGAGATGAATGCCTGGAGCGCGGGGACGCTGCCGGGCTTGATTGGCATGGAGATCACCGGCGTGGATCAGGGTTTGGTGGAAGCGCGGCTGGCGTTGCGCCCGGAACTGCTCGCGCCGAACGGCTACCTGCACGCGGCGACGGTGATCGCCCTGGCCGATACAGCGTGCGGCTATGGCACACGCACACACCTACCGCCGGGGGCCATCTCATTTACCACCATCGAATTGAAAAGCAACTTCCTCGGGACGACGCGCGAGGGCGCGATCACTTGCACCGCCACGTTAGCGCACGGCGGGCGCACAACGCAACTGTGGGATGCCACCGTCCGCGATGCTGCCAGCGGCAAAACCCTCGCCCTCTTCCGTTGCACGCAATTGCTGCTTTACCCGCCTGCCGGTGCTGCGCAAAAATAACCGTGTGCCGGCGCGGGACAGCGGGCAGGTGCCGCTGTCGTGGGGGTCTTGCCCGTTGGACGTTCTACCTGGGCTGTGGTACTATACATAGGTAAACTTTGTCGTAGCATCTCCGCCTAGGAGTTACGTTTGTGGCACCATTCATTCCGATCCTGATCATGATGGCGCTGGCGTTGGGGTTCACGCTGTTGGTGACGGGCGTCACCTTCATCCTCGGCCCTAAGAAGCCCACCCCCCAGAAGCTCGCTCCCTATGAATGCGGCATCGCGGAGATCACGCCGCCCAGCCGGCGCTTCCCCATCAAATATCTGGTGGTAGGCATGCTCTTCATCATCTTCGACATCGAAGCGGCTTCGCTGTTG
Source organism: Ktedonobacteria bacterium (assembly GCA_027459785.1). Taxonomy (GTDB): domain Bacteria; phylum Chloroflexota; class Ktedonobacteria; order Ktedonobacterales; family JACDGC01; genus JAJPKG01. The sequence continues at coordinate 1,290 of DAIDGU010000016.1, read as the reverse complement.
CCGCTGGCGGTGCTGATGAAGCGGCTGGGGGTCACTGGCCTGCTGGAATTGGTGACGTTCGTCGCCATCTTGCTGGTGGCGTTCCTGTATGTCTGGCGCAAGGGAGCTTTCACGTGGGAATAAACCAAGACGAGCCGGTGGTCGCGGAGAATCCGTGGGAGCCGGTGCAGGTCTTCAGCAATACACAATCACCGCGCCTGGCGCGCGGCGTACATAATCATTCAGCCAACCTGATTTTGACGCAGGTGAACAAACTGGTGGACTGGGGGCGCAGCGCGTCGCTCTGGCCGGCGCTCTTCGGCCTGGCCTGCTGCGCCATCGAGATGATGGCGACCTCGGCCTCGCGCTTCGACCTCGCCCGTTTCGGCGCGGAAGTTTATCGCGCCAGCCCCCGCCAGGCAGACCTGATGATCGTCGCTGGGCGTGTCTCGGTGAAGATGGCTCCGGTCATCCGCCAGATCTATGATCAGATGCCCGAACCCAAGTGGGTCATCGCGATGGGCGCGTGCGCCTCGTGCGGCGGGGTCTTCAACAATTATGCCATCGTGCAGGGCGTCGATAAGATCATCCCCGTGGATGTCTTCGTGCCAGGCTGCCCGCCCACGCCGGAGATGTTGCTTTTCGGCTTCAACCAATTGCAAGACAAGATCCGCCAGGGCATCCCGAATCCGCCGGACCCGATGGCCGCACGGTAAAAATGCCACTCATCTTATGCATCCAAGCGAGAATGCTGTAATCTAGCAAGTGCGGCAAAGGCGACACGGAGTACACGAGGATCAAAGTTTAGGGTAGGTGGTCCATTATGTGCGCCCATAGCGCATGAGCACAACGCCGGAAGGGAATGGCCTGGCTTCAATCAGGCGCAGATTCACGTGCAGCCCGTCAGGAAAAAGCTTCTTACCACTGCCGAGCACAATCGGATAAACAAGCAGGCTATATTCGTCAATCAAATCGTTTTCGGCCAGGGTATGGACCAGCACACTGCTGCCATCGATGGCGATGTTCTTGCCGGGCTGTGCTTTCAGGGCGCGTACTTCCTCGATTACATTGCTGCCGATCAAGGTTGAGTTGCGCCAGGCAGAGGTCGTTGTCAGGGTGGTAGAAACAACGTACTTCGGCATGGTGTTCATGACATCGCCAAAAGGATCACCCATAGGCATAAACTTAGGACACAAGATATAAGAAGGGGGCAGTATAGTACGGGGAGGAACGACGTGACAGCCGAGACATCTCCTGGCATGATGGTGATACCAATCCAGCCAGCACACCAGGAGAACATGTCATGCCTAC